>CAZGMB010000015.1:0-89898 GCA_964526715.1 uncultured Aureispira sp. | reverse complement strand
GATTCTGTTTTTAAAAGTTTGACCTTGGATCAGAAAATAGGCCAACTGCTCATGCCTCGGGGTAACTATTCTGGCCAGCCTCACAACATACTGCAACTTAAGGAATGGGTCAGTCAGTATAAAATAGGCGGGATTGTATTTTTTGCAGGCAATCCGACGATTCAGGCACAAATTACCAATGAATTGCAGGAGCTTTCGGATGTTCCATTGCTCATTGGACAGGACTTTGAGTGGGGCTTAGGGATGAGGTTGGATAGCACAGATAGATTTCCTTATGCCGCTACCATAGGAGCCATGCAATTAAACCCTGAGCTGATCGAGCGCATGGGCAAGGAAATAGGCAAACAATGCAAACGTATTGGGGTACATATCAATTATGCACCCGTAGTAGATGTAAATAATAACCCCAATAATCCGGTGATCAACTTTAGGTCATTTAGTTCAGACAAGGAGGTAGTTGCTACCAATGGGTTGGCTATGATGAAAGGTATGCAAAGCCAAGGAGTGTTGTGTACGGCAAAACATTTTCCAGGACACGGAGATACAGAGGTAGACTCACACCACGATTTGCCTATAATAGCACATGACAAAAAACGGCTCAATGAAGTAGAGTTATATCCATTTAAAAAATTGATCGAACAAGGTTTATCTGGCGTGATGACGGCTCACTTGGAAGTACCGGCATTAGAATCTCAAAAGGGACTGGCTTCTACATTCTCAAAAAACATTGTATTTAAACTTTTGAGAGAAGATCTCAAGTTCGAAGGACTTACTTTTACAGATGCTATGGAAATGAAGGGTGCTGTAAAAAATTTTCCTAAAGGCGAGTCTATGGTGAAGGCATTATTAGCAGGCAATGATATACTTGAGACTTTTATGGATGTACCCACCGCTGTACAAGCCATAAAGGACGCTATAAGTTCTGGAAAATTAAGCATGAATGTCATCAACCATAAAGTCAAAAAAATATTGATGGCCAAATCTTGGGTAGGATTGGACAGGTATCAGCCCATAAAAATCGAATCACTCATCGCTGACCTCAATACCATAGAAGCAGACATCATCAATCACCAAATCACTCAAAATAGTATCACTTGTATTCAGGATAAAACCAATGTTTTGCCCATCAAAGACCTGACTAAAAAAATAGCAGTAGTTTCTTTAGGTTATCAAACTGAATCTGACTTTTACAGAATGGTGCAAAATTATACACAGGCAGATTATTTTGCAGTACCACATGAGATGACCAAGATAAAGGCAGACTCAGTTTTGAGCACGATATCAAAATATGAACATGTGATTGTTGCCGGCCATTTTGTAGATATCAGAGCCAGTAAAAAATATGGATTAAATCCTGAAAATACAGCCGTGCTAAAAGATCTTTCTACATTGCCAAATGCTATTATCTGTATATTAGGCAATCCTTTTATTTTGACTAAAATACCTGAGTTATTGAAGGTAAACACATTAGTTACGGCGTATCAGCAAAGTAGCTACACGGAGATGATACTGCCGCAAATGCTATTTGGTGCTCTTCCAATGTCGGGCACCTTTCCATTTGATATAAGTTCAGATTTGAAGCAAGGCCGTGGACTAAAAAAAGCATCTATACAACGACTTCAATATACCATTCCGGAATTGGCTGGAATCGACAGAATACTGTTGCAAAAAGGTTTGGACTCATTGGTACAAGTAGGATTAGTGCAGCGAGCTTATCCAGGTTGTGTACTGCAGGTAGCTAAAGATGGTAAAGTCATTTATCACAAAGCATACGGTTTTCACACCTACGAAGCAGCGGAAAAAGTGGGTACGGTGTCGCAAAACAAAGCATATGCAGGTTTTGTAGATGATGCGATGGACAACGTGGAAGGACTTAAAAGTGATGGCCCAAAATCAAATTCCAACCATTCGATAGTCGGTATTACTCAAAAAAGCGATGTTTTTGACTTAGCTTCCGTAACCAAAATTATGGGAGCCACTTTGGCCATTATGAAGCTGATGAATGAACAGAAGCTTTCTTTGGATGCCAACTTGGGTCAATATGTGCCTTCTGTAAAAGGAAGCAATAAAGAAAATCTGATCTTAAGAGATTTACTAACGCACAGGGCAGGGCTGAAGGCATGGATTCCATTTTGGAAAGACGCTGTAGATACGGTGGCTACTTTAAAAAAAGCCTTGGTATTGTATCCTGATTTGGAAAAACAATGTTTGGTACACATAAAAAGACCTAATTTCTTCCAAAGGTTATTTGGAAAAAAATCAACCAAGACCATAGATTATGAAAAGTCATTGATACAAAATCAGTCTTTGTGGAGCCAAGTCTTGAAACCTGATACGAGAGTGTGGAAAACCAATATTTTTTCAGATCAAAGTAAAGTGCCATTTACGATAACTGTGGCTAATAACCTTTTTTTAAACGCCGATTATATAACTACTGTCCAAAAACAAATTCTCGACTCGCCAGTGACTGCTCCAGGAAAGTATGTTTACAGTGATTTGCATTATTACTTTTATACAGAATTGGTGCAACATTTGACAGGGTCAAGTCTTGAAAACTATCTTTACAAAACCTATCGTGAAATGGGATGCAACAGCTTAAAGTACAACCCAACTCAAACTATTTCCAAGATAAACATCGTACCTACTGAATTCGATAGTACATTCAGAGCGCAGATGATACACGGTTATGTGCATGACGAAGGCGCTGCCATGCTAGGTGGTATTTCTGGGCATGCAGGACTATTTGGTACTTCCAATGACCTTATGAAAATCATGCAGCTGTATTTAGAAAAGGGAAACTATGGCAATAAGCAAATCATAAAACCCGAAATCATTCAAGAATGTACCCAATACCAATTTCCTTTAGAAAAAAATCGTAGGGGTATTGGTTTTGACAAAAAAGATTTTGACCCGAGTGTACAAAATGCGCCTTCTTTGTTTTCAGACCAGAGTTTTGGGCATTCTGGCTACACGGGTACTTACGCATGGGCTGATCCGGCTAGCGGCATCTCCTATGTTTTCCTGTCCAATAGGGTGTACCCAACCAGAAATAATAATAAGATATCTCTGCTCAATATCCGACCCAATATAGGAGACGTCATCGTGAAAAGTATCATAAAAATCCTACCATAAATAAAGAATATGCCAATCATCAAAGCTGTAAATGGCAAAGAGCCACAAATGGGAGACAATTGCTTTGTAGCCGAAAATGCCACTATTGTAGGTGATGTCATGCTCGGAGACGAGTGTAGTGTATGGTTTAATGCCGTCATACGTGGTGATGTAAATTTCATCAAAATGGGCAATAGAGTCAATATACAAGATGGGGCAGTCATCCACTGCACTTACCAAAAACATCCAACAAATATCGGAGACAATGTTTCCATAGGTCATAATGCTATCGTACATGGCTGTACCATCCATGATAATGTGCTCATCGGTATGGGAGCCATAGTGATGGACAACTGCGTCGTAGAGTCCAACTCCATCATAGCCGCCGGAGCTGTAGTCACCCAAAATACCCACGTAGCATCAGGATGTATTTATGCAGGCGTGCCAGCCAAAAAAGTAAAAGATATCAGTCAAGAGTTGATTTCTGGAGAAATAGACCGCATCGCAGCCAACTATGTAATGTATTCCGGCTGGTTTAAAGAATAATTTTAGAAAAAATAATTTGTAAATTCATAAAAGTTCTTACTTTTGCAGTCGCTTCCAAAAGCAGGGCCTATAACTCGGTTGGTTAGAGCATCACGCTCGTAGCGAGATGGTCGCAGGAGCGGATAAAGAAATTCCTAATAAGGAAAAAATAAATGGGCCTATAGCTCAGTTGGTTAGAGCACCTGACTCATAATCAGGTGGTCCCAGGTTCAAGTCCTGGTGGGCCCACCCAACTAAAGAATCCTTAATCTTAACTGATTAGGGATTTTTTTATTTTATGGCTGTTTATCAATGATTTATGTAAAAATGACTAAAATATTTAATTAAGCTGAAATAAGATAAATTAAGAAAATTAGGCAGTCAATGATGATTCAGTTTAAAGCTAGGGTTTAAGGTTATTAATTTGAATATTTCTTCAATTTTATGCCAACTTAGTCTAACTTTTGAAAAACTCACTTATATTTGTATGTCTGAATTCGTAAATTTAAAACAAATCAGTAATAAGCTGAAAATTCAAATTTACTATTAAATATTTCCTAACCAAATTAAAGCTTTATGTCCAAGTCAGAAAAATACATAATTTCTATTTGCGAAGCTGAAAAAATAGGTAGAACATTTATTAAAGAGAGTAAAATATTTACTAATTTTACATATGATGAATTTGAAATTTTAAGAAATAATATTAATATATATGATGCAAGAGACGGTGGCATAATAATTGGAGATTCCCATGATGAGGGAGGAATACAAATGATTCAAGAATGTGGTGATGGAAACTTTTGTCTAAATGGGGAAATTGAAGGAGGCGAATACATATATCCAATCAAACATGATGATTATAAAGTGGATTTTTTACGAAGTATAAATTCAAAATTTCCATATGGTAACGATAGTGAATTGAATGTACCGAAGGACTGTAATGTAATCGATGTTTCCAATGAAGAAATACAAGTAATATTAATTTCAAAATTTAACAATTACATCATCAATAAACAAAACACAAAAGCATTTATAAACCAAATTGTAAACATTATTAACGACAAATAGTAATCTATAAGACAACATTATCAAAATTTTAGTATAAACTATGGCATGGAATTTTAGAAAACGGATTAAGATAATACCAGGGGTCCATTTAAATTTGAGTAAAGGAGGTATCTCAACTTCGGTTGGAGTAAAAGGAGCAAGTATGACTGTAGGAAAGTCAGGGACTTATTTAAATACAAGTATATCTCCTTTAAACTTATATAGTCGCCAAAAAGTATCAACAGAAAAATCAATCGCTCAGAATGATAATTCTGGATTTCAGTCTGACTTTGATTTGCCGAATAATATTTTTAGCTTAGAAACTTCAGAAATTACTAGTCAAGATATGGTAGGTATAAAGGAAGCCATTGTTTTAGCCAGTCAGCAGAGAAGTGAGTTGAAAAATGATTTGAAAAAAATCAAATTGTCTTTATTACTATCAAAAATCAAATTATATATCTCTTATATTTTGATCTATGGACTTTTAAAAAAGTCAATTACAAATAAGATTAAATTAGACATAAATTTACAAGAAGATGCGATAATACAAACAAAAGAACAAATTGAGCAATGTTATGTCAAACTTGACATCGAATTCGACAAAAATATAAAAGAAAAGTATAATAAACTGGTAGATTCATTTAAACAGCTTTGTAAATGTCATCAAATATGGGATATTTTAGGTGAAATTTATCAGGATCGAGTGGCTGCCCGATCTTCGGCAAGTACAATCGTAAAACAAGAAAAAGTTAAATTTTCTTTAAGATCACTTGAAAATATAAAATCAGAATATCATGCGTTATATATGCAAAACATAAATGGCGGTGATATATATATTTATCCAAGTTTTGTAGTACTTTATTCCAATGAAAAAAAATTTGCTCTTATAAGTTTAGAAGATGTTGAATTAATTCACAGCCCTATTGTTTACTCAGAAACTAAAATTGTTCCTGGAGATACTAAAATAATTGGGTACACGTGGGCTAAAGTTAATAAAAATGGGTCACCTGATAGACGGTTTAAAGGTAATTATCAAATTCCATTAGTAGAATATGGTGGAATTAAACTAAAAACGAAAAGAGGGTTGAATGAAGAATATCAGTTCAGTAATTACCAATATACAGAAGATTTTGGTAAAGCATTCGAAGGTTATCAGAATACTTTAAAATCTTTCAAGAAATGACAAATAAAATAGAAAATAGGATAAGCTAAACAATTCATTTATTACCTTTACACCTATACATCTACTTTTTAAAATTTATAAACATGAGAAACCTTGCATTTTTACTTTTTATGCTTTTGTCTTCATACTCATACAACCAGATAGTTTATGTGGATAAGTTTGATATGGTTTATGAACAACCTTCAACAGGTACTTTAATTCAGTTATTTGACATAAATTCAGATGGCGAAAATGATATTACTTTAGAAATTAGAAAAAATTCGACAAGTACTTCAATAAGTTGCCCAAATGGTGTGGGTTCTAACGTTGGTGGGCCGGGCTGGACCAGATGTACTTACAATGCTTTAGAAAATAAATACGGCAGTAATAAGATAAATGCTTCTTCCACATTTGGTTTAGTTGGAATTGATTGTACTAATGATACATTAAATTTGAACGATACATGGGCTACCACATCAAGAATTTACAATGGTTTTCCTTTGTCTAACGCATATTGTGATAACATTGGATTTGGAAGTCACAAACAAGGGTTCAGATTGTTAAAAACAAATCCATTAACAAGTGCATTGGGTTATATATATGGGTATATCGATTACACACTTACTAATAATGGTGATATAATAGTTCATGGATGGTATTATGAAAGTTCTTACAACGTTCCGATAGTGGCCAATACAATGCTTGACTATCCTTATGATGGGAATTGTATACACATAGATACATTGAAAGTTTATGATACTATTACAACTTTCGTAGCTGTAGCAGATACATTAAAAATTAATTTAAATATACCTAATTCAAGTGGTGCAATTAGTATTAATACTTTAAAGGTTTACCCAAATCCTGCTTCAACACATCTGTATATTGATATGGGTTCTCATACCTTATTAAATAATTATGAATTACAAATATTAAACAATCTTGGGCAACCAATTTACTTTACTCCAATTGACAAAAAGGAATATTATTTAGACTTAAACACATTTGGGGGTAAAGGAATATATTTCTTAAGAATCAGAAATCAAGTAGGTATCACCATTGAAACAAAGAAAATTATCCTTCAGTAGGTATAGTTTTTTTACTATTCTAAATAAATCATAAATTTAATGAAAATGAAAAACTTAGCGAGTAAAGTTTTATTAATCTTCACAACACTTTATCTAACTTCTTGTACAACCAGTGGTTTTTATCAGATTTGTAAGATATCACCAAGCGTAAAGGATAACGTAATCATAAATAAAGACTCATTTTTCTTTGAAGACAATAATTGCAAAGTAATTTATGATTTTTGGTCTGAAGGAGGTAATGCTGGATTTAAATTTTATAACAAAACAGACAAGGATATAATTTTAGATTTGGAAAAGAGCTTTTTCATATTAAATGGTATTGCTTACAATTATTTTAGAAGTAGAACATTTGCATCGGCTGAAAGTTTAGTAACCTTTAGCGAAGAAAAGAAAGTTTACATACCACCGTATGCAGCCAAAATCATAACCGAATATAATATCACTAGTCAATTGTATAGAGACTGTGACTTATATAAATATCCAAGGAAAAAGCAAATAATTACAAAGTACTTTAAAGATAATAAAAGCCCGTACATCTTTAGTAACAGAATTTCATATTCAGTAAACAGTACAACATCACAGACAACAATAGAAAATGAATTTTATGTTTCGGAAATTACTAATTACCCAGCTAACGAGGTTTTAAAAGCTGTTAATTTGGAAATCTGCGGCCAAAAAAGTAATACAGTCTCTTTCGCGATAAAAGAAGCAGCGAGTACTAAATTTTATCTAAAGTATGATAATGCACAGGATAAATGGAAACATTGAAATTATAAATACAAACGATCATAATAGATAATACTTTCCATAGCTTACTAAAGATGAGTAATTGCTGGTCTCGATGCAAAATCCTAATTGTTAATTGATAGGACTTTTCGTAATAATGATAAAAAAAAATCCATTAATTTATTTACTACATCACTCATCACTCCCTTTCATCTTCTCGGCATTTTCTGCTTTTTGCAACGAAACGATGACTTCTTCCAGATCTCCCAGTACGATGGTATCCAGGTTGTATAGCGTGAGATTGATCCTATGATCTGTCACTCTATTTTGTGGATAGTTGTAAGTGCGTATTTTGTCTGAGCGGTCACCGGTACCTACTAGAGATTTTCTCTTGTCCTTTTGCTCTAGATATGATCTTTCGCGGGCGGCATCTTGTATTTTTACAAAAAGTCTTTGGAGGGCGATCTCTCGGTTTTTGTGTTGCGATCGTGAGTCTGTACTTTCTGCTACGATGCCTGTGGGTATGTGTGTAAATCGGACACCCGATTCGGTTTTGTTGACGTGCTGACCTCCAGCGCCTTGTGCACGGAAGGTGTCCGTTTTGAGTTCGTCTTTGCGGATGTCGATTTCTTCTTCTTCAAATTTTGGCATCACCACCACGGTGGCAGCAGATGTGTGTACCCGGCCTTGGGATTCGGTTTTGGGTACCCGTTGTACACGGTGAGCTCCAGATTCAAATTTGAGTTTGCCATATACATCCGCGCCATATACTTCCATCACAATTTTATTATATCCGCCTACGGAACCCGGATTTTCGTCCAGTACTTCCATTTTCCAGCCTTGATTTTCGAAGTATTTGGAGTACATTTTGTACAAATCACCGGCAAAAATGCTGGCTTCGTCACCACCGGTACCTGACCTGATTTCAAAAATAACATCTTTACTGTCTTCGGGATCTTTGGGTATCAGGAGGTAGTTGATCTTTTCGTCTAGTTCTGTAAGTATCGGTTCCAGTTCGTCCAGTTCTGCCTGTGCCATTTCCTTCATTTCTGGATCGGTATCCTTCATGGCTTCTTTGGCACTCTCTATATTGGCAGCAGTCGTTTTATATGCTTTGAAAGCTTCTACGATTTCAGTAAGATCTTTATATTCTTTATTGATTTTTGCAAACTGCTTCATATCTCCCAGCACTTCCGGATCGGAGAGTTTTTCTTCGAGATAGTAGTATCTATCTTGTATGGCTTCCAGCTTGTCTAACATATTTATTTGAAATTTGGCACAAAAGTAAGGAATTGTATCCAAAGAAAACAATTTACAACGCCATCAGCCAAAAGTTATTGACACCATCACCTTGTATCAGCTCTACGGTTTGAAGATTGAGCAGTTCAAGAAGTGCAATAAACGTCACTATAGCATGAATTCTGTTTTCCAAGGCCAAAAAAACATCTTCAAACTTGACTTTCTTGCCTTTGGGTAGCTTGGCGTAGATATAAGATTGCTGATCTTCTATGCTATATTCAAACTTGACGATCTGGTGTTTAGGCTTATTTTTTTCGGCTTCATACCTGCTCATCAGTAGCTGAAAAGTTTGGAGCAACTTAAACAAACTTAATGACTCCAACTCTACATCTACGAGTGCTTTTTCTGCGATTTGCCTGAGCTCTGTGGTGACATTTCCCCGAGTATGTCTGAAGAGTCTGTTGTCTTCCAGTGCGCTCATATCATCCAGAATAGATTTATATTTTCTGTACTCGATGAGTTTTTGAGCTAGTTCTGCTCTGGGGTCTATTTCGTTACCTTCTTCATCTATTTCTTTGCGTGGGATGAGCATCTTGGCTTTTATGCGCATCAGCGTAGCCGCTACCAGAATAAATTCACTAGCCACATCAATGTCCAACGTCTCCAGATGTCTGATATAGTCCAGAAAATCGTTGGTAATCTGAGCTATCGGTATATCATTGATATCTAACTCATCCCTTTCTATAAAGAATAAAAGCAGGTCAAACGGGCCTTCAAAATGCTGTGTCTTAATAGTATATGACTCCATAGGGCAAAAGTATGATTTTTAGTCAAAATAAGTAAGAGTTTATTTTATGTTTTCTTTGCGGTACTTGCTTTTTGCGTGAAGGATAGAAGCGGACACGTAGTAAAGCGGACTGTGTCAAAGTCTATCAAGCTATAAGCATGACTTTAGCATGATAGCCTGACCCGCAGGGGCACGCCCAAATACATCATCCCAACACATCCAAAGAAGGCCCTACTAAAGTATTTTGATTAACAACATCTTGCTGCTTACTGCTTTTCCCATTTCGTTTAATATCTTTGTGCCGTTACCGATAAACTTTTTCATTTGTCACCAAAATTCGTTACCGTCGTATTTCCACTGGCACTGCCCAAGTTATATACTTACAGTGTTCCTGATGCTTTGGCTGAGGATATGCAAGTCGGTAAAAGAGTAGAAGTATCTCTCAAAAATAAGCTGTACTCGGCTTTAGTGTTTGAGCTGATCGCAGAAGATATCAAGCTCGAATATAAACCCAAACCGATCATCTCTATCCTGGATGCCACACCGATGGTCACTGTGGGTCAACTTCAGTTTTGGGTATGGATGGCTGAGTACTATTGCTGTACGATCGGTGAAGTGATGAATGTGGGCATGCCTTCAGGTCTTAAGCTGGAAAGTGAAACTCGGGTAGTGTTTAACGGTGATTTGTCACTATTGGATGCTATGGAGCTCTCAGATGAAGAATACTTAGTAGCTGAAGCCGTCTCCATTCAAAACGAACTGACCATACTTCAGATTCAGGATATTCTAGACAAAAAGACGATATTTCCAGTTTTGAGAAGCCTATTGGACAAGAGGGTCATTTCTGTCAAAGAAGAATTGATAGAAAAGTTCAAACCCAAAATGGTCAATTTTATGACACTTTGTGAGCCGTACCTCAGCGAACCACAGCAGCTTACCGAAGCCTTCGATTTGGTGAGCAAAAGTGAAAAGCAAACCAAACTCCTACTCGCTTTTGTCCAAATGAGCAGAAATAAACAGTTTTCTTTTCCGGTTTCAGAGGTTTGTGATTTGGCAGGTGTGGATACGTCATTTGCGGCAGCACTGGCCAAAAAAGGTTTATTTTCCATACAAAAACAGACCATAAGCCGCTTAAACAAAGACGAAGATGTCCAATATTTTGATCTACAGCCTTTGAGTGCACAACAGATTGAAGCTTTAGAAAACATTCAAAAGTATTTTGATCAACATATGCCTGTATTGCTGCACGGCATCACCGGTAGTGGAAAGACGAGAGTGTACTCGGAACTGATCAAAAATAATTTGGATTCGGGCAAGCAGATTCTGTATCTTCTTCCAGAAATAGCGCTGACCACACATATGGTCCAAAGATTAAAAACGGTTTTTGGCAATGAAGTCTTGGTGTATCACTCCCGTATGAACAATCAAGAACGGGTGGAAATCTGGAATGCCGTATTGCTGGGTTCCAAACTCATCGTAGGTGCCCGGTCTTCGCTGTTTTTGCCTTTTGTAGATTTGGGACTGATTATCGTAGACGAGGAGCACGACCCATCTTACAAACAAAATGATCCAAGTCCCCGATATAACGCTAGGGATGCAGCCATTTTTTTGAGTAAACACTACAAAGCTCCCATTTTATTAGGTAGTGCCACGCCGAGCTTAGAGTCTTATGCCAATACGGTATCTGGCAAGTATGGCCTCGTAGAAATGGCAGAGCGGCATGGTGCAGCGGTGCTGCCACATATAGAAATCGTAGATCTCAAGCCGGAGCATAAGGACAAATCATTTAAAGGTACATTTAGTAAAGCATTGATACAAGGTGTAGAAGAAGCGCTTGCCCTAAAAGAACAAGTCATTCTATTTCAGAATCGACGCGGATATGCTCCTACGATGACCTGCATGGCTTGCGGCTGGAATGCAGATTGTGTCAATTGTGACGTACATATGACGATTCATAAGTCTTTTCACGAGTTGCGGTGCCATTACTGTGGATCTCGGTCAAAACTACCCGAAAGGTGTCCGGCATGCGGCAATCATGAGCTCATTGAGTCAGGTTTTGGCACAGAAAGGATAGAAGAAGAACTCAAGATCATATTTCCAACAGCTTTGGTGGCTAGAATGGATTTTGATACAGCCAAAACTAAGATTGCCTTTGAAGGGATCATCCACGATTTTGAAAATGGTCAGATAGATATCCTAATAGGTACGCAGATGGTCACCAAAGGGCTAGATTTTGACAATATTTCTTTGGTAGGAGTACTCAATGCAGATAATATCCTGAGATATCCTGACCTACGGGCCAATGAAAGAGCTTTTCAGCTACTTACACAAGTATCTGGACGCGCCGGCAGAAGAGATAAAAAAGGAAAAGTAATCATACAGACGTACAACCCATCTCATCCGGTGATCATAGAGACGATGCACCATATGTATGACCGCTTTTTTGAACGCGAATCGGGAGAGCGAAAGATGTTTAGATATCCGCCTTACTTCCGTATGATACAGATAGAACTACTCCATAAAAACTCCCCTACGGTCAATCATACAGCCGCAGTATATGCTCAAAATGTAGAAAAGCTCATCGGCAACAGACTGATAGGCCCTGCTATACCATCTATAGCCAGAGTACGTGGACAATACATCAACACCATCACCATCAAAATGGAGAAGGACCCCAAGATCGTGCGAAAAGTTAAGGATATATTATTGGCAGAGCGAGACAAACTCAAGACTATTCCTGCCTGTAAAAGTGTAAGGATCAATATCGATGTGGATCCGTATTGAGATTTTTAATCATCACACTCCCTGATAACAATCTCCACTCGTCGATTGGCTTTTTGTTCTTCTTCATTTTTAGGGTTTGGGTATTTCATTTGAGCATTGGAATAACCTTTAAATGCCATCCTTTTAGGGTCGATGCCGCCTTTTATGAGAAAATCGTAAACCATTTTTGCTCGTTGTATGGAGAGATTCATCTTGGGGCCACTTTGGATAAGTATTCCAGGCTGATTGATGTGGCCTGCTACTTCAAAACAAATTTTATCTGATGATTTCATAAACTGCAAAAGGTAGGTAAGACTGGGTAGGCTTTCAGGCAGCATTTGAGATCGATCACCTTCAAAATTGATTTCTTTTAGCGAAATGCTCTGATTGAGTTGGATTTTGAAAATATCTATGCTTAGTGGTTTTAAAAACGCATCTTCTTTGGTCATGAGCGTGATGGGCTCAGCATACATACCATCACTTATAGCCGATATGGTTAGTTTTTGATCCATAGGGACCCAAAAAGAAAAGTGACCATCTTTATCGGCCCTTACAGAGTCTTTATAAATTTTGTTGGCTACCACTAATTTTATGGGTTGGGTCATACTATCCAAAGTGTTTAGCTTTCCACGGAGTAGTTTTAATTTGAATTTTTTTGCCAAAGATATTTTGACCCTACGGTTGATGGCTTTGGCTTCTTCGTCTTTATTGGATGAATGTGGAAGTAGTTTGCCGAAGGCATGGGTTGATACCTTTTCTTTTTGGATACCCGATGCTTCCAGAAATGTCTGTACCGAAAATGCTCTTTTTTCCGACAGTTTTTGGTTGAAAAGCACGCTACCATCTTGGTCAGTATGTGCTTCTATGATGTAATATCTGTCCTTGATTCCAGGTAAAGTATCCCTAAACTTTTTTATAATATTTTTATCCAAAGTATCTAATACGTCTTCATTAGAACCAAAATATATGTACGTATGACAAATGCCAATAACGGTATCTTTTGGGGCCTGAGCCAATAAAATGGAGCCATAACAAAGTGAAAGAAACATGATCAGAGTTAAACGCATGGGATTGGATATTGATATAAAACGATATTTATAAAACAATTATTACTACTGTTTCAAATGCTTTTTCAAAAATGGTCAAACTTCCTTTTTGCGTGAAGGATAAAAGCGAACACGAAGTAAAGCGGACCTGTCTAGCTTTAGATAGATAGCCTGACCCATAGGGGCACGCCCAAAATTGACAATTATAATTTTAAAGCTTTTTGACGACACCATCTTTCGGAAAGAAATCTAGACTGGAATATTAAGGAATACTTCCCCATATAATTAGGAATAATCCATACATTTGTGTTCCTAATTCATTCCACTATGTACACAGCAGAAAAACAGCAGGTATTTACAGATTTGAGTAAAAAATTTTTGAATCAGCCAGCACAAAAACAAGATATATCATCACTGAGGGATGTTCTCGTTTTTCATGAAAGAAAATACTATATCGAAGACAATCCATTGGTATCTGATTTTGAGTATGATCAGCTTTATAAACAGTTGGTGGCTTTGGAAGAGTTATACCCAGATCTCATTACACCAGATTCTCCCACTCAGCGGGTCAGCAATGATTTGTCCGGAGACTTTCCACCCGTACAGCATACGGTTCCCATGCTTTCATTGGACAATTCTTACAATGAAGATGATCTTAATGATTTTGATACATCTATCAAAAAATTATGTGGTCTTGGTTCGGATACATCTATAGAATATACGGTAGAGCCCAAATATGATGGAGGTAGTATCGCATTGTTGTATGAAAATGACTTGCTTGTCAGAGCGGCCACGCGTGGCAATGGTACTCTTGGCGAAGAAATGACACCCAACGCAAAGTCCATGTCGAGTATTCCCCTCAAAGCTTTGTTTTCAGCTCATGGTATTGCCAAAGCTGAGCTCAGGGGAGAAGCACTGATCAGAAAAGATAATTTTGAGCGTATCAATGCCGAAAGAGAAAAAGAAGGACTCACCCTTTTTGCTAATCCGCGCAATGCTGCCACTGGTGGACTACGTACCAAAGATGCCAACGAAACCCGAAAACGTGGCTTAGAAGCTTTTGTTTACCAGTTGGCCTATGCTGTAGATCTGGCGGGAAATGATGTTTTGCCAGCTTTGGAGAGTCATTTTGCCGGCATAGAGTTGCTAGGTTCTTTAGGTTTTAAAATACCCAAAGATGAAAAAAAATTATGTAAAAACATCACGGAAGTACATCAGTTTATAAAAGAATGGGAAGCCAAAAGAGATGACTTCGCCTACGAAATCGACGGAATGGTGATCAAAGTAAATCGACTGGATTACCAAGCGAAATGTGGATTTACGGCTCATCATCCCAGATGGGCAGTTGCTTTTAAATTTAAGGCAAAACAAGCGACAAGCAAACTCATAGCGGTAGAATACCAGGTAGGCAAAGTAGGATCTATCACTCCTGTGGCTAAGATAGAACCCGTATATTTGGCAGGTGTAACAGTCTCATCTATCTCACTTCATAATGAGGAGTTTATTACTTCCAAAGACTTAAGATTGGGAGATACGGTTTTGGTAGAGCGCGCAGGCGATGTGATACCCTATATTGTTAAATCTTTTCCCGAACTCAGAAAGGGAGATGAAAAAGTGATTTCCTTTCCAGAGTTTTGTCCAGTAAATCCCACAGAAATGGATGTTACCCTCATCAAGGAAGAAGGAGAATCGGCATGGCGATGTCCCAACTGTGTATGTGGTGCCCAAGACCTTCAAAAAATGATCTTCCACGTGTCTAAAGAAGCCATGGATATAGACGGATTTGGGAAATCTAATGTAGAGCGATTTTATGAATTGGGCTGGCTGAGAGATATTAGTGATGTTTATTGTCTGGATTACGACAGTATAGCATCCTTGGATGGTTTTGGAAAGAGATCAGCTGACAAGATCAAAGCATCTGTAGAAAAAGCCAAACAAAATCCTATTCAAAAACTACTACACTCTCTTAGCATTCACCATCTGGGTAAAAGAGCAAGTAAACTCATAGCTGAGCAAATAATACATGTCCTTGATTTGCAAAACTGGGAAAAGGAAAGATTCCTTGAAATCAAAGATATTGGTCCTGTAGTAGCTGAGAATGTTAGCACTTGGTTTGCCAATGATAAAAACATAACTATGCTCCAAAAAATGGAGTCTTATGGAGTCAATCTGTATCAAACGGCAGAAGACAAACCCCTACAAGTAGCCGAAGACGCCGTTTTTTCTGGTAAAACAATCTTATTTACCGGAACACTGCTCAAGATGGGTCGCAAGGAAGCCGAAGAAAAAGCAGCGAAGGCAGGAGCCAGAAATATCTCCGCTGTGAGTTCTAATCTCAACATACTCGTAGTAGGCGAAAAAGCGGGCTCTAAGCTTAAAAAGGCACAGGAATTGGGTACGGTGCAGATATTGACAGAGGATGAGTTTTTGGGGATGATTTAATTCACAAAAATATAAATTGATTTCACAAAATTACGTAATTTTTTAACAGCGGCATTTCTTAACCAATAGGAGTGTAGCTCTGACATCTTCGTAACTCTAAGATACATGCCCAATGTTTAGGGACGAAGTCCTGAAATCTTAAATACATGGAATAAATATTTAATCCTGAACCATTATATATTCTTAATCATCAGGTAATGATACTCGCACAGTAGTATGAGTATACTAGCATAAAGCTATTACCATTAAGTATAGCTAAAGTAAGATATTTTTATGAAAAATATAGGGTTTTCATATAAATCACATATGACAACCCTATGACAACCTTATGACAACCCTATGACAACATGCTTTGACGATGGGGGCAAGGTAGGTACAAGGAAGAACCATCCATATACTAGATAGGGAACTTAAATAAATAAATAAATGAGATTATACGGCTACGCCACCACCACATGTGATTTTGAAACATGCATTTCTACGAAGATTAGATGGCTACACCCAATTAAAGAAATGGGTAATTCTCTTATTAGGTTTGACAAATAAACATCTCCAAAACTTCAGTTAATAACTAGGATCATACATCATATCCTTAATATGGGTACGCATATTTTTTGGTTTTTCAGCTTGTGCAAGACCAATTTCACATAAATGGTTGGCTACTGCCACTGCTATCTCAAAGGAGATCGTCCGAAGGTTAGTAAGTTTGGGGTATAACGTGCCATGTTCTAAATCTGACTGATGTATTTGACGAGCCAACTCGCTAGCTGCTATGAGAAATACGCTATCTGGTAAGTATTTGGCTTCTACAGCTATGGCACCTAATCCTACACCTGGAAAAATATAGACATTATTACCTTGTCCGGGTACAAAAGTTTTTTCGCCAATGGTAACTGGTTCGAAAGGACTTCCACTGGCAAAGATTATTTTTCCCTGACTCCAATTATAAGCTTGCTCTGCCGTGCATTCTGATTTAGATGTTGGATTGGATAAAGCAAAAACTACAGGCATTTCATTGATTTCGCACATTGTAGTGATTACTTCTTCACTAAAAGCACCTGCTGCACCGGAGGCACCAATCAAAATAGTAGGTTTTATCTCACGGATAGCTTCTAAAAAAGACATATTAGGATGTTCATGTGCGTAAGGCAGATTGTGAGACATGAGATTAGGACTATCTTTGACCAATAAGCCATTGATATCTACAAACCAAAGTTTTTGCAAACTTTCTTCTTCTGTGAGACCGTCTGCCATGAAAGCTTTGACTAAGAGATCTGCAATTCCTGTTGCTGCAGACCCAGCACCCAGAAACATGATTTTTTGATCTTTAAAGGCTTCATTTTTGATACGCAAAGATGTATAAATACCTCCTAAAGCTACAGCAGCTGTACCTTGGATATCATCATTAAAGCACAATACTTTTTCTTGATATTTTTCCAGTATTTTGTAAGCATTTGGTGTGATAAAGTCTTCAAATTGGATTAATGCTTTAGGATATTTTTCCTGCACCGCCATAATAAATTCTTCCAAAATTTCATCGTACTCACTACCTTGCAATCTTTTGTGTGGGTATCCCAAGTAAAATATCTCATCAAGAAGCACTTCATTATCAGTGCCCATATCGAGCATGATCGGCAGACAATATTCAGGTCTGATGCCACCACCCGCAGTATATAATGAAAGTTTACCTATGGGAATTCCGATTCCATTACAACCTAAGTCACCCAAGCCCAATATCCGGGAACCGTCGGTGACCACGATAACTCTTACATCTTTTTGTGGCCAATTGTCCAGCAACTCAGCAATATCGCCTTTATCTTCAGGTGTGATGTAAAATCCTTTGTCTATTCGGTATATATGAGAAAACTGTTGACACACTTCACCCACGGTAGGTGTATAAATAATGGGTAACAATTCTTGTATGTAATCAATGACGGTACGATAAAAAAGGCGTTCATTTCTATCTTGTAGCGCTGATAAAAAGATATATTTCTCTATATTGGAATCTTTCCTTCTAATATTTTCTATAACTCTTAGTTTTTGTCTATCCTGAGATGAGATAGCATAAGGCAATAATCCTCTCAAACCCAAAGACACTTTTTCTTCTTTTGTAAAAGCTGTAGACTTACTCAATCTACTGTCTTTTAGTACTTCAATCCCTCTTTTTTGCATGTGGCTTTATTTATGATGTAAACAAATTGGTTAGCAAAAATCACTATTTTTAATCCTTTGAAAATGTTTTCGTTAAAAAGAAAACGTTTTGCAAATCAATTTATTCTATGTTTAATACTTAATACTATTTTACTAAATGTAATCTGCAAAGGTCTTTCAATTTATCGGATTTATAAGATAAATCTGCCAAAAAAGTTGTTAATAGCATCTTTTTAAACATGAGTTAATAATTACTTTATCATGTTTTTTTGCCAAAAAGCCTTTGGAATTCTGGTTTTAAATCGTTGTAAATGTTACGGTTAACACAAAATAAATAAAATTTATAGTCTAAGAACAAAATCGTACTTATCTTTGCACCATGTTTCCAAAGTATAATGTAATAGTAGTAGGTGCCGGTCATGCAGGATGTGAGGCCGCAGTAGCAGCAGCAAACATGGGTTCCAAAGTATTGTTGGTCACCATGAATATGAATACCATAGCTCAGATGTCATGCAATCCAGCCATGGGAGGCGTAGCCAAAGGTCAAATTGTTCGCGAAGTAGATGCATTAGGAGGCTATTCCGGTATTGTTACGGACTATTCTATGGTTCAATTTCGAATGCTTAATATGTCCAAAGGTCCGGCCATGTGGTCGCCACGTGCTCAAAATGATCGTATGATGTTTGCTGCCAAATGGCGTGAAATGTTGGAGTCACATCCTAACATTGATTTTTGGCAAGAATCCATACCCGGGCTTCTGGTAAAAAATGGAGTATGCAGAGGTATCCTTACGGGACTAGGCTTAGAGATAGAGTCAGACGCCGTTGTATTAACCAATGGTACTTTCCTAAATGGATTGATACATATCGGTGAAAAACAATTTGGTGGTGGTAGAGCAGGAGAAAAGGCTGCTACAGGCATCACAGAACAGCTAATAGAACTTGGATTTGAATCTGGTAGGATGAAAACAGGTACACCACCGCGTATAGATGGAAGGTCTCTGAATTACTCTAAAATGGAAGTGCAAGATGGTGACGAAAAAATAGGAAAATTTTCTTATACAGATACACCTACCATACCAAAGCAACTCCCTTGCCATGTTACATATACGAGTGAGGAAGTACACGAAACTCTAAAGGAAGGATTTGACCGTTCACCTATGTTTAATGGAAGGATTCAAGGTTTGGGTCCCAGATATTGTCCTTCTATAGAAGATAAAATCAATAGGTTTGCAGATAAAGACAGGCATCAACTTTTTGTGGAGCCAGAGGGTTGGAGTACTTGTGAAATTTATGTCAACGGTTTTTCTTCTTCACTGCCAGAAGATGTGCAGTACAAAGCACTCAAAAAAGTACCCGGTTTTGAAAATATGAAAATGTTCAGACCTGGATATGCTATAGAATATGATTATTTTCCGCCTACTCAACTCCATATGAATTTGGAAACAAAGTTGGTCAAAAATCTATTTTTTGCTGGACAGATCAATGGAACCACGGGATACGAGGAAGCTGCATGCCAAGGCCTTATGGCAGGAATCAATGCCCACTTAGCTATTCACGACCAAGAACCTTTCATCCTGAAAAGGTCAGAAGCTTATATCGGCGTACTCATTGATGATCTAGTCAATAAAGGTACCAACGAACCATACCGAATGTTTACATCTAGAGCAGAATACCGGATATTGCTACGCCAAGATAATGCCGATATTCGTTTGACGCCCCTTGCGCACAAGTTGGGAATGCAAGGCTTAGAAGAGAGAATGGAAAGGGTACATCAAAAAGTTTCTGATGCGACATCTATAGAAAAGTTTTTTGAAGAAACCAGTGTTGATCCCGATTTGATCAATCCTTTACTCGAAAGCAAAGATTCTTCTCCTTTAAAACAAAAAATAAAGGCTAAATCTATCGTCACCAGACCTAATATTTCTGTTGACGAAATGCGAACTGTACTTCCTGATGTGGATCAGTATTTAAATGGGTTTGATGAAGAAACCATCACTATAGCCGAGATAGGACTTAAGTACGAAGGCTACATCCGCAAAGAACAAGAAATGGTAGAAAAAATGGATCGTCTTGAGTCAGTACGACTTGCTGACCATTTTGACTATAAAGCATTAAAGTCTTTGTCATTTGAAGCCAGAGAAAAATTGCATCAAATCCGACCCAGAACCATAGGTCAGGCCAGCAGAATCAGCGGTGTATCGCCATCAGATATATCTGTATTATTAGTACATGTAGGAAGATAGATTATGAAGTATAGTCAATGTTGTCCCAAATGCCAAAGTAGCGAGATTGCAAAAATAGAAGGTGGTGCATTCAAAGGAAATATATACAATACTGTTTCTTTTGGATTGACAACCATTTATCTCACCAGATATACTTGTACCAACTGTGGTTTTACAGAAAATTATATAGATGACCCCAAGGATTTGGCTAAGGTCAAGGACAAATATTTTAGGCCTGGAATTGATACAGAGTTCGTTTGATGACACTGGTTTGAAAAGAACGTCATGTAAACTGAAGTAATATGAAAGTAAAAATAAAAAAAGTATTTGATCAGAAAGTCTCCTATGACCCAAAATTGGATAATATTCAAACAGAAATAAAAGCACCCATAAAAGAGCAAAAGTTTAAGGAAATGGTAACTCGGATTGGCGAAAAGAATTTGAGAACCTTAATCAATTCATAAATTTCTTGAAAGTAATGCTATCAAGTTTTTTTAGCAAAAGTATAGGTTTGTACTTTTAAGATCATGAACTACTTTACGAAATCCACCTTTTGACCAAATTTTCAGCAAACTTCATATCATCATGCATCAGCCTGTCTTCCTCAAGCATGGGTACTTGGGTTCTGAGTTCCGAAATCAAAGCTTCTATTTCAGGAGATGAAACTGCTGGACGCCTAAACTCCATAGCCTGAGCTGCCGTCAGAAGTTCTATAGCCAAAAGTGAAATTAAGTTCTGAAGCACTTTATAGCATTTAGTAGCTGCGTTGGCGGCCATGCTGACATGATCTTCCTGACCTTTGCTGGAGACTATAGAGTCTATAGATGCAGGAGTACAATACTGCTTATTTTGACTAGCAATGGATGCGGCTGTATACTGAGCAATCATAAATCCTGAATCCAAACCTGGATATTTGGTCAAGAATGCAGGTAATCCTCGATCACCGTTGATGAGTTGATATACTCTTCGCTCAGATATACTACCCAATTCAGAAAGCGCTATGGCCAGATAATCTAGGATCAATGCCAATGGCTGAGCATGAAAGTTTCCGCCACTAAGCACTTTGTCTGCCTCATCAAAAACGATTGGGTTGTCAGTCACGGAGTTGATTTCTGTGTCGATGACATCTTTTGCATGAAGGATTGCCGTCAGCGAAGCTCCATGTACTTGCGGCACACATCTGAAGGAGTAAGGATCCTGAACACTTTGTCTTTGTAAATTGCGTATACCACTGGACTCTAAATGGGAATAAATGGTTTGTGCTACCATTCTTTGGCCTAAATGCGGTCTAACATCATGCAGTAAATGATCAAATGGAGCAATGTCACACACATAAGCATCCATAGACATGGCTGCTATTTTGTTAGATAGGTCCAGTAGTTTTTGACCTTTGGTAATGATTTCTGTGGCATAAGCCAGTGAAAATTGTGTACCATTGAGCAATGCTAAGCCTTCTTTGGATTTTAAGTCGATTTTATCTATTCCCTTTTCGATCAGTGCCTGATTGGTGTCTGTGATTTTGCCATTCACATATACCTGACCTTTGCCCAAAAGCATCAAACTCAAGTGTGCCAAAGGAGCTAAATCTCCCGATGCCCCTAGAGATCCTTGTTGATAAATGACAGGTGTGATTCCCGCATTGTACAATTCAACCAATTTATTTAACAATTCGGGCCTTATGCCTGAGTAACCATGTGAAAGGTTGATAATTTTTAATAAATGTATGGTACGACAGATCTCTTCAGGCACCAACTCACCCATCCCACAAGCATGGGATAAAACCAAATTTTCTTGAAGTTTTCCGAGATTTTCATCAGAAATACGTACATTACATAGAGATCCAAATCCAGTATTGATACCATATATGACAACATCATGCTGACTCAGTTTTTGATCAAGAAATTCGCGATTCCTTTTGACTTTGTCCCTTAGAGATGGTGATATTTCAATCTTATAATGATGAAGAATTGCATTTGAAATTTGCTCTGCACTAAGCGTATTATGGTCTAATAAAAGTTGGCTCATAAATAATGATCTGGTACAAAATAGCTAACACCCAAAAAACGAATTGAAATCATAAACTCATTTTTTCATATTAATGGTTTCAGCTACTTTTTAATATAATGGTTAGGTTTCAATCTGCAAATGTAGCTAAAATTTAGAAATTGGTAAACTCAGGCCTTTTCTTTCAGGCTCCGAGAGAAAGTCTTTGTTTAAAATTGAGCGCAAATGGAGGATGGCCTTTCATTAATTGTTGTTAAGTCTAGACGAAATTTCTTAATCAAAACACCAAAAGTTAAAATTTGCACGTTAAACTATAGTTAAAGTTAGATGATGGTTTTCAGTAGTAAATATCATAATGAACAGACAATGTGATGGATATGCATTGTTAAGATCGTACACAGAAAGACAAGTCAGTAACTTTTTTTGGCCATTTATTGTCTTTGTTGTATGATTTGAATGTGATAATTTCCTTGAAAACCAATAAAATAATTATTCTTTTGCGTTGAATGATGGAGAGAAATCAATAAAATCGTAATTTTGGCAAATTTTTTTAGAATCCTTTAAAATTTTTAAAAATGAAAATCAAGAACATCTTATTCGTATTGGCTTTGATAGCGGGTATGTCATCTGCGACAAATGCTCAGAAAATAGCCCTCGTTGACATCAATGAAGTACTGTCATCTATGCCTGATTATCAGAATGCCCAAAAGGAATTGGACCGGATAGCTGCCGAGTGGAGACAAGAAATCTCTCAGGAGTTTGATAAAATTAAAAGTATGTACAACAAATTTCAAGCTGAGCAAGTACTTTTGAGTTCGGACGATAAAGCCAAGAAAGAAGATGAAATCGTCAAAAAAGAAGCGGAAGTAAGAGAGTTGCAAAAAGCAAAATTTGGACCTGACGGAGCTTTATTTAAAAAGCGTCAGGAGATGGTAGCCCCAATTCAAGATAAAGTGTATGCAGCAATAGAAAACTTTGCAGCAGAAAGAGGTTTTGATATTATTTTTGATAAAGGTGGTGCCACAGGACTTTTGTTTTCCAATCCTGACTATGACAAAACAGGAGATCTTAAGAAAAAATTGAATATCAAATAAAGACAAACCAATTTTAATTTTTAATAAAACAAAACATGAACAAATTTTTTATTTTAGTTTTTGCATTCATATTTTCATCGCTTAGTATATCAGCACAAAAGGTAGCTTATATCAATTCGCAGGAAATACTTGGTTCTCTTACAGAAGTAAAACAGGCTAATTCAGACATAGAAGTCATGAAAGGTATGTTTCAGAAAAAAGGGGAAGAAATGGTCAAAGATTTGCAAATGAAGTACCAGGACTTGCAGCAAAAACAAGCCGGAGGAACATTGGCACCTGTAGAGATCGAAAAACAAGCAGCAGCTTTAAAAGCAGAAGAAGCTAAAGTGGGTGAATTTGAGCAATCCAGTCAACAAAAAATAATGGAGAAGAGTGAGGAGTTACTCAAACCAATCCAAGACAAAGTAAATAAAGCCATTAAAGATGTAGCTACTGAAAATGGATTTTTATACATTTTTGACTCAGGAATGGGAGTGGTGCTTTATGCAGACCCTGCTGCTGATGCTACCAAGTTGGTAAAAACAAAGCTGGGTATCACACAGTAGAAAATAATAAATGAATTCCAACCCCGAACAACCGATAGGAATATTTGATAGTGGCATTGGTGGATTGACAGTCGCCAATGCCATTCATCATTTTATGCCGCAGGAACGGTTGATATATTTTGGTGACACGGCACACCTTCCTTATGGTGACAAATCGGCAGATGCAATCAGGTATTACTGCTTGCGTATCAGCAAATTTCTTTTGGAGCAAAATTGTAAAATGATCGTCATTGCTTGCAATTCGGCATCATCTGCGGCTTATGATATGCTTTTGGATTTTTTTGAAGGTAAAGCATTATTTGTAAATGTAGTGGATCCATTGGTCAATGCTGTGATCAAAAAAGATTACCGAAATGTTGGGGTCATCGCCACTAAAGCAACCATCAACTCATCTATTTATCGCAACAAAATAAAAACACTCAATCAAAAAGTCAAGGTAAATCAACTGGCAACACCGTTGCTTGCGCCCATGATAGAAGAAGGGTTTTATAGTGGTAATATTTCAAAAAGTGTCATAGAAAACTACCTTAGCCATTCTGATTTGGACAATATTGATTCACTTTTACTAGCTTGTACTCATTACCCACTGATCAAAAATGAGATTAACGAGTATTATAAGGGAAAAGTAGATATTTTAGACTCAACAGATGTAGTCAAAGATGAAGTTTATAGAATATTGTCGGAAGAAAACCTATTAGCGAAGAAAAGGCAAGGTGAAGACTCCTTTTATGTCTCAGATTTTACCAATTCTTTTGAGCAAACAGCCAAAAACTTCTATGGAGAAGAACTCAAACTAGAAGCCATGCATATCTGGTGATTACAACACGTGCTTTTGATTAACCAAAAAGACTTATGTTCATTCGTGAATTTCATAGTTTAAATGAAAATTAAAATTTCTAAGATTAGTTAAATAGTAGGTGATTTTTTTTTATTTTGTTCTGATTAATATATTTTTTAATGAAGAATTTATTTGTGATAATATTTCTTTTATTCTCTTATTTAGCTTCCGGGCAAGAAGATGCAATTAAGATTTTAACCAATCAAACAGAATTAAAAAAATGTAGGAAAGAATTTAAAAGCAATAAATTTACTTTTCAATCTAAAAGAAAAAATTACACAGTTTTCGACCGATACTCAAACGGAAATAGAATTTTAATTGATAGCATAAGTATAATATTGAGGTCAAAAAATATCGAACAAAGGAGACTACTAATCAATAGTATGTTAGAAAGATCTAATTTTGTTTTTGACAAAGAATTACAAAATGTTATTTACGAAAATTTAAATTGTGATGACACTAATATAATTTGGCTTATTGGAAAAAACAAATTTAATAACTTTGTTAATTACTTTGAAAACAAATTATCTCAATTCCCAATTACTTGCCAACAAGAATTGCTATATTGGTTAGGAGTTGATGGAAATTCAGAAAAAGGATTTTCAATTTTAAAAAATCTGCTTTTATCTACCCAAATTGACCATTATGAATTTAGTAGACTTCAAGATGCTTTATATTCTTATATGAATAGTCCTAACGAAAATATAAGAAATATTTCAATGGATTTAGCGATAGAAATTTATTCAAAAAAAATAATCTATAATAACCTATTGAAGTATGATGAATATTTTGCAAAAGATTTTGAAAATACATTTTTATTCAATTTGTTGAACTCAGGAGATCAAAAAATTATACCAATAGCTAAGATACTTTATGAACAAAAAAAGCATGAAGAAAGTGCTTTAATTGCCTTGGTAAAGAATGATCATAAAGCGTATAGAGATGAATTTATAAACAGATTAAAAAATGACAGTTATGATTATGTTGGACTTAATGTTAGTCCTTATTATATCAAAATATCTTCAGATTTATCAATAATTCCTTTAATTATAGATAGATATTTTAAATCTAAGCCTCATAATTGTGCAAGATTTTTTTTGGATAATAACTTGGAAAAGGAATTAGAGATATCGCTTAAAACTATGAATGATAATGTTTTAGTTGAAAGTATTAAGGAAGAAATAATAATAAGGAAAAAATCCGCAGGAGACGTAACTAAAGATTTGTATAATTTTGGAATTTTAAAAGCAATAGACACTCTCATATTTTCTAAAAAAATTTTGGATTACCAAAGTGAAATTCAATTTTCTATTCCAGATCAAATCTTAAGAATAGAACCTTATAGTTTTTTATTGCATAACACCCCGATATGTTATAGCTATGAAAGGGAAAGTAGTGAATTTCCAATTAAATATGACGAAATTTTGTATAATGCATTGAAACTCTCTGAAAAAGAGTTAGGTATTGCAGAAATTTATTCTGTTTCAAAACCAAATGATGATTTCTCTAAAGCAAACCATGAAATTTTTGCAGATTTCGGAGAAATAGGTTTTAAAGCAAATCACACATCAACTTCTTTATATGCTGATTCTAAATTTATTATTGAATTTTTAAATAAGTTTCCTACAATTAAAAACTCCAAGAAAAAGTTCTTTCATGATTTTATCTCAGAATCAAATATAATATTTTACACGGATGAGGCTGTATATAAAAATTTTTCTGAGTATCTGAAAAGACCTTATAGATATTAAATCAAAGACTTATATGCCAAAAACTTCTATGGAGAAGAACTCAAACTAGAAGCCATGCACATCTGGTAATTACCTTTTTTTGATCAGCCAAAAAGTCATTAGCCTTCTTTTTTGAAATCCCAGTCTTTCGTACATCGATATTGCAGTATCGTTTGTAGTTAGAACATGAAGAAAAGGAATTTTACTTTCATTCAAGATGATTTGAGCACAATGAGCAGTAAGTGCAGCAGCATAACCTCTGCTACGGTACTCTGGATCTGTAACTATGCTACTCACCTCTGTATAATGGTTTAGATGAATCCTCATACCTGCGGCTGAAACTAATTTCTGTCCATCATATATTCCAAAGTACTGACCCATCAATGGTGTTTTTGGTCTGAAATATCCCGGCATAACTAGTTGTATCAAGTTAAAAAGAGCTTCATATTCAGACTCTTCTAAAGGTTTAAAGCTGTAATTGTGTATGAATGGGGACAAGTGTATCATTACCATTTGATAACACAAGATCTCCTTTTCGATATATAAAGTATCTGGAACAATTGGCTTATCACCAACAACAAAAAACGAATCTGTAATTTGACTATACTCAATAAGTCCTTTTTCTATATCACTTCCTGATGTATATCCACCAAAAGAGTTGTATTGGGGATTATAAAATTTTATACTTCCATAATCATTAGACAACCAAGAATGAGATTGTGAAAGTGCATTCCAAACAGGGTTGTCAAGGTCAGTGTGATGGGATAAATCCATGGTTTCACTTTGCAGGAATATTCTTTAAGATTTCCAATGTGAAATTCCAGAATTTTTGGACAGAAGCAATATTAACCCTTTCGTCAGGAGAGTGCGCTCCCTTGATAGTTGGGCCGTATGAAATCATATCCATTCCAGGATAATTCTGACCTAAAATACCACACTCCAATCCTGCATGACAAGCTACCACATGAGGTTTACTGTCATACATTTTTTCGTACAATTCAGTCATTACTTTTAGGATGGGTGAGTTTATATTAGGTGTCCAACCTGGATATGCGCCAGAAAATGTGACTTCAAATCCTCCAAGTTCAAAGCAAGACTTTAAGCTGTAAGCAACATCCATTTTTGTAGATTCTACAGATGATCGGGTTAAACATAAAATTTTAGCAGACCCTTCTTTGATTTCGATTTTTGCCACATTATTGGAAGCTTCCACCAAATCATCAATGTCAGGACTCATACGAAAAACGCCATTATGTGCGGCATAGATGGTATTCAACAATATGGTTTGATCTTGATTATCTACTTTTGTATCAGGACATACTACTTCATCAATAGTGATAGATAGGTTGGGTTCTAAGCTTTCAAATTCTTTTTTGATGTCAGCAATTCTGTTGTTTAAGGTCGTCAGAATACTTTCTTTTCCTTCTTTATGCATAACAATAGTGGCATGACTTTCTCTGGGTATAGCATTCCGAAGGCTACCTCCTTCAAAAGAGCACAGACTTACTTCAGGCAAGCCATGAATGATTCTGTTTAAAATTTTATTGGCATTACCTCTACCAAGATGGATATCTATACCAGAATGCCCACCTTTCAAACCTTTGACCACAATCTCTAGACCTATATGATTGGTTTTATCAATGGTAACTGTATTGTAGGTTTTCATAGCGGTCACATCCATGCCTCCTGCACATCCTATATCTATTTCGTCATCTTCTTCAGTATCTAGATTGAGCAAGATCTCACCACTCAGCATACCACCTTGCAAACCCAATGCACCAGTCATACCGGTTTCTTCATCGATAGTAAATAAGGCTT
Organism: uncultured Aureispira sp.; assembly: GCA_964526715.1. Taxonomy (GTDB): domain Bacteria; phylum Bacteroidota; class Bacteroidia; order Chitinophagales; family Saprospiraceae; genus OLB9. Next base: position 61,558 of record CAZGMB010000015.1, on the reverse strand, counting down.
CTACCTCTGGATGAGCGATATCTTTGGATGCCAGTACTGCCATAATCGTAGCTACTCCAATGCCATTATCTGCACCAAGTGTGGTGCCCTTGGCTTTTACCCAACCATCTTCCACATACATTGCTATACCTTGAGTGTCAAAATCAAAAACAGTGTCGTTGTTTTTTTGGTGCACCATATCTAAGTGAGACTGCATCACTATGGGTTTTCGGTCTTCCATGCCTGGTGTAGCTGGCTTTTTGATGATGACATTTCCTACGTGATCTACTACGGTTTCTAATCCTAAGGCTATACCAAAATCAACTGCAAACTGTATGACTCGTTCTTCTTTTTTAGAAGCTCTAGGTACAGCATTAAGATCTGCAAAATGATTCCAAAGGTTTTTAGGTTCCAATTGTCTGATTATTTCTGACATATTTGATTTTGGTTTATAGAGAATAGTAAAAAAATCGACACTATTTAAAGAGATGCGAAGTTAACAAAAAATATAGTATCTAATCTTTGAATGGCTTAAAATCAATTTTTATGCCTACCTTTGTATCTTCAATCATTACAATCAGATGACAAACAATGGACTATATTCACAATTTCATGAGGCTAAACAAATGGGCCAAAAGAAGTTTGTCGTATTGATTGACCCTGACAAAGTGCGATTAGGAAAAATCAGCAAAGTTTTGGAAACATCTGTGGAAGCCGGAGTAGATTTCTTTTTCATAGGAGGAAGTCTAGTGGTCAACGACATGCTTGATTATGTATTGAAGTCCATGAAAGAATTGTGCAATATTCCTATGATTTTGTTCCCAGGAAACTCATTTCAGCTCAGTTATAAAGCCGATGGTTTGTTGTTTTTATCATTAATTTCGGGAAGAAATGCTGATTTATTGATCGGAAAGCATGTCATCACGGCTCCTTTCCTTAAAATAAGTCCCCTTGAAATCATTTCTACAGGTTATATGCTTATAGATGGAGGCGTTATGACTAGTGTTCAGTATATGAGCAACACGATGCCCATTCCAAGTACTAAAGATGATATTGCATTGTGTACAGCCATGGCAGGCGAGTTACTTGGACTAAAACAAATCTACATGGATGCAGGTAGCGGTGCCAAAAACCCAATATCCGAGTCGATGATACAAACGGTAAGTAGTGGTATTAATATTCCTTTGATAGTAGGTGGTGGTATTTCTACACCAGAAAAAGCTGCTGCAAACGCTAAAGCTGGTGCAGATGTCATAGTTGTGGGAAATGCCATTGAAAAAGACCCGGGATTGATCAAAGAGTTATCTATTGCTGTCCATGAGCAATCAACACCACAAAAAAACAATATTCTCCAATGATCAAGGGCTTTGTAATCAAATCTACCGGAAGTTGGTACAATGTAAGACTTGAGGATGGCAGTATCATAAAAAGCAGGATAGCAGGAAAGATAAAATTGGATGGTTTGAAACTGACCAACCCCATAGCAGTAGGTGATGAAGTATCATTGGAAATGGAAGATTCGGATGAAATCCGTGGTGTGATAAAAGCCATCTCATTGAGAAAAAACTATGTGGTACGCCAATCTCCTAGAAAAAAACATCAGCTACATTTTTTAGCTAGCAATGTTGACCAAGCATTATTAATTGTAACCATCAAAGAACCTAATCTGAAAATTGGTTTTATAGACCGATTTCTGATCATGACGGAACCGTACTCCATACCAGTTACTATAGTATTTAACAAATGTGATATTTATGATAGTCGTGATTTGGAGATATATGAAGAATTAAAAGCGGTTTATACCAAAATCGGTCATCATGTGATCAAGACATCATCGGTGTCCAAAGAAGGTTTAGCGGACCTTCAGCTCATATTAAAAGATAAAACAACTTTGGTTGCGGGACAGTCAGGCGTAGGCAAGTCCACTTTGGTCAATGCTGTGGAACCAACTCTCGATCTTCGTACTGAAGAGATTTCTGATTTTTCTGGCAAAGGACAACACACTACCACTTTTGCAGAAATGTATGACTTATCATTTGGTGGTCACATCATAGATACACCTGGCATCAAGACTTTGGCTTTTTCACATCTTGAAGTAATGGATATTGCTCATAATTTCAGAGAGTTTTTTGCCTTGTCTGACCAATGTAAATTTGCTAATTGCACACACAGAAACGAACCTAAGTGTGCGGTAAAAGCAGCGTTGGAAACTGGGGAAATCAGTTTATTGAGATACCAAAACTACCTAGGACTAATCGAAGAAGTAGAAGACCAAAACTATTGGGAGCGGCACAGTGATGTGTGAGTTCGTTTATCTTTTTCAAGATTAAAATACACATAACATTTCTTTTAGCATTTTTGGATAAACATGCATTTCCTTCTCAAAGATACCTTTGCTGTTAAATTTTAAAAATGAAACAGTTTATCATTATATTTTCAGCATTACTGGTCAATGTCTTGAATGCGCAACATCACGAATTTTGTGGCCAACATCATGTAACTAAACAATGGTTTAATGCTAATCCTAACAAAGAAAAGGATTATCACCAAATTGCAGAACAAACGAGGTCAAACGTAAAAAAAGGTAATAATTCGAGGAATAATAATCTCATTACCATACCTGTAGTTTTTCACATACTACATCAGGATGGTCCTGAAAACATAAGTGATGAGCAAGTTAAAGATCAAATCAGAATTCTCAACAGAGATTACTCAAAGCAAAATGCAGATACGATCAATGTGGTGCCAGGTTATAAAAACAATATTGCCAATGTTGGATTTCAATTTGTATTGGCATCTATAGACCCTAAAGGCAAGTGTACATCCGGTATCATAAGACACAAAACACCCAAAACCAACTGGGACGCCAACAAACTGGAAGACTTCATATATTCTTGGCCTCGACAAAAGTATCTCAATATTTATATTGTTAAAAAGATAAATATTGCTCCTGCGTATACTTTTTTACCAGGTGTAGGTATACCACCATCAGCAGATGCTATTGTTTGTGAATCTATTTATGTTGGTAGTATAGGTACGGCAGCTTTTGACTCAAGAGCAATCACGCATGAAGTGGGTCATTGGTTTGGCCTCCCACATACATGGGGCATCACTAATGCTCCCGGAGTTGCTTGTGGTCAGGATTTCGTTGATGATACACCTACGACTAAGGGATTTACATCATGTAGTATCAACAATGCTAAGGTTTGTGACCCCAATATAGAAGAGAATGTTCAAAATTATATGGATTACTCTCCATGTAAATTGATGTTTACAAATGGTCAAGCTAGGTATATGCGTCAAACGATAGAGTCAGGTGTCAATGGAAGGGACAATTTAAGTACTGAGGCCAATCTCATAGCAACAGGTGTCATTGACGGAAAACTGTGTAATATTGATGTAAACTATAGTCAACCTTACTTATCGGTGTGTAAAGGAGAATCTATACCTTTTGAAAGCAACACCTATGCAGGAGCCAATTCCAATATAAGTTATTTATGGACCATTGAAGGAGGTATACCGTCCACTTCTACAGATAGTGTAGTGACACCAATATTTTCTGAGCCGGGTAGCTACGAGGTCAAATTAGTTGCGCAAAGTGCTGTAGGTACAGATAGTATTACCAAGATTATTAAGGTGTACGACAATACCATTTTAAAGGAATTGGAGCAAAGCTATGACTTTAGTAATGAAGCTCAAGCATCTAATTTTGAAATCATAAATATAGATAATGATATCATTCAATGGTCTATAAATCCAGATCTAGGTGCCGAAAACTCAAAAGGCTGTATGGAACTCAGCAATTTTAATAGTATTGTACCAGGAAGTCGACATTATTTGGAAACTCCATTTTACGATTTTAGCAATGCCGATAAACCGCAAATGTCATTGTTTTATTCATATGCCAGATTCTCTGATGTGCATCAGGATACCTTTAGAATAGAATATACCTTTGATTGCGGAAAAACATGGAGAAATCTGCCGGGATTTCCATCATTGAATACTATGGCTATTAATACTGGTGGAATTAATCCAGAGAATTGGGAGCCTACAAAACCTGAACATTGGAGAAAAGTAACACTTACTTCTGTTTTTACTACTTTATTTAAAAACAAACCGTACGCCAAGTTTAGATTTTATTTCCGGGGAGATCCAGCCATTGGTTTGTCCAATAATATCTATCTCGATCAGATCAATATCTGGGATGCATCTACTACTTCTACATATGAATGGACTGATGAAACAGAAATAGAATTATCACCAAATCCGACCATGGCTGATGCTTCTATTAATATCGCTGTAGAACCATCAGAAATTACTTCAGCAGAGGTGTTAGGTTTGACAGGACAATCTTTTAATACAGTAAAGTTTGTAGGATATGATGGTAAATTCTCAAACTATACCATTAATGCTGACCAGGTGTTAAATGCTGGAATATATCAAGTTGTTTTTCACACCAAAAAAGGATCTGTTTTGTCAAAAAGAATGGTGATTTTGTAATACAATTAGAAAGTCAAACCTATTATAAAAATAACCTAGTGTAAGATTCACACAATTACAAAATATATTTTTAAATAAAAACAAAAGCCATCAAATTTTTTCATTTTGATGGCTTTTGGTCTTTTTAGATTACTTTACAAAGTTAAGGGTAGAGTTAATTTATTTTTTCCAAGGCAGTCTGTTTACGACTCTTCCTATTTCTGTACCATATCTCATACCTTCTTCTGCGTCCATTCTATAATGTACTCCCAAAGGAACTCTTGACCAAGCATTTTCTAGAGCCATTTCATAAAAACTGCTGAAAGTACGAGGGTAACCTTCAAATTCTGTTCTGTTTTTATGACAATTGTCGGTCATACCAAATGAATATCCAAATACACTTCCTAAAGCCTCGGCAGACGCAGAGCCAAATGTAGCATGACCAGATGGATAGGCAGGAAAAGAAGGTGAAATACCATTCTCACCGGTGATTGGATTGTACAGGTTTGGTTCAAAAGTAGGATCTATGACTCTTTTGATATAGGATTCAGGCCTTTCCAGATTATAATGATATTTTGAGTTCCATGCTCCTATAGCTGCATCATGAAGTGCCAATCCAAGTTTTGCATTTGCAACTAAGGCTTCTTCGAGATTAGCATCTTCCAGCATATATACTTGAGAAGCAATGGCTAACCATCTGGATGGAGGACTAAATGTAAGGCCCAAAAGGTCATCACTCCAGAATTCGCCAATCCACTCTGTTTGATATGCTAATTCAGGGCTATTTTGCACCATTACTTCTATAGCTTGATTATATAGTCCTTTACCAGGTGTTTCAGTAAAGTTACCAACATATGTTTTCCAATCTCTACAAACTTTCATGTCATCACCTATTGCAAGGGTTTTACCTTTGCCCCAATATGGAAACATTCCTTCACCAGGTCCAGGAATTGTTGGTGTCCAAGCCCCAGGGTTATTCATTAGGTCTCGCCAATTGTTTTCTTTAAATGGGTCTTTATAGCCGTCAAATGTAGCACCATCTTGTTTCATCCATTGCCAAACTGCCGTTGCTACACTTTCACCATAGTTTGCAGATCTCAAAAAAACTTCTTCTCCTATTTGGTCTCGGTATTGTTTTTCGTATCTTTCAGAAAGGGTTTTAATATTATTTAAAAGTTTGGGATCAACATCAGCAAAAAGACCTTCAAATAAAGTACTATTTACAGAATTTATAATGGTAGGATAGTGGTACTCCAGATTTGGAGTAATTTTTGGTAAAGAAAGACCTGCGTATCTGTAAGCTAAAGATTGATAATCAGGCATACCACTGACACAAGCTTCATAGTTTGCCAAACCTACATAGCCCAAGGCATTTGCCGTAGGACAAGGTCTATATCCTGCAGCGTGTCTTTCTATTTCTAAAAATAAATCATTCCATTCACTCACGATTTTGTGGTCAAAGTCAGCAACTTGTTTAAATGTGGTTTCACTGCTCTCGTGGATATCAGTTTTACATGAAGCAATACTTACGGTAACCAACGCCATAAGTATTGTTGTCTTAAAAAATTGATTTAAATTCATATCGAAAACGTTTAAATATTAATAATTGACGCAAATGTAAATGGGGTTTATTAAAAAACAAAAGAATACGATAAGAAAAAATTATTATTACATAAGAATTACTTATAAATATGATATAGATCATATTGTCCAGGATTTGTTAAGTGATAAATAGCGTCAAAATTAAAAATTTAACTCTGAGTTAAATTTTTTGATTAATTATTTTGTAGTCTCCAAATTTAGATATAATTTTATGGTGTTTTTTAAAAGTTAAATTAAAATAAAGCCATAATCATATGACCAAAAGAATAAAAAAAGTAGCAGTATTAGGCTCGGGAGTGATGGGCTCAAGTATTGCTTGCCATCTGGCCAATGTCGGACTTGAAGTCTTAATGCTGGATATAGTCCCTTTTGATCTGGACGAAAAGCAAAAAAGCAATAAAGCTGCCAGAAATAGAATAGCTGATACTTCATTGGCCAATGCCATAAAGTCAAAACCAGCGCCACTTTATGATGCTTCTTTTGCATCAAGAATTAGTACGGGAAACTTTGATGATGATATGAATAAAATTGCTACTTGCGATTGGATCATAGAAGTAGTAGTTGAAAGATTAGATATAAAACAACAAGTATTTACTAAGGTAGATGCACTTAGAAAACCAGGTTCGTTGATTACATCCAATACTTCAGGTATTCCGATTTCGCAATTGGCTGAGGGTAGAAGCGAAGATTTTAAACGCAACTTTTGTGGCACACACTTTTTTAATCCTGCTCGTTATATGGCATTGTTTGAGGTCATTCCACATGCAGGTACCGACAAAGATGTTGTAGATTTCTGGATGCATTATGGTGAAGTTTATCTAGGTAAAAAGTCCGTTTTATGTAAGGATACTCCAGCTTTTATTGCCAATAGAATAGGTTTTTACAGTGGAAATAAAGTAGGAGAACTTACAGAAAAATACAGCTTATCTATAGAAGAAGTGGATAAAATTACAGGAGAGCCCATGGGTTGGCCCAATACAGGATCATATCGTTTGCTAGACCTTGTAGGTTTGGATACATCAGTAAAAGTGACCAAAGGTGTAATTCAGAACTGTCCAAATGACGAATATGTAAAGCTTATCAAAGATAAACCAACACATAAAGCAACCCAATTTTTATTGGATAATAACTTCTTGGGAGACAAGTCGGGACAAGGTTTTTATAAAAAAACAGATCAACGTGATGAAAAAGGTGGCAGAGTCATCCTAGCATTGGATCTAAATACTTTAGAATACAAACCTGCTCAAAAAGCAATGATACCTGTGGTTGGTATAGCCAAGAAGGTAGAAATCATGGATAAACGAATTAATGAAATGATAGCCTCTGACGAAAACTCAGGTCATTTTGTTCGTGATCTTTTATGTGGTATCTTCGCATATGCATCCAACAGGGTTCCTGAAATCAGTGATAACATTTATAGTATAGACAATGCTATGAAAGCGGGATATGCTTGGTCATATGGTCCATTTGAATATTGGGATATGGTCGGAATCTCCGAAGGTGCACAATTGGCAAAATCATTGGGCGAATCCATACCACAATGGGTCGAAACTATGGTAGCAGATGGAGTCACTTCTTTTTACAAATCAGAAGATGGCAAAAGGAAGTATTACAACTTATCAACTAAGTCTTATGAAGTTATCCCGGGTACAGAACTCAATATACATTTAGACAACTTCAGAAGCAATGCACCAGTATATAAAAATTCGGAATGTACAATTCATGACATTGGAGATGGCGTTTTGTGTTTTGAATTTACATCCAAATCAAATGCTATAGGAGAAGGTATCGGTCAAGGAGCTTTGGAAGCTTTAAATATTGCTCAAAATGGTGATTGGGCAGGTATCGTGATCGGTAATAATGCAAAGAATTTTACAGTGGGCGCCAACCTGATGAATGTAGGTATGGTAGCTATGCAAAAGGACTTCAAAAAGCTAGATGAAATGGTGGATGCCTTCCAACAGATCAATATGGCAATGAGATATGCGACCGTTCCAGTAGTTACAGCCACTCAAGGATATGTTTTTGGTGGTGGATGCGAGATACTGATGCATACAGATGCTGCTGTTTGTCATGCAGAATCATATATTGGACTAGTAGAAGTAGGTGTTGGTTTGATTCCAGGTGGTGGTGGTACCAAAGAGTTTGCCGTGAGAGCTTCAGATTCATTTTTTGAAGGAGATGTGCAAATACCCACACTAATCGAAAAACTTAAGGTTATTGCTACTGCTACAGTTTCAACATCAGCTTATGAAGGATTTAAACATGGATACTTATTACCTAATCGAGACGAAGTGGAAGTCAATCTTGGGAAAGTATTAAGTACAGCAAAAGCTAAAGTGTTGGATTTAGCACAAAACTATACAGCTCCTGTATCCAAAGAAGTTACAGTACTTGGTCGTGGTGGTTTAGGTACGCTTTACACAGCATTGAATGAGTTTTATTTGGGTAAGTACATGTCAGCCTATGATTTGGAGATTGCCAAAAAAGTAGCTTATGTGTTGTGTGGTGGAGATCTTACAGGTCAGCAAAAAGTGTCAGAGCAATACCTCCTAGATATAGAGAGAGAAGCATTTTTACAACTATTAGGCAATCAAAAGACCTTGGATAGAATCCAGTATTTATTGATGAATAATAAACCATTGAGAAATTAAAATCAAGCTTTTCCTAAACCAATAATTTAAAAGAAAAATGAACGCATATATAATAAAAGGATTTAGATCGGCAGTGGGCAAAGCCAAAAAAGGAGGATTTCGCAATTACAGATCGGATGATTTAGCTGTAGATATTTTATCTTATCTAGCATCACAAGTTCCAAACTTAGACCCAAAAGAAATTGATGATGTCATCGTAGGATGCGCCAATCCTGAAGGAGAACAAGGATTACAAGTGGGAAGGCTAATAGCTGCTCGTGCTTTGGGCCAGGAAGTGCCAGGGATGACTATAAATAGATACTGCGCATCAGGGCTAGAGGCTATAGCTATTGCAGCATCCAAAATCAACGCCGGTATGGGTCATTGCTATGTAGCAGGTGGTGCAGAGTCTATGTCATTGCTTCCTATGACGGGATACAAATTGGTGCCGAGTTACAACGCTTCATTGCAAAACGTAAACTTCCATGTGAGTATGGGACACACTGCAGAAGCTGTTGCTGACAAATATCAGGTGACCAGAGAAGAGGCAGATGCATTTTCAGTAAGATCTCACGCCCTTGCAGCGGCAGCCATCAAAGATGGTAAATACAAAGATGAAATAGTCCCAGTGACGGTCAAAGAGGTATACGTAGAAAATAATAAGCGTGTAGAAAAAGAATTTGTAGTAGATACTGATGAAGGAGTAAGAGCAGATACCACCATAGAAGGTTTGGCAAGACTAAAGCCAGCTTTCAAAGTAGGAGGAGTGGTTACAGCAGGTAATTCGTCTCAAACTTCAGACGGCGCAGCTTTTGTCCTGGTCATGAGTGAAGAAATGGTCAAAAAACTAGGTCTTACTCCAGTAGCCAGATTAGCATCATGTGCGGTAGGAGGTGTAGATCCTCTTTATATGGGAATTGGTCCTGTAGTAGCCATTCCAAAAGCATTAAAACAAGCTGGAATCACACTAAATGACGTCAATCTTATAGAGTTAAATGAAGCATTTGCAGTACAGGCGCTTGCTGTAATCAAAGAAGCTAGACTCAATCCAGATATTGTCAATGTCAATGGTGGAGCTATAGCATTGGGTCACCCACTGGGATGTACAGGAGCTAAATTAAGTATATCCATCATCAACGAATTGCGTAGAAGAAATCAAAAGTATGGAATGGTCACTGCCTGTGTAGGTGGTGGACAAGGTATAGCAGGTATTATAGAGAGACTGGATTGATGTATTTCAGATTATAAATGAAAAATAGCCATATTGATTCAATGTGGCTATTTTTTTAAAATGATAAAAGTATAATAAATTGCTAATAGCTGAAAGTCAAACTGTAAGACTTTATGATCTATTACTTTTTAAAGTGAATTTGGAATCCTACATTTATTGAAAACACTCCAACGTTAGAGCCGCTTACACTAGATTGTGAGAATCCCAATTTTGAATAATTTGCTCCTAACTCTAATGCAACAGATGGATTTAAAAAGACAGCATAACCTGCACCAATGTTGAAACCTGTGTCTGATTCGGAGTTATCATTAATATTTACATTAAAATAATTAAGGCCAGCCAAAGCAAATAAGCTTCCTTTTTCTGATGTTAAAAAATATCTCCTAAGGTTAGGGCCTAAACTAAAAACACTACTGTTTTCCGATGTTGTTAAGCCTGCATTTAAACCCACAACAAATTTATTGGCAAAAAAATAGCCAATATTAGGACTAATCGTCAAAATGGATTGCTCGTCAATACTTTGAAAGGACGCGTTTCCACCCAAAAGAAAGGTGCCTTTTTCGGTTTGTGATTTTCCTATTTGAATAAAACTTAAAACAAAGAATACAAAAAGTAAGACTAAATTTTTCATGATAGAAAGTATTTTGAACAAGTAATTAATAATAAATATCAATCAAAGATATTTCAAAATTTACGAACGAAGAAACATATATTCTTATTTTTTTAAAAATTTGGTGAGATAAAATAAACGCCTAATAGTGAAAAGAATATTAATTACTAATATAAAATTATACTGTTGATTCAATGTGGCTATTTTTTTTACCTTTACAGAAAAATTTATTATGTCTCCAAAACAAAGGTTCGTCATTCTTTTTGCGCTGGTTTCTTTTTCTTTAGGTGCACAGGATACTACGTGGGTTCAATCATTGACATTTAAATCTAAGACACGAGATACTACAGTTTTATTCCCCAATGGTGACCATAACCAATATGAAAAAATACTGATGTATTATACCATGAGATGCAAAGGTGGATTAATATCTACCAGCTCGGATAGAAATAGAGGATGTGGAGAATGGGATTATAGTTGTAATACTAACATCATAGATTCTACGGGAATAGATTCCACCAAAGCGATACATCCCAACTATGTCATAGCTGGATTTGGTGACAAATTTTTGCCTTTTGTATCATCACCTACGTACACTTATAATGAGTACAACCAAACTTTAGTAAACATCCAAAATACTAACAATACTATTAAAGTACCACTTGGTGTTAATGCTGACATAATCATGATCAATAAAGAAAATCTCGCAGGAAAGTTTTGGCTGTATTATTCAAAAGAAGAACTCAGCACTTTTGGAAATGGCATTATCAATGGTATCGTCTTTAAACATAATGGTAGCGGTACTCTAGATCGCATGACCGTAAAAGTTACAGAATATGGTGGGACAAAGATTACATTAGACGAAGTTCAAAATCTCACTTATGAAGAGGTGGTAAAAAGAAGTATTTCGTTCAGCAATAACGGAGAAACGATCATATATTTTCACAAAGGGTATAATTACTCCAATACAGCTGATGGTTTATTATTCGAAATTTCATATCAGACTTCAGAAAATAATATCAACAATCTAGAAGTAAAAGGAAGTCAAGCACTTGAAGGAACATCTTTTGGAACATTAAAAAAAGATTACTACCTGGAGTCAGGAAGTTTAGGAGCTGGTATTGGAAAAAATGAAGCATTCAAAAAAATCAATAAAGAAATTACGGTAGCGTTTTGGTCCTTTGGAAATGAAGCAGTTATACCCAATAATAACTCCATTTTTCATGCTACGGGCACAAAAGGTGAAAGACAATTGAACGTGCATCTACCGTGGTCAAATAGTAAAATATTTTGGGATTGTGGAGGTGACAACTCTGGCTTTGACAGAATAGAAAAAAATGCAAATACTTCTGATTTTGAAGGGAAATGGAATCACTGGGCTTTTACAAAAAATACGAATACTGGCTCTATGAAGATCTATTTAAACGGTAAATTGTGGCATAGTGGCTCAGCTAAAACTAAACCCATAAATATAGAAGCGTTTACTTTAGGTGGAAATGAAGACAATAGTTTACCGTATTTTGGAAACATAGATGACTTTACCATATGGAATCGAGAGCTTACTCTGGCTGAAATTGTGGTTTTAATGACTCAAAATACGGAAAGTATTACAAACTCAAAAACCAACCTTATAGCTAATTACGATATGAATAAAGTGCAAAATGACGTACTTCCGGATTTATCTGACCACAAAATAGACTTAAAGTTTGGTAGTAAAATTTTTGTAAAACCATTCCTGACTAATACTTATTTCAAAGATTTTAAAGATATTGGTTTAAGGCCAAACATAGATCTGATCAAAGGTCAAATATCCATACAAAAAACAGAAACAACATACAGAGACTCTATAGAAAATACACCCTTGAAGATCACACCTTATAGCGTTGAAAATAGAAAACTGATTAAAGGCACTCCATTTTACTATTGGGAAGCCAAGCCACAATTGGTGTTTAACGAAGATCAAGTGCAAGTAGGAGAGATTGAAGTAGTTTTTGAAGACATTTTGGAGATACAGGAGCTTACCTATTATAATTTTAGTCCTGCAAAGTATGAAATCATGTCTTTCGTCACACCATATGGTATAGGTTTAAACCTTGGTGCCAAGGGCAAGACTTGGATATTCGATATGACAGATTACGGACCTATATTAAAGGATAAAAAAAGATTGCTCTTGGATAAAGGTGGCGAATTTCAGGAAGAAATGGATATAAAGTTTGCCTTTATCAAAGGAAAACCTACCAGAAACGTGTTAAGTGTACAACAAGTTTGGCCAGTAAATATGTATGGCTATACGGACATTTTGAGCAATAGGCATCTCGAGCCACGAGAGTTAAAAGTGGAAGCCGATGTCAAAAGTATGAAAGTAAAAACTATGGCTACAGGACATGGTCAAGAAGGTGAATTTATTTCAAGGACCCATCAGATTAATTTAAATGGTGGCGCTGTAGACTTTTCATATCCTTTGTGGAAAGAATGTGCGGACAATCCGATTTATCCACAAGGTGGCACTTGGGTTTATGACAGAGCAGGATGGTGTCCTGGAGCTCCGACTGATTTGAGAGAGTTTGAAATTATGAACCTGGTACAAGGAAATAAATTTTCTATGGATTATGGTATCAATACCGCAACAGGTGACAGCAGGTACATAGTCAATACTCAAGTGGTCAAGTACGGACCTATGAATTATGCTAATGATGCCGCAATCGTCGAAATACAGTCACCATCAAATAGGGTGGAGTTTGGCAGAAGCAATCCAGCATGTGCTAACCCCGTAATTCTTATCAAAAATAATGGAACAAATAACATAAGCAGGCTTGTTATCAGATATGGCACGGAGACTGTTTCGGCAACATATGAATGGACAGGGTCATTATCTACGCTAAAGGACCAAAAAATTGTATTGCCGTCAATACATCCTGCAGAAATGAATAAAGGCGGCGTATTTTTTGCAGAAATCAATACAGTAAATGCATCAAGTGACGAAAACACTCTAAATAATAAAATGACTTCTCCAATCACTCCTGTGAGAGTTTTTGAAAAAGGCATCATTGTCTCCATCAAAACCAATGGAGCACCCAATGAAACCAAGTGGTCGCTCAAAGATAGCGATGGCAAAGTTATAAAATCTAGTAGACCCAATATGGATGCATTTACGATTTACAATGATACTATAGCAAATATTGAAGGTTGTTATCAATTGCAGTTTACGGATAGTGATCAGGATGGCATATCATGGTGGGCCAATGGTGACGGTGATGGTTACATCAGAGCAAAAGGTATTGGCTTAAGTTGGTTGGAATTTGAACCCGATTTTGGTACTGAATACACTGTAAATTTCATAGCGGGATCGGTAAATAACATTACTGCTGAAAATAGTGATCTCTATGTACAAATCCATCCTAATCCAACCCAAGGAAAAGCAGAAGTTATTTATTCAGGATTATCTGGAGATTTAAAGTTAGAAGTATTGGATAATCAAGGAAGGTTATTGTTTTCAGAGCGTACCTTTAATATCAATGATGGAGAGCAAAGGTCATTTATAGATTTGGATAACGTATCTCCAGGATTATATTTTGTGCGCTTGTCAGGAAACAAAATTTCAGGAACGTATAAACTGATAAAGATTTAGAACCTTAAGTTACAAGAAGTCAAATCAAGATACCACAAGGTAATGATGACTTCAAGCTATTTTATCGGATAAAATTTGAACTGAGGATTTTTGGTATTACAATTATTAATAATATATTTGTGCTTTAAAACAAAACAGCCAGCAATTATATATGTCTAATCAAGCATTTAGAGTACAAGGAAACGCAAGTCTTTCTGGATCAATACAACCACAGGGAGCTAAAAACGAAGCATTACAAATCATCAGTGCAGTCTTGCTTACGGATAAGAAAGTAACCATCAAAAATATACCAGATATTCTAGATGTGCGCAAGCAAATAGAATTGCTCAAAGGACTTGGTGTCAAAGTTGAAAAAATCAGCGATAGTGAGTACACTTTTCAAGCTGACGATATCGATACCGACAATCTGTCTTCGGCTGAATATCAGGAAAATGCCAAAAAGATCAGAGGTTCGGTTATGCTTTTGGGACCGATGTTGGCTAGATTTAAAAAAGCATTTCTACCCAAACCTGGTGGAGACAAAATCGGACGTAGAAGATTAGATACTCACTTTTTGGGTTTTGAAAAGTTGGGTGCACAATTTCAATACAATGAAGAAGGTGACCAATTTTACATAGGAGCAGAAAAACTTCATGGTTCATTTATCCTAATGGATGAAATCTCTGTAACGGGTACTGCCAATGTCTTGATGGCAGCAGTCCTAGCTGAAGGAATCACGCAAATCTATAATGCAGCATGTGAGCCATATCTTCAACAACTCTGCAAAATGCTCAATAACATGGGCGCCAGAATTTCAGGAGTTGGGTCTAATTTATTGACTATTCACGGAGTGGAAACACTTGGAGGTACAGAGCATACTATTTTGCCAGATATGATTGAGATAGGAAGTTTTATCGGTTTGGCGGCAATGACACAGTCTAGCTTGACAATCACCAATGTATCTGTACCTAATCTTGGAATTATACCCAATACATTTGAGAAGTTGGGCATAAAAATAGATGTTCAAGGAGATAATCTTTATATACCTGCACAAGATGTGTATGAAATCCAAAGTTTTATCGATGGATCTATCATGACGATATATGATGCGCCATGGCCAGGATTTACACCGGATTTATTGAGTATCATATTGGTAGTGGCCACACAAGCAAGAGGAAGTATCCTCATACATCAAAAAATGTTTGAGAGCCGTTTATTCTTCGTAGATAAACTCATAGATATGGGTGCTCAGATTATATTGTGCGATCCACACAGAGCCACAGTGATCGGACTAGAGCGCAAATCCCAGCTTAGAGGTATTCGTATGAGTTCCCCTGATATTCGAGCCGGTGTTTCCTTACTCATAGCTGCACTGTCAGCTAAGAACGAAAGTATCATCTCTAACATTTCGCAGATAGATCGTGGATACCAAAATATCGATGGACGTCTGAATGCACTTGGAGCCCAGATCGAGAGGATTGAGGAGTAGATGAGGTTTTACACTCTAACGCAAATAGGAGAATTTCATGTCAATCATAATGAAGATTACTTAGTGATTGAAGAATGTGGCAATGATCTAAAACTGATAGCGGTGATGGATGGCTGCTCAAGTGGTATGGATTCTCATTTTGCATCAACATTAGTAGGTAAAATTTTACGAAAACTAGCTAAACAAGAGTCATACAGAGAATTTGCAGAAAATAAGCAAAAAGACGTTAAAGATTTAAGCAAAAGTATCACTTTAAAGCTATTTGATGATTTAGGTGATTTATACCGTCAATTGGATTTGAATTCAGATGAGGTATTAACCACTTTGATATTAGGAATACTAAATACTAAAAAGAAGAAAGCTGAATTTATTATTATAGGAGATGGTTTAATTCATATTGATGGAGAAAATTTTGAATATGAAAATGATAATAAGCCTGATTACATTGGCTACCACTTAAATATGGATAAGAATGTATGGTTTGAAGAAAAGACTTCAAAAATGTCAATTGAATATTTTAGTGATTTAACCATTTCGACAGATGGAATTTTTACATTTATGAATCATGATGGCAAATCCTACCAAAAAATAAGTGAGGCTGAAATATTTTATAAGTTTTTCAACGATAAGGGTAATTTGAATAACCCAAATAAATTGAAATTAACACTTATAGAAATCAAAGAAGAATATGGACTAATGCCTAGCGATGATTTATCAATGATTAGAATACTCCTAGAGTAAAAACAATATTTTTATGCTAGCGCAAGTTTGTTTCTTGTGCTACATCTCCACTTTCTCTTTACTCCCTATTGCCATAATACTGTAAAGAGCTGGTATTACAAAAAGTGTAAGCAATAGTGAAAACAAGAGTCCGCCAATAATCGCGATTCCCATAGAAACACGTGATGTAGATGCCGCTCCAAGTGCCAATGCTATAGGTAGGGCTCCAAGTACGGTTGCTAAACTCGTCATCAGTATGGGTCTCAATCTGGAAACTGCGGCGTCCATCACGGCATTTACTCGATCCAATCCTTCTTCTCGTCTTTGATTTGCAAACTCTACGATCAATATTCCGTTTTTGGTTACTATTCCTACTAAAACAATAATACCTATCTGACTAAAAATATTTAATGTGGATTCAGTCCACCAAAGAGCCATTATGGCTCCAGAAAGTGCTAAAGGAACCGTAAACATGATGATCAGAGGGTCAATAAAACTTTCAAACTGTGCAGCCAAAATTAGATATACCAGGATCAATGCCAATATAAAAGCAAAAAGTAATGTGGATGAACTTTCCGCAAACTCTTTGGATGGGCCAGACAAATCCGTGCTATAATTATCATCCAAAACTTCTTTGGAGATTTCATTCATAGCTTCTATACCTTGGCCCAACGAAACTCCGGGTGCAGTACCTGCAGATATTGTAGCTGATACGTAACGATTAAATCTATAAAGCTGCGGTGGATTACTTTGCTCAGACATAGTGATGAGATTGTCCAATTGAACCATGGTACCGTTTTTGCTTCGCACATTAATATTTTTCAGGTCATTGGGTTCGTTTCTGTTTTCTCGGTCAGCTATGCCAATAACCTGATATTGCTTACCATTTTTGATAAAGAAACCCAATCGTTGCTCTGCATAATACAACTGTAGTGTTTGGGCAATATCCATGACGGATACACCCAATGCTTGAGCCCTATTTCTATCGATATCTATTTTTAATTCTGGCTTATTAAATTTTAGATTGATATCCACGGCCTGAAATTTGTCACTTGCTCTAGCTTTTTCTAAAAAGGGAGGAATAGCTTTTTTGAGCATTTCAAAATTTGGTGCCATAATCACAAATTGTACAGGCAATCCACCTCGTCTATCTCCGATAGTTTGTTCCTGATTTACAAAGACACGGGCTTCAGAATATTTTTTAATAGTCTGTGAAAGTTCGTCTGCAATTTCCATTTGTGACTTGCTTCTATCTTCAGGTTCTTTGAGGGTGATTCTGACAAAACCTGTATTTGATGCTTGTGATGCACCAAAACCTGGTGCTGTGACCGAAAGAATGGATTCTTTTTCAGGTAATGATTCTACATCCGCTATGACATTGGTCAGGAAATTGTTCATGTATTCAAAAGAAGTTCCTTCCGGAGCCGTAGCATTTATTGATAGTCGGCTTTTATCTTCCATAGGAGCTAATTCTGAAGGTAAACTTTTCCCTAGACTATATATGAGCCAAGATGCCACGATCATGATTACCACGGATACCCATCTTACTTTAAAGAATAGCTTGAGCAACTTTTCGTAAAGATTATTCATACCGACAAAGAATCCTTCTGTCCACTTGTAAAGACCTTTTTCATTGTCTCCAGCCTTAAGTAATCGGGCACTCATCATAGGCGTGAGCGTCAACGATACAAAAGCAGAAACCAAAACCGCACCAGCGACCACCACACCAAACTCCCTGAATAGTCTACCCGTAAGTCCTTGTAAAAACATAATCGGAAGGAATACGGCCACCAAAGTTACCGTCGTAGAAACAATAGCGAAAAAGATTTCATCCGAGCCCTTAAATGCTGCTTCTTTGGGCGACATGCCTTGTTCAATTTTTTGGTATATATTTTCTAATACAACTATGGCATCATCTACAACCAAGCCTGTTGCCAAGACAATACCCAACAGTGTCAAAATATTGATGGAGAATCCCGCCAAATACATGATGAAAAAACCACTGATCAATGATATAGGAATGGCTACAACAGGTATCAAAGTAGATCTCCAATTCCGTAAAAAAAGAAAAATGACTAAGACCACGAGTCCAAAAGCAATAATTACCGTTTCTTCTACTTCAAGGATGGCTTTTTTGATACCTTTGGTCATATCTAATGCCATCCCGAGTTTTAGATCCTGTGGCAAATCTTTTTTTATAGTTTCTAGCCTCTTATAAAATTCGTCTGCAATAGCAATATAGTTGGCTCCAGGTTGTGGAGAAACGGCTATCCCTATCATGGGTATGGCTCCATTTCCTCTCAATAGGGATCTTTCGTTTTCGGGTCTTAACTCAGCCAGTCCAAAATCTTTAAATCGTATGATGTTGCCATTAGATTCTTTGATGATTAGATTATTGAATTCTTCTTCTGTTTCTATGGTACCTACAGTTCTGATGGTGAGCTCTGTATCATTTCCTTCTATTCTACCTGAAGGCAACTCAACATTGGCAGCACTCAGTGCATTTCTGACATCTACAGGAGAGATACCTAAACCTGCCATTTTGGAAGGATCCATGATCAGCTTCATGCTGTATTTTTTCTCTCCCCATATACTGACTCCACTCACTCCTGGTATAGTTTGAAATCTTTCTTTAAAGATATTATTACCAAACTCAGTAAGTTCTAGCAATGTACGCTCTTCACTTTGTACTGTCAAAGATAGTATGGGTTGAGCATTAGCATCAGATTTGCTTACAATAGGTGGATTGGCATCCGGAGGCAGATTTCTCTGGGCTCTGGATACACGGTCCCTGACGTCATTGGCAGCTGTTTCTAGATCGACTTCGAGATCAAATTCAACAGTGATATTACTCCTACCATCACTGGATGTAGATGTTATCACTTTTACACCATCTATACCATTGATAGACTCTTCCAGAGGCTCGGTGATTTGAGAAATGATCACATCAGAGTTGGCACCGGTATATGTGGTACTTACGGTTATAGTAGGTGGGTCCACGCTAGGGTAATCGCGAACTCCAAGATAATTAAAGCCAATAACTCCAAACAATACCAGAATAACTGACATTACTGTAGCCAATACCGGCCTGCGAATACTTGTTGCTGATAAACTCATGTCATATATTATTCAGTAGGTGAGTTGATGATTACATTGACTGGTGATTTTGGCTTTAATTGCATCAACCCTGTAGTCAAAACAGTGTCACCTTCAGCAAGTCCTTCTAGTATTTCTATTTCTTTGGCTGTTCTTATTCCCGATTTTACAGGAACACTAGTTGCCATTCCATTTTTAGAAACAAATACTTTGGGACCATTTATATCTGGTATATAAGCTATAGATGGTATTTTAATAACTTTTTGCTTAGAACCTAATTGAAATTCTATTTCAGTAAAAGAACCTGGCGTAAGTTTTCCGCTTGCATTTGCATAACGTGCCCTCATAATTACGGTTCTGGATACTGGATCAATTTTAGGGTCTTTAGCATATATCATTGCAGTATGGGTATCATCATTTTGTGCAGTTTTGAAGCTTACTGATGTACCTACAGTCAGTAGATGATTATATTTTTCGGGTATAGAAAATTCTAATTTGAGCGGTTTAATACTTTGTATAGTCGTTATAATATTGGCATTAGAAATAAATGCTCCGGGACTTACATTTTTAAATCCCACGATACCTGAAAATGGAGCTATAATTTTAGTCTTGTTGATTTGAGTTTTTAATATTTCAGCATTAGCTTTCAGCAAATCGAGAGTACCTAAAGTATTTTCATAATCTTCTTTACTGATAGCCGAAGCTGCAAGCAAAGATTTTTGTCGATTTTCTTTATCAGCTGCAAGTTTTATCTCTATTTGAAGTTTTTTCATTTGTGCTTGAAGGTCGTCGTCATTGAGTTTGACCATAAGTTGTCCTTTATTTATGTACTGTCCTTCTTTAAAGAGTATTTGTGTTATTCTTCCTGAAACTTCACTTTTGATTTCAGCTTCTTCATCAGATAGTAATGTACCAGAAGTATTGATTTTACCTGTTGTATATTCGGACTTTACTACGATTCCATTGACTTTTGTAGGTTTTTGTGGGTCCGTTTTGCTTGTGGATACTTCTTTTTTGGGTTCAGCGTTTTTAGATTCTGAGTTACAGGAAAAAAAGATTACAGTCAAAAGAAATAAAAAGACCTGAAAATAGCGCATACTTTGTTTGTTTACTATTATTAAAGTCAATAAAGTATAAAAAGGTTTTTGTCTTAAATCAATTTTTTGGGTAAAGCTTACTATGAATTCAAAATATTAATATCTTGCATAAATTTTCAAACTCAAAACATATGAATAGTTCCGATATACAACCCACAGAGCCGGGTCAAACAACGATCATAGAAAATAAAGAACTCAATATCTGGGAGGCACTATTCCCAATTGGTATATTGGTAGGTTTGTTGGCATACAATATTTATGTGTTTGGTGACAGTGCACTAAGTGGAAGCAATCAATTTGTTTTATTGTTGGGCGCGGCAGTGGCAGCTGTGGTAGGTTTTAAGAATAAAGTAACTTACGCTCAAATGATGGAAGAAGTGGCTGTAAATGTAAAGTCTACATCAGGGGCTATCTTGATTTTGCTGATGGTGGGTGCACTATCGGGTACATGGCTGATCAGTGGTATCATTCCTACGATGATTTATTATGGATTACAAATATTGTCTCCCGAAATTTTCTTGCCTGCTTCTTTGATTATTTGTTCAGTGATTTCAGTAGCTACCGGTAGTTCTTGGTCCACATCAGCTACTGTAGGTATTGCTCTTATTGGCATAGGCAATAGTATGGGTATTCATCCAGGCATGACTGCAGGAGCGGTAATCTCAGGTGCATATTTTGGTGATAAAATTTCACCACTTTCGGATACTACCAATCTTGCTGCCGCCATGGCAGGAGCAGAGCTTTTTGATCATATTAAATATATGCTAATAACTACTGTTCCTTCAATTCTTATTTCATTAGTTGTTTTCGTTTTTTTAGGTTTGAGTCAAGATGCCGCAGGCAATACTGATATAGCGGACAAATTGAGCGCAATAAGTTCTACGTTTAATGTAAGTCCTTGGTTGTTTTTAGTTCCTGCTTTGGTTATTTTAATGATTGTACGTAAAACCCAACCTTTGATCGCGTTATTAGCAGGCGCATTGCTCGGCGGTGTTGCAGCCATCATAGCACAGCCCGACATAGTGGTAAAAGTAGCAGAAGGCACAGCTTTGGATTTTAATACGGCATATAAAGGTGTCATGAATGCGCTGACCGTAAAAACTTCTGTAGCCACATCCAATGCAGAACTGAATGATTTGTTTACGGGCAAGGGTATGGAAGGTATGTTGGGAACCATTTGGCTGATATTATGCGCTATGGTTTTTGGTGGTGTGATGGATGCGATAGGCGCACTATCAGCTATTAGCAAGGCTTTATTAAATATGTTTCATACCGTTTTTGGATTATTTGCCAGCACTGTTTTATCATGTTTGGCTATCAATGTGACGGCTTCAGATCAGTATTTGGCACTTGTCATTCCAGGCAAAATGTACAAAAAAGCCTATGAATCCAAAGGTCTTCATCCTGTAAATCTAAGCAGAACACTAGAAGATACAGGGACTGTGACATCTGTATTGATACCATGGAATACATGTGGGGCTTATAATGCAGGGGTATTAGGTGTTCCTACCATAGATTATGCTATTTATGCCATATTCAATTGGATTAGTCCTTTCACGACTTTGACAGTTGCGGCTATTGGTTACAAAATAAAGACCTTGATGCCAAAATCTAGGTAGAAATCACTTAAAATTCACCGTGTAAGTATATACAACACTTTTTGCTTTGGGTTCTTCTGTAGTTTTGGACAAACTCACACTTGGAGTGATATGGTATTGAATTGGCGTGACCGTTGGAAATTCTGGACTTGTATTTTTTGTCTCCTGAATTCTAAAATGTATAGTGATGTTCTTGTGAAAAGTTATCTTTAAATGTCTTGGATTTTTAGGGACCACAAATTTTAGTAATTTTACTACCCTGATGGCTTCATTGTTGCAAGCATCATCCAATCCACCCACTACTTTTACATCGGTGACATTTCCTTGTATGTTGATATCGTATCTTAGGTGCACATCGCCTTCAATTTTGTTTTGTTGCGAGATTTCAGGATATTTCAGTTGGCTTGAAATAAAACTATTTAAGGCAGCATTGCCACCTTGATAAAAAGGCTGCTTGATAAAACTATCTTCTTTTCTTTCTTTTTTCATTATGAGCGGCAAAGATTAGGTATCTACAATGACAAAGATACAACAAAATTGATTATTAAAACCTTCCGAAATTATATTTTATAATTACTAACGATTATTAGTGTCAAATAAATTTAAATGATAACATTTGAGTATTGACAAAATAATATTTTGACTTGTAAATATAATTCCAAAACTTAGTCAAGTATTTTTATACCTAGTCAGCTATCAAAATCAAAATTTTTATATTATCCAATATGAATGAAGGTTGCATATAATTATTTAGGTAAAAATCTTGTTAAATAAAAGAGTATCAATGATATTAGATAACATATTGTTTTATTACCTTTGCGGCAAAATTTTCAAAATAGATAATTTTTTTTGATGAAATCAGCATGAGATTCACATAAAACTTAATGATGATGAGCATGCGATGAAATCTTGTTAGTATAAAGAAGGCATTCTGGGAGTGCCAAAACAAAAAATAATCAAATGAAATATACAAAAATTTTTGTTGCCTTTCTTTTATTTGCATTAATCAATATATCCTTTGTAAAAGGGGCAAACGATGGTCATGATCATGGACATGATGACCACCATGCTGCATTTGACCCAGGTGCTACAGCAATACATCACATTAGTGATGCCAATGTTTACTCTATTTTGGATGCAGTAAGAATTCCACTACCGATGATATTGTACTCAAAAGATAAAGGTTTGGAAATGTTTAGCTCAGGAAAATTTCATGCAGGACATCATGAAGATGGCCACAACTCTTACAATGGATACGTGCTTCATCATGGAAGTGTACATAGAGTAGCAGATGCAGGTTTTCCTATGGAAGGATCAGTTGAAATAGAAGGTTTTTCTCATAAGGAAGAAGAAGTCAATGGTAAAAAGAGAGATATATATTTCGCAAAATATCAAGGTAAAGAATTTAGATTAGATGCCAGATCCACCATGGATGGAGGAATACTTGGAGGCGGGTTTACTTCGTTTATAGATTTTTCGATCACGAAAAATGTAGTGTCCATGATTCTGGTATCTCTTTTATTAATTTGGTTGTTTAGAAGAGCCGCGGTGGCTTACAGCAAAAATCCAGACAAAGCACCATCAGGAGCACAAGGTATTATCGAGCCTATATTGTTATTTATAAGAGATGATGTAGCTATCCCTTTTATCGGTAAAAAATATGCCACATTTTTGCCTTTTTTATTAAGTGTATTTTTCTTTATTTTAGGTCTAAACCTATGGGGTCAGGTTCCATTCTTAGGTAGTGTCAATGTTACAGGTAGTTTATCTGTGACTATGGTTTTAGCTATTTTGGTTTTTATTCTCGTAAATGTCAATGGAAACGGTCATTATTGGGGACACATATTCTGGATGCCTGGAGTACCGGTGCCTATCAAAATATTGTTAGCTTGTGTAGAAGTCATGGGATTATTTATAAAGCCATTGACATTGATGCTGCGTCTTGCAGGAAATATTTCAGCTGGGCACATCGCTATTTTAAGTTTCATCGGGTTGATCTTTATCTTTGGTAAATCTGGCGAAAGTCTTGGAGGTAGTTTAGTGGGAACAGCAGTTTCTATTCCTCTTACCATGTTTATGATGGCTATTGAGATTATCGTTGCATTTGTACAAGCATTTGTATTTACGATATTGACGGCATCATTTATAGGTGCGGCTACCGAGGAGCATCACCACGATCATGAGCATGCTGAAGGCATACATCATTAATTAAAGTTGTAATTTTTTTTAAATCCATATAAATAATTAGTCATGACAGGAACATTTGCAGCATTAGGAGCCGGATTAGCGGTAATCGGAGCTGGATTGGGAATCGGAATGGTTGGTGGTAAGGCTATGGAAGCAATCGCAAGACAACCTGAAGCATCTGGTGATATCAGATCAGGTATGATCATCATGGCAGCCTTTATCGAGGGTGCAGCGTTGATCGCGATTCTTCTTTCTATCCTTATGGCATAATCAGACTGAAGACAAAACGAAAAAGATAGATTGCAGAGCGGTTGGCCGAGCAATCTTCTTTAAAAATCGTTTCATTTAAAAAAACCATTATTAAAAAAGTTTTAATTAAAATCATATATGTTTAGTTTAGTTACTTTCACACCGTTTCAACCTACACCTGGTTTAGCTATCTGGTCATTGGTTATCTTTTTGTTATTTTGGTTTTTGATGGCAAAGTTTGCCTTCAGACCAATAGCTGATGCCCTTGCCAAAAGAGAAGGAGACATTCAGGATGCTATGGATACTGCCAAAAAGACCAAACTCGAAATGGCCAACATGAAAGCGGAAAATGAAAAACTTTTGGCTGAAGCAAGAGAAGAAAGATCAAAAATCATTCAGGAAGCTAAGGACATCAAAAATCAAATGATCACTGAGGCTAAAGAAAAAGCCAAGGAGGAAGCCAATAAGATTGTTACTAATGCCTTGAGCGATATTGAAAACCAGAAGAAAGCCGCAATTGCAGAAGTGAAGAGTGAATTAGGGGCTATGGCACTAAGTATTGCTGAAAGAGTTATCAGAAAAGAACTTAAAGGCAATGCAGAACAAGAAGCATACGTGAACACGTTGGTAAAAGAAGTCAACTTGAATTAATCCCTTTTAAGGATAAAAGTAAAATAAAATGTCAATAAGCAGAATTTCGGCAAGATACGCAAAGTCATTACTTGATTTGGCTTCTGATCGTAACGAAATCGAATCAGTAAAAAAAGATGTAGACTATTTTTTAGCGGCACTGAAAAGTAGGGATTTGATTTTATTTCTTAAGTCGCCCATTATTCATTCTTCAAAAAAAATATCTGTTTTCAAAGCTCTATTTGAAGGCAAGGTAGGTACTACCACAATGGCTTTCTTTGATATCATCGTCAAAAAAGGAAGAGAAATGTACCTTCCAGAAATTGCTGCAGATTTTATTAGTCAATATAAGTTTCTCAATAGGATATCAACGGTTACTATCACTACAGCCGAGCCTCTTTCAGATGTTGCAAAAAGTGAAATTTCGGCTAAACTGCTTTCTAGCGACATCACTATGGACAAACTTGACATTCGCACTAAAGTAAATCCTGAAATCATTGGTGGATTTATCATAGAAGTAGAAGATAGGTTGTATGATGCAAGTGTATCTCACAAGCTGGAGCAACTCAAAAAGGAGTTTAGTTTGAATCAATTTGTAAAATCATTTTAATAAAATTATAAATAAATATAGTTATGGTTGATGTAAAACCTGATGAAATTTCCGCAATACTGAAGCAACAGTTATCAGGATTTAAAACGGAAGCAGAACTGGAGGAAGTAGGTACAGTACTTCAGGTCGGAGACGGTATAGCAAGGGTATATGGACTTTCAAAAGCACAAGCGGGAGAGTTGGTGGAGTTTGAAAATGGTGTACAAGCAATCGTTCTAAACCTTGAAGAAGACAACGTGGGAGTTGTATTATTAGGACCTGGAGATGGCATCAAAGAAGGCTCTACTACCAGAAGAACGAAGCGTATTGCATCCATTCAGGTAGGAGAAGGTATCGTAGGTAGAGTAGTGAATCCATTGGGTCAACCGATAGACGGAAAAGGTCCAATCACTGGTAAAACTTATGAAATGCCAATCGAAAGAAAAGCTCCAGGAGTTATCTACAGGCAACCAGTAACAGAGCCACTTCAGACTGGTATCAAAGCTATCGACGCTATGATTCCCATCGGAAGGGGACAGCGAGAATTGATCATTGGTGATAGACAGACTGGTAAGACAGCCATTGCTATAGACACCATCATCAATCAAAAGGAATTTTATGACAGGGGCGAACCTGTATACTGTATATATGTAGCATCAGGTCAAAAAGCTTCTACTGTAGCTCAGGTGATGAAATCACTAGAAGAAGGTGGAGCAATGGCTTATACAACTATCGTTGCTGCATCAGCATCAGATCCAGCACCTATTCAGTTTTATGCGCCTTTTGCAGGAGCAGCTATTGGAGAGTTTTTCAGAGATACAGGAAGACCTGCTTTGATCATTTATGATGATTTGTCAAAGCAAGCAGTGGCTTACCGTGAAGTTTCTCTTTTGCTTAAGAGACCTCCAGGTCGTGAAGCATATCCAGGAGACGTATTTTACCTTCACTCAAGATTGCTTGAGAGAGCAGCAAAAGTCATCAACAATGACGAGATCGCTAGAAGTATGAACGACCTTCCAGATTCACTAAAGAATTCAGGACTAGTTAAAGGTGGTGGATCACTTACAGCACTTCCTATTATTGAGACACAAGCTGGAGACGTTTCTGCATATATTCCTACCAACGTGATTTCGATTACAGATGGTCAGATCTTCCTAGAGTCAAACCTATTTAACGCAGGTATCAGACCGGCGATCAACGTGGGTATCTCAGTATCGAGAGTAGGAGGAAATGCTCAGATTAAGTCCATGAAAAAAGTAGCAGGTACACTGAAACTTGATCAGGCTCAATACAGAGAATTGGAAGCGTTTGCAAAATTTGGTTCTGACCTTGATGCAGCAACACAATCGGTATTAGAAAAAGGAAAGAGAAACGTGGAGATACTTAAGCAACCACAATACTCACCTGTTTCAGTAGAAAAGCAAGTGGCTATCATTTATCTTGGATCTCAAGGTCTATTGAGAAATGTACCTGTAAATAAAATTAAAGCATTTGAGGAGACATTCCTTACTACTTTAGAGAGAACGGAAGCAGCAACATTGGAGTCTTTGAGAAAAGGAAACCTTTCTGACGAAGTTATTGCTACTATCAAAAGAGTAGGAGCTGAAGTGGCTGGTCAATACAAATAATTCCTTTTAATTTTAAGAGGAAACCATTTAGTAATAGAATAATTTAAATAGGCATGTCCGGTAAATTAAAGGAAGTAAGGGAAAGAATCAAATCGGTAGCATCTACACAGCAGATTACCAAAGCCATGAAAATGGTTTCGGCTTCTAAGCTTCGTAGAGCACAGCAGGCGATCACAGAGATGCGTCCATATGCCAACAGATTGGATAAAATGATGAAAAACATCGTTTCTAATCTAGAAGGTGATATCAATTCTTCTTACGTTAAAACTAGAGAAGTAAAAAAAGCAGCTTTAGTGGTGATCACTTCCAATAGAGGTTTGTGTGGAGCTTTCAATACAAACATTATCAAGGAGGCCGTCATTAAAATTGAGGGTGAATATGCTGAGCAACGTGCTGCCAATAACCTTACTTTGATCTTTGTAGGCAAAAAGGGATTTGATGTGCTGAAAAAGAGATATGCTGATTGTCATTTAGTAAAAGATTATGTGGATCTTTTTGCTGACCTGAGTTTTGAAAATGTATCGCGAGTTTCTCAAATGTTGATGGACAATTTTGCGAACGGTGAGTTTGATAAAGTTACCGTTTGTTATGGTCAGTTTAGAAATGCAGCTGTACAAGAGCCTAAAGCTGTTCAGTTTTTGCCTGTAGAAAGAATAGAAAATATTTCAGAGACAAAATCAAAAGCTGATTATATATTTGAACCAAGCAAAGAAGCATTGCTTGACGAGTTGATTCCAAGTATATTACAGACGTCATTCCAAAAGTTTGTATTGGACAATCATGCATCTGAGCATGGCGCGCGTATGACAGCCATGGACAATGCCACCACTAATGCTGAAGAGTTGATGAAGGCACTTAAGATCAATTACAACAAGGCAAGACAAGAAGCTATTACCAAAGAACTTTCAGAAATCGTAGGTGGTGCAGCAGCACTCAATGGATAAGATAGAAATATCGCAATATAAAAAAGCCTGAAGTGATCACTTCAGGCTTTTTTTTTGGTTTTTTATAAATTCCTAGCTTACCTTAGTTTGCTGCTTCTTCTGGTGCAAAACCTGCAGGTGTAAATCCAATTGTATTTGACTTTTGTGGTTGTTCGTCATCAAAATCTTCCCATTCAGTGATATCTTTTAGAAAGAGCTCCATGTGTCTAATAATAAAAGGTGCTTTTAATTCATCAGGTCTTAAAATTTCTATCGTGGTTGGTGGTTTAGGTTGTCCATATCCTTCAATATGTGGGCTTACAATCATCACGATGATTTTTCCATTAAACAGTTGTTGATAAATGAGAGAGCCATTAGATTTGATCATGGTTCTTTTGACACCTGAGTCATCTATATTTTCAGAAATACCGCTACTGGATCTACCCAAGTCCAAGACTATGGACTCCAAATTATCAATATTATCTCTTTCGATTATTGTTGCTTTAGTTAGCGAAGCTTGTTCTATGATTTCACCTAAAGTTTTTTGGAGCATTGGCTTTACATTAGAGTGCCACTCAGCTCTATATAAATTTGTATTTTCAAGTACCTGTTTGTACTTGTTGATTTTTGACATTAATGATCCTATATCCACTGAATAAATTTTAAGTATTAAGAAATTATGAGAATGATTATTATAACTTGCTTGTCATCAAAAGGTCCATACTGGTATATTTGATCCCAAATCTTCTGCTTAAGTATTCATTGGTGATACAACCTTTGTAGGAGTAACAGCCATGTCTTATACCTGCATGTTGGTACAAAATGTTATCGAAATGAAGACCACTACCCATCTTAAGTAATAAAGGTGTGATGATGTTGCTCACGGCAAGAGATGCAGTACGACTTACCTTAGATGCGATATTGGGCACGCAGTAATGAATGACTCCATGCTTCATGAAACTTGGGTTTTCTAGTGTGGTCATATGTGATGTTTCAAAGCAGCCACCTTGGTCTATACTTACATCAATGATGACAGCTCCATCTTTCATTTTCGAAACCATTTCTTCCGAAACGATCACTGGAGTACGTCCACTTTTGGAATGAATAGCGCCAATAACAACATCAGCACTTGTCAATTGATAAGCCAAATACACTGGATTGATTGATGAAGTATGCAAATGTCTACCCACTGTATTTTGGAGGCGCATCAGTTTGGTAATATCGTTGTCAAAAACCCTGATCGAAGCACCCAAGCCAATGGCTACTTTTATGGCGGACTCAGCAACTACTCCTGCTCCAAGTATCACAATTTTTGCAGGAGGTACACCTGATATTCCTCCAAGTAGTAATCCTCTGCCACCTTCTCTTGTATTATTGAGATATTCTGCTGCAGTAAGTATGGCACAACTACCTGCAATCTCACTCATGATTTTCACGATAGGGTAGTTGCCATCTTCCGATTGAAGATATTCCATGGCTAAGGCTGTGATTCTTTTTTTTCTGATTTTCTCAAGGTAGTCGTCTTTTAGCACAGGTAACTGAAGAGGGGATATCAGAATTTGGTCTGGTTGCATAAGATCTATCTCTTCAGATGTAGGTGGTGCAATTTTGACCAAAACCTGAGATTTGAAGACTTCTTCTTTGCTGTACGTAATTTGTGCTCCAGCTTCAGAAAAATGATGGTCGGTAAAATTAGCCATAAGTCCGGCACCACTTTCAATAATCACTTGATGTCCATATCCTGTCAATGTTCTGATAGAATGCGGAACAAGGGCTACTCTTCTTTCGCTTAAAATGATCTCTTTGGGTACTCCTATAGTTAGACTTTTAGATTTATCGCCCACAGAGAGCATTTCTACCTCAGTTTCGTATTGACCTTCGGTAAAGAAATCCGAAAAAATTAAAGGTTTGTTCAGTTTGCTCATTGTAAATTATTGAAGACATGAATAAAGTTTATGTCAATGTCCCTGATTTCAGATTTTGGATCATAATTGATGGATACGGCATAATGTGGCATATCCAGCATTGCATTGGCCACTTGCGGCCACTCAATAAAAGTATAAAACCCATTGTAAAGATAATCTTCAAAGCCTATTTCAAACAATTCATTTTGGTTTTTCAGCCGGTATAAATCCATGTGATAAATGGTAAGATTACCTTCTTTATATTCGTTTATAATCGAAAAAGTAGGACTGGTTATTTCTTTAAAGTATCCCATTTTTTCGCAAATTTTCTTGATTAAGGTTGTTTTTCCAGCCCCAAGGTTTCCAGTAAAGGTGTATATTTTGGACTGATTACACGAACTTAAAATTTGTGAAGCGATTTGATCTAAATCATGTAAGCTTTTAGAATGAAATTTCATATTTGCTTTAAATAATTATATCAAATTGCCTTCGTCATCCCATTGAGCTATTTTTTGCTGATCTGCTATTTTCAGACATACATCCAAGGTTTTTTGGTCATAACTAAGGTTAAATTTATCCAAAACTTCTGGTGGTACTCCATCCCATTGGTTGGGCCTATTGCCTACATATCCTAAATCATCAAAGCCCATTTTTGTGGTAAAGAAACCTGTACAAGTTAGATTGCGCATGAGATTAAAAAACTTAACTCCATATACCATATCTGGTGGAGCAGTATCTGGGTAAGCAATTTGATCAATTAATTGGATTTGGTGTTCCGCTGAAATTTCTGAGAAAGCTTTATCAAAAGTCCTTCTGCTCAGGTTGTCCAACCACATCAGACCACCTCGCATAGGTATTTGAAAATTTGGATAATCTTTCATCATGAATTCTATAAAATCAGGTACTCCGGCATCTGTGGCACTACCAGATTTCTCATCTTTTGGAATGATGATATCAGCAAGAATGTTAACCATTTTTTTCTCATGATCATTAAAGAAAGTTTCACCCATAATCTTTTGGTCATGGATTAATTCTTCTGGTGTCCTTCCATACCCATTTAAGATTTGCTCAGATATTTTGGTTTCTTCTGGACCACATCCTGTACTTAGTAAAAATCCTGTTGCTACAGTTCCTGATAATAAAACCTTTAAATTTTCCCTTCTATCCATGATTATAGATTTTGTTTTTTGAGTTGGTCTATGATATACTCTGAAGTTCTCCATGAAAGTGCCAAAATAGTCCAAGTTGGGTTTTTATCGGCTTGAGAAACAAAAGATCCACCATCCACTACAAAAAGATTTTTGCATTCATGCGCCTGTGCATATTTATTCAAGACAGAAGTTTTAGTATCATTACCCATACGGACGGTTCCTACTTCATGTATGATTCTGCCAGGAGCCGCCAAGCCATATTGGGTATCCGCACCAGGCTTATTGCCCAGAATGATTGCACCCATACCCGTCAGTATTTCTTCAAAAGTATCGTGCATGTGTTTACTTTGTTTGACTTCATATTCCGTCCATTTGTAGTGAAATTTCAAAACAGGAATCCCGTATTTATCCACGGTATTAGGGTCTATTTCACAATAGTTATCATATTGAGGCACACTTTCGCCTCGGCCAGACATACCTACAGTTGCGCCATATATGCGTCTTACATCATTTTTTAATGAAGCTCCATAACCACCATTTGGTGTTGGTTTACCAAATTGATCTGTGATATATTGTCTCATGGTATCCATGCCAAAACCAAAACCATATGATGGCATTCCCATTCCTCCCCAATATTCGAGATGATATCCACGAGGAAAATCCAGTTTTTTATTGTCTAACCACCATGGTGAATATACGTGTAAACCACCTACACCATCTTCATTATATCTAGGTCTGTCTATCAATTCAGGCATAACTCCCATTCTATCTGTCCCTGTACTGTCATGAAGGTACCTACCCAATACACCGGAGCTATTGGATAGTCCATTTGGATGCGTTTTGGATTTAGAATTGAGCATAATCCTTGCTGTCTCGCATGCAGAAGCTGCCAGGACTACCACTTTGGCTCCTATTTTATAATCTTTTAAATCCTTTTTGTCAATATATATCACGCCTGTTGCCTGTCCTGTATCATCAGTAATTACTTCTCTGACCATAGCATGTGTGTAAAGTTCCACCTTGCCTTTTTGCATAGCAGGTTTTACCAGACAAGTAGAAGACGAGAAGTCTGCATAAACTTGACAGGCTCTATTACATTGGGCACAGAAGAAACAAACACCACGTTCGGCATTAATTTTTCTAGTTAAAATGGATAATCTGGAAGGTATGACAGGAACTTTGGCTTTTTGCGCTCCTTTTTTTACAAATAATTCATGCAATCTTGGTTTAGGAGGTGGAAGGAAAAATCCATCAGGTTCATTAAATATTCCTTCTTTACTTCCAAAAACCCCAATAAGTTTGTCTACTTTATCATAGTATGGTTTTACATCATCATAGCCTATGGGCCAGTTATCCCCAAGTCCGTCCTGATCTTTTCTTTTGAAATCTAAAGGTCCGAACCTCAATGATATACGTCCCCAATGATTGGTCCTACCACCTAACATTCTCGACCTGAACCAGTCAAATTGAGTTCCATCCGCTCTGGTGTATGGCTCACCATCTATTTCCCAACCACCCCAAGCAGCATCAAAATCCCCAAATGCGCGCTGTGTATTTGCACCACGCCTGGGAGATTCCCAAGGATATCGCATTTGAGTTCGATATTCTTCCTTTGCGGGATCAAAATCGCCACCAGCTTCCAATACTGCAACAGATAATCCAGCTTCTGCCAGAATTTTAGCTGCCATACCGCCTCCTGCACCTGAACCTACAATACAGACGTCATACTTTTTGTCCTGTTCTTTTATTTGAAATCCCATTTTAAAGATTTAGGATGGTAAAAGTAATTTTTTGGCGTCACATTTTAATATACTTAGTAAAGAAAATTTTTATCCATAAAGAAAATTAATAGTTTTGTGCGTACTTTATGAAATAATAGCAAAATAGTTAATAAAAAATACAATTCATGACAATATCCTGTATAGTGGCAGTGGCACATAATCGAGTGATCGGGAGAGACAATGATATCCCCTGGTATCTTCCTGCTGATTTGCAATATTTTAAAAAAGTGACTTTGGGACATACCGTGGTGATGGGTAGAAATTGCTACAACTCCATAGGTAGGCCACTTCCCAAAAGAACTAATATCATCGTAACTCGTGATCCATTCTATATTTCTAGTGTGTGCCCGATAGCTAGGTCGATACCTGAAGCTTTGAAAATTGCAAATGAGAAAGGCGAGACTGAAGTATTTATCATAGGAGGTGGACAAATATATGCCCAAACTGAGGATTTGTGGGATCGTCTTTATCTTACTGAAGTGGATATTGATGTAGCAGGGGATATTTTTTTTCCAGAGATAGACATGAAGCAGTGGAAGCTTTTGAGTGAAGAACATCATACCAAAGATGAAAAAAATGAATACAATTATGTGTTTAAAGTTTTTGAAAGAAAATAAATAAAACTGACTATGAACCTATCACCTATAAAAGAAGATTTTTTACATTATCTGTGGCGATTAAAAAAGTTAAATACACATGATCTGGTCACGACTGATGGTAAATTAATCAATATTATCCATTTTGGAACTTATAATATTGATTCAGGCCCTGACTTCTTTAATGCAAAAATAGAGTTAGATGGTACCGTTTGGGCAGGAAATATTGAAATGCATGTGTTTAGTTCGGATTGGGTAAGGCATAAACATCAGCATGACAAAGCTTATGAAAATGTAATACTCCACGTAGTGTATGAACATGATTTGAAAGATCACGACAGCCTTGTACAATTTATCCCGACAATAGAACTCAAAGGTAAAATTCCAAAATCATATTTGGATACTTATTTACTTTTAATGCAATCTTCT
Organism: uncultured Aureispira sp.; assembly: GCA_964526715.1. GTDB lineage: Bacteria > Bacteroidota > Bacteroidia > Chitinophagales > Saprospiraceae > OLB9. The sequence goes on along the minus strand of CAZGMB010000015.1, from coordinate 27,350 downwards.
GCCACAATTCCATGCAGTAATAATATCAGATATATCGACTACCAAAAGATAGAATTTTGGAAATACGCACTTGTCATAGAAAGACTCCAAAGTAAGTCTGATCATGTGCGTACCATTTATGATCAATGTGGTCAAGATTGGGAGTTTACGCTTTATGTTTTATTAGCTAGATATTTTGGTTCTAAAGTGAATACCGAACCCTTTGAAATGGTAGCTAAAAGCCTGCCACTTTCGTATATTTTTAAAAACAGAAACAGTAGAGAAACAATAGATGCTTTGGTTTTTGGGCAAGCAGGTATGTTAATTGCTGACTACAAAGATGATTATTTTTTGACATTAAAAAAAGAATACCAACACCAGCAAGCAAAGTATATGCTTACTCCAATAAATCCTGTTGCATGGAAGTTTAGTAAAATGAGACCTATCAATTTCCCAACAGTAAGACTTGCACAATTTTCTGCATTGTTGTATAAAGTTTCCTATTTATTTAGCCAAATCAAAGAATCAGAAAGCCCGGCAGAGATTAAAGCTATTTTAATTTCTAAACCCCACGAATATTGGGATGACCATTATCGGTTTGGAGTAGAGTCTATACATGTGAATAAACGAATAAGTAATGATTTTATTGATTTGTTAATCATCAATGCAGTAGTACCTGTTTTATACTTTTATGGGAAGGTAAATAATGAAGAAAAATTCGTTGATAAATCCATCCAACTTTTGGAAAGTGTAGACGCTGAAGGAAATAACATAATTGATGAATGGAAAGCACTTGGACTAAAATCCAAAACTGGCTTTGACAGCCAAGCAATGATTCAGTTGAAAACGAAATACTGCACTAATTTTAAGTGCTTAGATTGCAAAATAGGTCATGAGATCATGAATCTTAATCGAAACTAATCCCAAAAATATAATTAAAAGGTTAATAAATAAACAAAAATAAAAAGCCTGAATACAACAAGTGTATCCAGGCTTTTCGAATATTTTTTAGTTATAACTAAATCTTACTTGCTAAGGTAAATCATCTTTTTAGTTGATTTCTGACCATTGCTCTCAAGTTCGTAAAGCATTACTCCCTTTGCATCAAAGTCTTCAGCAGACAAAGTGATTTCATTTCTTCCTTTTGCATATTGACCAGAGATCGTTTTCAACACTTTACCAGTGATGTCAAAGATAGTCAAGGTAGCATTACCAGCTTGTGGTAAGTTGAAGCTAATGTTAGTGGTTGTAGTGAATGGGTTTGGATTGTTTTGGCTCAATTCAAACGTTTCTACACCTTTGTTTCTGAATGAAAGTCCTAATTTGATTTCACTTAAGTCTTGTGTGTAAGCTTCGGCTTTAGTGATATCTGATGTTAACTTAACAGTGTTTGAAATTGTATTATTCGCAGTTGCTCTAAATTCGATAGTAAACAATACTTTATTTTTATCGATTGTCATACCATTGATTTCGTTCCAGCTGAAAGCAAGTTTACCTTGACCAGCCTGAAGAGCATTGAAGTTATTGGCATCTATCTTTATAGCACCAGACTCTATTTGTGTAAATTCTATGTTCTTGGTATCAAAGTTTAATGTCCATTGTGCACCTGCAATATTTGCAAAGTTCTCAGCTGTAATTGGCATTTTTACCGTCTCGCCAGCATCAAATACTTTGTCATCAGCTGTTAGTGTAAGGACCTTTGCAGATCTGCTTTCAGTAATCGGTGTATTTGCATTTACTGTAGCTGATGCATTTACGTCTCCTACTTTTACTGCAACAAAGTGATTTGTCATCATATCATTATTGAAATTGTCGATATGAACATATTCATTTACATTCCAGATAGCAAGTGGGTCAGTGACATTTACAGATTTGTCTAAAAATCTCCAAGAAGTATTTTTTGGCAATTCAGCATATATACCTAGGATCAATTTTCTTAATTCTGTAAGGTCAGATGCTGTGATATTCTTATCATTATTTACGTCTGCAGCCATGTACTTGTAAGGTGATGTCAATTTACTGATTCCTAAGATATGTCTTTGGATCATTACTAAGTCAAGTGTAGAAACACCATTCAAATGATCAACATTTTTCTCCGGAGTAATCTTGTATGGGGCATTTTCCTGCATTCCTGCAAACTCATAATGTCCTTTGTTGTCAGTCATATTGGCTTTTGACTCATTGCTATTCATGTTTTGTAATAGTACACTAACATTTTGCACCATTTCATTAGCTTCTGTGCCTATATCTCCAGCAATTCTTGAACCTGAACATGCACTTCCGTTAGCCTGAACATTCAAGGTTACTGTACAGTAATCGGTATTTCCCGCTGCATCCCAAACACTCATATCTTCTGAGTTAGCTCCTAAGTCGTCACAAGTGTATTCTTTTGCAGATGAACATGTAGAAGGTAACCATCTTTGGTATAAACCACTTCTGTAACCTGCAAGATGAGATGCATTTGTTGTAGGCCAAGGTCCTATTACTGCACCTGCACTATTAAACAATACTTCTGATGTCGATACCGGAGGTCTGAACCCATTGAAAGTAAATCTCAAACCACAACCTGTAACTGGACAATTATCAGAAGATCCTTTGTCAAAATCTTTTGCCCAAATTTCAATAGAACCTGTGGAAGGCATTACTACTGTAGTCAATTGAGAAATACAGTAAGGTGTTGGTTTCTTTTTGTCTAATACTCTGAAAGTGTAACTTGTAGTAGATTGATTACCACACATATCTTCTACCACCCATGTAATTCTATGCGTACCAACTGGATATGTGCCTGAAGCATCATTTGTAGTACCTGTTAAGAACGGAGCTACGCCATCTGCATTTGGATCAATAGTATATGACCATCTCAACTGAGCTGCTGGGGTACAATCTGTAGCGCTATTTTTTAGATCTACAAACCCGTTGCAATTATCACCGAATGCATCAGTGTCTGCTTTTGTAGTATTTGCTATGACAGGTTTGTCATTTTCAGATACCTTGATCACTTGTGTAAATGTCCAGCTATTCACAAGGTTGGTTGGAGATGTAGGATATAAGTTGCCACTTGGGTCTCTGTTAGGAGCAAACTTACACCAATCGATAACCGTCCATTTTCTCAATATCTTGAAACAAACGCCATCAACAAATGGGAACACTTGATCTTCATAAGTATATGCAACTTGGCTACAAGCTCCAGCACCGATAGTAGGTGTTCCAGTTTTACTTGGGTCTGTGTCTACATTCATACAGCCTGTTACTTCTCTTGGTGATGTAGGCCAAGCTGTTGGTCCATTGTAAGGAGTATTATTACGTACTGTGATTGTTTGAGTACAGGTAGCTGTTCTGCCACCGTTATCAGTTACTGTGAATGTTCTTGTAATTACGCCTTGTCCACAATTATCAATAGTACCAGAATTTCTCCAACTCATCCTTGGATCAGGACAATTGTCTGTAAAATATGGTGTAGATAGTGGAGTAGCACTGAATACAGGTCTTCCCAGTACAGTAGCAGATGTATCAGCTCCACAATTAATAGTAACACTTGCAGGACATGTAATAATTGGTGGTACTTTATCTTGAACATTTGCCAATACCATACAAGTATTTACATTTCCAAATGCATCAGAAACTCTAAGTTCTACCATGATCTCTCTTCCTACGTCAGCACAACAGAATCTAACAAAATCTCCATATCCGTCTCTTGGTAAGTTGGCAGGGAATCCTGCAGCTATCGTATAAGGTATTGCATCACCAGTACAAGTACCAGCTCTTCTTACGTGATAAGTTACATCAGTACAGTTGTCATGAGATCCATCATCAAAAGATTCAGCAAATACAATCGCTGCACCATTATTAGATAAAGTCACAACAGTGGTTTCATCACAAACAGGTACTGGTGGTGTAGTATCTACTACTCTAATTTCTGTAAATCCATATGAAATATTATCACATGCATCTTTAATAGTATATCTTATCCATGTACAGCCAAAAGGTAAACCTGTAAGCTCCCATCTGCCATTTGCAAGTCTTGTAGAACGTGTTTGACCACTCGATTTCGTATAATTTGGAGTAGCTGCAGGTAATCCGTTGGCTTCTGCCAATGCAAATTCTACTTCGTAGGTAACTGTGTTACAGTCAAAAACTATCGTAGGTAAAGATGCAATCCATCTACCTGTACATGTGTATGGGTCTGCATTTATCACTGCAGAAACATTTGCTGTGGTTACTCCTGTAGTGTTATTGTCGTTTACCGCAGCAACACACGCTTCTACAGCTGTGGTTACATCTGGCGGTATAGTAACTATAGGTCCTTTGCTATCAACAACTTTGATGACTTGATGACCTGTCTTTAACAAACCAGAGCACCAGTCTAAAATAGTCCACGCTCTTAAGATTTTGTAACTCTTAGGACAGATATCTAATTTAGTATCGCTGTAAGTGGTGTTTATTTTACAAAGATTGTTGGTTCCTATAATAGGGTTGTAAAAAGTATCAATTTGGAAAGGCGCCACAGAGCATCCCAACATTGCAAATGCTCCTGCTTCCTCAGGTCTTACTAAAGTACCTATGACACAGCTTGCAGACGCAGGTGCGATTACTCTAAATCCATTTATGAAACCAGCTATATTGTCATTGTCTCTCACAAATGGTGCACCAGTTTCGTCAGGATCTGGGTATCCGTTGTTGTTTCTGTCCCAATTTGCAGTAGGGAATGGTACATTGACGACTGATTTGTTAGGATTCCACAACCAAGTACCATCACATTCCAATACTGGTCTATGTCCTGGCAAACCATCATAGTTTTTAGGTACATGTACGTCAGCAAGTGTGATTCTTGAAAACATGATTGTTCTCTCACAAATAATTGATAAATTGCCGCTAGCATCCTTTGCTTGGTACCTAAGCACTCTTCTAGCTCTGAAGCTAGGGTCGCAATTAAGGTCAGTCATAACATCAGAAAGTAATGTAACAACTGGATTTCCACCACAATTGTCAGTAGCAGTTGGCGGTGTTAATGTCACTCCTGCTTGGAATAAAGGATCCCAACAATCTACTGTGATGGTAGGAGGACAATTAATAACTGGTGCTAACTTGTCTTCGATTTTGATGGTTCCCCAACAAGAGTTGGCACCTAACCATACTTTTACTTGTAATGTTTGGCCCACATTTGCAGATGTTATCCATCTGTTACCTGTTTGTCCTGCTGGAGGAGCCAAAGGCTGACCATTTAAGGCCAATACTTGTACAACATAATTACAGCCAGGAGAGACACCTTGTCCTTCTAACATCATGTCTGCGGTGATTTCGACTAAACAGTCTTCATCCATGGATACCTGGACCAGGTTGTTACATGCCAGAGGGCATTGAGCCTGAAGCCCGGAGTACCAGATCGTCAGCAAGGCTGACAGCATACTCATTTTGATAAACCTACCAAAACTAATGCGTTTTGTAAATGTAAATTTCTCCGATTTCATGAGATAATTTGATTTAATTATAAACAAAAAATGATTCCAAATTTGTCTCAGAATTAAATAAGAGAAGACTGTTGCAAAAAATGGCAAGGGGATGCCGTACTCATAAAGATTAAAGTATTAAGTTTAGAAATTTAAAAAAATTTATCTGCCTATTACTTTATGTATTAAAAAGTGGATTATTTAATTTAAATACAAAAACTATACCAATTGGTGATCCAATGAAAATTTAATCAATTTAACCGTATTATTAATACCGAATTTTTTCATGATTCTTTTTCGGTGGGCTGACACAGTTTGGTCACTGATGAACAGTTCTTGGGCTATTGCTTTATTGTTTTTGTACTGAACAATGAGACTAAGAATCTCTTTTTCTCTTTTGGTCAGTTTCTGTTTCAGTAAAAGTCTGTCTTCACTGACTTTTTTCTTTTCTGACGTAAAATTCGATTTTTGCTTGTCATAAAGTGGGGACAATCTAAGTCCTTCTGCTAGGTAAGTCCTTCCTTCCATCACAAAATCTATACATTGAGTCAATTCTAATGCATGATTTGTTTTAAGAACATATCCATCTGCTCCTTTGATAAAAGCCTCCCTAACGAGGCTTGGATCGCCATAATTGCTCAATACAATGATTTTGATATCCGGCTGGGATTTTTTAAGTTCAGATATAATAGATGTGCCAAGATGATCAGCCAGAGCTAACTCAATGATCAAAAGATCAATGGGAAACTCTGTCATTTTATTGAGCTCTTCCAGATTGTGAGCTATGCCTGTGATCTTTATCCCAGGATACTTCCATTCTTTCAATATGGCTTGGATTCCTTCTGTAAACATCTTCTGATGATCAGCTATTACAGCTCTCGTCGCCATGTGTGAAAATTTATTAGTTAAAAAATATAAAATTCGTGTAAAACAATAATCCGAAAGAGTTATGACAATTTGTGTGCCAATAATTACTTTATCAAACTTTAAAAGGTTACAATTTTATGATTACGTTATGTGGATGCTACTAATTTAATCGTTTAATTTCATACCTAACAATTTATTAAACATAATATATATTTATAATATGTTTTTGTTGTTTTTTTTAAAAAAAAATGTAGACTTATTAAATGATTTTTAAAAATCTGGGTCAACCTGGATAGAAATAACAGTTTTTGCAATAGGATGTACAAACTCTAGTAAATCTGAATGTAGATATAGCCTTTCCATTCTGGTGCCATATAGATCATCGCCTTTAATAGGTAAGTTTAGACCAAGTGGATGAGATGCGTGCACCCTCAATTGATGTGTTCTTCCTGTATGTGGATAAAAATAAACTCTATGTTCGTCACCATTAGAATTTATCAATTCCCAATAGGTTTTGGCCGGCTTTCCATATTGTTCACAAACTAGCTGCCTAGGTCTGTCATCTAAATCCACTCTAAGCGGTAAATTGATTTCCCCCTTGGTTTCAGTAAAATCATGTGATCCTTTGAGCACTGCAACGTATCTTTTTTTCACCTTTCTTTTTATAAATTGTGATTGTAGGTTTTGGTGTACTCCTTTAGATTTTGCAATTAACATCAGTCCAGAAGTAGACATGTCTAATCTATGAACAATCAGTGGTCCGCTAGCGTGTGGATATAACTCTCTCAATCTGGAATATACAGAGTCGGTAATTTCTTTGCCTGGAACCGATAGAAACTCTGTGGGTTTATTGACAATCAAAAGGTAATCATCTTCATAAACTATGGGTAGGTCTTTTCCTTCCGCAGGATTTATCAGCATAGGATTTTGGTCCATTTCTATACCTGCTAGCATGTGAGACAAAATTGGTTTGCATTTGCCATTGCATGCCGGATAAAAGAAACCATGTTTTCTGACTTCTGAAGCCGGAGATTTTCCCCACCAAAACTCAGCCATTGTTATAGGTTTTAGTTGATGCCTAAAAGCATACTGAAGCAGTTTAGGTGCTGCACATTCGCCTGCTCCCGATGGAGGAGTTAGGTCGTCTTTAATATCAAAAATATCCATCAGGTTTTTTGAGATTCCATCTTTGTTTAGAAAAGCATATTTTTCAAAAAGTTGTTGCTGCAAATCAGCGGACATTTTTTTTCTTTTTATTTTGAGCTTATCAATTTCGAATTTAAACTCATTAAGCTCTTCTTCAGCTTTTTCTATTATGGCCTTCCATTGAGTAGCAGATTCCTTTAGTTTATAATGCTGGTAAATACTTCTTTTTTCTAAATCTGCGCACAATAGTTCATATTCAGCTTTTGGCAAATGTTGGGATTGTGCTCTAATTTCTTTTCTTTTGGCTTTTTCAGTATTGTTCCATTCTTTTAATGCTCTCATAAAGTTTTCAGCTTCTACTTGGGTAGATTGCAGCTTTTGGACTGCGTCTTTATAAGCTTCTAGAACTTGTATTTTTTCAATCTCTCTATTGACAACATTGGTTTTTGCCTCGCCTTCTTTATAAAAACCTTCTGGATCTAAAACATCGAAGACAGGTGGAACAAAACCTTCGTAATGATTGCTATTTCCCATTTTACCAGAGAATGCTGCCAAAAAACCTAGGTTGCCCTCACGATTTTTTACTACCAAAACACCAAACATTTTGCCAATACCTGGAGTATCATCAGATCCAAAGTGATGAACTGTTTCCAGGTTATTTACAATATAGTTTTGAAGTTGTTTGGCAGCTATCAATGCAAGTTGATGTGGCTCATAACAAAACGGATAGTTGAATCTCTCTGGTAGATCTATAGAATCTATTTCGCTATCGAAAGGAATAAAGCATGGTAAAATTTCTGAATTATGGTTTGGCATAGGGCAAAGGTAAGTACATACATGCAAAAATATTACTTTTAGATAAACATTACTCCTATATAACTTCAGAAAATAATTTTCGATTTTTTACGTTTCAAATATCTAAATAAGCACAAAATGAAAAACAGTTTCTATATTTTGGCCATACTCACGATTTCATTAATCTCATGCATGCCCAAAGATTTGCCTACGGTCATCACTCAAAGACAAGATTTTGCATTAGTCAAACTATCACACGAAACCACAAAAGATGAACTTAAAACCATACAGCAAAAGCTCGCTGAACAGGAAATAGGATTTAATTATGATGGGTCCACTTTTTTTGATGATGATAAACTGCAGAAGTTAAATTTGATAGTTTCAGTTCCTGGTGGCCATTCAGGGCGTACCTCAGCAGATATTGTTGCCATTCAATTTAAGTATTTTGGTTTCCTATACCAAAAAGAGGGTAATCCGGTCTTTAGGATTGGAGATATGACTGGTCTCTAAGAACTACAAGAAAGCATAGAGCAACCCACTTTTTTTATGGCCCATTCTGGTCTTTTTTCAAACCAATGTTGATATTCGGCCTGTTCAGCATAAGGTTGTTTCAGGAGTTGATACAATTCGTGTATAACGGAGTAATCTCCTTTGTCGGCAGCTTCGATAGCAATTTGTGCCATATAATTTCGTAGGACATATTTGGGATTGGCTTTATCCATGATGACTTTACGCTCCTCATTAGATATGGTTTCATCTTTGAGTCTATCCAGATATTTTAAAAACCAACGCTGCCAAACGATCTTGATGTCTTCATCGTTTATGTCTAAATACAAAGATTTAGAAATAATTTCATAAGCTTCAGAAGGAGTCATGTTATCATTCACATCTGAAAGTAACCTGAAAAATATAGTCATGTCACATTGAGTATCTTTCATCGTTTGGGTTAGTTCTGATATTAATGTTTCATCAGTTGGGTATGATTCTTTTAGTCCCAGTTTTTGCAACATCATGTTCAGATACCCTTTTTTATAGCATGTTTGAAAATTTTCTATGATATCTTTCAATCCATTTTCTTCCAAAGTGATCGGGTACAAGGCATTGGCTAATTTTAACAAGTTCCATTGAGCTATCACCGGTTGGTTTGCAAAACGGTATCTTTTACCAGGTAGGTCAGTAGTATTGGGCGTCCAATCTGGGTCATAATTGTCCATCCAGCCGTAAGGACCGTAGTCAATAGTAAGCCCATGGATAGACATATTATCCGTATTCATGACTCCATGCACAAATCCCACCCTTTGCCAATGGACGATCATTTCACATGTTTTATGAGCTACTTCTTCAAAAAGTTTTAGATATTTTTGCTCATGCCCAATCAAATGTGCAAAGTAATGCTTAATAGTATAGTCTGTCAGTTTTCTTAAATTTTCTTTGTCTTGTCTCCATGCAAAAAATTCAAAGCTTCCAAATCTGATGAATGATGGGGCTACCCTGCACACCACAGCACCTTTTTCGTATTGGTAATTTCCATTATAAAGCATATCTCTGAGCACATCTTCGCCTGTAATTGTCAAAGATAAGGCTCTAGTGGTTGGCACACCCAAATGGAACATGGCTTCACTGCACAAAAACTCTCTGACAGACGATCTCAATACGGCCAAACCATCAGCTGTTCTGGAGTACGGCGTAGGGCCAGCGCCTTTGAGTTGTAAGGTTTGCAGGCCTGATTTTGATTTTGTTTCACCCAGATTTATGGCACGACCATCACCAAGTTGACCAGCCCAATTTCCAAACTGATGGCCTGCATATGCCATAGCATAAGGCTTGCTACCTTCTGCAAGTTTGTTTCCAGTTATTATCTCTGCAAAATCGTGCGTACTACAATAATCTTGGGTAAACCCTAGGCTTTCGGCGACTTCATCACTGTAAATGATGACTTTTGGATCTACCATGCCTTTAGGATTTACAAAAGAAAATGCTGCTTCTTGTACTTGTCTCGGGACATTGCTATCTAATGGGTCAGCAGGTAGTTGTGATGTAAATATATTGGTAAGGCTTATCATGCGTTATAGATAGTGAACAAAGAAACAAAATACCGTTTTAATAAATTAGTTCAACAAAAGATCACTTAAAGTGACTTGATAGTGCGATTATTGATTTTGACATCTTGTACTACAGCATCACCTTTGTACACAAATACCTCAGCATATCCTTCATAAGTACTGTCTCGGAGCATGAGGTTTACTTTAGTTTCTGCTTCGGGAGCTTTACTTTCTTCCATATAAAACCGCGTAAATGGATACTCAATATGTACCCTATTTTCTTGGGTATAAGCTATTTTGGCTGTAATATAATGCTTAGTATCTTTAAAAGGTGATAATGATATATTTTTAATAATGGCAAAACTATCGATACCTTGAGCGATCTCTACATAAATGGTCTGTTGATCTGCATAAAATTTACTATCTTTTATCACAAAGGTATCTTGGTCAAAACTTAAGTCTACGTATCTACCCATAAAAGGGTCTGCAGGATCGACTGGTTTTACTTTAAATTTAAATAAAGTACCTGTGACCACCGTTTTGTTTTTTTGGAAAATCATATTGGCAGGCACCAATAATTGCAAAAAAGCAACCCAAAGGAAGATCATTAAAAGTATGGATTTATTGGGCATCTTTATTGAATTTTCTTATCATAAAATAATTAGTTACAAAAAAACCAATACCTAGGAATGCAAAAACTAATCCACGGATAAGGTATGACATTTCAGTGTCAAAAAATCTGCACAAAATCAAAATGGATATGATCAAAAGACCAAAATTTAAAGAAGCAAGGCTTTCTTGTCGAATGCTTCTTACGATTACTGTCACACCTAAAATCAGAGTCAATAAGTTGACAAAAAATGCAGGATATAAATCATTCAAGTAAAAAATAAGTGCAAAAGGTGCCCAAATCAAGAAAAAATCAAACAAGTGCTCCGCTTTAAAAACCTGATGTTTTATATATAAGAATGCAGCAAAACCAGTATAGATCAGAGTCATCAAAAACTCTCTAGAAAACACCATGGTATCTGTATTGTATTCTTTGGATATTCCTTCCCACACATTGTCAAAACTCAAAATAATCAGGGAAATAAAGATACCTGCTTGCGATATGATACCGTAGGCATTGGCCCAAGATGGAGTTTTCTCTAAATAAGAGCTTTTGCTCAGGTTGTAAAAAAATGTAAATAATGCCATGTAAAGTAAAAATAAAGCATATGCTGCTGTATTGGCCAAAGTAGCAGTACAAATAAGCAAAGATATAGTCAAAACCCAATGATGAATAAAGGTAATATTGGAATTTACTTTTTCTTTAATCAAATATAAATAATGAGGCAAAATGGCAGCTAAGTATAAATAGTATATGAAGTCTTTGTAATTGTCTGATGAATCAAACCCATATACCATATTGTAATAAGAAATACACAAAATACACAACAAGGACATAGCAGAAGACCTGAGTACATAAATCATAGGTATAGACAATGCTGCCCAAGTCAAGAAAAAACTTCCTCCTGAGTCTTGAATATTGTAAATCTGAGCAATTAAGGCCATACATGCTCCGAGACTAAAAAATAGAAAAATGGCGGAAGTCTCTTTCCAAAGAGGTACGTCTGATTTGCGCCATAGTGTAAATCCCGTCAATCCTTGCGAAAGTAGTAAAGGTAAAAAGGCGACTCCTATTTTGGTGTAGCGGAGCATATTGTCCCAATTATGTGCCAAAATGAGTATCATTGCCAAGCCAATTAATACTGCACCAATAGCAGCAAAAATCAAGGTCAAAGTATTGGTATTGGATGGTTTGTGAGTACGATAATAAGCTTCAATATTTTGAGCTTGTTCGTCGGAAATCAGTCTGTTTGCTACCAGCTCCGAAAGATCCTTTTGGATAGACATGGTCGTTTTGCTTTCTGATTAAACGAAATAAAATCGATATTTGTTATAATCTAAAACTGAGATTTAATCTTATTCTTTGAAATAATTTCACTTACCTTTGCACTTCATAAAAAAATCAAACACCTACCATGAAATTTGGAACCAAAGTAATACACGCAGGCATTGAGCCAGACCCATCCACGGGCGCCATTATGACACCAATATATCAGACATCCACTTATGTCCAGGCAGCACCAGGTGATCACAAAGGTTATGAGTATGCAAGAACACAGAATCCTACCAGGACGGTATTGGAAAAAAACCTAGCAGCACTCGAAAATGCCACAGATGCTATTTGTTTTGGGAGTGGATTAGCTGCTATGGATAGTGTACTCAAACTTTTGAATCCCGGAGATGAAGTTATAGCTTGTGATGATTTATACGGAGGCTCATATAGAATCATGACGAAGGTTTTTGCTAAATATGGTATTAAATTTCAATTCGTATCCATGAGTGATGTGAGTACATTGGATGCTCTCATCACTGCTCATACCAAAATGATATGGGTAGAGACACCCACCAATCCTATGCTAAATATCATAGATATAGAAGCTGTTTGTAATCAGGTAAAAGGTAAAGGCATCATGGTGTGCGTAGACAATACATTTGCATCTCCATATCTTCAAAATCCATTAGATCTAGGTGCTGATATCGTTGTTCACTCGGCAACCAAGTATATCGGAGGTCATTCGGATGTCATACATGGTGTAGTAGTAACCAAAAATGCAGACATAGCGTCCCAAATCAGATTTTTGCAAAATGCAGTTGGTGCTGTACCAGGACCACAGGATTGCTTTTTGATACTCAGAGGGATTAAGACATTGCACATCCGTGTGGAGCGAGCTTGTCAGAATGCAGAAAAAATAGCACACTATCTACAAAATCACCCTAAAATATCTAAGGTTTATTACCCAGGATTTGCATCTCATCCAGGTCATGAAGTAGCCAAAAAGCAGATGAAAATGTTTGGAGGTATGGTATCTTTTGATTTGGTAGCCAATAATGAAGCGAGTGCCAGAAAAGTCCTTAGCGGCACCCATTACTTTTCATTAGCGGAGTCATTGGGCGGTGTGGAGTCCCTGATTGGCCATCCGGCTAGTATGACACATGGATCTATACCCAAAGAAGAAAGGCTCAAGGTTGGTTTGACAGATTCGTTGATCAGATTGAGTGTAGGTATAGAAGATGTGGACGATTTGATTCAGGATTTAGAGCAGGCATTGGAGTTGGTGTAAATAAAAAATGGATGCAAACTATACTTTAACATGGAACTTGATTTAATTAAAAGTAAAATACATGAAATAAGAGGTTTTAGAATAATGCTTGACTTTGATCTAGCTGAATTATATCATGTCGAAACCAAAAGACTTAAGGAAGCGGTAAGAAGAAATATAAACAGGTTTCCACCTGACTTTATGTTTGAACTGACAAAGGATGAGTTAGATTCTTTAAGGTCGCAAAATGCGACCATAGAAAAAGGAAGAGGAAAGTTTTCTAAATACTTACCTTTTGCCTTTACTGAACAAGGAGTAGCCATGCTTTCAAGTGTACTTAATAGTGATATTTCGATTGAAATCAACATTCAAATAATTCGAGCATTTGTATTTTTAAGACAATACGCACTGAGTCATGATGATGTAAATAAAAAATTAGCTCTGTTGGAAAGTAAATATGATCAAAGATTTCAAGATATAGATGCTGCTATACATTATCTAATTAACAAAGATAAAAAGAAATCTGATCAATCTAAAAGAAATATAATCGATTATAATAAGTCTGAATCAGAATAATTTTTTTTAAGATTTAACATTTTACCTATGTCAGATGCTCCGCAATATAATTCCATCAAAGAGTGGTCCATTGACGATCGGCCCAGAGAAAAAATGCTGGCTAAAGGAAGACAGTCTCTCACTGATTCTGAGTTGTTAGCCATCATTTTAGGATCCGGCTCTGTGGGCGAGTCGGCAGTAGACCTAAGTAAACGCATACTTAGTGATCACAAAAACAATCTCAATGAGCTCGGAAAAATCACTATCAAAGACCTGGTCAAAAGATATAAAGGAGTCGGAGAAGCAAAAGCCATCAATATCATTGCTGCATTAGAGTTAGGCAGAAGAAGACAAGAGACGGATCCGTTACAGCGTACTGCGATCAAATCTAGTAAGGATTCTTTTGATTATTTATACCCACTTGTGGCCGATCTTCCTCATGAAGAATTTTGGATATTGCTATGCAACCGCGCCAATAAAATTATTCACACTCAATCAATGGGTAGAGGTGGAGTATCAAGTGTAGTAGTGGATGTAAAGTTAATTGTGAAATGTGCTTTGGAGCATTTGGCATCTACGATAATACTATGCCACAATCATCCGTCGGGCAACCTTAGGCCATCGAGTGAAGACATCAATATTACCAAAAAACTCAAGGAAGCTTGCAATATTTTTGAAATAGTCGTCGCAGATCATATCATCATTGGAGATATGGCCTATTACAGTTTTGCAGATGAGGGCATTTTATGAAAGGAACAGAGAAAACATATTTAGATTATATATTGGTTGTCTTTCAATTAATATTATTTTTAATATTTTTCATTCCAATACATTGGTCAAAGTTACCATCATTTTTGCAGTTGCCGGGATGGGTGTTTTTCGTAGGCGGATCGTTAATAACAATAGTTTCTATTTTTAAATTAGACAAAAATCTGACCATTTTCCCTACCCCAAAACAAGATGGCTTATTACTGACCAATGGATTGTACAAATATATCAGACACCCCATATATTCTGGAGTAATTTTAGTTTTTTTGGGTGCGGCACTGATATATTTATCAGTATTTAAGCTTGTGATAACTTCCTTTTTGATTATACTTTTTATGGTAAAAACTACTTATGAAGAAAAACAACTTGAAAAAAAATTTCCTGAATATCGGGAGTATAAAAACCATACGGGAAGATTTTTTCCATTTTTTTAAAGAAAAAACAATGTTCAGGAAACTTTTTATTTAGTATGGTAGTTATACAATCAAACAGAATATAATATTTTGTATTCTTTCTTTTTCTTCGCTAGGGTTTTGTTATAATATTATTTTACCGTTAAATATATAAAGCCATGATGAATCAGGAAGTACGTACTATTATGACGAAAGATCCCATAGTAGCGAGACCACATCAAACCATCGACGAAGTAGCTAGTCTCATGATGGAAACACAAACTCAACAATTGCCGGTGGTATTAGATGGGAAGTTGGTAGGGATGATCACATCATACGACTTGTGGAAAGCCAATAGAGCAGGTCATGGAACTGACCTGGTGATAAGAGATGTGATGACTACCAAAGTCGTGAGAATCACACCCAAAGACAAGGTGGGAACCGCCGCCGAACTTTTTGCAGATAGACGGTTCAAAACTTTACCCGTAGTAAATTTGGATAATGAATTGAAAGGAGTCGTGACAGCGTTTGATGTCATCAAGTGTGCATTTAATGAAGAGTATCCGCAACCCATTCTATATCAAGAGGTTTTTGCGCACTAATTTGTTTATCGTTTCTTTATTCCTTAGAAAAGTAAGCACTATTTGCAATTAGGAATAGTGCCTACTTTTTTTGGGTCAGGAACTATTTGAGGGGATTGAGTATATTTTTTGTGTTTAAGAATTGATCATAAATGACCATGAATTTAGAAGTTTTAAAAAGCGTTTTACCTGGAGGGTTACTTGATTAATTTGACATAAATGATGTAAAGAATATGGAGATATTGAAATCTTTACTCCCATACATATTTTTCGTCATATTCAACTTAATACTTCTTTAAAAAGGCTCTTTATTCATCTTGAAATGTTTTCTTTTTGCGACGTTCCTTCAGATTTGTTATATTTGAAATCACTTTATCTATGGATATCTCTTAGCGTGCCTTCAAACTTGAACAAACTACTTAATTTTGACATAAATAAAAAAATTTAAAAAGTTAAACAATGCCCCAAAGATACAGGGTTACATTTCGATTTTTCAAGAGGTCAGGTCCATAATGGGACATTATTTCCCCTTTTTTCCTGTTTTTTCCGGTTATGTCCACTTTTGTCCCTTTTGGGTATGTTTTGGGCAGTTTTGTCCATTTTTGTCCTTTTTTTCCACTTTTGTCCAAAAACGACCCAAACTTCCTATTTCTTCCTTTTTCTTCCCATTTTGGCATGTGGTTTTACATAACATGCGTCCATTTTTAATAAATTTTAACATTTGACCTACACACATATCCTCTGAAATAACGTTATGTATATGTAAAATTTATTTTCATATGCCATTATCCAAACCTATCAATCTGTATCTTACTCCATACATACTCCGTACCTCCTCCAACGATACTCCCATGATACTAGCACCATACTCCGTAGATGGTATAACCGCATTCCGACTGAGTTCCCACTGAATTCCGACTGAGTTCCCACTGAGTTCCCACCGCATTCCCACTGAGTTCCCACTGCATTCCCACGAGTTCCCACTGAGTTCCCACGAGTTCCCACTACAGTATAGCGACACCCACTGATTTCAGGATAACATCAACGTATTCGGGTCATCTGCTTGCTTAATATGGTTTAAATTCATAGGTTTTTAAAATAGCTTTTTATCTCTATTCTATTTAAGTTTAGTGTGTTAAGTCCTAACCCCATGTACTATGATCTGTCTGGCTGTGATGGCTGTAATTGAAAAATATATCATTTGGCAGCCATTTTTTTAACTTTTTAAGATGTTTACTAATGCTAGAATTTATCTTACACCAATCATTTATTTCATCATCATGGAGCATTCAAATAGAAGTGCTGTCTATCCAAAAGACATAACAAACATTACTACTCTCCTAAAATAATCAGTGACCCCTTTTTTTTTTCATAGCTTTTTTGTTTTTCCTTCCAAAAATGTTTTTTACCTTTGGTCTAAATCAAACTAACAAAACATAAAAAATGGATTACCAAAAAAATGAAATAGCTGATTATGTTTTAAAACTTATCAGTCAAACACAGCAAAACGTATTTTTAACAGGTAAAGCAGGTACCGGAAAAACTACTTTACTAAAACAAATAATAAAAAATACCCACAAAAATACTGTAGTCGTTGCACCCACAGGTATTGCCGCATTAAATGCAGGAGGAGCTACTATTCATTCAATGTTTCAGTTGGCACCAGGAGCCTTTGTGCCTGATTTAGCATTTATACCTTCCACGGAGATGGAGCATAAATTTGAATCGCCGGCATCACTGATCAAAAAATTCAAAATGAGCGGACAGAAGCTGGCAGTACTTCGGTCACTAGATCTCTTGGTGATTGATGAAGTCAGTATGTTGAGAGCAGATTTATTGGATGCTATGGATTTTGTATTGAAAAGAGTGCGTAGGAAAGAGAGACCTTTTGGTGGTGTTCAGATATTGTTTATCGGTGATCTTTTACAGCTTCCACCTGTTGTCAAACCAGATGAATGGTCAATTTTGCAAAGATATTACCAAGGTATGTTTTTCTTCCATGCTCGGGTATTACAACATTCGCCACCTTTGTACGTAAAACTCAAAAAAATATATAGGCAATCAGACGAAAGCTTTATTAATGTTTTGAATAATTTGAGAAATAATATCGTCAGTGATGCAGATGTAAATTTATTATCTAAATTTGTAAATAAAGACTTTGATTTTAACAATGCCCCAGGATACATTTATCTGACTACACATAATAACAAAGCTGACCAAATCAATAAAAACGCACTAGTAAAACTTACTACTAAGGAATATGCATATAAAGCTGAGATCGAAGGTGACTTTCCGGACAGAATGTATCCCATGGATGCTAATTTAGTGCTCAAAGAAGGTGCCCAGGTTATGTTTACTAAAAATGATTTAGCTCATGACAAAAGGTATTTTAATGGTAAAATGGGTTTTATTTCATCACTGGGCAAAGATGAGATTTTTGTGCATTTCCCTGAAGAAAATCTAACTATAGAAGTAGAAAGATATGAGTGGAATAATGTCCGATACAAAACCAATGAAAACACCAAAGATATAGAAGAAGAAATTATTGGTACTTTCGTGCATTACCCTTTAAAATTGGCTTGGGCGATCACCGTACATAAAAGTCAAGGACTCACTTTTGATAAAGCAGTAGTCGATGTGGCTGACGTATTTCAGCCTGGCCAGGCATATGTAGCGCTCTCTAGATTAAGGTCTTTGGAAGGATTGGTACTCATGGACCATCTTCGTATGAATGGTATTCAAAATGCAGCAGACGTCATGCAATATGCTACTCAGGAGGCTGATGAACAAAAGATCAAAGTTACGATTGAAGAAGGTACCGCTCATTATTTATATCAGTTTGTCAGAAACGCTTTTGACATTTCTGGACTTCACTTTTTATGGAAAAAACATTTGGAATCCTACATACAAAACACTGAACTAACAGAAAAAGGTAGATCTGTGGTATGGGCACAAGAAAATGTAGCCCAACTTTCATCAATTCTAGAAGTGTCTCAAAAGTTTTTGTCTTGGATAGATGTGCATTTTAATCAAAAGCCTACTGATTATAATTTTATTAATGATAAGGTCACTGGAGCTTTTAAACATTTTTTTGATGTCTTGGATCCTATAATAGCCAACGTACTCGAAAAAATTGAAATTGTCAAAAGAAGTAAACGTTCTAAAGAGTATTTTGATGAACTTTTCGAATTGGAAGAAAGAACGACTTCCGTGGTTTTGAATATGAAAAGAGCATGTCTCTTGATAAAGACGCATTTGGATGGACAAAGCATCACCAAAGACGCACTTACAGATGATTTTGTAAAGTCTTATAGGTCCGGAAAACTCGAAAATGCCAAGCAAAAAGTCAAAGAAAGCAAGCTCCAAGTGATTGACGATGAAGAAGATTTTTCATATTATAAAAGAAAAGAAAAAAAACCAAAAACTGAAAAAAAACCAACGGAAGAAGTCACATTTGAATATTGGCAAAAGGGGATGAAAATGGACGAAATAGCCAAAGAACGCGTGGTTACTGTGGGTACCGTTCAGGGACACATGGCCCGGTTGGTAGCCAAAGGAAAAATCCATGTATCTGAATTATTTACTTCGGGACAAATCCAAAAATTGAGTGTTATTTTTGAAAACTATGGTGGAGAAAACCTAGCAGAGCTAAAAGAAAAAGCCGGTGATGACTTTTCATATGGAGAATTGAGAATATTTAAAGCCAGCCTTACTGCTAGTGATGACTAAGGTATGCGGTTAAAAATATGGATAAATATGAAATAGTTAAAATTTAATAACAAAAATTATAAGATATAAAAACTAATATTATATTTGCGTTGTAAATCATTAATATCATGAACTCTACCATCAAAAATTTCATAGTATTTATTATTGCCATGTTTGCTGGCGGTTTATTAGTAATGGGTATAGAAATGGTTGTACAAATGGTGATATTCAGCGCCGAACATATGGATCCAAGAAGGTTGGCTTTGATAGTATTGGCACACGGTATGGGTGCATTTTTATCTGGATGGATAATAAGCAGATTTTCAATGTCGGCATCAAATATTTGGATTTGGGTATCTGCTTTACTTTGGACACTGGGAGGCGTATTAAATTTAGTGTCCAATATATCACATCCTTTTTGGTTTGCTATTGCAGATACATGTATTTACTTACCAATGACCATTTTAGGTTCCAGATTTTCAGGAAAAAAAGTATAGCTATTATTCTTTCAAATCAAAACAATTATTCATGAACAACAAATTTATTATTGGTAGCTTGGTAGGTGGACTTATTGTCTTTATGTATCAGTTTATGTCGTGGGCTTTACTCAATATGCACGCATCACAGCAACGGTACACCGACCAGCAGGAAAATATTATAAATTGTCTTTCGACCAATTTAAAAGAAGATGGTACCTATTTTATACCCAATGTACCACCAGGTACCGCTAGTGACATCGCACAAAAACAAATGGAAGAAAGTCAAGGAAAACCTTGGGCCATAGTGTCCTATCGTAAAAGTATGAATACAAGTATGGGTACCAATATGCTCAGAGGATTTGCAGCAGATATTGTAGCCGTTTTTCTGCTTTGCTGGGTCTTGGGCAATTTTCATTATGTAAATATGAGAATGGCTATAATGGCATCTGTTGCTGTAGGATTGATAGGATATTTGACCACAGAATATTCAAATTCTATTTGGTTTGAACTCAATTCTTTGCCTGACCTTTTAGATGCTATCATATGCTGGACTTTGTGTGGAATTTGGCTTGGCATCTGGATTAAAAAGTAGTTATTTTTTTTGGACAAAACAATTCGTTATAACCTAAAGCCGGTATCTCATTAGAGATAGTCGGCTTTTTTCATTTATATCAAATCATTCAAACTAATTTATTTGGACTATAAACAGTTAATAAGTATTTCTATCTTTGTGTCTTACTTGTACACAAGATTAGGAGCTTATGGAATATCAAATGGTAAAGACGGAGCAGAAAGCACTGGATATCAATCTAAATGACCCGATTTATGGTACTTTTGCCGAGATCGGTGCTGGTCAGGAGGTTGCGCGTAATTTTTTTCAGGCAGGAGCGGCAGCTGGTACTATTGCCAAGACTATGTCTGCATATGACAAAACTTATTCAGATGCTATTTATGGTTTAGAACCTTCAGGCAGATATGTGTCTGAGTCCAGATTATACAAGATGCTAGAGCATGAGTGGGAACTTATTGAAGAGCGACTCAAGGATGCTAGGCCTGATGGTACTTTTTTTGTTTTTGCGGATACTGTACAGGCTATCAATTACACTCGAACCATTAAAGGTAATGGATGGATGGGGCTTAGGTTCAGATTACAACCTGATGGTCCGGTCAATGATATGGTGCTGCACGTCAAAATGTTGGATACCAATAATCGACTACAACAAGAAGCCATCGGGATACTAGGTGTAAATATGATTTATTCATGTTTTTACTACAATGACAACCCAGAAAAAATGGTGATTTCATTGGTTGATAATATCAAAGATCGGGTCTCAATTGACTTGCTCCGTATCAATGGTGAAGATTTCAATTATTTTGACAAAAGACTACTATCGCTCTATTTAGTAAAGAATAAGCTGACATCTGTCGCCATGTTTGATGTCAATAGGAGCAGTATACATGCATCTGAATTTTTGTACAAAGAATCACTAATGGTCATTAGAGGTAATTTTAGACCTCCTACCATTGTAACGCAAGATGTAATTTCCAATAGTTATATCCAATTTAAAGAAGAAACTCAGTTGCCTGACGAAAAGTTAAATCTAATGATGGAGATGACCATGGAATATCTGAAAGGGCAAAATCCTGAGATAGATGAAAAAGATTTTTTGGAGCGGGCTGACATGTTATCAGCACTGGGTCATAGAGTACTTTTGTCTGATTGTGTAAATCATGAAATGCTCATTAATTATCTTTCAGATTACAAAATTACTAATTTGGGTTTGGTCATAGGTGCTCGGGAGCTATCTGCGATCATTTCTGACAAATTTTATCAAAATCAGGACGGAAGGTTATTGGTAGCCTTTGGTGAGTTGTTTAGCCAAAATATTAAAGTATATGCTTATCCGGCACTCGATCACGAGACTAATGAAATCATCACCGCCGAAAATTTAGAAGTGCCACAGGGGATTAAGTTTTTGTATCAGTATCTTTTGGATAGCAAGCAAGTAGTACCGGTAAATTCATACAATCGAGATATTTTGCATATTTATCCAACACAGGTTTTGGAAGATATCCAACAAAATAAGACAGGCTGGCAACAACATGTACCTCAAGTATTAGCCGAAATGATTATTGAAAGAGGGTTATTTGGTTATAAAGCTTAAATAGTAAAATATGTTGAAAATCTAATCAGGTTGATGTTTAGATTCTTTTTTTAACTAAATATGAAAAAATCCTATTGAAAATCAAAAATTGGAATGATTTTTTCTATATACTTATTGGCAACAAAAAAATCAATGTACTTTAAAACGATCATACAGGGCAGATTGGAGTTTGGGACGCAAAAGAGTTATGATAAAGTAACAAAGATGTTTCTCCAACGCTTAGAAACGTATTATAAAACTGACGTTATATTTAAATTTGAAGATATTTTTAAAGAAGATGAACTTTCTTTAGAAATTCCAAGGCACGTTTCACAAGTTTCTGAGAAAGCATTCAGAACCACTACCAACCTACTGGGATATTGTGCACAGTTTGCTATAGCAGGTTCTATACGGGCTTGGATGATTAATGAAGGAGACATCATGCATTTCGAAACCCTAGAACCAGAAAGCGATAAAGGAGCAGTTTTGTCTTTTGTCAAAGGTCGCAAACTCGTCAAAGTTCAGGGCAAAGAGCAGGAAGCTATAGACGCATTGAGCCAAGCAATAGAAAAGTATGACCGTCACGCCCAAGCTTATGAAAGAAGGGCCAAGGTTAATTTTCTAATGAAAAACTATCATGACGCCCTGCGTGATTACAATAAATGTATCGGTATAGACCCAAGTATTCCTACATCTTACTACGGAAAAGCAAAGATACATATGATCAAACAAGAGTGGAATGAAGCCATAGAAAATCTAGAAGAATCTATCAAAAAGTCAATTGCTTTACAAACACTCTATTGGAAGTCTAGGAAACTAAAAGCTGAATGTCATATACAACTTAAGGAATGGCAAAAAGCGGCTTTTGATCTAAAATTATTTACAAACAGAACTTTTGAAAAAGAGAATCCCAATAGATTTTGGTTAAGATGGGCCTTTTATCAGTATGGTATCGTACTGATGGAAATGGAAGACTTTGTAGAAGCTATGAAAGCTTTTGACAAAGCCGCGGACTGCCCAGAGGTAAATGACGGAATTGCAGAGGCAGATATCCTTACTCAAAGAGGGATCTCAAAACAAAAAGCAGGTAAAAGTGGATACGCCAAGGACATCAAAAATGCCGCATCAAAAGGCAGTAAAAAAGCCAAAAATATACTTAAGACTATTAAGTAAGGTCTTTTAATTTTTCTGATTAAAACATTTTGTTTTAATTTGTAATCTAAATCCACCAAATAAACAACGGTAAATATTCGTTTTACAGTTCAGATTGTTTTTAAGTATGTATCAAAATTTCCTATTTTAAAATAATATTTGCCAGATCACTATGAGAGCTGGTGCTGGTAAATCATACATCCAAATTAATTACGTACAAATTTGTTTGATTAGAGAAAAACTTTATACTTTTAGCTCCAAAATAATCAAAAAACAATATGAGTACAACAGCAAATACTTCACACCCTAAGGGTCTTTGGGTATTATTTGGAACCGAAATGTGGGAGCGCTTCAATTTTTATGGAATGCGAGCCATCTTGACATTGTTCATGGTCAATTCTTTACTAATAAAAGAAGCAGATGCGGCCATTATTTATGGCGGCTTTTTAGCATTATGTTATCTGACTCCACTTTTAGGAGGTTTTATTTCTGATAAATATATTGGAAATAGATACAGTATCATGCTTGGTGGTATTTTAATGGCCATTGGACAGTTTTTGTTATTTATAAGTGCTTCCACCTTTGATTCTAGTTTGAGTAGTGCAAAATTATTCATGTGGATAGCATTGTTTATTATCATTTTTGGAAATGGATTTTTTAAACCTAACATTTCTTCAATGGTAGGCAGTTTATATCCAAAACAAGAAAAAAATAAGTTGGATTCAGCTTTTACTATTTTCTACATGGGAATTAATATTGGAGCTTTCTTAGGTCAATTTATTTGTCCTTGGCTTGGTGATGTCAAAGATGTGGGAACAGGTGTGAGAGATATTTTTGCTTTTAAATGGGGATTCTTGGCGGCTTCAATCGCGATGGTAATAGGAACAGTTACATTCTTTGTTTTAAAAAATAAATATGTTGTGACTCCCGAAGGTAGGCCAATAGGCGGACTGCCAAAAAATAATGTAAGTGACGATTTTGAAGATGGCGAAACTCAAACAGCTAAATTTACCAATACAGCTATAGGTACTGCTGTTGGCATTTTTACCGCTTTATTCTTTGTGTTTAGATATGTTTTAGTCGGTGAATTTGGGTTTTCAGATGTTGCAATGGGCCAATTAATTAAAGGAATTATTTATCCATTCATTTATTCTGCTGGTATTTCTTTGGCATTTTTAATTATGAGTTCTGCTGAAAATAAAGTGGAGAGAGAAAGGATTTGGGTGATTTATATAGTTTCGTTTTTTATCATTTTCTTTTGGGCCGCCTTTGAACAAGCAGGTTCATCGCTGACTTTTATTGCAGATAATCAAACGGATAGAGATATTTTTGGATGGAATATGCCACCATCAATGGTGCAAATTTTTAATGGTATTTTTGTTGTAATGTTGGCTTTACCTTTCAGTTTACTATGGGATAAGTTGAGAGCACAAGGAAGAGAGCCTGTTTCTCCATTAAAGCAAGCTATGGGACTAGCATTAATTGCATTAAGTTATTTTATAATTGCACACAATGTAAAAGATTTGGGCAACTCTGGTTTATTAGCTATTAAATGGCTTATGTTATTGTATTTAATTCAAACAATGGGTGAACTTTGTTTGTCACCGATAGGATTATCATTGGTAGGTAAATTAGCACCAAAACGTTTTGCATCATTATTATATGGGGTATTCTTTATCTCTAATGCTGCTGGCTATGCATTAGCAGGTTCTTTGGGAGCCATAATTCCTGCTACAGGAGACAAGTTTCAAAAAGCTGAAGCAATTGGAGTCAATCTTCAGGATGTTTTAGATAAGAAAGTGACTTTGACTCCTGAACAATTAGCTTTATTCGAAAAGGAACAATTGCCACTTGAGTACACATCATTTGCAGGTTTTGAAATTCATAACTTGTACGAATTCTTTATGGTTTTTGTGGTCTTATGTGGAATTGCAGCTATTATATTAGCATTTTTATCTCCAAAATTGAAAAAAATGATGAATGGGATGACCTAATTGATTTGGGAATCCAAAATTTAACTGACCACAATCTTGATTATAAATTTAAGGTTGTGGTCTTTATTTGTAAAAAATATTCAAATATTTCACTTTATCAATTATATTTGACAGTTCGTAAATCGTAAAGTCTAAATATTATGCAACAAACCATTCACCCAACAATAGAAGAAATTCAAAATTTTAAGGGAAAATATCCTAAGCAGCTTTGGTCACTTTTCTTTTCGGAAATGTGGGAGCGATTTTGCTTTTATGGTATGAGAGGAATGCTCATTTATTTTATGGTGACAGAGTTGATGTTAAATGATTCTGTAGCTAATCTACAATATGGAGCAACTCAAGCATTTGTTTATGCTTTTACATTTATAGGTGGATTGTTTGCAGATAAAATTTTAGGATATAGAAAATCTTTGTTTTGGGGTGGTTTACTAATGATTGCAGGTAGTTTGATTCTTGCGATTGACCCTAAGGCATATTTCTTTTTTGGAATCAGCTTTACTATCATTGGTACAGGTTTCTTTAAGCCAAATATTTCGACTATGGTAGGCCAACTATATAGAGAAGGGGATCCTAGGCGAGATGCTGGATTTTCCTTATTTTATGCTGGTATTAATATTGGGGCATTATTGGGAGGCTATTTATGTATTGCTGTAGGCAAAGGAGAAATGTTGAGTAGTATTATACCTGAAACTTTGAGATGGAATGTAGCCTTTGGGTTTGCTGCTGTGGTGATGGTGATAAGTTTGCTTTCATTTGTCAATACACAAAAGACAATGGGTACTATAGGGCTTTCTCCATTGGCGTTATTGCCTGATAATAAGCGCAAGATGATGGAATGGGCTACATATATTGGCTCATTGGTATTGCTACCCGTGATTATGATCATGGTGTCCAAAACAGAATATACGGATTACTTTATGTACACCATAGGTCCACTAACTTTGATCTATATAGGGTACGAAATGATTTCGATGAATGATTCAGATAGGAAAAAAATGATAGCTGGATTAGTTTTTATTTTTTTTAGCATTATATTTTGGGCATTTTTTGAGCAAAGTGGAGGGTCGCTTAGTTTATTTGCTGCAAATAATTTGAACAGTAATGTCCTAGGAATTACACTTGATCCCAATGGGGTCAATAATTCAGCTAATTCACTTTTTGTAATTATGTTTGCTGCACTCCTAGGTATAGTATGGATTTGGCTATCCAAGAGAAAAATGGAGCCAAACACACTTATCAAATTTGGTTTAGCTTTTATTTTTCTTGCAGGCGGTTTTTATATCTTTTATAGTACAAGGTTTTTTTCTGATTCGAATGGTGTGACATCCCTTGATTTGTTCACTTTAGCTTGGCTAGTAATTACATTTGGTGAACTGTGTTTGTCTCCAATCGGTATGTCTATCATGACAAAATTGGCCCCTCAAAAACTACAAGCTATAATGATGGGAATGTGGTTTTTGGCTAGTGCTTATGGTCAGTATTTTGCTGGTATACTTGGAGCAAATATTTCTGACGCTTCTGAAAATGCAGATAATTATAATAAAATGCTAGCCTACACTGATGGATATTTTCAACTGGCTATTTATGCATTGATTGCTGGTATTGTTTTGATTGCAATTTCTCCCCTAGTCAGAAAACTGATGCAGGAAGTAAAGTAATTTTTAAAAGCATTTAAATTTGGAAAAATATCATAAGTTTTTAGAAAGAGCAGTCTGCTTTTACTTATCTAGCTATTTATAAGAGAAATCAAAACAACAAATTGATATAATTCGCTGTTGTAGCACAACTTAAAGCAAAAAGCTATGTGAATTTTATTCATTTTTACAATTTATTTTGAAATGACATTGAGTAGCAATGCACAAAAAACGCCGCTCTTAGATAGAGACTTGTTTTTTGGAAATCCTGAGATATCTTCAGGTCAGATTAGTCCTGACGGGAAGTGGATATCATTTTTGAAAGCCCATAAAGGTATTTTGAATGTTTGGGTCAAGAAGATCAATGATCCATTTGAAAGAGCAAAGCCTCTGACCGAAAGTTCTAGACCGCTTTACGGATTCTTCTGGACAGATGACAGTAAATACATTTTATATGTAAAAGCACATCTGTCCAAAATAAATTAAAATGACATGGCAGAAATGTCCCATCTTGTGGG
>CAZGMB010000014.1:0-97719 GCA_964526715.1 uncultured Aureispira sp. | reverse complement strand
CCACCTGTGGCTTGCACTGTTTTGGTATAATTTGCTCCAGCACAAACTTCATCATCAGGGATATTAAATGTAAGCAGAGGATTAGCGATTATTGTCAAACAATTGCTGTATGAATCACAAGTCTGACCATTTACGTTATTTCTTGCTCTTCTTCGGTAATATGTAGTTTGAGTTTGACTACTAGGATTATAATTTGCACTTGTTGCCCCTAAAATATCAAACCAGCCAGAAGTACAACTTGTAGTACTTCTTTGCCATTGATAAGTAATCGTTCCATTTCCCGTGGCCTGTACAACAGATGTCAAACTATTTGGACTTGAGTTATAACATATTTCCTGATTATCTCCAATGACACCAGGAGAAACTATACAGTTTTCCTCAACACTAATACATACACTGACTGGTGCAACACTGTTAGGGCTATTACAGTCCTGTGTTACTGACCAATGTTCTATCATAATTTGATCCACACCATTTGGAACAGAAACACTTCCTAAGCTACCTCTCCAATAACCTTGAGTTCTTAAGTCAGGCACATCATTTGTCCAATTAGAAGTAGCTACATTATTTCCATTCTTTCTGAAAACAAGTCGCCATCGTTCATTAGGCTGTGTCACAGTATTTCTACCACTATACCCATCATAACTCACTACATCATTAATATTAAAAGTCAATGCTCCGTTTCCAAAATTTGAAGGATAGGGTCCAGGAATTATAAATGTGGTAGTGGCACCACACCACAATCTCAATGAGGTATTACCATTTGCTGAATTTATATTTTGTGACCAAAGAAAACTTCCAGATGGACAGTTGGGTGTAGGTGCACAGAATGGTGGTGCATTAAAATTGTCAGGATTACAAGTACAAGCATTCACCGTCACCGTCACACAATTGCTAAACTCATCACAAGTTTGTCCATTGATGGTGTTTCGAGCACGTCTTCTGAAATACGTTGTTTGCAATAAGAAACCTGGCTGATAGGTAGCTCCTGTAGCTCCTGATATATTTGCCCAACCCGATGTACAATTTGAAGTACTACTTTGCCATTGATAGCTTATCGTTCCACTTCCACTCCCTGATGTGACATTTGTAAGTACAGATGGTGTCGTATTTTCACATATACTTTGATCAGAGCCAATTGTTCCTGATGCTACAGTACATGATACACAAGTATTCACCGTCACGGTCACACAATTGCTAAACTCATCACAAACTTGGCCATTAATCGTGTTTCGGGCACGTCTTCTGAAATATGTCGTTTGTGATAAGACACCAGGCTGATAGGTAGCTCCTGTAGCTCCTGATATATTTGCCCATCCTGATGTGCAACTCGTAGTACTGCTTTGCCACAGATAAGATATCGTTCCACTTCCACTCCCTGACGTGACATTCGTAAGTACAGATGGTGCCGTATTTTCACAAATACTTTGATCAGAGCCAATTGTTCCTGATGCTACAGTACATGATACACAAGTATTCACCGTCACAGTCACACAATTGCTAAATTCATCACATGTCTGACCACTAATTGTATTTCGAGCCCTTCTTCTATAGTATGTTGTTTGCGTCAACGCGATAGGTTGATATGTAGCACTAGTGGCTCCTGAGATATTCGCCCATCCAGTGGTACAACCTACCGTACTGCTCTGCCATTGATAACTGATGGTACCATTACCAGTTCCTGATGTGACATTGGTCAATAATGAAGGTGTTGCATTCTCGCAAATCGTTTGATCAGAGCCGATTGTTCCTGATGCTACAGTACATGGATTTGAAATAGAAATCGCATTTAATGATACTGACCCTGGTCTATCAAAATTGACTAACATTGTAAAATCAATGTCTATTCTGTCCACTAAATTAGTATAACTTAACGAAGCCTTATTATAAGCGTTGGTAGCGTCATCGTTTGTTTGTTCTAATACACCTGTAATAATTCGGGTATTGCCGCTACTGGTAATGGTTGGCCCAGTACTATTGACACTAACACAATTATCACCACTTCCAGAAGGATTAGTGGATGCAACTGTATTATTATTCAAATAACCCGTGACGGATATCCTTTCTCGCCCATTTACTCCTGCAGTTATGTAACTTATGGTACCCACTTGAAGACTATTTACTAATACAGGTTGACTAAATGTAAGTCTTAATGTTGTTGGATTATTCGCAGCAGTATTGTTTGTAAATCGTATCTTACCCCAATATTGTGAATTACAGTGTAAATCATTACATCCTGAAGTGCTATTATTATAATAATTTGGCAATCCATCCCACATATTACCTATAGCTTGTATAGTGAGATTCACTCCCGTTCCCTGATAATTATTAAATGTTTGTGTGGTAGATCCATTACAATTCCAATTGGGCAACTGACCAAAAGTAGGGATATTAAATATTAAATTAATCAAAAATACTAATACAAAATGACTGTATATGCTTTTCATTCTCAAAATTTTTAGGTGCTATAAATTAAGTGTCGAACTAATTTATGACACAAATAAAAGATAAAGCCCCATAAAAAGCATATTTTAAATGATGAAATGAATTCATTTAATGACTAAACAACTTCATACATTATGTATGATAGTATTTTTAGAATTTAATTCACAATTAATCCCAATAATAAACTTTATATAACTTATCAGTTTAAGAACATTAAACCAGAAAGCTATTCAACCCCTTAAAAAATCTAAATACAGAAAAAGGCATATATACATTTACATTAGGTAAGTTCAAAGTATTATGTCATCTCAACTTATCAAAAAAAAGAGCCCTCACTCTTTTGTGAAGACTCCTCTTTATGAAAGCGTTATTATTTATTAATGTGCTAATGCGACAATGTGCTAATGTGACAATGTTGTCTCAATTAGCATATTAGCACAACTTGTCACGACTTGGCGTGATCATCTCATCATCTAATCAGCACACCTGTCTGACTTACGTTTAATCGGCAGGAAAGTCATCCAATCAGCACAACTTGTCACGCATCAGCGTGATTAGCACATCAATTAATTAACACATTAAAATTAATTCCCATTCACCTGAATAATCACACTGCCACATTTTATATTGGGACACTCTGTTGTGTTATTACAATTGCCTGGATCAGGTACCGTAACTTCTGCCGTATTACATGTCAATCCACTGCTATCGGCTATCGTAATAATAAATGTGGCACCACCACCTGCAGTACCAGGTCCCATCGTGAATTCCGTACTAACACCATATTGTCCTAATGCAGGGCTTATGGTGGTACCTCCATTTACAGTCAGATTATAAGTCGTTAATGCTGGATTGGCATTAGTCACTAATAATCGAATTCTTATTTTATTATCTGCTATTTTTGATGGTGTATCATTATTGTAACATGATAAACTTTGTACTACCGGCAACTGAATGTCACATATCGGACAATCCACAGGTGCCATATAACTTTGTGTAGTCGTACATCCTGCATCTGCACTAAATGCTGCAGTCACTGTCCTACTACCACCACCATCTGGCAAACCAGTCACCTCATAATACAGTGGACTATTGAATGGTGCAGTAAATACTTCCGACTGACCGCCAGGCACACTGATTGTCAACGTGCCCGTCAAAGGTGGATTGACCAAGGTCACGGTGCCTCGTGCATTGTGTGTCTCTGTGCCTTCTACGCATAATCCACTTACAGTTCCTAAAGACACCTCACAGTTGCAATCTTGCGGCGCATCTACTGTGGTAGTCACACTACAGCCTGCATCGGCACTGAAAGTGATCTCAACTGGTACATCCGTGCCCAATGGGAAACCACTAAAGCCTATAAATACCATGGGGTCAAATGGCGCGGACAACGTCTGTTGTAACGGTCCTGCGCTTATCGTCATTGTACCAGTCAATGGTGCATTCTGGATCAGCACCATTCCGGTCACCGTAAATGTAGCACCTGATGTGCACTCTGCCGCAGCAAGTACTTGCACTTCGCAACCACCTCCAATAAAGCAAGCATCTGGTGCTATAAACGACTTACGTACCTGACAACTCAAATCTGCACTAAACGATGCTTTGATATCATAAGGGAGTCCCGACGATACCATATTGTTAAATGAAAACGGGATGTTGGCTCCAAAAGGGGCATTGATCACGGTCTCGAATCCTGTGCCCTCTATCCATATCCGTAGCTGACCACTCGCAGGTGCATTGCTTACCGTCAAACTTCCACTGACACTAAAGGTATTGGTGGCAGATTGGCAGCTTCCCGTAAGTAAGTCCATACTCATGGTGCAGGTATTCGGTGCACAGACTGCAGGTGCGGTGTATGTCAATCTATTGCTACAGTTGGCGTTATTTTCAAAATATACCAACAACTGATGATCAGAACCATCTGATGGCATGCCTGGTATTTCGTACATCAATGGACTACTCACGGGTCCCGTGATCGTATGGGTGATGCCATCAATTTCTAAAATGATATTGCCGGTAGGGGCGTTACTAAATGTAAGCGTACCTGTCAGCGTATAATCATTGCGCTCTGGATCGCAAGGACTGGCTGATGCCATGGCACTGATACTACACAAACTTAACATACCACATGACTCAGGTATCTCATAGATACTATTGGTATAACAAGGCAGATCATTGCTCATGGTGACACCTATCTCTCCTATCCCACCACTGGCGGGAAGTCCTGGTATCTGGAAGCTCACTGGAGACACGCCTGTATTGGCTACCGTCTGCTGACCGCCCGGATAAGATATGATGATGTTGCCTCCCGACGGTGGATTATTGATATATACTTCTCCTGTCACTGCATACGTATTGGTATTGGGGTCGCAAACGCCTACTTCCATGCTCAGTCGGATATTGCAATCCATGGCGCATAAAGCAGGAGCTGTATAATTTGCTGTATTATTGCATGCCGCATTGCCACTAAACAGAGCAATGACCGTGTGATTTAACCCATCAGAAACCTGCGTAGGTATAGTGTAAGTAATAGGACTACTAAAAGGAGCGTTGAAACTTTGGGTCCCTCCATCCTGAACAAAAACGGTTAATGTTCCATTTGTGGGCGCATTAGTGAAAGTTATTGTTCCATTGACTTCATAAAAATTACTATTTACATCACATGCTGAAGCCAAAGCTGTTAAAGACAATGTACATGGATCAGGGGTGCAAGATGATGGTGCCGTAAAAGTCCTAATACCAAAACATCCAGCATCATCAGAAAACATGGCTGTGACATTTTGAGTGGTGCCATCAGCCAATAAACCTGGTAGATTATATGCTAATGGACTAACGAATGGTGCGTTATAAATAACTGAATTTCCTCCTGCCGATACAGTAAGTGTACCACCAGAAGGGGCATTAGAAAAACTAATACTACCTGTCAAATTGTATTGATTGGTAAGTGGGTTACATGGGTTTGGGGCAGCAGATACATCAGTGATATCGCACAACGTACAAGGCAAAGCTGCACGGTACGACACTTCATAGGTACAAGATGGCGCATTACTATACACAGCTGTCACGGTCTTGAGTTCGCCATCAGCAGGCAAAGAACTAAAACTATAAGTCGATGGAAAAGGTGCACTAAAATTTTGACTCATTCCCCCTGTTGATATTGTAAGTGTGCCTCCTGCCGGAGGGTTAATGTAACTCAGACTGCCTTCTAAAGTATAAGTATTTGTACTACCATTGCAAGCAGTAGCTATGGTAGATATATCCAATTTAGATATAGCAACCAATACACTATCTGTCCCTACACAACCACCTACTGTACAACGTACACAATAAATTGCATCTTCTAATGGTTGTACACTTATGGTAGAAGAAGATTCACCATGGCACCATTGTAAGGTTCCTGCACATCCAGTAGCGGTGAGACTTGTAGGTGTGCTTTGGCATGCAATAACATCTGCCCCTGCACTGACTGCTGGTGCCTCCGTCACGACCACGACCACCGTCTCCACATCCGTACATCCGCCGTCCACGGTATTGGTCACTGTGACGCTATAGTTGCCGGCCATGGCTGTGGTAGCGCCATTGATGACTGGATTCTGGTCGGTACTCGTATATCCATTGGGACCTTCCCAACTGTAGGTATTGCCACCAGAGGCGGTAAGCTGTATGCTCTCCCCTGCACAGACTGCATCGCCATTTGCTGCACCCATTACCGTACAACTACTACAGGATAGTGGCGGGATGATCTGATCTGTTCTTGTACAGGTGGTGGTATTGACATCGGTCACCGTCACCGATAGCGGACCGCCCGATATGGGGAAAGGGCCATAGCTATAGGCCGTGCCATACGCGTTGCCGCTGGCAGTGATGCCGCCGCTTAGGATGTAGCCGCCCACACCACCGCCTGCTGCTGCCGTCACTATGAAGTTGGTGATGGTGTAGGTGTCGTCGGCTGGATTATTGGGCGTGCCGTTGTTGTTGCACTGTACTTCGTAGGCTATAGGATTGAGGTCGCAGGTACAAGAACCGAGCTTTAGGTCGGCATTGCCCCGGTTGTTGTTGGCCATCGGGTCCACCACATCCAGACTGAGGACGTAGGCTACGTTGGGGATTTTGTCGCAGGAAGCCACCGCACAGGCACAATCAGGGTCGGCACTGTCAATGAGACCGTCGCCATCATCGTCTGCACCGTTGTTGCAGATTTCTTCCAATGGTGCACTACACAGATGACTCGCTGCTACATCAGTTGTCCATTCTACTAAAGGATCAATTTGTGTGTAGTTAGGGAATGAAAAAGTTGTTGTAGAACTAGATATTGCTGGTGTTATGGTATTAAAATTAGCTAAGGCAGTAAGCGTTAATGTCGTGTGGGCAGTAGGCGAACATCCTGAACCTAAGTTTCCCTGTTTATCCACTTTTATAAATCCGAAGTTTG
Organism: uncultured Aureispira sp.; assembly: GCA_964526715.1. GTDB lineage: Bacteria > Bacteroidota > Bacteroidia > Chitinophagales > Saprospiraceae > OLB9. Next base: position 90,842 of record CAZGMB010000014.1, on the reverse strand, counting down.
GATTATGATTATTGTATGGAGGATTAGCTTCCGTATACATGTAATTATAATAAGCAATTATTCCTTCGTCTATATCTTTAACCATACTTACATCACCATTAAACAAAGGGTTAGTTCCTAAATTTTGTAATACCAAACTTGGAATTGACTCTTTGTAGCGTTTGGCCCAATTTAAAGATATTGATGGTTCAAAGTTATAATTAGCGATTAGGTAACCGGGGGCATTCAAATATACCCCATCACCTTCAGTATCTAAAATGGGATTTCCAAAAACAACCGAACTGTTAGTAATCGTCTTGGCTTCAATGAGTGTTCCGCTTGGATCCAGTTTTATCAATTCACAGGTCTCCCCTATCGAAGCAGATCGCCTGTAACTTGCTATGTAAATATTTCCGTTAGCCCCTTCAACTGCCTTAGGAAACATTGTGGCATTTTCAAAGCCTACATTATAGGACTTATAAAATACTGTTCCCAAATCGGCATCAAGTTTCATTACAAACATTCTGCCTTCGGGTACAATAGTCTCACTCCCAGTTATTAAAAGGCTGCCACTGCTCAACTCCGTTATTGACAATGGTGTGAGTGCAAAGGTTACAGCCGGTGTCCTTTGAATGGATTTTTGTTTTAGGATGGCTCCAGTTGAAGATATGATATAAGTTTGTGCTAAATCAGTTCCGCTTCCTGTACAAAAAAACATCAGCCCTTGTGATGTCATTGTATAATCCATAAATGTACTTGTTGTAACAGGCATTTGTTTGATCCAGTCAAGGGTATAGTCGGGCTTTAATTTTACAATTGCAAACCCACCTAATGCCTGAATAATATAAGCCAAACCTCCGTCGGAATATTCAACCAACTTTCTTGTCAGTTGATTTGCTGCATAAATATCATTGGTAGAAGGATATACTGGTTTTATCCATTTTACCAGATTTTCATTTACATCAGAAATTCTTATGATCAAAGTACTTGGAACGCTGTTTTTATCCCTAAAAATTGATGCCAGATTTCCGTTTTTTTGTTTCAAAATGGAGAATAAGGATAACGTATCACTTGTAGCATATTTATAAATCCTTGAGGGTACTCCACTTTGCCCACAATCTGAATCCGCACAATCCACCAGCCCGTCACCGTCATCGTCTATGTTGTTATTGCAGATTTCGGGTGGGAAAGCATCAGAACAGACTGTTCTTAAAACAACTGATGCTGAAGGAGCTGAAGCTAAAGTAAATTCTTCAGTAACACTGGTTGGCGTGGATGGGATAGCTGTAGGGAGTGTTAAACTAGTTACTGTAAAAGTAACATCTGAAAATGTACTATTCGTTGAACTGTTTTGTGGTAGGCAACTGGTATTATATTGGCCGTCAGCCTTTATCTTCATCACCCAGTCTCTTGTGGCAGAAGCAGCATGAGGTATGATATAATAATTCCCATCTACAATGGCATAATCCAAAGGAAATCCAGCACTTGCCCCTTCGCTAGCAGGTAAATAACTCTCTTTTGCCCATACTGGAGTTAGATTATTTGAAAATTTTTGAAATTTTTGCCTTGAATTAATAATCATACCATCACCCTCCAACGCTGGTATAAATACACCATTAAGTTCATCAGCTGTTGATTTGACAAAAACAACTGATTCTGATGTTGGATTGTATTTGATTACTAAACTGTAATAGGGAAACCCTGAGATATATTTAGACCACAAATTTCCTTGGCTATCAACTGTACTTCCTGCATTATTTAAATTAGTGACACCTGATGGCAAAGTAAGAGAAACTTGTCTCAAGGAAACTAAACTTAGATTACTATTAAACTTGTACAATAGTACTTGATTGACAGACAATCCTCTTCCCCACACAAAAATACTACCGTTTGAATCTTCAATGATGGAGCCGATAGATGTATTGTTTTGAAAAGCATATGAGTTTAGGATAGTTCCATTATTTTCATCAATTCTCAAAATCTGCCTCAAAGCTACAGATCCATTAAAGTAGTTTCCAATTACGATTATATCATCATTTGAACATTTATACACAGTATTCACAGAAAAATCTCTCCCTCCAAATGAATACGTCTTAGTCCATACCTGATTTAAATTCGCATCTATTCTCACAATAGAAAGGTTTTCAACCCCAGTTAAACTTGACTGTCCCACAGCAATAATACTTGCATCACTTAATTGAAGTACATGACGATGTCTGTTAATAGAAGCGTTAGGTAATTCTTTAATACTAACTAAACTGAAATTGTGATCTACTTTTGCGAAATTAAAGGCAGAGTTATAGGCACTCCAACCAGATACCAAATAATTTCCATTGGGTAATTTAAAAGCAGGGTTCCTTATAGATAATCCAGCACTACTGGAAACACCTGTTAAAGGCCCCGTTGCATAGAACCCAGGTTTGAGTGATTGACCGAAGATGTGTGAACTATACACTGAAGCTATGATAAAGATGGCAACAGATTTCAGAATGATTATACATCTATTGAGTCTCTCCTTATTTATATTTAAGTTGTACATGTCGAGTATTTTTTAAGGTGACTAAATAACTGTTACTGTAATGGTCAACGAGAGCATTTGTCCATTGGTCATGGCGGGGATATTCCACTGCCCGGTGACACTATTGAAGGTGGTGCCGGCCGGGGCATTGTGCGACTGGTAGGTCACACCTGCGGGCAGGTTGTCTTTGATCACCACGTTGTTGGCCGGGTCGGGGCCGTTGTTGGTCACGATGACGGTATAGACTACCGTCTCACCATTGAGCACTTCGGTCTTGTCGGCGGTTTTGACCACTTGCAGGTCGGCCCTGAGGACGGAGCAAGGTACTGGCGGGTCTATGCTGCCGGAGTAGGTACATCCGCTGTAGGTATTGTCTGTGATGGTATAGCTCACCGGCCCTCCCGATATAGGGAATGGACCGAAAGAAGGCGTTGGCGAATTGTAATCAAAACTACCTGTCAGGTCGCCACTGAGGGTGTAGGTAGTCCCCCTATTGATACCATAACCCACCAAAAGGACGGTGTAGGTGTCATCACCAGATGGCCCGGTGTCTGCATCATCACATAGGGTAGATACCCCCGGTGGGTATAGTGTACAGGGGCATGGCTGTGGGGCATAATACTGAACAGACCTGAAGCAATTAGCTTCTGAAAATGTAACAGTGACTGTACGTGGTTGACCATTTGCTTCTTGCTCAGGATGTAGATAATCATCTACTGGTATAGGATATGTATAAGCAATAGGTGAACTAAAAGGTGCATTAAAAATCAAATCAATACCCTGATGTGTCACTGTAAGAGTCCCTGTGGTCGGTGGGTTACTAAATGAAACCAAACCAGACAATGGATACTTGCCTGTCTCAGGGTCGCAACTACCTGGTGTCGCAGTGACAGCCACAGCGCAAGGAGGAGGCGTACAGGGGCTAGGAGCAGTATAAAAAGTACTGCCGGCACAGTTAGATCCTGCAGAAAAGAATGCAGTCACTGTGTGTAGCGCGGCATCCGGGTTTAGACTAGTGATATTATAGGTCAGCGGACTGATAAAAGGGGCCGTAAATATCTGCGTGCCGCCCCCACTGATATTGACCGTGAGCGAACCAGATGCCGGAGGAATACTAAATGTAAGCGTACCCGAAACATTATAGGTATAATTGACAGCGCTACAAGGTCCAGGCAAGGCTGTCACTGAGAGACTGCATACCGGGGCACATGAGGCTGGAGCATAAAAATTTGATGAAGTACTACAGGAGCCATTAGCTGAGAAAACTGCACTTACTGTACGAGAAAAACCATCAGCATTCAGACCTGATATACTATAAGAAAGTGGACTAGAAAAAGGTGCATTAAACACTTGACTTCCTCCTCCAGACACACTCACGGTAAGCGTACCAGATGATGGGGCACCTGAAAGATATATCTGCCCTGAAAGCGTGTAGGTATTGCTACCGCTCTGACATGTACCTACATTGGTAGTGATATTGGCGGAGCAAGTACCCGCTTGACATGAAGCGGGAGCATTGTAGGTCTGCGTCACATCACAAGCCCCTGCACCTGAGAATGCGGCCACTACGGTATGGGTGGCACCATTGGCAGGAAGCGATGAAGCGCTAAAAGAAATCGGACCACTAAAGGGAGCAGAAGCCGTATGTATCGTAGTACCATTGTCTGTAATCGTGAGGGTACCAGAAGCTGGGCCATTGGATACAGAGATCGTTCCATTGAGTGCATAATTATTGGCTGGTGACGTACAAGCCCCTGGAGTAAGTGTCATAGAAGAAGAACACGCCCCTGGAGTACAACTACTTGGTGCGCTAAAAGGTTGGGTAGTGGAGCAACTACCATTGGCGCTAAATGTAGCACTTACGGTCTTGCCAGAACCATTGGCCACTAATCCAGAAATAGTATAATTATAAGACCCATTAAAAGGTGCATTAAAAGTCTGAGGAGATCCTTCTCCCACCACAGCTATGGTCAATGTACCTGATGAAGGTGGGTTAGTGATATTAACTTGTCCCGTAAGTGTATAGGTATTGGTTGCTGGTGCACAGGTGCCCGGTGTAGCGGTAAGTGTAGCCGAACAAGCCGCAGGAGCACACCCTTGAGGTGCCGTAAAACTGCGCGTATCAGAACAAGAAGGATTAGAACTGAATGTAGCAGTAACTGTTTTGGGCGCACCATCTGCAGTGAGTCCTGGTATCGAAAAAGTAGAAGGAAAAGGTGCATTAAGCGTTGTACCACCTCCGCCACTTACAGTGATATTTAGGGACCCACTAGGGGGATTGGATACAGAGAAATTGCCAGTAAGTGTATATGTATTGGATGCAGGTACACAAGCTCCTGGCTGTGGCGTGATAGAAACAGAACAATTTGCCCCTGCAAAAGAAGAAACATTATCTTCATAAAAATATTTGTTACCCCCTCCATAACAACGAAGCTGCCACGTAGCAAGATAATTTGCATTGACACTATTGATTAGGTCCGCACGGTCCAATACTGTGATCTCAGATCCCATAGGCTGATTTACCCCAGGACCAGCATTAGATGCTGCTGGGAGTAGTTTCACAGTTACTTTATCAGCAACACTCGTAGAAAGGTGAAAGATAATCGTCCATTTACTCCACGCATGATTATTCAGAAACATACCATTACCATTGGCACTACGCTGTACGAGGGCTGATTGGCTTCCACTTCTAGTCCAAACACTAACCCCAGAATTTCCGGTACCATTTTGATTTCCAGTCCATCGATTTCCAGTAGAAATTTCTACCATGTTATTGCCATTACCATCCAAAAAAGCCATAGTGCCAAAAGGTTTATCATTTGAGCTTCCATTGGCATTTGCACCTGGACAGACCCATATTTCAAATTTCACATCACCATTGGTCATACTACTGGGTGTACCATAGGGCGTAAATTCTTTACCATCGAAGGAATAGTTCCATATCGACTCAATACTAGCGTTACTAGGTCCATTAAAACCCAACATATTGCCACTATCATTTCCAAATCGATCATAAACGTTGACCGACGAAAACCTATGTTTAGCTAAAAAGGCAGTATTGTTAGAAGCGGTATTGGCGACGGCAGTCCACCCACTAAGCGGGCTTTGACTATTGGTGCCCATAGGTGTGTAATTACCCCCATAATTATTTCCAAAACGACCAGCATTATAAAATTCCACTGACATTCGATACCCGGTATTGGTACCTCCGGGATTGGGTGCAACTACGTTGTCGAGACTAGGAATGATATATCCATCTGAAAACTCAAAACTACCTAGTTGAGCATTAGTATTTATACTTAAAAAACATAATAAAAAAGAAAGTACCCAATGGTAAATGAAAGAAATATTTGTAAATATATTCATGTTTGAAATTTTTAAAAACGATTAAATAAGTTCAATTTCTAAATTACTAATAAAAAACCACGGAAAGGGAAATAAAAACGAATTGACTTTCATAACAAAATAGGGGTTTACAAAATTAAAAAATATGATACCAATAGCTGGCTATTTCATTGATATCTCAATAAAAAAAGCACAAGCTATTTAGGTCTATTAAATATTAATAAGGTCGTCAAATGACGTTTGCAAACAAGTTAAAATATAAATTTTTAACTATATTTAACTTAATATTTTACAACATTATATAATCAGATATTGGGAATATCACGAGCAAAGATACATTGCGCACAAATTAAAAAATAATTATATATGACGAAGCGTGCTAATAAAATGTTTAAGTAATTTTATACATTACGAAATCATATATATGAGTAAATTTTTAGTCGGATTACAAATGTTTCTACACCTTGTTGACAAAAGGGTGTTATAGTTTTTGTTTGATTTTTAGATTCGACTATATAGCCAAATATAGGACTTTGCCGCGCATCTTTTGTTAAAACGACTTTTGGGTATTTCTATCCAGAATAGGTTTAAAAGCATATATTTACATAACAACACAATAACTTCATTTGTCCTTACTCAGCATGATTACAACACTAGCACACAACTCATAGCCAGCCCTGCGAATAAGCTATAGAAATGATTTCGGCAACATTTTTGGCTTGAAGTTTTAGTTGTATATTTTTCCGATGTGTTGCAATAGTATTTTCACTCAAATACAATTTTTTACCTATTTCGATGTTGGTCCATCCCTGACTTATGCATTTTAAAACTTCCGTCTCCCTTTCTGTCAGTACAACCTTATGAATTTGATGTTGACGATTAGGTTGATTGTGAAAAATTTTGTCTGTAATATTCTTGCTAAAATATTTTTTACCGGCGATCACACTTCTGATCGCTTCTTTAAATTCGTCTACATCAGCATCTTTAGACAAAAAGCTCAATACGCCTCTTTTCAGCACTTTTTGAATAGCATACATATCATCTCTCACACTCAGGCAGATAACCTTTACATCCGGATACTTAGTATACACTTGATCTATCAAATCCAAACCATTTAGGCCGGGCATATTCAAATCAGTAATGATAATATCGGGTAAATCACGGCACGTTTCCAAAAAAGAGATACAGTCTGTTGCGTTGTAAAAACGGTGGAGTATTTTAAAATCAGGCTCAGATTCCAAAATTTGCTGCAATCCATCAGTAAATAGTTTGTGATCATCCACGAGTATAATTTTGCAAGGTGCACTCATATAATAGTATTGGAGATTTGATGAATATGATATGGAATTTCTATGATGAAGGTCGTACCTTGTTGTGCTTGGCTATCTATGTTCATGCGTCCATTGAGATACTTTAATCTTTCTTCAATATTTTGTAGACCGATACCATGGTGTTTTTTTTCTTTGTGCATCCCCATACCATTATCTTCAAAGATAATAACATAGTGAAATTCGTGGTGCAGGAGAGACAATTCAAATCTATGGGCATGTGCATATTTTAAGGCATTTATAGTGAGTTCCTGAACGATTCTGAAAATTTCAATCTTATGTTCTTTGGGAAGCAAATTGAGTTGTTCTTCAGGAAAAAAATTATAGTTAAATTGAATATCAAAGTTTGCTGCTGTTTTATTACAAAAATCTTCCATCACCTCAATGAAAGAATTTTCGCCAAAAATAGGGGGCATCATGGCATGAGATAAATCTCTGGTCATTTTATAAGCGTCATTGAGCTCCAAGATCAACATCTCCACTTCTTGTGGGCACATCTTAGACTGTTTGTTTTGTAGTTTCATCTTGATGGCTGCCAAGCTAGCAGCTACAGAATCATGTAGTGTCATAGCAATATCCTTTTTAACTTTTTCTTGTCCTTCATTAAATGCTTTGATGTATGCTATTTCCTTTTCCTTCTGTTGTATTTGTACTTTATTTTTGTCAATAGTCAATTTATGATCATCTATGGTTTGCTTTTGTTCTTGAAGGCGTGATTTAAATTTAAAAAAAACATAAAATCCCAATACACAAACTAAAGAGAAAACTACAAGGTATTTCAATTGTAAATTTTTTAAATGGAGTAGTCTTTGTGACTCTTGATAGTCTGATTGAGCTTTGGCCTCCTGCATCTTATTAAAGTACATATCTTTTCTTTGCAATACATAGGCGGGTGCTATGGCCAATTTTTTAATATAAATCGAATCCAGATAGTTAGAATATTCCTTTTCATGCTTTAAAGCTAACTCCAACTTGCCTTCTTTGGTATAAATCTCCGCTAAATTTTTATGTATTTCTGCCACAATATGCCCATCTTGATAATACTTTGCATCGCGTAAAGCTTGAGCGATAATCCTCTTTCCTGTTTTTATTTTCCCGGATAGATAATTACATTTGCCAATGTGGTAAAGGGCATTATATTGAGTCGTATGATGTTGATTTTTTATAGAATGTAAGTACAATTTTTCAAAGTATTTCAGGGCGTCTTCATATTTGCCATCTTCTTCATAAATTTCACCAATATTAAACATGAGTGCATTTTCGGTATTGCCAGATTTGTTTTGCTCATAGATATCTTTTAGCATATCCAAACTTTTAAACATATAGTACAATGCCGAGTCTGGCTTTGGTGTTTCCTGAGACATAAAAAGAATACCTTGATTCATCACCAACCGCGACTGTAGTATGGGATTATTTGCATAGCTCGCATAATGTATAGCAGAATCCAAATGAATGGCCCTAAGTTGGTTCAATTTCAACTCCGAATAATTGGCTTGCAACCTGTAATGGTACAAAGCTTTCAAATTGGAGTCACGTGCCAATAAACTGTCTAAACTTAAATCGACCAAAAAATTCATACTCTGAAGTATATTCTTTTTTAAACCTTCCTGAGTAGCCATCTGATATAAATTGTAGGCTTTGATGCTGTGATGTGAGATATCGTCTCCTAATAATTTCTTCTAGTCCTGCTATGACTATAAGCGTATCCCTTGGAAGAGTCAACATCGAGTTTTGGGCATTAATAAAACCACCCAAAATCAAACATACCCCTATTGTAAAAACTACATTTTGCATAAAATATACAAATTTAGGTATAAAAACCATAAGTACCCTCACCTAAAAAGGTGATTTAGCAACTATACCCAAAATAAATTTGTATCTCTTTCCAAAAACTGGATGAAATCTTATTGATCTAGCCTTTGTTAAAGATTCTATGTCAAAACCATGATAACTCTCATCAAATAACATTAATTTAATGTTTGATTTGTTTGCACACTTTAAAGATAAATCACTAATATTTATGACATTATCAGCTTTTCCTGCCAAAACTAATAAAGGAACATGCGGATCAATTTCCATATTATCTTGATTTGAAGGAAATAATAACATTACGCTTTTAATATTTTTCTCTTTTAAATAATATTCATCTTTAATTAAATGAAATATACCTTCACCCGCCAAGCTCCATCCTATAATATGTCGAGGAGAGTTCTTCGTTATTAATTTAAGTGTATCCATTTCGGATAGTACTTCCTTAACTGTCCAAGCAATTTTTCTCCTGTTGATTTTTGGGGCTTTGATACATCCCTACTATTTTTAAAATATTGCTTATAATCGATAAGAATAACATCAAAATTATTATTACTCAATCGTTCTGCCTTTCTGTGATAAAAATGTTGATCATCAAAAATCTTTAATCCACTGGAACCCGGCAATAATATTATCCAACCATTTTTTTGCTCTTTGTTTTTGGAAGGATAAAATAAATAATTAATTATCTCTTGTATTTTGGCCATTAGCTGAAAAATTAAACCAAAATGATATGATTACAAGAATAAAAAAAGTTTTCATTATTTAAAATTAATGGAAGTTTCTGAGATGCTTTAAAATAATACAGACATTAAAAATTATTTTTTCATCTTAGTAAATTTAAAAATTTAAGTGTCATTTCCTTTTCGCTCTGACAAATTTCCGACGTCCCACCGCTTATATCATTCGCAAAAACCAATGTGCTGCATTAGAGTCATCCGAGCGGAAGGGTAAAAAAAAGAGCCAACACTCTTTTGTGAAGGCTCCTCTTTATGAAAGCGTTATTTTTTATTGTTTGAGTTGTTAAGTTGTTTGAGTTGTTAAGTTGTTTGATAACTCTCAACAACTCAACAACTCATCAACTTTACAATCAGTTATCAATTTCCATTCACCTGTATCGTTACTGTTCCACACTTTGGTGCGGGACATGGTGTTGTGTTATTGCATCCTCCTGGGTCAGTCACTTGAAAAGTCTGTGTACATCCTGGAGTAGCACTATCTGTCACGGTGATGGTAAATGTTGCACCTCCTCCTGCTGTACCTGTTCCCAATGTAAAGGTGGTCAATCCATAAGGAATATTAGTATTAGGAGTTATTGTTGTTCCACCATTTACTGTGACATGGTAACTCGTTAAAGAATTATTTGTATTTGTAATATTAGCATTGAATCTGATTCTATTGTCTGTAATAATCGTCGGCGTACCATTATCCAAACAAACTATATCTGAAGGAGCAACGGCATTAATGTTACAACAATTCATTGGGGTATCCAACGTTGTTTGACATACTCCTGTACATCCACTTACCGTATTAGTTACTGTAACAGTATATGTTCCTCCAGCTAAACCTGACCTGACATCAATATTGGGTCCACCATCACTCCAGGTATAACTATATGTTCCTGAGGGAGTCGGTGTTACTGTGACAGAGCCTCCATTTAAGTTAGCACAACTTGGTTGGTTGCCTATTGTTACATTACAAGATGGATTTACGGTATTGTTAGCAACCACGGCTTGACAAGTATTAGTACATCCTGTACTGGTATCCGTCACCGTAACCGTGTAAGTCCCTGCGTTGAGTCCCGTTATAGCACTTGCTGCTGATCCATTGCTCCAAAGATACATCGGCACGGTGGCATTGGTGCTAACTGACGCACTTCCATTGGGTGTCGCACAATTATTATTGGCTACTGGGGTACACATCGCTGTCGGTGGTGTGGTCGTATTGGTCACTATAGCTTGACAAGTATTCGTACAGCCTGAACTGGTATCCGTCACCGTAACCGTGTAAGTCCCTGCATTGAGTCCCGTTATAGCACTTGCTGCTGATCCATTGCTCCAGAGATACATCGGCGTAGTGGCATTGGTACTTACCGACGCACTTCCATTGGGTGTCGCACAATTATTATTGGCTACTGGGGTACACATCGCTGTCGGTGGTGTGGTCGTATTGGTCACTACCGCTTGACAGGTATTGGTACAGCCTGTATTGGTGTCTGTCACCGTAACCGTGTAAGTCCCAGCATTGAGTCCCGTTATAGCACTTGATGCTGAGCCGTTGCTCCAAAGATACATCGGTGTGGCGGCATTGGTACTTACCGACGCACTTCCATTGGGTGTCGCACAATTACTATTGGCTACTGGGGTACACATTGCTGTAGGTGGTGTTGTCGTGTTCGTAACTATCGCTTGACAGGTATTGGTACAGCCTGTACTGGTATCCGTCACCGTAACCGTGTAAGTCCCTGCATTGAGTCCCGTTATAGCACTTGCTGCTGATCCATTGCTCCAGAGATACATCGGCGTAGTGGCATTGGTACTTACCGACGCACTTCCATTGGGTGTCGCACAATTACTATTGGCTACTGGGGTACACATTGCTGTAGGTGGTGTGGTCGTATTGTTCACTACCGTTTGACAGGTATTGGTACAGCCTGTATTGGTATCCGTCACCGTAACCGTGTAAGTCCCAGCATTGAGTCCCGTTATAGCACTTGATGCTGAGCCGTTGCTCCAAAGATACATCGGTGTGGCGGCATTGGTACTTACCGACGCACTTCCATTGGGTGTCGCACAATTACTATTGGCTACTGGGGTACACATTGCTGTAGGTGGTGTTGTCGTGTTCGTAACTATCGCTTGACAGGTATTGGTACAGCCTGTACTGGTATCCGTCACCGTAACCGTGTAAGTCCCTGCATTGAGTCCCGTTATAGCACTTGATGCTGAGCCGTTGCTCCAAAGATACATCGGCATAGTGGCATTGGTACTTACCGACGCACTTCCATTGGGTGTTGCACAATTACTATTGGCTACTGGGGTACACATTGCTGTAGGTAAGGTAACAGTACTTGTTATTACTGCTTGACAGGTTGCAGTACACCCTGGCAAAAAGTTATCAGTAACTGTTACGGTATATGTTCCAGCAACTTTCCCACTAATGCTACCCACCACTTCTCCACTACTCCATAGATAAGATAAAGTTCCTTGTGCCCCAGTAACCGAAGTGCTTGCGGAACCATTCACAGGGGTACAACTAGACTGAGATATTGGACTACAAGATATAGCTAAGTTACATCCTGCACAAGTTTTAGTTGTTACAAATACAGGGCAACATAATTCCTTATAACAACCATTGCCATCAATTCCAGAATAGGTAAATGATTCAGTTCCATCGCTCATCCCCAATGTATTTGAATTTATTGAAATTGATAATCCTGAACCAATTATGGCGTTAGATGCATTCTGCCAGGTCACATTTGTCATTCCACTTTCTGCATTGACACTAACAAAATCTGCCCCATCATCACAAACACTTACTATTTCACTATCAGGGCAGTAACTACTGTATCCTTCCTCATAAAAGTATTTTGGTCCCCCAGATTCTGTAGTTATTTCCCAATCGGAAAGAAAGTTTGCATTTAAGTTACCTATTAATGGTACTCTATTTAATAATGTGATAGGAGCATTGTAAGTCTGGACTATACCCAACCCAGCATCAATAGCAGCAGGAGTAAATATAACTGTGACTGAATCAGGTGCAGAGGCGTGCATGTGAAAAATAACCTGCCATTGACTCCAACCATGATTATTGGCAAATATTCCATTTCCAGTTGCACTTCTATTTATTAATGCTGGATCTTGATTTGCCCTAGTCCATAGACTTACAGCAGCCGAAGGAAAACCACTGGCAGCCGTAAACCAAACATTTCCCGAACCAAGTTCCAACATCAAATTACCATTACCATCTTTAAATTTCATAGTGTGAAATGTATTGTCTGTGGCACCATTAGCCCCAAATGCATTACTACTTGGACAGAACCAAGTATCAAAGATAACATCGCCTTCTGTAATACTTGAGGGTGGGATATTGTTTCCAAAATCATAATTTCCAAAATTATAGTTGTATGCAAAGCTTGTATTTGGTGGCTCATTGGTACCATTGATCCCTAACATAAATCCTGATGATAATCCTAATCTATTGTATGCAGTAACTGAGCCATATGAGTGCTTTGCAATATAACCATTTGTTCTAGGAGCTACAACTTGTGTCCAGGCACCAATATTATATCCTGGTGCATACGAACCACCGCCTCTATTTACTCCAAACCTGCTGGAATTATAAAAAGCCACATCCCAATTCTGACCGCCACTAGACCCTCCTGAATTTGGGGGAGGCGAAATCCCATCTCCACTGGTAACATAACCGTCTTCAACTTCAAACCCATTACTATTTAAAGAATTGTCCGATCTAAAGACACCATCCACCGTGACATCACCACAATTAGGAGTCGTACAAGGAGGACTACATGAATTAATAGGTATTGTTGTAAATAATTGTCTACAAGTCCCAGTGCTTTGATCTCGTACATTAATATTGTAAACTGATATCCCATTAGCATTTAACATAGGATTGCCTCCTAAACCATTACCATTGATGATCACAGTTGTACCATATGGGGTATTAGGAGAATTATATATTACAAGACCAGATACTGGGTCAGTGACAACAACTCGATAATTTGCACTTGCATTTGTTCCGTTCGCTTCTATTGTTAAAATGATATAATCATCAGATGAATTGATTGATGTTCCATTATTGTGACATTCCAACTCATAATTAGTAATCTCTACACTACATTGACCATTACATAACACAAATAAAAAAGTAGATAATAAAAAAGATAAAATTAACCTCATAACGCTAAATTGATTTTAATGTAATAAAATTCCACACATTTAATCTTCCAAACTAAGATTGCAATGTGGCATTCAAAAAATAAAAAATATTTTGATTTAAATTAGGGTTATTTATCTATCAGCAATTCTAACAGGTACATGAAGCTTGAAATTAACCCAAATGCTGGTTATTTCAATAAAATAAAATACAAACATATAACAGAAAAAAATAATATAAAATAATAAATGTCAAAATGCAATTTTAGCATGTCGTAATCATTTCGTACACTACATAATAAAAGTAATGGCAGAATTACAAGGTATAATTTAACAAATCTAAAATAGATATTACTTAGAGATACAATATCATAGTTAAACTTTTCAAATACTAATGTTCATTCTGATAGTGAAATATCACTTTTCATTAAATTAAATATCTATTATTTAGTAATCAAAAACTTTTATTTTTCTATTTAATAATTCAACCATGCTTATGCCATTATATAAGATTTTTTTTTGCAAAAAGGAAATCACTCAACCACAGCTCAAATCATGTTAAAACAAGTAAAACTCAAATAAACTTAGTAATACACTAATTATATACATTACCAAGTAAACTCATAATACTATATACATATAATATACATTACCATGTATTAAGTCTTATACTTTGCACATACTAAATCATTAAACTAACTTTGTTTTAAAGATAAAGCACTCGTTACCTTTAACCCAGATGAATCTGAGTTTAATATATCTTTTTTATACGATCAAATTATTCATTAAACACCACTTATGAGACATTTACTAAATCAATTACCTACCCAAAGCAACTTGACTTACATCATTTATTGTACAGATCCCAACAGAACAAAGCATTTCCAAAAACAATTTGAACCCATTATCTCTTCTCATGAAATGACACTTATACAAGATCTAAAAATGTTGTGTAGCTACAAAACGCAAAGTCAGAACCAAATTCTATTCCTAGACCTAGTAAATACGGAGTTGCCACTAGAAATATATCAATTTGTTTTCAGCAAATTTGATCATGTAGTGATCATATCCGGACAAAGCAATCATGCCGTTTGGGCATTTGAATTTGGCGCTATAGATTTCATTTTAGACCCCGTATATACAAATAGATTATCTAGTATTATTCAAAGATTTAAACCTAATGAACTAGTAAAATCCCAAAAAACTAACCAAAATACCATCTTTATCAAAAACAGTCGAGATTTAATTAAAATAAATCTTAGCGAGATTATTTACATTCAAGCCATGGGAAACTACATAAGAATCTATCTTGAAAACAATAAATGTATCACTTCCTTGGAGAAAATTTCTTTCATTGAACACAGATTGCCTTCAGAACATTTTATGAGAATTCACAAATCGTTCATCATTAATACTCTATTTATAAAATCATATGATAAAAAAGAAGTAATTTTAATCAATGAAACCGTTTTACCTTTATCTATTACTTATAGACATGTGTTAACTGGTAAATACATAGAGCATGCTGTTTCATAAACCAAAATTAGCAACATTACTAATTTACAAATAGGAAACTTTATGAAGATCTTTATTTATTTTGCACTAATAAAGATATAGCAGTACTAAAAATTGATGATAAACTCCAATAAGGACTGATCCTTATCCAAATTCAATCGATATTTTAATCGATATTTAAATGTAGCTACACTTTGCACATTGATATTTAATAAGGTAGCTATTTCAGCATTGGACAATCCCATTTTGATATAAGTGGCATATCGAAGTTCTAATTCAGTCAAAGTAGGATTTATTTTCAAGAGTTTTGAATAAAATTCTGGAAAATGGATATGGAAATTATTTTTCACCAAACTCCATTCATTACCTGTGTTGGTAAAGCTTTTGAGTTCATTTAGTAGTAAAATATCTTTGTGACTAAGCGCCTTTTTGATGTCTTTATTGGACATAATGGAATCTATGACTTTATCTTTCTTTTCAGATATATGACTTAGCTCAGAAAATTTATTAAATGCATCATTCAATTCTTGCTTGAGTTCAGAAGACTTTTTTCTTTCCATTTCTTTCTCTTGCAGTGATAATTTGTACTTTTTCAGCATACTGAAAATGTAGAGAAAAAAGAAAGATACAATGCCTGCAATGACGAAAAAAAACGTTATTAACAAGTAGTTTCTACTATTCCTGATCGACCTAACTTCATTGATGACAAAAGCATTAGATTTATTGGTCATATAAATTGTATTGTATTGATCAATAATAAGTTCCTTTTCATCTTCCAAAGATTGAATGGCCAAATCTTTTAAATTTTGTTCTTTATAGAGATTGGTTTTAATTTCAAAAATTTCACTTAGAAAAAATTCTCCTAAATACTGCTTACCAAAAACTTCTGCTTGCTGAAGAAATAAGCCAGCTTTTTTATAATGCTGCTTTTTAATATATAGTTTTGCTAAATTAATACTAGGATAAAAATAAAACCTAAGTTTATCAATTTGATCAGGCTGATAGGATTTTAAGAGGTAAACTTCCGCACTGTCCAGCATGTTATTATTTCTATAAGAAACACCCAACTCACCTACATTTGGTTCCCCACCTAGAGAAGCCAACTTCATATAATGAAGTTCTTGAACGTGTTGTTTTTTTGCTCTACATCTTAGCGCCTTTTTGTAATTTATGTACTTTAATGCTAGTTTGGGATTCGGTGATAGCTGTAAAATCATTTTTTCTAAATTTTCCAACTCAGAAAGAGTTCTCTTAATATTCAAACTATAAATGATACACAGATAATTAAATTTCTTATACTTGTCCTTTTCTGCATTAAAGATATCTGTCATTTCCTGAATGATATGTTTTTTTACATCAATATCATTTCTATTTTTGATGTGATAGGGCTCTAGATGAGAACTTAAAATTATATTATAAATATTGAATAATTGGTCATCAAGTAGATACTTGGCATGTGTGTAGAGTAATTGAAATAATGCTTCGTTTGCTTCTAATTTATAACCATGCGATGATCGTATAGAAAAATAGTTTATATAACTTTCAATGTAAAGTCTTTTATCATCAAAAGATTGCGCCATTTCGTAAACTCTTTTTAAGTCTTTCACAATTGCATTCCTGTCTTTATTTTGAAGCAAACTCTCATACTTTTGGCGAAGCTCATTTTCATCAATTCCATAATCAAAATGGTCAATAAACATTTTATATCCAGCCCATGAAAGAAATATGAGAAGAATTAAATATATAAACCTTATATTTTTTTGAATAAGATTGGCCATTTACCATGTATTGACATAACTAAAACCTATTCTTAGATGAATAAGTTCCAGTTTATTTCTAACTTTAGACTGATATTTTAATAAGATTTTTTCCTAATTTATATAAAAAATATTCTATGCGGGATTTAATTTCATACAACTATCTAGCAATTTGCCACATATCGTTTTTTTGCATTGAATCTATTGTTTTTTTTTCTGACCCTAGATGCGGTGTTGATTTCAATTTCCTTTCTTAAGAACATTCCTACAGCGGCCCCTTTATTATTGACTCCTAAAGCTCCATATAATTCTTTAACATAATATCTGACTGAATCTAATGATAAACCAATCTTATTGGCTATATCGACATAATGTAGGCCCTCACTCAAATGTAGCAAAACATCCCTAGCAATTTCGGACAATATTACTTCTTTTCCTACTATAGTCTCTTTACTGAATGACTTCATGATTGGCCCATGCATATTTAATGAAATAAATTTTGTACCTTGACATACTTTATCTATAATTTGTGTCATTTCATCATAATCCTTGTAGGATATTATAGCAAAAACAGAAGCATTCATATGAGACGAGATCCATTTAAAATCATGGTCCGGCAACAAATAAATTATCTTTGAAGCTAAATTATGGCTAAGTATATTATGATATACGGTGTCCATATAATCTTTTGATCCTAAATTGCCAAGGAGCAGGATATCAATAGGTTTATCAAGCACTAATATGTCATTTAACTCACTTCCATTATAGACAATGTTAAATCGGTCTGAATCTAATTTTTTGGATAATTCAATGTTCTTATCATACATCAAAATATTATCCAATATGGCAAGGGTGCACATTCGATTATTCATGTTTTACATTCTTTTAGGTGGTGCAAATATTAAAATAAAAATAATATAAATGTAAACTATTTGACAAAACCCAATTATAACCTTACCAAATCATTAGATACTTTACATAATAACAAGATTAAAGTATTAAGTGTCCTTAAGTTTCATTCTGTTTTAAGCCTGACTTGCATACCCCATAGCAGGTAGACTTGTCTACCCCATAGCGGGCAGATAAATGCAACTTGTCCTTTAATGGGTACCGAAATTCATTTCGGTAAAGAATATAATTTGTGATCGTAGAAGTTTCTTTCCGATATTATCCAGCCAGGTCATTCGTTAGACATCTATGATTTTAATGGCTACCGAAATTCATTTCGGTAAAAAACATTATCTTTCCACTTATTATAAAACCTTAGCTGCCATAAGTTTGTAACTTTTGCCAATCTATTGAATTTGCACACCTTGTTTGCTAGAAACAATTCTTATCTATAATTTCTCATCCATCCTCCGGCACACTTCCTTCCTTCCTTCCTTCCTTCCCTATTCCTGCCCTCATTCCGTTTGCTACATTTCACGATGTTCCTATTACGATATACTCCATTCACATTAACTCATTCACTCAGAGAGCCAAAGCCGAGAATGGATGTTCAAAATCCGAGCATTTTCAATTGAAATTGGAGTCTAATACCGGCCATAAACCGCATGATTTATTCCGCCAAAGTCATAGACTTTGACAAACGGTCCAAAAGCCGAGCATGGAGGTTCACCCCTAACAGAAGTTTTGAGCATAGCCCAGTGTACTCTGTACCACACAATGCATACTGTATAAAAAACTATAAGGATGCCCTGGTACTCCAATAAAAAACAGATTTGGTTTTCTGCATAGGTCTCAAATCATAGTCTTCAAAAAATCAAAAATTCGTTGAATTTCATGTTTGGGTTCACACAATGTATCCAATAAAGAAATAAGTTTGGTAAGTAGTTATTTATATTTATGTAGCTGTGCTAGCTCTTTGAGTTCAATAATATTGTTTACACCCAATTTTTCATAAATATGATTTTTGTGGGTTCCTATGGTGGAAGTATGTAGATTGGTTATTTTCGAGATGGCTGTGCCACCCAAGCCTTTGAGCAGATAGCCCATGATTTCAATCTCTCGGTCAGTGAGTTTGGCAAATACGTTTTCTTCTCTTCCGTAGATTAAGTCTTCTGAAAGAATAGCAGCCACTTCCTTGGAGATATATTTCTCCCCGTTGAGCACTTGTTTCACTGCCCTAAGGAACTCTTCACTAGATGATTGCTTGGATAAATAGCCAAATGTTCCTAGTTTCAAAAAGCGTTTGGCATACATTTCTAGAGGACTCATACTAAAAATTAAAATCTTCAATTTAGGCTTCAGTACCAAAAGGAGCTGCACCAATTGCAATGTGTCTGTATCTGGAAGGTTGACATCGAGAATGACTAAATCATAGTTTGCATGCTTAATTAAATCGTAAGCTTCATCGCCATTATAACAGTGTTCCAAGTGATATTGCTCCCTTGAGTTTTGAACGATGAGCTTTATTCCATTAAATACGATCTGGTGATCGTCCACTACCAAAATGGAAGCATTTATTGACATGAAAATGATATTTAAGCGCAAAAATACATTAGAAGTACAGTTATATTAATAGTATTTATTCGACGTTTAAATAGAAATTGTACTATTAACCTTTTGAGTGATAATGCAATTCCTATTCAATTCACTGAATTTTTTAAATTAACAAAATAATAATTCCACAGTGACTTTACTAAGCTCATGTTTCATTGATTATGAATAATGCTTAACTGCTGATTTTTCCAATCATGCAACTTACATACGATGTCGCTGTAGTAAGACCTGAACCCGTTCCTGGTAATGGGTAGCCCATAGCACGAAGTTTTTCAACAACCACTTGCTCTTCAATATCTCCATCTACTTTCACGGTTCCTTCTGCTACATTGACTGCTACATCATCTACACCACTGACTTTTGATATGGCTGTCTTTATAGTATGCGCACAACCAGAACATTTAATATTTTCGACCTTGATTTCCATGTAAAACTAATTTAATTTTAAAATTAAATGATACTACCCAAGCGAGAGATGAATATGCTTCTACACACTGTAATTAAATTTCTACTTCGGGTAAAATCTCTCGTTATATCAACGTATGGCACGTAATAATAGTTGCATCGGTACCATTTTAGTTACGGATTAAACCCACATTCAGATAGACAAGGAGAAAGAAAAAGGCAGTAATTTTTACAGTTTCATAATTCATTTAGGAAATGGATATAAATAAAAATGGGGATTTTGAAACATCAAAACCCCCATTTTTTGTCGGACGCGTATATTTTTATCTTACTGAATCCACTACTGCTTTAAAAGCATCCGGGTGGTTCATGGCAAGATCTGCAAGTACTTTTCTATTTAAACCCACTTCTTTTTGTGAGATAGCGTGAATAAATTTTGAATAAGAAAGACCATACATTCTGGTAGCGGCGTTTATCCTAGCTATCCACAATCTTCTGAAAGCTCTCTTTTTATTTTTTCTGTCTCTGTAAGCATATAGGTAAGCTTTTTCTAAAGCATTTACCGCTACAGTATAAACTTTACTTCTTGCTCCAAAGTATCCTCTGGCAGCTTTTAAGACTTTTTTTCTGCGTGCTCTTGAAGCTACTGCATTTACCGATCTAGGCATATTGATTTGGTTTTAGTACAATACAGGGATCTTTTGATACTTAATGTCCTGCATTCTCGTTAAAAAATAAAATTACTTACAAAGCAAGTTTTTCACTTTAGCGTAATCAGCTTCGCTCACTAAGGTGCTTCCCAATAATCTGGTCTTTGCTTTATTTGATTTTTTTCTCATCAAGTGACGTGCATTCGCCTGAAATCTTTTAATTTTTCCAGTTCCTGTAAAGCTAAAACGCTTCTTTGCACTTGAATGGGTTTTCATCTTTGGCATAAAAAAAATATTTAAGGCCGCAAAGGTAATAATATTTTTGTATTTGCACCATATAGCGACAATTATTTTAAAAGAAAATTGCAATAATCAAGGACGCGCAACGGCTGTAGCCACTACACCTTTTTCTTTTTGGGTGCGATCATTACGATCATCCTTTTTCCTTCCAATTTAGGTAGTTCTTCCGCCGCTCCCAACTCTTCCAACTCTTTAAGAAATTTGAGTAACAACAACTCTCCTCTGTCTTTGAAAACTATGGCTCTACCTTTAAATTGAACATAAGCTTTGATCTTCTCGCCGTCTTCCAAAAATTTTACGGCATGCTTGACTTTAAACCCAAAATCATGGTCATCAGTATTGGGACCAAATCTGATTTCTTTAATCACCGTCTTTGCTGTTTTGGCTTTCAGCTCTTTTTCTTTCTTTTTACGATCATAGATAAATTTTTTGAAATCTATAATCTTGCACACCGGTGGATCAGCATTGGGACTGATTTCTACCACATCCATTTCTAAATCTTCTGCCCATCTAATGACTTGATTGGTGGTAAATATGCCCGTTTCTATAGGCTTTCCAGCTAATTCGCTTATTTCATCAAAATTATCACCTACCAATCTTACTTTAGGACATGTGATTTCTCTGTTTAAACGATAATTGTATTTTTCGTCCTGAACTTTGTTCTGTGGTTGAACTCTTCCTTTTGCCAAATGCTTTTTGTTTTACTTTAAAAATAATTCGCAAATTTATAAATAAAATGCTTTAAATGTTTTAATAATCTGAAAATTTTAAAAATTAATCCTTAGCGCTATCAAATTTCGCACAATATATGATATAAAATCGATTTTACTAAAGTAATCTATATAGATGAGCTCTACTTAATATCTTCGTGGGTGCTGGCTTCAGAAACCAACACTACTTTCAATCCGGACTGGTCATCATTGATATCAGCCAGAAGCTTAGCTCCCTTTTCAGGATTTTCATTAAGTATAAATTCCGCCAACGGATCTTCAATATACTTTTGGATAGCCCTGTTGAGCGGTCTTGCACCAAACTGTGGATCAAAGCCCTTCTCTGCTACAAAATCTTTGGCGGCGTCTGTCATGGTCAAATCAAACTCTAAGTTGTTCATTCGTTTAAACAACTGAAGTAAGTTGATATCGATGATTTTAAAGATATGCTCTTTTTCCAAGCTATTGAAAATCACCACATCATCTATACGATTTAGAAACTCAGGTGAGAACGTTTTCTTTAGTGCCCCTTGTATAACCGCTTTAGTATTTTCTTCAGAATTCTCTACTCTAGACGACGTGGCAAAACCCAAACCTTGACCAAAGTCTTTAAGCTGACGCACACCGATATTGGAAGTCATGATGATCAAAGTATTTTTAAAATCTACTTTACGACCTAAACCATCCGTAAGCTGTCCATCATCCAATACCTGCAATAAAATGTTGTAAACATCTGGATGGGCTTTTTCTATTTCGTCGAGCAAGATCACGGAATATGGCTTCCTTCTTACTTTTTCAGTCAACTGTCCACCTTCTTCATATCCAACATATCCTGGAGGCGCTCCTATAAGTCTCGAGATACTGAATTTTTCCATATACTCTGACATATCAATACGAATCAGGGCATCTTCCGAATCAAACATATATCTCGCCAATGCTTTGGCCAACTCTGTTTTACCCACTCCGGTAGGACCTAAGAAAATAAAGGAACCAATAGGCTTAGAAGGATCTTTGAGCCCTACCCTATTTCTCTGAATGGCTTTCGTAACTTTGACTATGGCTTCGTCCTGACCTATGATCATACCCTCTAAATCTTTAGTCATTTTGACTAACTTATTAGATTCGCTTTGGGCCACTCGTTTTACTGGTATGCCTGTCATCATAGATACCACCTCTGCGATATCATCTTCATTGACCGGATATTTTCTGCTTTTAGACTCTTCTTCCCATTCTTCTTTATTTTGTTCCAGTCTTCTGAGCAATTTAGATTCTTGATCTCTCAAGTCGGCTGCCAATTCGTATTGTTGACTTTTTACGGCCTGATTTTTCTTTTCTTTGACGACTTCGATATCTTTTTCTAGGTCTTCGATGTATTTAGGTACATGAATGTTTTTAAGGTGGGTTCTCGCTCCAACCTCATCCATGACATCAATAGCTTTATCTGGGAAAAAACGGTCAGAAATATACCTTTCACTTAGTTTTACACAAGCCACCACTGCGTCATCTGAGTAGCTGACATTGTGGAAGTCTTCGTATTTATTTTTGATATTATGAAGTATGTGAATGGTTTCCTCTGGACTTGGTGGATCTACGATGACTTTTTGAAATCTTCGGTCTAAAGCACCGTCTTTTTCGATATGCTGACGGTACTCATCCAAGGTAGAAGCACCAATACATTGCAACTCTCCTCTAGCCAATGCAGGCTTGAAAATATTGGATGCATCCAAAGATCCTGTAGCTCCACCAGCACCCACTATGGTATGTATTTCGTCAATAAAGAGTATAATATCTCTGGCTTTTTCAAGCTCAGTCATGATGGCCTTCATCCTTTCTTCAAACTGACCTCTGTATTTCGTACCTGCAACAATGGCCGCCAAATCGAGCATGATGACACGCTTGTTAAACAATGTTCTGGATACTTTACGCTGCAAAATACGCAAGGCTAATCCTTCTACGATAGCAGTTTTACCAACTCCGGGTTCTCCGATAAGGATAGGATTATTCTTTTTCCTTCTGGAAAGTATTTGCGACACCCGCTCTATCTCTACATCTCTACCGATAATGGGATCTAACTTACCTTCTTCTGCCAATCTGGAAACATCTCTGCCAAAATTATCTAAAACAGGAGTTCTAGACTTGGATGATGATTTTCGGGTAGAGCTATATTGATCATTGTCGTCATCATCAGCAGGAAATCCAGAATCTGATGATGTATGACTTGTAAAATCAGGTGTGGATGGATCTTGTTCTTGTCTTACATATTCCATCTCTGTCTTGAATGATTCGTAATCCACATTAAAATCGTTTAAAATTCTATTGGCGGTATTTTCTTCATGCTTGAGTATAGACAACATGAGGTGTTCCGGTTTGATCTCTTCACTTTTGTATACCTTTGCTTCTAAAGAAGTAACTTTGAGTACTTTTTCAGCATGTTTGTTTAATGGAATACTACCGTAATTGGTACCTAAATCACCTTCATGACGAGTTACATGAGATTTCTCAATCTTTGATTTTAACTCGTGAATATCCACTTCCAAAGAATCCAACACCTTTAACGGCAAGCTATCCTTCTCATGAATGATCCCAAGTAAAAAATGTTCTGTACCAATATAATCATGACCTAACCTGATGGCTTCCTCACGACTCAACTGAATGATTTTTTTTACTTTGGGTGAAAACTTTCTATTATTCATCTAAATATTTTTCTTGTACTCTGTTTACTTAAAATAACACTTCACTACCTTTTACCATCAAAACTGTGCCATTGCGCAATATCTGCTCTTTTGTCACAACAAGTTTAGCAAACTATTTCCATTTTCTTTTGCAAATATAACAACATTATTTTACATCGTGGAAATATATTATGAAAAATTTATCTGTTTGACATGACTAACATGTAGTACTTTACAGGTGATTTTGTTTATCTTGCACGAAGCATTGGAAATAACTCTTCTTCAAATTTCACTTGAGACACTTACTAATCTACCTTAGTACCCTACCAAAAAACGAAAATACTTTCATTACTAACCCCTTTCAAGTGGTATTGTTTGTGTAAAAATGTTAAAAAAATCTTTATTTTACAAAAATCTTGAAAAATTCACGTTTGTAACGTACTTTTGCACTCCGTAAAATGATCATGGCAAACATTTGACATACTTTTACGTAATTACATCCTTTTAACTAAATGACATTAATATGAAGTTTTCAGTTGATAAAACCGAAAGATATACCATTTTTAAATTGAACGAAGAAAACTTAAACTCCGTTATGGCTCCGGATTTAAAGTCCGAGTTTGTTTTGTTGAGCAATGAAGGCGTAAGAAATTTAATTCTGGATTTATCGGAAGTAAAATACGTCGATTCGTCAGGTTTGAGCGCCATTTTGACAGCAAATAGGCTTTGGAAGGATTATGGATGCTTCGTTTTAACGGGTGCCGTTCATTCAGCTGTGAAGAAATTGATAGAAATATCGAGATTAGAGTCTATACTTAACATAGTACCCACAGTGGAAGAGTCCATTGATTATGTTTTTATGGAAGATATCGAAAAAGAGCTTACTGCCGAAGATGAATAATCGACACTGCTAAGCGTAATAAAAAAAGGGTTTGACATCAAAAATGATATCAAACCCTTTTTTATTTCCATTCAATGATCCTGAGATCAATCTGCCGTTCTGATGGTGGTACTTTCTTGTATCCAGCATGGCACAAAAAAACTTCCACCTGCTTTAAGATTTCTGAAGAAAATATCTTCTTTTTTGGGCATATACTGCCAATAGCGGCTAATCAAAGCACTGGCTTCTCTAGAGACTGACGGATCTACATTTTTAGCTTTGTTCCACATATCAATAGCTGGCCAAGTGACGATCTGACTTTCCCATCCACGACCTGTACCACAAAGTGGACCACTTGAAGCGTACAAATTACCTATGAGTAGGTATGGTTCTCCCCAATTCGATTTTAATTTTGCTGCATCCAATGCATATTTTCTTGCTTTTGAAAAATTGCGCAAATCACGGTAATAGATTTTGGCAACTAGCATTAAATATTTTGCTTTGGTTTCATTATCCGATGCTTGTGATATACATTTTTCGTATGATTCTATGGCTTTTGAATATTTTCCATTGTTATAATCCTCATATCCTTGGGCAGCACAGCTCAATGCCGGAGGCGCAACATAACATTTGGTGCCTTTGGCTTCTTTGACTTCTTTTAACATTGCATTATCAGCAGGACAGTCACCTCTAAGCATTCTAGCATATGCCAAATTTATAATTTCGCAGCTATCCGGATAAAGTTTGTAAAGCGCGTGGTATTTTTTAGAATAATATGCACAATCATAAAAATCGTCGACACCTTCCAAGGCTTCTAACCTAACCGGTGCATACTCGTTTATGATTTCCCAAGATTCACATTGTTTGCCTTTGCAAGTAGACCTTCCTTGTTCTATAGCAGCGAGGACAAGGTCAGCATACTTTTTGCCTTCTTGCTGACTGATCTTTCCGTCAACAATTCTATCATAGAGTAGTTTGGTAAAAGGATTGATGACAAAATAATCGGCATTTTTTCCTTTGACATCCAGATTTGATTTTAAAAGTTGGAAAGTTTGGTCTTCACTTCCATAATTCTGAAAATAATAAAAGTAATCGAAACCTTTTAACCCATTCACATAGGCTTCGTCGCCAAAACATTCTTTTCTTTTGTCATAGATCAACATGATCGTATCCACATACGATTTTTGGAGCAATTGATCTGTTGTGTTGTTGTACAGCTGCCTGTAGATATTGGCCCCATCATCAAAATGAGATTTGACTTTACCATTGGATCCCGGTGCCAAAGTATATGCTAGCTTCCACTGCTTGAGCGCTTCAGGCAAGTTATTGGACTTTAGAAAATCTTTGTAGATGACGAAAGCCGTTTCTGCTCGTTCCTTATCATAGCCAGGCAAGTCACTGAAGGTAGTACATGGGTTTTTGGGCTCTTGCTTCTTAGGTTCGGTGAGTACAACATCTTCTTTTTTGGTTTCATCTTTGATTTCAGTAAGCTTGGGAGTACAAGCTAAAACCGAAATAAGCACCATGAATAAAAAGGACCATATTTTTTGCATTTTTGAAATGTTATTTTGTTTAAAAAGGTTGTCATTATGACTTTCTCATTATGATAACGTCACATTACACCACAAAAGTATTCAAAATTTTATTGCTAAATTACAAGTGTCGTTAGAAACTTAAAGATGTACGCATCAATGGTCAATAAATGTGAATCAAAATTTATTGTTATCTTATCTTTTTATCTTTATAACCGATCAACTTATAATTCAGCCCGACAGTGAAACCTCTATCGTTTTCCCAAACCCTAGCCACAGGGCTATCCAATTGCTCCTCTGTGATCAAATAAAACAACCTTGCAGCTACCCCAGTTCTTTTCCAACTATAATCTATGACAAAAGAAGCTGTGTATAAATTATTGTTTGAAAAATAACTATTTTCACTCTCTCTAAAAATATATTTTTCAAATAAAAAAGAATCCAATTTATTGATCATGCCAATGCCTGCCCCAACTTTGACACGTTTTATAGGTTCATACAGTAGATCTACGTTGAAGGTCAATTCCTGGTTATACAGTATAGCATAATCCAAATCAGGCGGTGTAGTAAGCACCAATTTGGAATTAATATCGTGTTTCCAAACATAAGCTAATCGGGCTTGAGTATATAAAGTGGGAAGTATTCTGACCTCACCCATTATTCCTGCAAAATATTCTCTTTTATTTTGATATACACCATTTGAAAGAGCATTAAAAATATATGGCCTGCTATAAATACCTGCCTCAGGAGCTATAGTAATTTGTGCAGAAAGTGATTGGGAGAATAAAAAAACAACAAGAATAAAAATAATTTTTGGCATAATATATTTTTTAAGTCACATTACACCGCAAAATTATTCAAAAAATGGTATCCAACTTATTTCATCCTTAAAAAACTTATGATGTCATCAAAATTTCCCTACTTGAATATTAGGTTCGACGAACTTACTTAAAACAATATTTCAAAATATCATGATTGGTTATAATCCCGGCCAACTGATCACCATTGAGTACGGGTATAGAGTGTATTTTATTGGCCAAAAATATATCTGCTGCCAATCCTATGGTATCTTCCGTATCTAATGTGATCGGATTTTCTGTCATCATATCTTGAGCCAAAATTTGCGAACGGTCAGGAAGAACACCTTGGTTTACGGCATTTTTATAGATGGTGAGCAGATCATTTTTGCTAATGACTCCTTTGAGCGTATCGCCTTCAGTCACGAGTATGTGGTGTAAGGCCATGTTATCAAAAATCTCTTCCACTTTCAGCATCGTATCATCGGGACGGACGAAAACAATGTTGGAAGTTTTTATTCTCTTTACAGGTATCTCAGTATTCATAATGTTAAAATTTTTATGAGATAAAAGTAAGGAGAAATCAAACCATGCCCTAGTGACCTAGATCATACGAATTAATGATTTAGTCTAAAATAAAACCTATTCTTCGTTAAATTTTAACAATCCTGCGATAATGTACCAGATGGTCTAGCCCAATACATCTGATGATATATGTACCTGTTGGTAAATGATTCATGTCAATCTCGTTAGTTTTACTTTGGGCCACCACATGTCCCCACGAATCTAATAGGTCAATTCTATCCAAAGCAATGGAAGTCTCCAACACCACTTTATCGACGACAGGGTTGGGAACAACTCTCAAAATATCCGCTGATTCATTTTCTGTTTGAGTAAGTTTGCAATAATTCCTGATTTCATTCATATTGCATTTACCGGCATTATTTGAAATCCAAAATCGATCTGGAAAAAATTTTAATGCTTTACACATCAGCGGGATATTACAATCCAATATTTTCCAGTTTTGCCTGATGCTTATCAAACTATATGGGTCTTGTCTGGTCTCTGGCATATCGACATTTTCTAAAAATTTTAAATTTCTTAAAAAATCATTTCCAAAAAATGAAAAACCTTCATTGATATATTTCAAGTTTTTGAACAGAATCTCAGGGCTTTGCATACTTTTGGTATTACTTATGACTAAATGATCCAATGTATCTACGAGCGCAAAACCATCGCCATAATTATTGTTTCCCAAATCATCCTGTATGTTCAAAAGTGTCAAACGATCATATCTGGATACAGTACTAAAATTGCAGTTTTTATTGTATGCAAAATATAAAGACCTTAGAGAATCAAAATGGGGAAAAAAACCAAAGTCAAAACCATCGCCATTTTTAACCTCTAAATTTTTAATCTTAGAAGGGACTATTCTTGATGCCAATATATTTGCATCACTCTTTGTTGCATTCTGCAAAGAAACACCCAATCTGAAGTCACTGTTAGTGGTAAACTTTGGAGTACTTTCTTCTTTTAATCCTTGCAAGCTAATTAATAATGACCTGTCTATATGAATAACATTTTTAAACATTGTAATTGCATTTTCGTCTTCTTGCTGACCTAAAGATAATTCGCCTATGGTATCTAATGATAAAAAAACATCATTTATTACTGGAAAATTTGAATTGAAAATATTTACTTTTCGCAAATTCCTAAAACCATAAATAGACTCTTTTAACTTATTTATAACTTTAACATCAAGACTACCTGTCACCTCATACAATATATACAGGCTATCAAAATTGGATATTGTTTTTTGCCTATCGTCTATGGTCAGTTTACGCACTTTATTACAGTTTTTATATCTGGAAGGAAACTGGTCGATATCACTTTGAGTGAATAAAACGATACTGTCACATGGCCCTTGAGCTACTATATTATGGGTAAATAAGAAACCTGCAAAAATCAATAACATTCTTAGATATACATTCATGATTTGAAATTTAAAAATATACATACAAATATATTCCAATATTTTCAAAATATGGAAAATTTTTCAGCATTGAAGACAAATCAAAAAACTTAAAACAATACAAACACATAATTTATTGAATGTGTGTCATTTATGCATCTTGAAACATGTATTAAAAGATTTTATCAAAATTATTAATTTTTTTTTATTTTTCTGAATTGGGCTAAAATATTAAAAAACTATCGTAATAAAATAGAGCCTGCTGAAAAAGTCAAAATCGTTCAATTTAAAGACAGCTATTGGTCTGGGATATCGTTCAAAAAACAAGCGATAGTAAATGAAGAGTCAAAAGTGCGTCTATCGCCTTTGCAGAATATTAAAATTAAACTAAAGATGATCAAGGCGATAGAAAAAGCATTTTGACTCGGGAATGCACGGTGCTTCGCAATCGCCTTTTTTTGAACTGGTCTTTTTTGTTTACTTTTTTTGACAGGAAAAAAAGTAAATGCCGCCCGCATAGGGCAAAAGTTTAAATGATGTGCAAATGATTTAGGAGTCTTGAAGAAATTCCCGTGCATCGAAATCAATAAATATAAACATATTATTTTGATAATCAATAACTTAAATTACACCTAGAAGACCCTAAATATAAAAAATAAGCTAACAACAATTTAAAGTCAATGATTACAAGTAATCATAACTTTAATGTAAAAGTCTTTTAAAACATGACTTTTGAAATTTTTGCAAGAATATATTTAAATCAGAAAATTACGTTAGGTATTGCAGATAAAAATTATCTGAAATGAAGCACATTTAAAAATAAATTTTAGAACATACCTTATCATTTAAATGTAAAAGATTCAAAAATGAAAATAGCAAATACCACTCTTACCTAAACCCAATAATCGTACCTGAAGGGATGACTGCGTTTTTGTTGAGTACTACGATACCTTTTTTGATGACGTAATGTTCTGTTTCCATATCTTCGAGTGCATCATGACCTCTGATGATCACATTGTCCCCTATTCTGACGTGCTTATCGATGATAGCGTTTTCGATGTAGCAATCCTTGCCGATACCCATAGGAATTTTGTTGGGATCTGCGAGGTCTTCTAGGGATTCAAAATAATCATTACCCATGATATAGGCATTTTTGATGATGGTACCGTAGTCTATACGAGACCGGATACCCAAGATGGCATTCTCCACCAACTTAGCCTGTACAATAGATCCTTCGGCCACGATAGCTCGGGTAAAAGTCACTCCTGAAAACTTAGCCGGCGGCAATAATCTGGGCCTGGTAAAGATTTTGTTTTCATTATCAAACATATTGAACTCCGGAATATCATTGGTCAATGCAATGTTGGCCTCAAAAAACGACTTGATATCTCCTATATCTGTCCAATAGCCGTCATAAGCATAACTGACCACATTCATGCCCCGATTAATAGAGTCCGGGATCAATTCCTTACCAAAATCAACAGCCTTAGGGTTTTCATTCAGTAATACCCGAAGTGCAGGTCGGCTAAATACATAAATACCCATGGATGCCAGGTAAATCTTGCCTTTAGCTTTGAGATCATCACTGACCTCAGATGACCAATCACTAAGCACATCCATTTTGGGTTTTTCTATAAAACTGACAATCTTATTTTCATCATTTACCTTCATGATACCAAAAGATGTGGCATCACTTGCTACAACTGGAATAGTTGCAATAGTGACATCTGCCTGCTGTCTGACGTGATCTTCGAGTACTTCTTCAATATTCATCTGATATAGTTGGTCTCCTGAAAGAATCAGTATATAATCAAAATCGTAATACGCAAAATTCCTGACTGATTGTCTCACCGCATCTGCCGTACCCTGAAACCAATCCATATTGCCACTGGTCTGTTCAGCAGCAAGAATATCTACAAATCCATTGGAATAATTGTCAAAATGGAATGAGTTTTTGATGTGTTTATTTAATGATGCAGAGTTGTATTGGGTCAAAACAAAAATACGGAACAGGCCGGAATTCAAACAATTAGATATAGGAATATCGATCAATCTATATTTCCCACCTACAGGTACGGCAGGTTTGGATCGATCCTTGGTTAATGGGTAAAGTCTGGTGCCCGCGCCGCCACCAAGTATGAGGCAGATGGTTTTTTGTAATGTATGGCTATTGGATTTCATTTTATGATAATTTGGTTAAGTTGTTAATTTGTTGAAGATGTTAAATTACGCATTAGACATATACAAATAAAATTTAAGGCAATATTAAGCATAAGATTTGATCCTTTGTTAATAAAATGTAAAATTTTAAAATTAATTTTTTATTAAATTAAAATTTGGCGGTTTATTGCGTGATGATATCCCCATCCCAAAAAGCTTGATGGTCAAAGTTGTCTGGATTTTCGGTTAGCCATTTTCTTTGCAAAATGACTCTCTCTGCAAATTCCTGCATGACGGGAGACTGCAAAAGGTAATCTTTTAGCTCCTGAAGATGGATAGCATCATACACATTTACCCAAGCTTCATCCAGATATACAGACATCATCGGATTAAGTATGTAAAAACCATGATCAATCCTGGTAAAGAGTTTTTTACTATTTTTGTCCTGACTATTGGCCTCGTTTTTGGTCAGCATATTACTGATGTAGCTTCTGGACTTTCTATTTTGTGGTATCACCTCAGAGGGCATTAATTTGCAAAAGTCCAAGATTTCTTTAGTATCAAATGCAGGCGGACCATCCCAAATATGCCCATTGACTTTACTATCTTTATATAAAATCAAATCTCTCAAAATAGCAATCATGTAGTTAAGCACCAGAAACTCTCCTTGGAAATGCTCAATTTTCACAAGTTTCTGGTCGATTTTCACTTTTAAGCTATCTTTTTTTAAGATGGGATAGTATTTTTCAAAAAGTAAGCTGGCATCGCCTTTTTCTTGATATTTATTGATCATAAGAATGTGCATTGCTGTTCTTCCATAGTTATCTGTCAGACTTGTTTTGGCCTTTTGGGAAATCAAATATTCAAATATATTGATAGCATTAAATTTTGCGGCCAACATCAAAGGTGTCAAATTTGCCTTATACCTAAAATTAACGCCATAGACATCAGTCTTTTGTTTTAGCATTTTGACATTATCATGGACGTATTCCAAGTATTGTTTTAGTAAGATATCCTTGCCTTTGACTTGCCACTCTTCAGCAGGCTTGTACTTAAGTTGGGTGAGCTTTTCAAAAAGACTGATTTCTTCATAAAAAAGAGCATATGAAAATAAGGTATCTTTGGATTTTTTGTTAAAATGGACTGGATTTAACGCATCATGGATCAAAAGGGGCAGTTTTTCTCTGTCCAAAATCTCCCAAGGAACTTGACTTTCGTGGAGTAGTGTGCTTCTGATCTCTTCTGCTTGCTCTAATTTACCTTGCAACTCTAATCGCCTGGCTTCTTCCATCCATTCTTCTGATGACGATACATAATCCTGAAGGTGCACATTTTGGCTATACTGGGTAATACTTAGAAGTTCTAATAAATCATGTTTTTTATGGGATTCTATGAAAAACAAATTTTTCACAGCCCTTGTCATAGCTACATACAAGGCATTGATATAAAACTTATACTCATCCAGAGACTTGTCACTCTTGTCTCTTGCTCTGGCATAGCGAATTTCGTCACCCACCAAGTCTTCTTTAGAAACTCCCTGAGCGATCTCTCTGAACTCTTTGTCATGGCTAGATATGAGATCGTACAAGATTACATTTTCATACTCCAATCCCTTGGCTTCGTGCACAGAAAACAGTAGCGGCGTATCAAAAAATTGCCTTGCCTTTGGTTTGTCTTCATTTCTAAGTACAATGATGGCAAATTTTGTTGAATTTTTTGTTTTTCTGTTAAAGTCAGATTTGATTTGGGTTTGATTTTCGTAAAATATGATCTCTCCTTTATTTTGTTCGTTGGCAGTGACCAAGTAAGTACTTTCTTTATCGATAGATCCAAATCTGGCATTTTTTGCTAAAAGAAGTTTATTGGCAAGCTGAGTGACTTCAAAAGTATTCCGATAGTTAGAACCTAAAACCCTAATGACTTCTGTATCTAAATCCTGCCCATAAAACAAGGTCTTTACCTTTGACCACGAAAAAAAATTGGGATGCACAATCTGATTAGAATCGCCACAAAGCATAAAACCACCTTTGTCTTTTAGCCAAGAAAAGATAAACTTCATTTGAATACTGGTCAGGTCTTGAACTTCATCCATGACTATATAATCATAAACCGGTACTACTTTAGAAAGATATTCATAAGATAAAATATTGGTATCGTAAAATTTATTGGTCTTGATATATTCCAAATATTTGACGAAAAGATCATACATATTTTGCCTTTCTTCTTCAGCAATGATAGATTGCCTGACCCCAAGGTTTATGTAAGTTTCATTATCTAAATAAGGCTGCTCTAATGATGAACCGGTCAGCACACCTTTAAACTCTTCGTATACTTTGTAGGTATCTTTTATTTTGTGGCTTTCTTTATGTCTCCAAATCCATTGTTCAAATTTTCTAAAGTCCATTTCCTGACCATCCGGAACCTGGGCTGAACAAAGCAGTTCAAAAAACGATAAAAAGTCCGTTTCTTGATTTTTATTTTCATAATTCATGGCATAGTACACATTTTTGGCATTTTCTACCAGAAATGATGATAAGGTCACAAACAAAATGCGGCCATGAAGATGCTTCATTTTTTCCAATGTCAAGGCCGTCTTACCACTACCTGCTGAACCGATGATGATGATCGGGAGTGGCAAGCTTTCTATCTCTGTCTGCACCAAATCAAAAGAGATAATCTTGTCTAAAAAATTGAACTTCTTGGTTTTTTCGTTTACAAACACCAAAGGCGTACAATCTTCATCTTCTATATGCTGCGTATCGAACATTGGTACGAGTTTAGTTTCGTCCACGATACCATAGCCACGTAAAAAACGCGAATTTTCGTAATCATGATTTAAAATGACTTCAAGTAGTAAAATGTATTTTTTATTTTCAATAGTGCCTATTTTAAATAATAGCCTGTTGGTATCATCCAATTTAGCCCGATAGTAGCCCGACGACATCTTTTTTACATCAGCAGCCCTAAAGTTGCCTTCCTGGAGATGCGCCGTGACTTTATCAAATTGAGCTTTGACCTTGTCCATTTTAAGGTCATTGTACATCAACAATTCCATTCATCAAAACTTAGGATGCAAAGATTGTCATTTTTATACGAATAAAAAATTTATGTCATATAAAAATATGTTTTGACCAACAAAGTGATTTTTCAGAAGAACCTTGTTAGGAATTTAAGGCGTTTTCACACTTAGCCAACTATAACTCTTTTGAACAATTTTCCAGCTTCCTTCATATTTCATCAGTAGAAAATAATCTGTAAAAACCCGCCAATTGGGTACTAAAATTTCGGCTTTGGCAATAGCTGCATCCTTTTCTACATCGATAAATAAAATTTTTCCTACTCTATTTGTTTTTTCACCAGGTTTGATGTTTTGAATATATTTTTCTCCGGAACGTATCAGCAGACTGTCCTTTTCATTGACGGCATATAGCTTAAAATCTGGGTGGAAGGCTTTTCTCAATCGTTCGGGCTCTCCATTGGCCGTGCCTTCGATGTAGTCCATGAGTACTGCGGTAATTTGTTTGATTTCTTGTTCTTTGGTTACACTTTGAGCGCTGACTGCTGAGCTTGCAAGAAGCAAGAACAAAATTCTAGAGAATTGTCTAATTATCATGATAAATAGTTACAAATTATAAAGTAAAACTAAGTAAATATTATAAACTCATATCCAAATATTGCTATTTTATAGTTTATTTAACTTTTGGGTTGATAGGAAACTACATGTAAAAACCGATATAAAACATTATCTTAGAATCGTAATTAAAGACACCATATACAATTCATAATCAATATTTTATAAAATAATCTACTTACTTACAAACTGTAATTACTTTTTACAATTGTTCAAACATCTCACAATCTAACTTGTACTTTTGCCATTAAGTAACAAAGTAAATTCAAAGTATGTCAGCTGAAAAAGTATATATTTTTGATACCAGCCTCAGAGATGGTGAGCAAGTGCCAGGATGCAAACTTCGTAAAGAACAAAAAGTAGCCATTGCTGAGCAACTTGACCTTTTTGGGGTAGATATCATTGAGGCAGGATTTCCAATTTCTAGTCCGGGAGATTTTGATGCTGTAAGTCAAGTAGCTGCTGTAGTGCAAAATGCTACGGTATGTGCCTTGTCCAGAGCGGTGATGAAAGATATAGAAGTAGCCGCCCAAGCCGTAAAACATGCCAAAACCCCAAGGATTCATACGGGTATTGGTACATCAGACAGCCATGTCATTTACAAACTGAATACCACCCGAGCAGATATCCTGGAAAGGGCTGTAGCGGCAGTAAAGTATGCAAAATCTTTTGTGGAAGATGTGGAGTTTTATGCCGAAGATGCAGGCCGAACTGACAATGATTTTTTAGCTCAGGTATGCGAAGCCGTCATCAAAGCCGGCGCTACCGTACTGAATATTCCTGACACTACCGGCTACTGTTTGCCCCATGAATACGGGACTAAGATCAAATACCTTAAAGAAAATGTAAAAGGTATCCACAAAGCCATTTTAAGCACACATTGTCATAATGACCTCGGCATGGCCACAGCCAATTCTATCGCAGGCATTGAAAATGGCGCTCGACAAATAGAATGTACCATCAATGGTATCGGTGAAAGGGCCGGGAATACATCTCTCGAAGAAGTGGTAATGATCATCAAACAAAGATTTGGCCATCAATATTATACGCAAACAAAAACGCCCATGTTAAAAGAACTTAGTTGGCTGGTTTCGGATACCATGGGCATGCCCGTGCAAGCTAATAAAGCGATCGTGGGTGCCAATGCTTTTGCACACTCATCAGGAATCCATCAAGATGGTGTAATCAAGCATAGGGAGACATATGAAATTATCGATCCTGCTGATGTAGGTGTGGATCAATCTTTGATAGTACTTACCGCAAGGTCCGGAAGAGCAGCTTTGGCCTATAGATTTAAAGAGCTGGGATTTCATCTGAGGAAAGACGAATTGGACGTTGCATATGTTCATTTTTTGGAAATGGCAGATCGACAAAAAGAAGTGGTAGATTCAGATTTGGAGTTTTTATATCAGGAGAAAATAGCAGTACTTGCTTGATGTTGATAGTGGAGAAGGTTAAGAAGGTGGAGAAAGTGGAGTTGGTGGAGAATCCCACTAAACCTTCTAAACCATTTCTAAACATTAAACATTAAACTTTAAACGTTAAACATTAAACAATTAAACCACCTAAACTTCCTAAACCTTCTAAACAATTTAAAAAAATTAGTAATTAATCATTCGTAATTAATATAACGTGACTTTATTCGAAAAAATATGGAACGCCCACAGGGTAAAATCTATCGATAAAAATCGGGATGTAATATATATTGACCAACACTTGATCCATGAGGTGACTAGTCCACAGGCTTTTGATGGCTTGCGTAGTCGTGGCATTGGGATATTCAGAAAAGACAGGATATTGGCAACAGCAGATCATAATGTTCCTACTATTAACCAGCATTTGCCTATTGAAGAACCATTGAGTAGAATGCAGGTAGATACTTTGACCAAAAATTGTAATGAATTTGGCGTGGAATTGTATGGTCTGGGTCATCATCACCAAGGTATCGTGCATGTGATAGGCCCGGAACTAGGTATCACTAAACCAGGAATGACCATTGTATGTGGAGATAGCCATACCAGCACCCACGGAGCTTTTGGCAATATCGCTTTTGGTATAGGTACCAGTCAGGTAGAGCAAGTCATGGCTACTCAATGCTTGATCTTGGAAAAGCCCAAAACGATGCGTATCAATGTAGAAGGAACACTCCAAAAAGGAGTAACTTCAAAAGACATAGTGTTGTATATCATAGCCAAACTAACGGCGGCTGGTGGTACAGGATATTTTATAGAATATGCCGGTAGTGCCATTCGATCATTGTCTATGGAGGCTAGGATGACCATTTGCAATATGAGTATCGAAATGGGTGCTCGTGGTGGCATGATCGCTCCGGACGAAACTACGTTTGCCTATATCAAAGGTAGAAAATTCGCACCCGAAGGACAGGCTTGGGAAGATGCTCTATCCTATTGGAAAACTTTATATTCCGATAAAAATGCGGTTTTTGATGCAGAATATACATATGATGCTGAAGATATCCAACCCATGGTCACTTACGGAACCAATCCGGGTATGGGTATCGGTATCGATAAGTTGATAACGATTGACTCAGACTCAGAATCCAACAAAAAATCCCTAAGTTATATGGGATTGGCCAATGGGGCCAGTATGAAAGGTCTTGCTATACAAAATGTATTTATCGGCAGTTGTACTAATAGTAGAATTGAAGACTTACGTCAGGTCGCTGATTTTGTGGCGGGCAAGCAAAAAGCAGCACATGTCAAAGTGTATATAGTTCCTGGTTCGATGATGGTCAGTGAACAAGCCAAAGCAGAAGGTCTAGACAAAATATTTGAAGCCGCTGGTTTTGAGCTTCGTCAGCCAGGATGCAGTGCCTGTCTAGGTATGAATGAAGATAAAATTCCAGCAGGCGAATATTGTGTTTCTACTTCCAACAGAAATTTTGAAGGAAGGCAAGGTCAAGGAGCCAGAACCATTTTGGCCAGTCCATTGATGGCCGCTGCTGCAGCTATCGAAGGTAAAATTGTGGATGTACGAAATTATTTAAACTAAAAGATATGGAAAAGTTAGATAAATTAGTCAGTACTGCGGTACCACTTCCCATAGAAGATATAGATACAGATCAAATCATACCTGCACGGTTTTTAAAAGCGATTTCTAAGGTGGGTTTTGGCGAAAACTTATTTAGAGATTGGCGTTACTCATCGGATGGCCATGAAATTGCCGATTTTGTATTAAATAATCCCATTTACAAAGGCAGTATTTTAGTCGCAGGAAGAAATTTCGGATGTGGCTCCAGTCGCGAACATGCTGCGTGGGCATTGGGAGATTATGGATTTAAGGTCGTCATCAGTAGTTTTTTCGCAGATATCTTTCGTGGCAATGCACTCAATAATGGGCTATTACCACTTCAAGTAAGCCAACAAACTCTTGATGAAATATTCAGAACAATAGAAAAAGACCCTAATGTTTTACTAGAAATAGATGTCGAAAATCAAACTTTAAATCTGAATGATCAATCTATTACTTTCGATATTGATCCTTATAAAAAAGTATGTTTGATCAATGGCTATGACGATATTGATTACCTTTTAAGTATTCGGCAAGAAATCGAGGAATATGAGAAGAGAGCGGGTGAGATTGTTAGTTGAGAAAGTGGAGATAGTTGAGAAGGTTGAGTTAGTTTAGGTCAAAATAAACACCCTCTAAATAACCTAAACTTTCTAAACCAAAAATATGATGACCCAAAATTATTAAGATTTCTATATAAAAATTTAGTTTAATAAAAATAAAAATGAAATGAAAATATATGGTTTTGAAAAATTAGTCGTTTGGCAAGATGCAAGGCAACTCTGTTTATTGCTTTACAAAAACACCAAAGACTTTCCAAAAGATGAACTATTTGGAATAACATCTCAAATAAGAAGGGCGGGTATTTCTATTACTTGCAATATAGCAGAAGGCACTTCAAGGTGGTCGCAGAAAGAAAAAATCAGATTCATTGAAATAGCTTATGGAAGTCTTATGGAAGTCTTAAACTGTACTATTTTGGCATCTGATTTGGAATATTTGTCTGATGAGACATATTTACAAATCAGAGAAAAAGTAGATCAAGTTTCATTTATGTTAACCAATCTAAAAAAGAGTTTTGAGAATAAAAGTGGCGAAGGATGAAAAATCATCTAAGATCGGAATGGTAGCGTTCCATTTCTAAACTTCCTAAACCTTCTAAACTTTCTAAACAAAAAAGATAAATGCCTTTAAATAAAATAACAATTCTCCCCGGTGACGGAATAGGACCAGAAGTCATAAAACAAGGACTATCTGTTCTAGATGCCATATCTAAAAAATACGACCACACTTGGGAAATCACCCATGCGTTGATTGGTGCCTCTGCCATAGATCAAACAGGTGATCCATTTCCAGAAGCGTCTCTCCAGGCATGTCAGCAAGCAGATGCTATATTATTGGGAGCTATCGGAGATCCTAAATATGACAATGATCCTTCAGCCAAAGTACGACCTGAGCAAGGCTTGCTTAGAATGCGTAAATCTTTGGGTTTGTATGCGAATATTCGTCCTGTTAAAATATATGAACAGTTGCTCCACCTTTCAGTATTTAAGCCAGAGACACTCAAAGATGTTGATTTTGTGATATACAGAGAGCTAACAGGTGGTATCTATTTTGGTGAAAAAATCAAAGAAGAAACCTGGTCTTCTGACTTATGTCTTTATCATAAATACGAAATAGAACGAATCTCTCACCTTGCGTTTAAGCAAGCCATGACCAGAAAAAAGAAAGTGACCTTGGTGGATAAGGCCAATGTGCTCGAAACGTCACGTTTGTGGCGATCAGTAGTACAGGAGATTGCTCCACAATACCCAGAAGTGACCGTAGACTACATGTTTATAGATAATGCAGCTATGCAAGTGATTTTATATCCATCGCGATTTGATGTAGTCTTGTGTGACAATCTCTTTGGAGATATCTTATCAGATGAAGCATCTGTACTTTCAGGCTCTATGGGTATGTTGCCTTCTGCTTCCAAAGGTGATAAATCAGCACTTTACGAACCTATACACGGGTCGTATCCTCAAGCCGCAGGCAAAGACATCGCCAATCCTATGGCAACGATATTATCTGTAGAAATGATGTTGAGAGATTTTGGTTATTTTAATGAAGCAGATGATATCATCAATGCCATTGATGCATGTATCCAAGAAGGATATTTGACAGAAGATTTAAGACCTGCAATTGTGCGTAAGTGCAGTGAAGTGGGAGCTCTAGTTGTTTCAAAAATAAACGGCTAACCGATTAAACCAATCAACAAAAAACAAAAATGCTCAACAAATATAGTCGCACCATCACCCAAGACGTCACTCAACCCGCTGCCCAGGCCATGTTGTATGGTATCGGACTGACTACAGAAGACCTCGCCAAGGCTCAAGTAGGCATCGTAAGTATGGGATATGATGGTAATACCTGCAATATGCACCTTAACGATCTAGCAGCTGAAGTTAAAAAAGGAGTTTGGGCACAAGATTTAGTAGGGTTAATATTCAATACCATTGGTGTGAGTGACGGTATTAGTAATGGTACAGACGGTATGAGATACTCCTTAGTATCTAGAGATATTATAGCCGATAGTATAGAAACAGTTTGTGGTGCTCAATACTACGATGCTTTGATTGCGGTACCCGGATGTGATAAAAATATGCCTGGAGCAATTATGGCGATGGGTAGACTTAATAGACCTGCTATTATGGTTTATGGTGGCACAATAGCGCCAGGACATTACAATGGACAAGATTTAAATATCGTTTCCGCTTTTGAAGCTTTGGGTCAAAAACTTGCAGGAACCATCACTGATGAAGATTTTAAAGGCATCATACGTCATGCATGTCCTGGACCAGGAGCATGCGGTGGCATGTACACCGCCAATACTATGGCCAGTGCCATAGAAGCATTGGGTATGTCGCTACCCTATTCTTCATCCAATCCTGCTTTGAGTCCTGAAAAACAAAAAGAGTGTGTAGACGCAGGTGCTGCAATAAGATTATTACTCGAAAAAGATATCAAACCATCAGATATCATGACTCGTGAAGCATTCGAAAATGCCGTAACAATGATTATGGTGTTAGGTGGAAGTACCAATGCAGTATTACATCTGATTGCCATGGCTAAAAGCGTAGGAGTTTCTCTTACCCAAGAAGATTTTCAGATATTTAGTGACAAAGTTCCGGTATTAGCAGATCTAAAACCTAGTGGGAAGTATTTGATGCAAGACCTACACGAAAAGGGTGGTATTCCGGCTGTGATGAAATACTTGCATTCCAAAGGACTGATACATGGAAATTGCCTGACCGTCACGAGTAAAACAGTTGCAGAAAACTTAGTGGATATTCCTGATCTCGATTTTAGCACACAAGACATCATATATCCTGTAGAGTCACCACTCAAGGAAACGGGACATCTCCAGATTCTCTATGGCAACTTGGCAACAAAAGGTAGCGTAGCTAAAATCTCAGGTAAAGAAGGAGAGCTTTTTACAGGACCAGCTCGAGTTTTTGATGGAGAAAAAATGCTTATAGAAGGTATATCTCAAAAGAAAGTCAAATCAGGTGATGTGGTAGTGATCAGATATGTGGGACCCAAAGGCGCACCAGGAATGCCAGAAATGCTCAAACCTACTTCAGCCATTATGGGTGCAGGATTGGGTAAAAGTGTAGCCTTAATTACTGATGGTAGATTTAGCGGTGGTACACATGGATTTGTAGTGGGACATATCACACCTGAAGCTTATGATGGTGGTAATATTGCCTTGGTTCAAGACGATGATATCATCACATTGGACGTAAGTAATAAAATGATGACTTTACATATTTCAGATGAAGAAATGGCAAGTCGAAAAAATAAATGGATACAACCACCATTACCCGTTAAAAATGGTGCTTTATTCAAATATGCAAGATGTGTAAAAGATGCATCAGAAGGATGTGTAACGGATGAATTTTGACCCCGATAGCTATCGGGGGCTGATTAGTCAACTGTATAAAATTGTTAAATTTTATAATTAGTGAATTTCTAATAATAAACCTTCTAAACCACCTAAACTTTCTAAACTTCAAGTATTTAAACCAAATAAATAATGACCGTCCAATACTTTACCGAAATAGCAAAATACAATCAATGGGCCAATCAAAAGTTTATAAATTGGATGCGTGATTTATCTGATGAGCAATGGAATCAACCTTTGGTCAGCAGTTTTTCATCCATAGCAGAAACTGTGTTGCACATCGTAGGTGCTGAAAAAGTATGGTACGACCGATTAATGAAAGTAGAAAATCCTGTTTGGTTGCCGTTTACTTTTAAGGGTGGAAAAGCAGAAACTTTAGATACCTGGAATCATAGCAGCGGCTTGTTAATCCAATATGTGGAACAATTAACTGATGAAAACCTAAGTGACATGATTGCTTATAAAAGAATCAATGGTGAGGCATTCTCGCAGCCCGTTTTTGAAATTTTATCTCACGTATTCAATCATTCTACCTATCATCGTGGGCAATTGGTGACCCTATTGAGACAAGTCGGATTTAAAGATGTTGCATCTACTGATCAATTATTGTATTTCAGAGAAAAATCCTAAACAAATTATAAACGCAAGTAAAAAAAGCAACTTAACAAATCTTCGACTAAACAAATCAACAATTGTAACATGACAGCAAATCCCGCACAAAATATAAATAAAAAAGCCCATGAAACCAAACAAGCTACGGGTTCACAAGCGCTTTTGGAAGCTTTGATTCACGAAGGCGTAAAAACTATTTTTGGCTATCCGGGTGGTGCTATTATGCCAGTTTATGATGCATTGTACGATTATGGTGATCGATTAG
Organism: uncultured Aureispira sp.; assembly: GCA_964526715.1. Lineage (GTDB taxonomy): Bacteria > Bacteroidota > Bacteroidia > Chitinophagales > Saprospiraceae > OLB9. The sequence goes on along the minus strand of CAZGMB010000014.1, from coordinate 47,632 downwards.
AGCATATTCTCGTTCGTCATGAACAAGGAGCGATTCACGCAGCTCAAGGATTTGCCCGTGTGTCTGGAAACACAGGAGTTGTATTTGCTACGAGTGGACCCGGAGCTACCAATTTGGTAACAGGATTGGCAGACGCCATGATAGACTCTACACCATTAGTTTGTATAACGGGACAAGTTTTTGCTCATTTGCTTGGAACCGATGCTTTTCAAGAAACTGACGTCATAAATATTGTAACTCCTGTAACCAAATGGGCTTACCAAGTGACCAATGCTGAAGAAATACCCCATGTTTTGGCTAAAGCTTTTTATATTGCTTCTACCGGAAGACCTGGGCCTATTGTCATTGACATTACCAAAAATGCACAGTTACAATTATTTGATTACGAAGGCTATCAAAAATGCTTTCATATCAGAAGTTACAAGCCAAAACCAGAAGTCAGACATGCTTACATAGAAGAAGCAGCTAAAGTCATCAACGAAGCTAAAAAACCATTCGTCATCTATGGTCAAGGCGTAATTTTAGGAAATGCCGAGCAAGAATTTCGCGATTTTATTGAAAAAGGAAATTTTCCCTCTGCTTGGACAATCTTGGGTATGGGAGCTGTACCCACTGATCATGCACTATCGGTAGGTATGTTGGGAATGCACGGCAATTATGGACCTAATTTATTGACCAATGAATGTGATGTATTGATAGCAGTAGGCATGCGTTTTGATGATCGGGTAACAGGAAGGTTAGATAAATATGCCAAACAAGCCAAAATCATCCATCTAGACATTGATCCTGCAGAAATTGATAAAAATGTAAAATCAACTGTAGCTGTTTGGGGAGATTGTAAAGAAACCTTACCGCTTTTGACGGCATTGGTGCAAAAAAATGAAAATCAAGCATGGCTCCAACAATTTCGGGATTGCACCATAAAGGAAACAGAAAAAGTAATTTTTCCTGAGCAAAATCCCGAAAATGAAACATTGACCATGGCGGAAGTCATCAAGTATATCAATGAAATTACCCATGGTGAAGCCATCATTGTAACCGATGTCGGACAGCATCAAATGGTGGCTTGCCGATACGCCAAAATGAATCAAACTCGATCCAATGTTACTTCGGGCGGTCTAGGTACGATGGGATTTGCCTTACCCGCTGCTATTGGTGCTAAATATGGTGCTCCTGATAGACAAGTCATCGCTATCATTGGTGACGGAGGATTTCAAATGACCCTCCAGGAATTGGGCACGATCATGCAAGCCAATGTCAATGTCAAAATCATTATTCTAAATAATCAGTTTTTAGGTATGGTTAGACAGTGGCAGGAGCTTTTCCATCAAAATCGCTATTCGTTTGTGGACATCACCAGCCCTAATTACGTAAAATTGGCAGAAGCCTACAATATTGCAGCGAAAAAAGTAGATCAAAGATCAGAATTAAAATCAACCTTGATCGAAATGCTAGCCCATGACAATCCCTTTTTGCTGGAGGTAATGGTAGGCAAAGAAAATAACGTTTTCCCTATGGTTCCTCAAGGGCGAGGAGTATCAGAAATCATATTGTCAAAAGAAGAATTGTAATTAATCATGAAGCAAGAATATACGATCACTGTTTATACAGAAAATCAAATTGGACTCATCAATAAATTAGCAATTATCTTCACCAGAAGAAAGATCAATATCGAAAGTCTCAATACTTCTCCCAGTGAAGTGGAAGGTATACATAGATTTACTATTGTGATCAATGAAACTGAAGACGTTGTCAGGAAAATTTCGCGCCAAATTGAGAAACTCCTAGACGTACTTAAGGTAGATTACAATACGGACGATGAGATCATATGGCAAGAGATGGCTTTGTATAAAGTAGCTGCTGATGTGATCACAGAAAAGGTAAAAGTAGAGCGATTACTTAGAGAGCAAGGCGCCCGTGCAGTGGTCATCAGGAAGGACTACGTCATTTTTGAATGCACTGGCCAAAGAGAAGAAATCAATAACCTGATCAAGATTCTAGAACCTTATGGTTTATTGGAATTTGTGCGCTCGGCTAGAATTGCGATCATCAAAAAAAGTGACGGATTTCACAATAAAGTAAAAGAATTTGAATACAAAGTGCCTAGCGAAGCCTTGGTAGAAAATGAATTTTTAGACCAAAACGAAGGTATCTTTAGTATGTAAATAGGCAAGGGTGGAGATGGTTGAGAAAGTGGAGACAGTTGAGAAGAAGGAGTTATTCTAAACATCCTAAACCTTCTAAACATCCTAAACCAAAAGTGGTGGAAATAGTGGAGAAAGTGGAGATGGTAGAGATCGTGGAGATGGTTGAGAAGAAGGAGTTATTCTAAACTTTCTAAACCTTCTAAACTCCTAAACATCCTAAACTAAAAGTGGTGGAAATGGTGGAGAAAGTGGAGATGGTAGAGATCGTGGAGATGGTTGAGAAGAAGGAGTTATTCTAAACTTTCTAAACCTTCTAAACTCCTAAACATCCTAAACTAAAAGTGGTGGAAATGGTGGAGAAAGTGGAGATGGTAGAGATCGTGGAGACGCAGGAAGTTATTCTAAACATCCTAAACCAAAAGTGGTGGAAATGGTGGAGACGGTGGAGAAGAAGGAGTTATTGTAAACTTTCTAAACATCCTAAACTTTCTAAACTCTTAAACCAAAAGTGGTGAAAATGGTGGAGAAAGTGGAAATGGTTGAAAAAGTGGAGATGGCTGAGAAGAAGGAGTTATTCTAAACCTTCTAAACTTTCTAAACTCTTAAACCAAAAGTGGTGGAAATGGTGGAGAAAGTGGAGATGGTAGAGATCGTGGAGACGCAGGAAGTTATTCTAAGCATCCTAAACCTTCTAAACATCCTAAACTAAAAGTGGTGGAGACGGTAGAGAAAGTAGAGATGGCTGAGAAGAAGGAGTTATTCTAAACCTTCTAAACTTTCTAAACGTCCTAAACCATCTTAACTTTAAACATTAGTGTGGTAAACCATATAAATCTTAAAAAACAAATATTCAACTTAACAAATAAACAATTTAAAATGGCCCAATTAAATTTCGGTGGTACGGTAGAAAATGTAGTCACCAGGGAAGAGTTCCCAATGGACAAAGCAAGAGAAGTCTTAAAAAATGAAGTCATCGCCATCATTGGTTATGGAGTGCAAGGACCAGGACAAGCAATGAATCTTCGCGATAATGGATTTAATGTCATCATAGGACAAAGAAAAGACTCCGCTACTTGGCAAAAGGCAGTCAATGACGGTTGGGTACCAGGTGAGACCCTTTTTAGCATCGAAGAAGCAGCTGAAAAAGGTACCATCATACAGTATTTATTGTCAGATGCCGCTCAAATTGCAGTTTGGCCCACACTTATGCCATACTTGACACCTGGCAAAGCATTGTATTTCTCTCATGGATTTGGAGTAACCTACAAAGAAAGAACAGGTATCATTCCTCCTGCAGGCATTGACGTGATTCTTATCGCTCCAAAAGGTTCTGGAACTAGCTTAAGAAGATTATTCTTAGAAGGAAAAGGATTAAACTCTAGTTATGCGATCTTCCAAGATGCCACTGGCAAAGCTTTTGAAAGAGTGGTAGCATTGGGTATTGGAGTAGGATCGGGATATCTATTTGAGACTGATTTCAAAAGAGAAGTATATAGTGACCTTACCGGTGAGCGTGGTAGCTTGATGGGTGCCGTACAAGGTATCTTCGAAGCACAGTATAATGAATTGCGTAAAAGAGGACACTCTCCATCTGAAGCATTTAACGAAACTGTGGAAGAGTTGACCCAATCATTGATGCCACTAGTGGCCGAAAATGGTATGGACTGGATGTATGCCAACTGTAGCACTACGGCACAACGAGGAGCATTGGATTGGAAAAATAAATTTAGAGATGCTGTAGCGCCTGTATTTGCTGATTTATACGATAGCGTAGCATCAGGTAATGAAGCGCAGAGATCCATTGACAGCAATTCACAACCAGATTACAGAGAGAAGTTGGAAGTAGAGTTGGCTGAACTTCGCAATTCTGAGATGTGGCAAACGGGTAAGACGGTGAGAAGCTTGAGGCCGGAGAGAAATTAGAAGAACTGCGGATTTGTTGATTTGCGGATTTGTAGAATTGTGCTTATTTGCTTTGTCCTCTTAGTGGGTAACTTTGTGACCTCAGTGGTTTCAATTTTACCACTTTATAAATTTGTCCATTTACAGATTTGGTGAATTGCGCTTTTCAACTTTGTGTTCTAAGTTTGTAACTTTGTACCCTTAGTGGTATAATAAGATACGGATTCATAAATTGGTACTTAATATAAATAAATGCTCTCAGCAAAACATATACAAATTGCTCATCACAGACTAAAAGACGTAGTCTACACTACTCCTTTGCAGAAAAATCAGTCACTTTCCAAAAAATATGACTGTAACATCTGGCTTAAGAGAGAAGACATGCAAGTGGTAAGATCTTTTAAGATTCGTGGGGCATTTAATAAAATATCTTCAATGGAACCGGCATTGGTCACCCGCGGCATCGTATGTGCCAGTGCCGGTAATCATGCTCAAGGAGTTGCGTTTGCTGCAGCTCATCTGCATATCTTCGCCACCATTTATATGCCGTCGACCACACCCAAACAAAAGATCTCGAAAGTGAGACACTTTGGCGGTGCGTATGTAGATATTGTGCTTACTGGAGATACTTTTGATGATGCTTATCACGCTGCCTTACATCGATGTGAATCAGATGGCCTACCATTCATCCATCCTTTTGATGATCTAGATGTCATGGCAGGACAAGGTACCGTAGGATTGGAGATGTGGGAACAATGTCCTGAACCCTTAGATATTTTACTGGTGGCTGTCGGTGGTGGTGGATTATTGAGTGGTGTAGGTTCGTATTTTAAGCAAGTATCACCCCAAACTAAGATCATAGCTGTAGAGTCAGAAGGCGCTCCTGCACTGCATGCCTCGTTACATGCAGGTCAAATTGTAACATTGGACCACATAGATTCCTTTGCAGATGGCATAGCTGTCAAAAGGGTTGGCGACCAAACATTTGAAATTTGTAAAGAAATAGCAGACGAAATCATATTGGTACCCGAAGGTCATATTTGCTCTACGATGCTCAAACTCTACAATGATGAAGCCATCGTCACAGAGCCGGCCGGAGCGATCAGTATCTCCGCATTGGCATTGATCAAAGAGCAAATCAAAGGAAAAAATGTAGGTATCATCATTTGTGGTGGTAATAATGATATCAGTCGCACCGAAGAAATCAGAGAACGAGCTCTACTATGGGAAAATAGAAAACACTACTTTATCGTTCGATTTCCTCAGCGAGCTGGAGCTTTACGCGACTTCTTACACGTTTTGGGACCTGATGACGATATCACACACTTTGCTTATACCAAAAAAAACAACAGGGATTCTGGCCCTGCATTGGTGGGCATTGAACTCAAAAACCAGGAAGACTTCCCTGCCCTACTCGAAAGAATGACTGCATCAAAAATCAATTATGAACACATCAATAATAATCCGATGCTGTTTGAAATGCTGGTATAGAAAGGTTATTTATTGAAAATAGTTCTATAAAAGTCAAGTTAACTTAACTTTCAGATGATTAAACAATAGTTTAAATTTTAAAATAGATGAATCGCTACTAGCAGCATGAAATATTATAGGATAACTACTAACAATAAGTATCCAAGTAATAGGAATTTGTGGTAATTTACTCAAAATCATAAAAATAATCAAGTAGCTAAGGAGACCTTTGTATTCTTAATTATCAAATGATGGAATCAAAAAACACTTCTTTATTCTTTTTATGTCTTTGTTTTATGAGCTTTAGTCTATCTGCACAAAACGTAGGCATCGGCACCGCGACTCCGCATAACTCTGCTAAACTAGACATCACATCAACTAATAGTGGCTTACTAGTGCCTAGAATGGATTCTACCCAACGAGCGAATATTGCTGCGCCGGCTATAGGTTTACTGGTATTTCAAACCAATGGTCAGAAACCAGGCTTTTATTATTTCAGTAGCAGTGGTTGGTTGGCTTTAAGTAATCAAAATACAGGCTGGAGTACAACAGGAAATGCCGGTACCAATTCAGCCAATAATTTTATAGGCACTACCGATGCACAAGACCTAGTTATTAAAGTCAACAATGAAAAGGCGGGACTGATACAATATCAAGCTGGAGTTTCGGTACCTACTACCACCTTTGGCTATCAAAATATGGATGCCAAAAGTATTACTTCTGGCAATAATACAGCCTTCGGATTTCAAAATTTGAGAACAAGTGTTGCAGGCTTCAATACGGCCTTTGGTATACAAAATATGATGACCAATCAGAATGGTACAGGTAATGTAACGATGGGTTACAAAACCATGTTGAAAAATTCGAATGGCAATAACAACACTGCTATTGGTACTTTTGCGGGATTTAATAATACAATTGGGTCTGAAAATACAATTTTGGGAAATGAGGCAATGATGGGTTTACCTGCGCCAGGTGGTGGTTCAGAAAATGCGCAAAACGCTGGAAGCTTTAATGTAGCGATTGGTAGTGAAGCATTATTAGCAAATAGAGAAAGAGATAGCATTGTAGCTATTGGATATAGAGCGTTACGTTTTAACTCCCAAAATGCACTATCGGTACTAGAAGGAAGTAAAAATACCGCTGTAGGCGCAGGTAGTTTAAGTCAAAATAGCAGAGGACACAGCAATACCGCCTTGGGTTACAATACATTATCCTCCACCAAATTTGGTTTTGATCTTGTCGCTATTGGCACTAATGCCTTAGCAAAGGATTCTAGTTCTGTCTACACGGTAGCTGTTGGAAAAGATGCGTTGACAAATAACCAAGGTATTTATAATAATGCCATCGGAGGTGAAGCATTAAAGAGAAATACAACTGGCCAAGGTAACCAAGCATTTGGTTTGACAGCCCTAACAAAAAATACTGTTGGAAATCAAAATTTAGGTTTTGGTAGTTTTAGTTTATCAGAAAATACTGTTGGAAGTGACAATATAGCTTTTGGCCATAACGCAATGAGTTCGAATAAAACTGGCAGTGGTAATATAGCTATAGGATCCAATGCATTACTTTTAGATTCTTTAAGTGAAGGCCAGATAGCTATAGGAAGGGCTTCATTAGCCAATAATCAAGCTGGTTATACAAATATAGCCATAGGTGATTCTTGCTTATATTCAAATCTGGGTGGTGACTATAATTTGGGAATTGGCAATTATGCTCTTTATCATAATGAAACTGGGAGTTCTAATATGGCAAATGGCTATGGTGCTCTTTATAATAATAGAACTGGGGATAGAAATATAGCAAACGGCTTTTATGCTCTTTATAATAATAGAACTGGATACTATAATATTGCGTTAGGGTCTGGTGCTCTTTATCATAACATAAGTGGGAATAGCAATTTGGCAAACGGCGAATCTGCACTTTATAATAATAGAACAGGAACATCTAATATTGGTTTGGGATTAAATGTATTGTACTTTAATAAAAATGGGTCTAATAATATTGCGATTGGGCAATACGCTTTACATATGGATACATTGACAGTTAATCAAATAGCCATTGGAAACTCTGCTTTATACAAAAATGAATTGGGGGAAAACAATCTGGCTATCGGTGTAAGTTCAATGAAGGAGAATAAAGATGGGAGTGCTAATATTGCAATCGGCAAATCATCATTAGAAAACAATATCAATGGTGGACATAATCTAGCCATAGGCTATCAAAGTCAGATTGGATCATATGAGCCTTTAAATACTGCAAGTTTCAATGTTAGTCTAGGCACAAATACTTTGCATAATATAGCTAATGCGGAAAGAAATGTAGCTATTGGACATGAATCCATGTATAATACCACAAATGGTCAAGATAATGTTTCAATAGGATTTGGATCAATGCTTGAAAACCAAACTGGTGGTAGAAATATTGCCATAGGAACCAATGCTTTAAAATACAGTATCAATGGCTTCAATACTGCTGTGGGTTATAATGCCTTATCTGCACAAAATAATATTGGAAACGAAAATACAGGAGTTGGTAATGCATCTCTGATTAATAATACCACTGGTTTTGGTAATACTGCAATAGGAAGTAATTCAATGCTTGCTAATCAAACTGGTTCCAATAATACAGCTTTTGGTTCATTCGCTGGACCTGCTTACAGTGGGATGACACAAACCATAGCTATTGGTGCTGGTACAGAGGTCTATTCAGATTATTCGATTGTACTTGGAGACACCGATCTCGATATGAAAGTAGGTATAGGTGATAGCTCGCCAGAAAGCAAGCTTGATATCGAGGGTACTTACAATTCTGTTCCTGTGGTACAGATCTCTCAATTTGGCACCGCAGCACCAGCCTTGAAACTTGCAGCTTCATCGGGAAATAATGGTGGCTTAGAATTGGAAAATGCTTCTGTAAGAGTTACCGGTACCAATAAATTTGTATTTCAACATACATGTACTTCAGCAAACCAATCAGGTGCCAATGCATCAATAATTGTCAATACTGGTTATGCAAATAGCTCTACTGATTTATTGATTATCACTCCTTATATCAACCCAAGTAACCCTGTTCCCGTTACGTTTACTCCCAATGCATTTTGGAATGGCCTGAATTGGAATGTAGTAAATCCTAATGGTACTGCTGTTCCCATTAACACCATGTATAATATTATGGTCATAAAACAGTAAAAACTTTTTCAATCCATAAAAATATTACAGTATTTGTTTTTTAGCATCACAATATATATCTATTTATTAAACCTTAATGTAGGGTTAGACTTAATTGGAATGAAAATATACCGTCTGATATTAATCTATTTAGCTCCTATTGCTGATGTAAAATTAAACGTAGAATAAATTTTTATCAAAAACCCCTAAAAAAATATGTTTAAAGTTGTTCTAGTATTTTTTTCTATTTCAATGTTGAATGTTACAGTATTCAGCCAAAATCTTAAAGCCATAATGAAATATGTTTTCATAGATGGTGAAGATATAGGCCAATACACTGGTGGAATCAAAATAGAATCAGGAAGCATCAGCATAGGTGACATACTCCGACCTACAGACGAAGCTGGCGTTGAATTTGTTTTAAAAGTACTCGAAATACAGGATTATGATCTTGACATCGCTGTAAAAACACTTGGTCCTGGCAAAGAAGGATTTATCGTCTTGCAAACATTGGATAAAAAAAAGTTGGTCAAAAATCCACAAGGTAGTTTTACATTTGGAGCCATAAAAAGTGATCATAAAAGTGATGAAAAATCAAATAGTATCGGTACTATATGTATTATGGATGGCTACGAGTGGAAAGGTAACAATTATTATAAATCTTCCACCTATTTTCCCAAAGGTAATCCTCTTGTAAAAACGACAAAACCTTACCTAATTCTCAGTTTTAAAGCAGCCCAAAGTCCCGATGACCGACAGTTAACACTTATACACAAAGATGCAAATTTAGGCGTAGGACTATTGGACAAAAAGCATTATGAGCTTGTACTCAGCGGCAGCAAAGACGGAATTTCAGAAAATGCTTGCCTCATTTCCAACTGGAAAGATGGTGCTGCAAATACCCAGAAAACAGATTTTTATTTTGAGATCACAAAATTTGAAGATTTGGGAGACCACGTCATGTTGTCAGCTAAATATTCAGGTAAACTATTTGGTCTCAACATGTTCAAAGGCCTCATAGGTTCTTCTTGTCAAGATGTGGTGATAAAAGATGGTGTGATCCATAACTTGAAGGTTGAGAAACAGTAGTGTAGCCTAATGCTAATTAAGAAAATCCTTTTGTATTCCTACAATTCAAAATTTGACCAAAATCAAGTTAATCAAAACCCAAAATAAATATTTACATTTGCTCAACAGTAATAAGGTTTGAAAGTTATTTTTTATATATTGGTATTTATGTTTTTGTCTGGTTTGAATGCCCATAGCCAGAAGATTAAATATACCTATAGAAATTTTGACGAACGTGATGGCATACGTTCGAGTACAATGTTTGGTATGGCTCAGGATAAAGATGGATTCATCTGGGTAGGTACGGATAATGGTCTTCATAGATATGATGGTTACAAATTTGTCCAAATTAAGAGCCCGATTGACAACAAGCAATTCAATATTTCTAACCAATTGACCGAGGTAATGTATGATAGTATTTATAACAGATTGTGGTTAATGTCCCTTACCGATTTTCAATATCTTGATCTCAATGAGTATACTTTTCACCGGTGGTTTGATATGAAGAAATATCCAATGAACATTGTATCTCAAAAAAATCAAACCAAGATATCAAAAGGTGAAATTTTGTTTTCAATTGGTGGCGATTTGTTTCAATATTCTATCCGAGATAAAAGCGTAAAAGATGTGACAACGCAGTATGGACTCGAAGATAAACCTAACAATAGATATGCTTTTTTAAAATCCACTCATCAGGATTATGTTAGTGTTATATGTTCAAAATATGTAACGATTAAAAATTTTAAAAATGGAGAAATACATCCTATAAAGGCACTGGAAGACGAAACTTTTTTGGATGTACTACACGAAGAAGACTATGTTTACATAGCAAGCTTCGATGGGCTGATCACTTATCATCTACCGACTGGAGCTCGCTCAAAAAGAAATTTCCCCTATTTTGTCAATGGTAAGCCCTTTAATCACAACATAGTAAAAGTACATCATTTTGATCAGCAATCTTTGATTTTGTCAGGGATGGGTGGACATATTCTGTATAATAAAGTAAAAAGAACCTATCAATATTTTCCACATGAGAAAGGCGATTTCGAAAATAGAGTTAATGCATATAATTTTCTAAATGACAGAGAAGGAAATTTATGGAGATCATCGATTCACGAGTATTGTAATGTATTGTACCACCAAAACAGAAAGATGGTTTTCATAGACTCTATAATCAACGAAAAAGGAGTCAATATTGAGCCTTATCGCAACATCAGGTTGAATGACAGTATTTTTGCTTTTTGTGGCTCTGGAATAACTGGAATTGGACTTTTTAATCAGTATACAGGAAAGTATCAGATAATCAATAATGATTTTAATCGTAGTGAATTTGTTTTTGATATTGTAAAGATGAATGATGGACAAATATATACTGCGACACCCAAAAATATTTTTACATATCAAATGAATACCCATAAATTCACACCTGTAAAATTTGAAATAAATAGAAAATTTGAGAGCATTTCAGGCGTAAAATACTTTTATAAATTAGGCAACAATAAAGCAGTAGGCGTTAATGCTTCTACGGTTTATATGATTGATTTTCATACAAAAATAGCAGATACGATCGATATATCCGCCTATTTAAAAGGTAAAAATGACATATCATCCTATAGCCTGATTCCCTTTTGTTACCATGATGGAAATCTATATTTAGGTGGCGAAAAAAATCTATATGCGTTTAATGTAAAAAAACAAAAAATCGCTTTAGCATGGGAAAATAATTCCGCAGTAGACAAGGATATTTTGAAATTTGTAAGAGATATGGAAATGGACAGAAGTGGGAAGATATGGATTAGTACATTATATAATGGCGTCATCATTTATGATCCTTCGACACAATCTTGGAAGATGCTCAATAAGGACAATTCTTGCATTGCGAATAATAATGTGAGTGAATTGGTGCTTGATTCAGATAATAGAATGTGGGTCATGAACATAGATAAGTTTTATCTTTTTGATACCAAATCATTTAAGTGTTTAACTTCTAAAGATAAGAAAGAAGGATTTCCTAAATTGGGCTATAGTGCCCAAATGGGAGAGAATGACTACATAATGACTTTTAATAATTATCCTACCATTCAGATGTTGGATTTTACAAATAATCCTATCAATACGAAAACCCGTCCTACCATTATCACATCGATCAAAGTAAATGAAAGAGACCTAATCAATGTACCGTTAAAAAAAGATACGACTTTTTCATTCTCCAACAATGAAAATAATATCAGCTTTTCATTTACCAACTTATGCTTTAATAATAGCCATAATAATCAGTATAAATACAAATTAGACGGAATTGACAAAGCTTGGATCACAATTGCAGAACCATTTGTGGAATATAAAAGGCTACCCTCGGGAACTTATACATTTAGCCTACAAAGTTCAAACAACGAAGGTATTTGGGATCCACATATTCAAAAAGTATATTTTACTATTCAGCCCGTTTTTTATAAGTCTTGGTGGTTTAATGTAATGTTGAGCACGGGTGTTTTGGGGCTCATCTATTTTTATTACCGCCTTAAAACAAACAGAATCAAAAGCGAAGCAAAACTTACAGCTGATTATCAAAAAAAGATCAACGAGATAGAAATGAAAGCACTCAGGGCACAGATGAATCCACATTTTATCTTTAACTCCTTAAATAGTATTCAAAAGTTTATTTTTGAAAAAGATGAATATGCGGCATCACAATACCTTACTAAATTTTCCAGACTCATCCGATTGATATTAGAACACAGTAATCAAGAATTCGTGACAATATCAAGTGAAATGGATATGCTAAAATATTACATCGACATGGAGCGGCTTAGATTTAGTGATAAATTTGAATATACCATCACAAAGTCAAATGATGTCAATGACGCTTGGTTGATTCCGTCTATGGTAATACAACCACATATTGAAAATGCTATTTGGCACGGCCTGATGCACAAAGAAGACAGTTGTCAATTGTCCATAACCATGATAAAATTGGATGATCAAACGATTCAAGTAATCATCGAAGACAATGGCGTGGGACGTACAAAAGCTGAAGAGATGAAAAGCAAACAAACGTTAAAAAATAAATCTTTCGGCTCGCAGATATCCCAGGATAGGATAAAATATTTTTCAGAATTGACTGGTAAAGTAGCAGAATTAAAGATTGAAGATTTATATCATGAAGATGGAAGCAGTGCAGGGACAAAAGTTATACTGACTTTACCAACAAAAAATCATGCCTAGACCAAAGATGTAATTCCCTATTTTGACACCACCAAAACCATTAAAAGATGATGACAGCAGTTATTATAGATGATGAAAGAAATGCACTAGATGTTTTATCGATGCAATTGAGAAATTATTGCCCGGGCGTACAAGTGCTCCAATTATGTCAAGGTGGAGAAGAAGGAGTTGCTGCTATAAAAACGCTCAAGCCACAAGTCGTTTTTTTGGATATTGAAATGCCCAAAGTTAATGGTTTCGATGTGTTAGACCAGACTAAGGAACACAAATTCAAAGTCATATTTACCACCGCTTATGACCAATTTGCTATCAAAGCTTTTAAATACAGTGCCATAGACTATCTATTGAAGCCCATCGACATAGAAGATTTAAAAGCCGCAGTTAATAAAATACAGGATGAAAAAAGCGAAGACCTGACAGCCAAACTTCAGGTGCTTTATCAGCAATTGGGTATCAAGACTAGCATTCCTTCTAAGGTTCCCCTACCCTTTGGTGATGGATATGAAATGATTCCATTCGCCAATATTATAAGATGTGAGAGTGAAAGCAATTACACCACCATATTTTTGACGGACAAACGCAAAGTAACCCTGTCAAAAACGCTCAAAGAGATAGAAGAGAGTCTTTTACATCCATTCTTTTTTAGGTTGCATCATTCGCATCTGATAAATACAGATCATATCACCAAATTTTATAAAACGGATGGAGGTTATGTTGTGATGTCTGATGGTAAACAGATCAATATCTCACGCAATAAAAAAGATGATTTTTTTGCTTTTTTAAAGCAAGGGTGAAGAAACGTTAGGTAATAAATGCATCGATAGTTGCTTAACTTATGACCCCGTGGCGTTACAGCGATCATCGGGTGTTATGCTAAAGCTTGATTAATAATTGAGCGCAACAAAGAAGAGCCGAAATCACAAGCGCAGTTGGTCACAACTTAACCAATAAAAAACTCTTCAAATGCAACAAAACAAATCTACCCTTCAAAATTGAATGAAATAGTAAATATTTGGGATACTACATTTTCCAATACCTTGGCTTCATTTTGAGCTCTGTCGTACAACAAAAGATTTCCTAAACCTCTGGAGAATTTGATTTCCGGGGAAAAAATAAAATACGGGTAAAACATCTGAATACCGACACCTACTTCGTATTGAAAATCATGGGGTGCAATTTTCAGTAGTGTCTTTCTAGACTTAGAGTTGGTTTGCACATCATAGCTATATTTTAAACCTGCCACCACAAAAAGTCGCTTATCTTTATAAGGTTCGGACTTAAATCGCAAATGAAACGGCATCTCAAAAAATACCGACTCTATCTTTCTGACATAAGTACTATTATCTAAAACACTGGTAAACTCAAATCCTCTTTGAGCAAATGAAAAGCCGGGCAGAAATCTGAAATCAAAGTATTCCCCTATTTTCAGGTTGGTGACCATGTGCATATTTACGCCCACCTCGCTAGCTCCTTGAGTAACTTGGATGGATTCATTATTGATAAAAAACTTGGATTGATATAGTTTATATCCTGAATTATTGAACCCAATATTGATACCAAAATAATAAGACTTTTTATTGAAGTCTTTAAAATTGTAGTTGCCTCTACCACCTATCTGGGCTTGCATGCTCAGAATCATCACTGTTAGAATGAGAGTAAAACTTATTTTTTTGCTAAGTAAATGCAACATATGCCTGCGCTTAAAACCTTATATTCAGTGTTAGAAAAACCCAATTTATCCAAAATCTTGGTAAAATTGCCATAATCAGGAAAAGCCTGTACAGATTCATAAAGATACTGATATGCTTTTTCATCTTTACTTCGTATCTTCCCTATCAAAGGTAAAAAATACTTAAAGTATATATTAAACAGTTGTTTCAAGGGAAATATTGTGGGTTTTGAAAATTCGAGTACTAAAAGTGTGCCTCCTGGCTTCAAAACTCGGTACATCTCGGCAAGTCCTTTCTCTAAATTCTCAAAATTTCTAACTCCAAAAGCAGCGGTTACCGCATCAAAACTCTGCGCATCAAAACGAAGATTTTCACTATCACCTTGCTCCAAAGTGATGATGTTTTGCAATCCTTTTTTGATTATCTTTTCATCACCAATCTTGAGCATATTGGCAGAGATATCTAGTCCTATGATTTTTTTGGGTTTTATCTTGACTGCCGCTTCTATAGCCAAGTCAGCTGTACCTGTAGCAATATCTAAAATCTGGTCAGGCTTCGATTTTTGGAGTATACCGATAGCTTTCTTGCGCCACCATACATCGATACCCAATGATAACACTCTATTGAGTTGGTCATAATAGGGCGCAATTTTGTCAAACATGGTAGTCACTTGTCCCTTTTTAGAGACTTGATCATCAGCATATGGAGTGACATGGTCGTGTGCAGGCATAATTTGTATATCTATGATTTGCTTTTAAAAATGCTAAAACAGCTTAATTGTTTACAATAACCAATACATTTCTGTTCGCTTAAGCATTTTCAATCAATTTGACTGCAAAATAACGGATAATATATGAATATCAAGATGTTAAATTGAAATTTGTATGAAAATAAATCCTTATATTAGATGACAATAAATCAATCCACCACAATTAATTGCTTGGAATAATGTGTTTGCCTTGCGCCCTGTGTAGGATGGATGCTGACAATATTGCTGATATGAATCGTAGATCCCGGGTTCAATCTTTTTAATTGATTGATTGAAAATTCATCAAAGCTGTCATTTCTCATGTTGGCAGAATACATAGACATGCCTCTAGGATCTACCATAGAAATAAAAAACGACATAATTTTTGATTTTTGATGCTCCGGATAGGTCGCGGGATATATAAATTGGAGTTTTCCAGGGTTAGCATTTTTCTTTCTGTATATTTTACCATCATTCTCAAATTCAAAAGTCAAAGTTGGTTCAGGAATCCTAGCCGTCTTCATACTTTTGATCTCACAAATGACCTTTTTGTAATACAATTTTATTTTAAATTCATCTTCGACCTGCGATACGTTTAGGATATACGTGCTGTCACTTCTTTTGTAAAGATGTCCCGAACTCACCTTTATCTCCACTAACTCAGGGTCACAACCTTTAAGGTCAATACTTATGGTATTTTCAATTCCAATAAATAAAGTTTCTCCCATATCCTTAAATGCAGGAATATTGCTGGCGTTACAAACTACAGATGAAACCAAAAAAATTAAAGCTAACAATTTATTATTCATTATATATTGAAATGTATGGATTAAATGTCCTTAAATGAATAATATAAACGATCAAGTTCGCTAAATGTTACAAGACAAGTAACACTACACCACCTTTGCCGGAGATATCTTCAACATTAACTTATCTGCGAGATTAGATTTTTTGAAAATGTTTTCCAACTTTCTGACCGAGATACCTGGCATATCGAGTTTAAAGAAGGTATCAGGCGTTTTGATCATTAAATAAGGAAGGTTTTCGTCTATGATTTCAACTGGTGTCAAATAATTTTCAGCATAAATGGGGTCCATGCCTAGTTTTACTAAAAGCTTATACATCGACAATGTGGTGGAATTAATCCTTGTAGTCTCCTTGACGATCTCTATAAGCTCAACCTCCTCTTTGGGAATCAAAACTACGTAATTGGCATAGTGATTTCTACAATAAATACCCAACCCATCGACATAAAATGCCAAATTGGTTTTAAATACATATTCATCTTCGGGTTGGCTAGGGTCTCTAAAAGCAAAACCACCTACACCATGTGCAAATCTATTGATCCATCGCTCCTTTGCAGTGATGCCGCCACAAATTAATTTTATGTCATTATCGACTTTAATTTTGGATGTATGGGTAAGGTTGATGACTTTCAAGTGATGATATCTTTAAAAAATTGTAAATATTGTAAATTTTATTTATTTACCTATTCTGAGTATTCTTGAATTATTGCCTGACTCATTGGCATCGATACCAGATAAAGTTATTTTTGCAACGATGGTATCTTTTACATCATTAACAAAGATTGTATCTTGAAAACGGAAAAGATTCGCAACAAAAGTATTACTACTTCTTTGAAAAATTACTGTTTTCTTGACTGTATCTATCATAGTAATTTGGGCATCTTTCAGACCTTCACCATGTACATAGCCATCAATAAATATGCCATTACTACCACTAAATCTCCTGACTTCATTACCTTCCCAATTTAAAAAACCAATTTTTAAAAGCTGAAAACCAAATGCACCATTACCTGAAGCTGTAGGCTGCTTTTCACATGCTACAACACAAAATAACAACCACATAAAAAATATATTTCGTCTCATAATTTTTATATCTGAAAACCAAAGATTTTTTAACCAACCTTCACCATAAACTTATTTTTCTTGCCGTTTTGAATTAAATTTCACTTTATCATTTAAATACTTCAAAACATGACTTCTTTTCTTGGAATAAAAAATCCTTTTATACAATTTAAGTTTCTAATACAAACCTGAATGTGGTTTTTTAATTGAATTCCAGCGCCATCAAATGCAGGTCCGCCTTCTGTAAAAACACCACGAACTGTATCAATTTTTTTTAATTGAACAAATCCATATTTTTCTTTTTGCATAAGTATTTCTTGATCAACAAGTCGATGAAGATATTGAATGACAGCACAATCCAACTCTCTCAAAATTAAATCTTGATTTTTATCCCTGGGTAAATTTTTGTTTTTTGGTAATTCTTTTTGAGCCAATTTAAAATCATGCTTCATAAGATCATAATAAGTTGCCAATAAGTCAATGTATTCTGAGTCTGTAAAGTCAAGGCAGTAACTTAATTGATAAACAACCCCAACCACTGAAGGTGTCTCTAAACGTCCCCTCTTTTTTTTATCCTTTGCCCATTGCAATGCTCTTTCAAAGTTATTCTCCCAAACATAAAAACCATGTCCCAACCAATCAAATGACTCTTGACTACTTTTTACAATATCTGGCCTATTAACTAAATTATTTCTGATAGATTCATCACATCCATGAAAACCTATCATTAGATTAGGTCGTTCCCTATACATCAATTAATGCTTAGCACAGCTTTTTCCAGATTACGATAAGGCTTAGTGAAACTTTCATCTTTATCAAGAATCTTCGCAGATTGAAGCGAAGCAATTGCTTGAGATCTATCCTTTTTTTCAGATTTAATTCTCTTGGCTAAAGCAATCAAAAGTTTAATTTGATTTGATTCCATGTTATAAATTTTAAATTAAATAAACTAATATTGTATTGATTTAGTTCAAAATTCTTTACCCTTTTAAAAACTTACAATTAATCATATCCAGAATAAGTTTTTTGTGTTTCCCAAATTCAACAAATAAATAGCGGCCAAACAATAAATCTGTTTCAAATATTTGATGTTCAAATTGCGTAACTTTAACTCTATTTATTGAAAAAGAATTTGCAGCAACTGCTCTTCTTAGATCCGATTTGGATTTAAATCCAAAATCATCACTTATTGCACCTAAAAACTCTAAAGACCCAATTTCCCAGCATGCATTAGTAAATTCAATAGGGATAATTGTTTTGAAAGGTATTGAATTTGACATTTTTAAAAAGTCACTTTCATTCAACGTCATTATATCTCCTCTAGCCTTCAATGAATTTTCCTTTGCTTCAATAAAATCATTGTATGAATGCACTCTTGTCGTCAATTCTTCTGCCAATATTGCTTTCAAAGTTATTGGATCATTTGCATATTCAGCTTCTAAACTTTCAATTTCTTCTTTTGACTTTAAGGAAAAATATCTAAAGAATTTAGGTATATCTGCATCATTTGATTTAATCCAAAATTGATAAAAGTCGTAAGCACTAGTCATCTTTGGATCTAGCCAGATATTACCTTGCTCAGACTTTCCAAATTTAGTTCCATCTGCTTTGGTCAATAATGGTGTGGTGACTGCATAAGCTTTACCATCTATATTCCTTCGGATAAATTCGGTACCTGAAGTGATATTCCCCCATTGGTCGGAGCCACCCATTTGTATCACACAATCATACTTATCAAAAAGCAACTGAAAGTCATATGCTTGTAGCAACTGATAACTAAACTCAGTGAAAGAAAGTCCTGTTTCCAATCGATTTTTTACAGAATCTTTGGACATCATGTAGCTCACCGTAAGTGTTTTGCCCACATCTCTGAGGAAATCCAGAATATTCATTTCCTTATAAAAATCTAGATTATTGACGATAATCGCTGCGTTGGGACCTTCAAAATCAAGAAACTTTTTGATTTGCTCCTTTTGAAATGCCAGATTGCTATCTAATTCGTCGTATGATTTTAGATCACGCTCTTTATCTTTAAAGGAAGGATCTCCGATACGGCCTGTTGCACCACCCATAAGTACGATAGGTTTGTGCCCTGAAAGCTGAAAAAGTTTGAGCAACATGATTTGTACAAAATTACCTATCGTCATGCTCGGGGCTGTAGGATCAAATCCAATATAACCCACTACTTTTTTATCATTCAGTAAGGCATCAGCTCCAGGCGTCATATCATGAAGCATGCCACGCCATCTCAGTTCTTCTATAAAATTAAGCATAAAATATCAATATCACATTAGAGATTAAAACAACAAAGAACAAAATCATGTACCTTTGTCCTTGAAATTAAAATAAATTCATTTGTAAAAAGTTTTATTTCTAATTTACACATTTTCAATGAATTAAAAATATTATTTTTTTTAAATTAATTTATTTTTACTAAATTCTAGTGCAAAAGTACTTTTTTTACCGCTAATGTCACAAGGTCTGTATGAATATTGAGCATTTTATTGCAAAAAGGATGGCTTTCAGCGAGCAAAAATCTTTCACCAAAGTGATCATCCGTATCGCTATTGTGGCAATTGCTATTTCGCTTTCCGTGATGATATTGACCACTGCCATCATCTCTGGATTTAAAAAAGAAATCACGGCCAAAATATTTGGATTTTGGGGACATATCCATATCACTGACAGTAATGTAAATCGTCAGTTTGATATTACACCCATCAAGTCAGATGCTCCTTTTTACGATGACATCAGAGATATCAAAAATATCGAATACCAAGAAGAAGCACAGATACTTGGCTTTACTTTAGATGAGAAAGTCCAAGATAAAACAACGTTGGGTGGCGTCAAAAGTATGCATCCATACATCCAAGTTCCTGGACTATTGAGTACTAAAGAAAACTTCCATGGAGTACTTTTAAAAGGTGTGGACCAAAACTATGGACAAGATGACTTTGCTGAATTTATCAAAGAAGGTCGTATGATTCAGTTTAATCCTGACTCTTCATCTTCTGATATTTTGATTTCAAAAAATATAGCTGACAAGCTACAAATCAAAATTAAGGATAAGGTAGTGCTTTCCTTCATCAGAGACCAAAGTCAAATCAAAAAACGTTTTGAAGTATGCGGTATTTACAATTCTGGATTGGAAGAGTATGACAAGAGATTCGGAATCGTAGATATAGTTAAGCTCAGAGAAATTCTACAGTGGCAACCCAATGAAATACAAGGTATGGAAGTTGTTTTGGATCATGTTGAAGATATGGACATCATATCAGAATATATCTATTACGAAGTTTTGCCTCAAGAATTTTATAGCGAATCCATTAAATCAAAATTCCCATCCATATTCGAATGGTTAAAACTTCAGGATATCAATGAAACGATCATTCTTCAACTGATGATTTTAGTAGCCATAATCAATATGATCACGGTACTTCTCATACTAATACTAGAGCGCACTCAAATGATCGGAATCCTAAAATCTCTGGGCATGAACAACTGGCGCATCAGAAAAATATTTATTTGGAATGCTGCGTATATCATTATTTCAGGTTTGATCATAGGAAATATCTTGGGTATTGGTATCGCTGCTCTTCAAAAAAAATTCAGTTTCATCAAACTTGATGAAGCCAATTACTACTTAGATACCGCTCCCATTAATATAGATTTTGTCACTATTTTGATCATCAACGTGGCAACTATTGTGGTGACTTTGGTATTCCTAATACTTCCTACCTTGCTAGTCACGAGGATTACACCTGTCAAAGCATTAAGATTTGAATGATGAAACTATCATCTTTTCTCATAGTACAGGTGATTATGCATTTGCCCAAGCGATTGGTGCGTTTGGGATTACATTTTTTGCCTTTTGTGAGCAGATATCGCAATCCGTTTCCCCCAGCTAGTGTCAAAGAATGGTTTACTGATACCTTTTTTTATATCATTGATGTGTTTGGCATGCCAGAATGGTTTCAAATCATACACCAAATAACTAATTGGAAAATCAGACCACTTACACAAGACGAGAGAGCGACAGGCTATCAGATATTTGGTGATACTGTAAACTATGATTTTGTCAAGGTCAATCCGAATTCTAAATGGGCTACCAAAAAATTTGCCATTGCCTATGTAAGCTTTAACATCATCAATTACAAGAATAAGATACGAAAAGAAACATTTATCCACGAACTGATGCATGTGTGGCAATATCAAAACTTTGGAAGTATATATATAGCTAGAGCGATCAAAGCTCAACTGAGTAAAGAAGGATATGATTATGGTGGTGTAGAAAATCTCTATCAAGGCATGTTGTCCGGAAAAAGACTCGTTGCGTTTAATTTTGAACAGCAGGCAGACATCATTGAAGACTTTTATAATCTGACCCGAACCAACGATCGTGCTAATGATATGATCTTATCGATTTATAGGTACTATGCATTGCAATTGAATGAAAATGAAGTACTTTTAACGGCTTAAGAATGTATTACTCTTTTATATAGTTTTCCAACTAAAATATCGTACCTTTGTTAGTATTATATTTAGTATTAAATTTAACACTATCATCATGATCACCGCAAATGAACTTAAGACCAAAGGCATTAAAGCTATAGAAGAGCAATTAGCTCAAACTCCTGAAGCGGCCATCACCGTACATGGCAAGGTAAAATACGTAGCCATGACCGTAGAACAATACGATAAAATGAGATTGGCCGAACTTGAAGTGGCGTATATGCTTTGCAAAAAAGATATCGAAGATGGAAATTATACAACGTCATTAGAAGAACATTTTGCAGCATTAGAGATAGAATAAAATGGCTACTGTTATATTGACTACAACGTTTAAAAGGAAGGCTGATATATTTCTAAAACTACATCCATCTTTGAAACCAAAGTATAAGAAGACTCTTCTACTGTTGGAAGCAAACCCATCTCACCCTTCACTCCGACTTCACAAGCTAAAAGGAAGCTTATCCGACTTGTATTCTGTGTCTCTAAACATGAAATACAGGATATTGCTTGACTTCATTATCAAAGATGATCAGATTATTTTGATCAATATAGGAGATCATGATGGGATGTATTGATTCCTAGTTTTACTAACATCAATTCTAAGTAGTGTGATGTAATGTTCCAACAATAAAGCCTTTAAACACACTATATTCCCTTACATTTGCGTATTATTACATGTATGCAGTTAAGAATACTATTTTTATTTATGGTTTTCAGTATGATGACATCTCATATCCTGGGACAAAATACGGCTGCAAAAATCAAAGCAAAAACACTAATTATTGATTCTTGCATTATTATCCTAGACCCACATACGATCATCCCCAATTCTGTTAAAATCAAGACAGCAAACCGCACCTTTGAAAATATAAATGTACAAAATAATAAGATCAACCTGACTCCTTCGGTCTGTGATTCGCTATCAGGTATGGAAGTTTTAGTACAATATCGCACCTTCGGCTTCAATGTGGAAAAACCTTATTTTGTGATTGACTCCAGCTTACTGTCTTTTAAGGAAAAGTCCATGATCAGTGTGTATGAATACAAGCCTGCAGACAATAAAAACAACATCATAGACGCCAAGGGACTTGACTATAGAGGTAGTTTTTCCAGAGGTCTTTCTATCGGAAATAGCCAAAGTCTGGTATTAAACTCCAATTTCGACCTGCAACTTATTGGAGACTTAGGCAATGGACTCAAAGTAGTCGCAGCCATTTCTGACGAAAATTTGCCCATCCAAGCTCAAGGAAACACCCAACAACTTCAGGAGTTTGACAAAGTATTTATTCAAGTATCCAAGGACAAAACATCAGTCATCGCAGGTGATTATGAACTCCGTAAGCCCAATGGATACTTTATGAACTATTTCAAAAAACTAAAAGGTATCAGCGTGGCTACGGAGATAAATACTGGAAAGGATTCTAAAATCAATACCAAAGGAAGTTTTGCGATATCCAGAGGTAAATTTGCCCGACAAACTATCGCTACCAAAGAAGGAAATCAAGGTCCTTACCGCCTTCAAGGTAATAATAATGAAAGATTTATCATTGTCCTGGCAGGAACAGAAAAGGTTTATTTTAATGGAATACTTTTGACTCGAGGTTACGACTACGATTATATTATGGAATACAACCGAGCAGAAATCACTTTCTCCCCAACCCGAGTTATTGCCCGAGATTCTAGAGTTATTATAGAGTTTGAATATACTGACATTTCGTATCTTAGATCATTATACGCTACCCAAACTGAATTTGACAAAGGCAAATGGAAATTCAATTTTAATTTTTATTCTGAACAAGACAGCAAAAACGCCACGGGAGATGTGCAATTGGATTCTATGGACATTGATATTCTAAAAAATGCAGGCGATGATTTTAGAAAAAGCTCTAGAAGTAGTATTAGACCACTTTCCACTGAAAATAAGCAAGAAGCTAATCGAATTTTATATGCGAAAATAGTAGACCCTATAGATACTACCAACTTCATTCTGAGATTTACCGAGAATCCAGATAGTGCTTCTTACTCAGCAGTTTTTAGTGAAGTAGGTACTAATTTGGGAGATTACATTATTGATAATACAGCCAACCGAAACGGAAGAGTATATAGATATGTGGGCAAAAACATGGGGAGCTACCTGCCTGTCATCACACTGATACCACCTGAAAAAAGACAAATGATCACCGCGAATGCCAAATACGAACTCGGGAAAACAGGTCATCTTTTTGCAGAAGTGGCCATGAGCAATGTAGACATCAATAGGCTTTCGACCATAGGAAATGACAATAATACCGGTTTGAGTTCACATATATCCTTAGAAAAATCAGTAAAACTCGATAGCGCAGCTATCTGGACCGCAGGAGCAAACCTTAAGCATGAATTCATTGATAAAAATTTTGTGGCGCTGAACCCATTTCGACCTCAGGAATTTGTGAGAGATTGGAATATTGGTGGCTTAAATGCTATTAGCAACGAAAATCTTGTTTTGTCCAATCTATTTGTAAAAAGTAAAAAAGGCATCACGTTAAATTATGGTTTTAATACCTTTGACAAAACAGCCCAATTTTCCGGAAGAAAGCATGTAGTCACAGGAATCATAGAAACTAAAAAATGGTATGTAAGAGCATTTCTAGATCAACTCAGTTCGACATCTACAGGCTTAAATCAAAATACACAATTTTCTAGACCGAATATCAATATCAGCCGTAAGCTTGGCAATAATAATGACTGGCAAATTGGTATGGTCTATGATGGTGAAAAAAATAGTATCAGAAATCAAAGAACTGACACCTTAAAGCGTGAAAGTTTTGCCTTTGATCATTATAAGTGGTTTGCAGCCAGTGATTTCAATAAAGATTTTGCTATTAAACTCATGTATTCGTACCGAGATGATTTTTTTGCCAAAAAAGAAGTACTATCCAAAGCCTCTGTGGCTCATGAACTGGAGTTGGCCGGAAAATGGTTGGCATCAGCAAACTCTGACTTGCAATGGAGTGTCATAGGCAGACAACTTGAAGTTAAAGACGCTTCCTTACTTCCAAACGATGTTAGTAAAAAAACGATACTCGGTAAAGTGGACTATATATTTTCAGCCTTTAATCAAGGAATCCGATCTACCACATCCTACAATACCAACTCAGGACAAGAACCCAAAATAGAATATGTATTCCAAAAAGTAGAAGTCGGACAAGGAGATTATGTATTAGTGGACACGAGTAAAAGCCCCAATCTTACTGTTTTCCAAGACTTTAGATTTAACCCTTCAGACCCACTTAGAAACTACATAAGACTGACACTCACCAATAATGAATTTATTAGAACCAACAACATTGAACTTAATCAGAGTATCAATATCGAACCTTCAAAATTTAAAAAACCAATAGAAGGAAAGAAATTTACTAAATCCTACTTATTCCTATCTAAATTTGCCGCGCTTTCTAATATCCGTATCAATAAAAAGCAAATGGATGACGCCAATGTATCACTAACTTCATTTCTAAACTTTGGCATACAAGATACTTCATTGGTTGCATACAATTCTCAATGGTCAAATACCCTGTTTTTCAATAGGGGTAACGTCAAATATGACATTCAACTGGGAAACAGAAACAATCAAAATCGAACGGTACTAGTGGGAAGCATAGAAGATCGTGGACTTTTGGATTACTTTTTTCGGATGAGATGGAATATGTGGTCTAAGATGGACATCTTTTTCAATTTGGAAAATTCATTAAAGTCCTATTCATCGCAAGCTTTTCCTGACAGAAACTTAGACATTCAAATCAATAAAATCAGACCTGAGATAAGCGTAAGACCCACATCAAATACCAGAATTGTAGCAAAATATACTTATCAGGAACGTAAACAACAAATTCTAACTCAAGACTTCGCCAAGATTAATGACTTGACTACTGAATTTGCTTTAAGAAAAGCAAACTTATACAGTCTTGATTTTTCTATAAGCTACGTCGATATAAAGTTTACGGGTATCCCCAATTCTCCATTGGAGTATGATATGCTGGAAGGGCTGAAGAATGGACGAAACTTTCTTTGGAACGCTATTTTTACTAAAAGAATTGCCAAAAACATAGATTTAAGTATCAATTATGAAGGTAGAAAAACAGCCAACGCGCCCACGGTTCACATCGGAAGGGCACAGATAAAAGCTACTTTCTGACCATTCGTTACATCATGATGCTATTCTTGATTGACTGTACGAAGTCCTGAGAAACTTCCGGTCTTTTAAAATTAGTTTTGACAAAATCTCTGAATATTTTTTCATTTTCCATAATCTTTTGACTTTTGGGGCTTGATTCTATAACCTTGATCAAGTCTTCTTTTTGTTCTGTGGGTAGTTCATTATCTAAAAACAGGTTTATTTGGTGTCTTAATGATTTAACTGAGTCAAAAGTCTTCATTATGTTTACTTTATAATATTTAAAAAATCACTCTTCTTCTACGCCGTATTCTCCTCTTTTGATACCTCTTATGTCTTTATATCCCATGGTGAAAGCATATTGCTTCAATTTTTCTTTCAACATATTTCTGGCCCTGAATAACCTAGACCTTACTGTACCTATAGGCAACTCTATGGTCTTGGCGATCTCATCGTAAGAAAAATCTTCTATATCACACAAGATAATCACTTCTCTAAACTCTTCTGGCAAAGACTTCATGGCCAACGTGACTTCATCACCATAAGTCTGCTCAAAAATCTCGTCCCTCAAATCATGAAAAGCATGACTATTGGCTTCGTCTTCAGTCTTAATGGATACAACATCGTCCAACTGAACTTGAGTAGGCCGTCTTACCTTTTTGCGATATTCATTGATATACGCATTCTTAAGTATCTTAAACAACCAAGCCTTCGCATTAGTTCCCGAATCGTAATTTTCTATAAATTTATGTGCTTTCAGGTAGGTTTCCTGTACCAAATCATCTGCTTCCGCTTCATCATAAGTAAGGTGATAAGCAAAGGTTTTGAGTGCGTCCATGTGCGGAAACAACTCAGTTTCAAATATTTGTTGACTTCTGGGTTTGGTCACTTGATATTAATATGGGACAAATATAACAAATTAAATAGGAAATTTTAATTCGTCGATTAATTTTTTATACTCACGATTTACCTAGATTATTCAGAATATACCAATCAAATTCATAACTGATGTTTCACTTATCCATCATTCGGTTGTTCAGATTGTTCGTGACCTCGACTTTATTTCATTGCTCTTCGGCTACCGCTCAGTGTGGTACGCTCAGCCACTGATTATGGGTATTCATTTTTTCATTACCTTTATGCTGTAAAATTTTTCTGCATGAAAGTCGTTTTATTTTCCTTAGGAACTCGGGGTGATATGGAACCATTTTTGGCTATAGCCGAGATTTTGCATGCTAAAAACTGGAAAGTCCTATGTGTTTTTCCAGAGCAGTTTCGCAGCACGGTGGAGGGTTTAGGATATCGTTTTGAAGGGTTCAGCAGCGAGTTTTTAGAAATGCTCGAAGGCACAGATGCCAAAATGCTCATGGGTGGACATGGTAGTATTTTGGAGCGTATAAAATTGCTCATCAGAATATCCAAAATTGGTATCAAACTGAATAAAGATATGGCCACCCTTCAACATAAAATACAGGAAAAAGAGCATCCTGACTTAATTTGTTATCACCCAAAATGTAATTTCGCCCTACTTTGGGGTATGCGAAATCCAGGTAAATCCATCCTAATAAGCCCAATTCCTTTTATGGCACATCCCATCAAGCATATGACTGCATTAGGCAATAATTATGGTACAATCATCAATAGATGTAGTTTTTGGCTAACTAATACGGTAAAAACCATCGTACTCAAAAATGCTGCAAAAAAGTATTTAAATCATGTAACCGATGTAAAATACTCTATATCGACGATCAAAAAAGCCATGTTAGAATCAGAAAAATCATTTTACACCATCTCTCCTTCACTTTTTCCTAAACCTGATTATTGGCCTGCACCAGCCAAAGTAGTGGGTTACTACGAACGCGACAAAACCAAATCTTGGCAACCAAATGCTAAATTATCTGAATTTTTGGAGTCATCAGATAAAACCATATTTATCACCTTTGGTAGTATGTCCAATACTAATCCCAAACAAAAAACAAAAATAATCTTGGATGTATTGAAAAAACTCCAAATCCGAGCCATCATCAATACTTCTTGGGGCGGATTGGAAAAAACAGATCATCCACCCCAAAACGTATTATTTGTAGAAAACATACCTTATGACTGGATTTTTCCCAAAATGTATGCCATTGTACATCACGGTGGTTCGGGCACTACGCACACTGCTTTGAAATACAGCTGTCCGAGTCTCATCATCCCACACATCATAGATCAGTTTTATTGGAATAGGACGATCGCAGATTTGCGACTTGGACCTCTAGGATTTCCGATAAAAAAGCTACATGAATCAGCCTTTGAGCAAAAACTATTGGATCTCATCCATAATCCCGTCTACAAAACCAATGCCGAAGCCATTAGCCAAAAGATGGCGCATGAAAGTGACCCACAAATGCTTTATGAGTTGATGGTGAATTAAAAATCAAATCATAATCTATTAAGTTCCTAAGGCATCACTATGGATTTCGAATTATAAGCTACTTCTTACTCTTTTTTGCTAATGGATTAAAGTCAATACACTTTTGCACCCAATTTGCTAGGTCATGATCTGACTCTACACCAGCTTCTGTTACAAAAACATAACCTTTCATACCGCGTCCCGTAAACTCCATAGGGATGACATAATTCATCTCTATGGCGGCTGCATAGGCATCATCACCGATACGACACAGCAGATAGTCTTCCCCAGAATTTTTATCTATATGTGTACCGCAGCACATCTTGTCATCTACCATAAAACAGATGCCAGCAAACATCTTCTTTTCGGTAAATACTATTTTTTTGTGGTGGAAGACTGCTCTAATTCTATCTGCGGTGGATTCGTTATAGGCCATAGTAAAAATAAATTTTATTGCAAATTAAATAAATTTTCAAGAATTCAAAAAGTATTTTAATCATGACAAATATTAATTCATTAAAACGTTTCTATTGCAAACAAACAAAAGAATATAAAAATTCAACCAAATAAAAACTCAGAGCCGTCTTTCACTAATCCACAAAATTCCTGATTGCTGAAGATGGTACCTTTACGGAAAAAATTAGATATTATGTTTAGCAAATGTAACTTTTTAGTAGGTTTAAGTTTATTACTTTCTTTAAAAATTTCGGCGCAAAATGTTGGTATTAACATTACAGTTCCTGAAAGTGCCCTTGATGTAAACGGAGATTTTTCTTTGAGGTCGGTAGATTTGACCTTATTGGATGGAGCAAATCTGAGTGTCAATATAAATTCCACTGCATTTTCAAATTACAGAATCTCCGGACCAGTTTCAAATTTCTCACTTTCAGGGCTCACCGCAGCAAATGATGGAAGAATGATATTGTTGCTTAACAACACTGATTATCTCATGTCAGTAATTAACGCTGATGCCAATGCAATCCTATCTGAACAAATAATTACAGGTACAGGTGGAAACTTGGAAATTAATTCTAAAGGTAGTGTTACCATTTTGTATGATGGCTTACTCCAAAAATGGATAGTAAAAAATTATAGTAGCATATCAACATCAAATACTCCTTCATGGCATCTTGTAGGAAATTCCAATACAGATGAAAATCAAAACTTCATTGGGACTACTGATAATAAACCGGTAATCATAAAAAGTTTTGGAAATACCGTAGCAGAATTCAGACATGGATTTCCTTCCAATAATTACATAGGAACTAATTATCAAAGAACGGGAATAGGTATTTTAGGCAATGGTGCACCAACCCACACACTAGAAGTTGGCCTTGCAGATATCAATGGTGGAAGCCAAGGTGTGTTGGGAATCAGAGGCACTAATTTCATGTCTCACTTTAATTATGGCGCTAGCGAAAACACCTACATCAGGGGTGGAAAAACCGATTCGCATATATTATTAAACGATTTACCTGGGCTAGGAAATATTGGCATAGGTACCAGCGATCCTTTTCACAAACTTGAAGTAAATGGCACAACCAGAATTAAAAATTCTTCAATGGTTCCAGGAATAAATGGTTATTTAACCTCTGGTGGAAATTTGATTTCACAACACAATTCTAATGAATACTATATTTTGATGGATGAATCCAAAATCCAGGCTCACAAACCGAGACCTAATTTTCAAAGTGGAACTTTAGCCTCGCATCTTATTCTCAATCCTTTCGGTGGTAATATTGGAATCGGAACAAATTATACCCCAAGTAGAAAACTCGAGATTTACAATGGTCGCATTTTATTTGCGGGCTCTGAAAATGGTGTGTACAGTGGTATAGAATTTACCAATGCAGCAAATACGGCACACAGAGGATATGTGGGTATGTTCAGCGACGATTTAATAGGTTTTTATAGTTTTGTAAATAATGCGCATGGATTAGTGATGGATCTAAACAGCGGCAATATAGGAGTTGGTACTGTGTTTCCTTCACATAAGCTAAGTGTAAAAGGCACGATTAGAAGCCAAGAAGTCATTGTAGAAGCAGCCAACTGGCCTGACTATGTATTTGCTGATGATTACAGTCTTCGTAACCTAAAAGATGTTGAGCAATACATCAAGACTCATCGTCACCTTCCTGGAGTACCCAATGCTCTGGAAATGGAAACAAACGGACAACATTTAGGCGCAACCCAAAAAATAATGATGGAAAAAATAGAAGAGCTTACTTTATACATCATTGAATTGAAAAAAGAAATAGAATCCATTAAAATTAAAACACAAAAAGATGAAAAATAGCATAAGTATCGCCATCTTTATTATGATAGTGCTACAAGTACAGTCACAAACTTTAACACCAGAATTAGGCGAAAAACTTAAAGGTAAAACAAAGTTTTTTGATATTAAAAATGAGATTTTATCCCACTATGAAAGTGAATACAATAAAGCAGTATTTAGTAATGATGAAAACGCTAAAAGCAAGGTATTAAAACAACTAAAAAAATGGAACCGCAAGTTCTATATTTCAGAATTTTATACTAATGAATTCGGCATTGTTCAAGATGCCGATAAACGCAATGCTGACGAGTACAAGCAATGGGCAAGAAACCATAAAAACGATGACAAAAGGTATCAGCCAAATTTTTGGATTTCTGCTGGCCCAAATGATGGTGATAAGGGTTTGGGAAGAATTGATGAAATCGCCTTTGATCCTAGCAATGGAAACATAGCTTATGCAGGATCTGCTAGTGGAGGACTTTTCAAATCTACCAATGGAGGTAATACATGGTTTCCTATTGGTGATTATCTTCCTTCGCTTGGTGTTTCAGGGATAGCTATAGACCCCAATAATACAAACATCATTTATGTACTCACAGGAGATGGTAATACATCAGATGGATTATTGGTTGATGCCTATCTTTACCGACCTACGGGAGCAGGTGTATTCAAGTCTTACGATGGTGGTCTGAATTGGTTTGCATGTGGTAATTTTCCAATCACAGGTGCCCATCGTGGCAGAGAACTTATCATAGACCCAGCTAATAGCAATAATCTTATGGCTGCCACTAATCGAGGAATATTTAAAACTTCCAATGGAGGTGATACTTGGACTATTATCAATAGCGGCAATTTTTTTGATATAAAATATCAACCCAATAACAGCAATACTGTTTTTGCGACAGACAGTACCGCATTTTTTCGATCGACCAATGGGGGCAATACTTTTACCAATATGAATATAGCAGGACTGCCATCCAACAATAGAATCTCTATTGGGGTCACACCTGCCAATAGTAATAAAGTTGTACTTTTTTGTGGACCAGCAATAAACGCAATTACATTTCAAGGATTATTTATCTCAACCAATGCGGGACTCACTTTTAATACTCCAATACAAACACCCAACCTTTTTTTTAGCTTTATAGGTACTGATGTTTTGAATGATCAGTCAGTGTATGATAATTGCATAGCTATATCCCCTGTAAATGAAAATGAAATTTTTGTTGGTGGCTTGGTAGTTTGGAGAAGCAATGATAATGGAATCACATGGACGCAAGCTTCCGCATACTGGCCAAGTGACAATCCTTACATGCATCCTGACATCCAAGCATTAAAATACAATACTGTAAACAACTATTTGTATGCAGCAACAGATGGTGGAGTGTATCGATTGGAAACAGATGGTACTTGGACATTTAAATCCGATGGATTGAACGCTACTCAGTTTTATCATTTTGAAAGGGAAAATGATGAAGGAGACATTTGGGGCGGAGCTCAGGACAATGGTATTTTAGAACAAACTAGTGGATCTTCATTTTATAATTATAGTACTGGTGATGGTTATGATGTCATGACAGATCATGATTATCTTGTATTTGATGGAGATAGTGATGATGTATATTATAGTCAGAATGCTTCTATATATAAGGATTGTATAGCTGGTCCGTGCAACATTTCTGTTCCAAATAATAGTCAGTTTTTTGCAAACCTAATGATGTCACCTGTGTATGAAGATCGGATTTATGCTGGCTATGCTAATGGACTTTGGAGATCTTTAGATGCAGGAAGTACGTGGACAACACTTTACAATCAGCCAGCAAACTGGTGTGTTGGCAATTCAGCCACAGCGACAGAAAATGTGTATTATGCTGGCAGTAATAATAATGCAACAGGCATCTTTCACAATGGGACTAATATTACACCACCAGCACCCTACAATACAAATTTAAAAATTACAGACATTGATGTTGATCGTCAAAATGACAATATATTAGTCATTGGAGTAGCTGGTTTTACTAGTAACGCAAAAGTATTTTACAGCAATAATGGTGGCGGATCATGGACTAACTATTCATTCAACTTGCCAAATGTACCAGTCTTCTCAGTCAAGCTGGATCAAAATGGTGGCATTTATGCTGGCACTGCTATAGGTGTTTTTTATAAAGCTTCAAACCTTAATTATTGGCAGCAGTTTAGCAATGGGCTGCCACCTGTTCCAGTTTCAGAAATCGAGTTGTGGCCGGTGCCTTTTCCAATGTCAGGTATTCAGCCCGATAATCCTCCTGCCACACCTGAAGTTTGGATTTCAACTTTTGGTCGTGGGATCTGGTACACCCAACAATACCAAAATACATGCCCTAATACTCATTCACTTACAGGTGATATCAAAGGCGTACTTCTTTCTCAAGCCAATCTAACCATTAATTCTGCTCAAAATATATATGGCGGAACTGGTACCAATGTAGAATACAGAGCAGGCGATGCTATTATTCTTCAAGATAATTTCAGAGCTAATTATGGTTCATCTTTCAAAGCCAAAATAACAACATGCAATAATAATTAGTTGTGGGTGTTTTCATTTACAATCCATTAATATAAATTAAAATATTAATGACACATTAAATCCAATTTTTAATGCTATCCACTTCCAAATCCCTACTTTTGCACCCAACCATATCAATAAATAATGCAAAAAATAGGATTACTCACTTGCTCCAATATTCCTGATCTCATTTCTGCAGATCAAAAAATGATACCATTACTACAATCAGCAGGATTTGATGCTCAAGCGGTCATTTGGAACGATATCAATGTGGATTGGTCTTTATTCTCGGCATTAGTATTTAGAAATACCTGGGATTATTATGAGCTGGCGGATGATTTCATGACTTGGCTGGATCACATTGGAAGATTGGAAATTCCTATTTTTAATCCACTACCCGTCATCAAAAAGAATCTTCATAAATTTTACTTGAATGATTTTGAGCAAAAAGGCGTCACCATTATTCCAAGTATTTTCGTACCCAAAGGTCAGTTATCGAAAATGATATCTCAAATTCCTATCCATTGGGATAGACTGATCATCAAGCCAGCTATATCAGCAGGATCATACCTGACCGTTTTGTTTGATAGAAAAGAAATGGATAAAATCCTGGAAGACTATCAGGACATCAATTTACAAAAAGACCTGATCATCCAACCATTTTTATCACAAATCCAGAATGAGGGAGAGATTTCTATCGTATTCTTTGACAAAGTATATTCTCATGCTGTGATCAAAAGACCTAAATCCGGTGATTTTAGGATCCAATCTCAATTTGGCGGAAGGTATAATGCTTTTACTCCATCGCCAAGCCTATTAAAGACTGCATATGATATTGTCAATAAGATACCCGAAGACTTACTATATGCCAGAGTAGACGGGATCATGATAGATGGTCAATTTTACCTAATGGAGCTCGAACTCATAGAACCTGACCTATATTTTGAATTCGCTCAAGGCGGACAGCAGGTTTTTATTGATACATTGATCAAAAAACTACATTGACTCCAAAAAAGATGCATTCAAAAAAAAATATACAAAACAATAAAATAATCTCGAAGTTTACTTATACGCACATTGAGTTTCATACATTAGAATATTGCTATACTCAATGCTACAATAAAGCTCGTTATGCCAATATGAATTCATTTTGTGCATTCAAACGCTACCCCAGGAAGCCCAAAACCTGATCAGGCAAAATCCCCAATACCACAATACACATAATACAAGCTAATAGAAAAATTCTGTACAAAGTACTAATTGGAATCGCCCCAATTTCTGAACCATGGCTGACCACAATAGCAGATACCCGTAGATAGTTATAAGATGCAATGACAGAAGATACAACAGCTATAATCGACAACCAAACATAACCGGAACTCACGGCATTGACGATGATAAAATACTTGCCAAAGAAACCTGCAAGTGGCGGAATACCAGCAAAGGACAACATGGCAAAAATTAGACTGATGGACAAAAGTTTATTATTAGCCATCAAACCTGCTAATCCATCTATGGTATCTATTTCCGTATGGGTTTTGATGGTAGAGTAAATACTAAAAGCAAGTATAGATGAGATACCATAAGCCAGAAGATTGTAAAGTATATATGACGCAGTAAATTCATTAATAGCTAAAAGCGCTATGAGTACAAACCCTACATTAGAAATACCCGAGTAAGCTAGTAGACGTTTAAAATTGGTCTGTCTAACAGAAACGATATTTCCAAATATCATGGTGGCAATGATGACCAACATAAACAAAAGCATCCATTTATCGCCTTGATGACCACCTATAAAAAGCATAAATTTGAGTAAGGCCCCAAATACAGCCACTTTTACTACAGTAGTCACAAATGCTGTCAGTACAGTTGGCGCTCCATGATAAACATCAGGTGCCCAAAAGTGAAAAGGAACTGCCGATAATTTAAAAATGAAGGCACACAAGATTAAGATCACACCTGTTATAAATAGGGATGAAAGTCCTTTTGCTGTGATAGCTGATGTGATGAGATCAAGGTCAAAACTTCCATAAGCTCCATAGATCAAGGTGATGCCCAATAACAAAAAACAAGTGGCAAACGACCCCATCAAATAGTACTTAAGTCCTGCTTCATTGGAGGCGAGGCTCCTTCTGTTGCTTGCCGCCAATATATACAATGGTATGGAAAGTATCTCTGTACCCAGGAATAACATGGTGAGATTTTGGAAAGACACCAACAATATACCACCGACGATCGAAAATACAAAAAGCGCAAATATATCAGTTAAGTGTTCGATGTCTTCGCTGTAGTAGTATTGTCCCATGATGAAAACAAAAATAGACAAAAATATGATGACCATACTAAACTTTATCGCATGCGCATCAAACAAAACCATATTATTAGTCAATGCTGTAAAATCTCCTAAATAACCAAAGGACAACAAAACCAAAGCTGAAATAAAAGCCAGCAAAATAATAGGAAGAGCCAACATTTTCTGCTTAAAAATCCCAGAAAACATGCTAAAAACACCAGTGATGGCAAGTAGGATGATGACGTTCATTATTTCTGTAAATAGGGTTGAAGGATGTTTTGAATGGATGACTCGCACAATTGGCTGATCCACGCAGGATAGATCCCTGTGCATAAGATGACAAAGGCGATACTATAAAGTAGAAATTTATCCGTTCCTAGGATATCTTTTTGCGCCGTGGTGTGGTCTGCTCCCAGCATGATTGATTTATAAGATCGCAACATATAAACAGCGCCCAGGATAACTCCCGAACCAGCTAGTAAAGCGACGATAACATCGTATTGATACAAAGCAGTCAGGATCATAAATTCACCAATAAATCCATTGGTCATGGGTACGCCGATGCTACCGAACATAATCACCATATATAATCCAGCAAAAATGGGCATGTATTGTCTCAGTCCGCCAAAAGAATGGATGTCGTGTGTATTTTTTATTTTAAAAAAGAGATTGGCGATAAAAAATAGACCTGCTGAGTTGGTGGCGTGGGCTACCATTTGTACCATACTGCCTGATAATCCGGCTTGTGAATATGTTAAAATACCCGCAAAAATCAAACCTACGTGTGCCATAGAAACATAAGCCAACATACGTTTAAAGTCTTTTTGTGTCAATGCAATAATTGATGCATAAAGCACACCAAAAGCTGCCGCAAACATGAAGTATATGCCATATTCAGATACAGCTTCAGGCACCACAGGTATCACAAATCTAATGATAGAGTATAAAGCCATTTTGGACATCACTCCCGAAAGTAATATCGTCACCGGTGCAGGTGCATGAGTGTACGTATCTGCTTGCCAGCTATGCAATGGGAAAATAGGTGTTTTGATACCATAAGCAACCATAAAAGCACCGAAAATCATAAGTTGCGTCTCTGTGTCTATTTCTAAACCAGTGATGGCTGAGAGACTATAATCTGATGTTGTCCCCGCATTGCCTAACCAGACAATCGCAATCAGCATTAATAAACTTCCTAATAATGTAAAAAGAAAGAACTTGATAGTAGCCGGTCGCAGTTTTTCGCCATTTCCCCATATTAAAAGTAAAAAATAGGCAGGTATCAAGGCTAATTCCCAAAAGATATAGTAAAGAAACAAATCTTGAGCGACAAAAACACCATTCATAAAGGTCTGCATGAACAGTATCAGGGCAAAATACTGTTTTGGATTGTGGATTTGATCTCCCAATGACACATACATACTGATCAGTGTCACCACATTACAAATTAATATCATCAGCAAACTCATGCCATCTGCACCGATGTGAAAATGTACACCCATGGATGCAATCCAAGGTAAATCTATCGAAGAAATGGCGGCAGTATCTTGAGCAAACAATGCCAACATGATACCTATGACCACTACTGAAACAGCTGAAGATAGAGTAGCTAGTTTTTGACTGAGATTATTGTTAGCCAATAAGATGATCAAGGCAGATAAGAAGGGTATCAATAATACGAAAAGTATATTCATTAGCTTAGAATAATAAAGATTGTTAAAATACCCAATACTCCCAAAGCCATGGCAAATAAATAATAGCTAATAAATCCGTTTTGGGTTTTTCTGATTTCACCTGATAAGAATAAGGTAAGTTGGCCTGTGCCATTGGTAATCTGATGGATGACTCTGTCTTCAAAAAACGACATCACCAATTTTGAAGTGCTGAAAAGCGGTTTGACAATGATTACGTTGTACAATTCATCCACATAAAACTTTTCTTTAAGCAATCTACCGAGTGGCATTTGAGCAGTTTGTATATCTGACTCAGGTACGATAGAAGAACGAACATACTTATGGTAAGCAAGATATCCTACTGCCAATATAGCAGTTAACGAAATGCCCAAAAGAATCCATTCTGTACTATGATCCAAATGTATATCTGACATGCTCACTATTGGTGATATAAAGTGCTCAAGCCATTTATTACCGTGAAATAATTCAGGAACATTCATCAATCCTCCAAACAATGAAAGTATAGCCAATACAAACAATGGAAACAACATGACCATGGGTGATTCGTGGATATGTGAAGCTACTTTGGCTTCCATTCTTTCTTTGCCTTGGAAAACCACAAAATATAAACGCAACATATAAAACACTGTCAATAGACCAGAAATCAGGCCCAACGCCCAAAGTAAGGGACTCTTGACAAAAGCAGCTGTAAGTATATTGTCCTTTGAGAAAAATCCTGCAAATGGTGGCAATGCAATGATAGCTAAAACCCCGATTAGGAATACAATGTGCGTAACTTTCATATATTTCTTCAATCCACCCATATTGCGAATATCTTGCTCACCACTTAAACCATGAATGACACTACCTGCTCCTAAAAATAATAAAGCTTTGAAAAATGCGTGGGTCAATAAATGAAAGAAAGCCGCACCATAAGCACCTAATCCTAAAGCAAAAAACATCAAGCCTAGTTGGCTGACGGTAGAGTATGCAAGAACCTTTTTAATATCATTTTGTTTGAATGCGATCAATCCCGCAAAAATAGCTGTAGTCAACCCAATAACCATAATGACATCATTAGTAAAAGGTGACATTATAAATAAAACATTAGATCTAATGATCAAATAAATACCAGCTGTCACCATCGTTGCTGCGTGTATCAATGCACTCACAGGTGTTGGACCAGCCATGGCGTCAGGAAGCCATGTGTATAATGGTAGTTGTGCACTTTTGCCCGTTGCACCAGCAAAAAGCAGCAAGGTGATACCTGTGATTACAGTTGTATTTATAGCCACATTATTACTAGCTTGTAAATTGATATCTGCATATACGAAACTTCCAAATTGACTGAATATCATAAACAAACCGAACAATAAACACAAGTCGCCTATTCTATTCATGATGAATGCTTTGTTTGCCGCAGCATTATAATCATGATTTTTGTACCAGAAACCTATCAGTAAATAAGAGCATAATCCTACGCCTTCCCATCCAGCAAACATCAAGACATAGTTATTGGCCATAACTAAGACCAACATAAAAAATATGAACAGATTTAGATAAGAAAAGAAACGGTTAAAACCAGCATCCCCATGCATATAACCAATAGAATAGATGTGTATCAAACTACCAACTCCTGTGATCAAAAGCATCATGATAACGGATAGTTGATCTATCTGAAGAGCAAAAGGCACGTTGAAATTGCCTGCATTGATCCAATCAAATAAGTGAATCTGAACGGCTGTACCTGTTGATGATACTTCGAAAAATAACACCACTGATAAAATGAAAGAAACCATTACCCAAGTGCTAGCCAAAATGCCTGCTTGCTTTTCCGAAAGCCATCTACCATACCAAAGATATCCCAAAAATCCAATCAATGGAAGTATTAAGGCAACAATAGGGAGATTATGTAAAATATCTGAACTCAAAATATTAATTTTTTATGTATGATATTACCATTTTAATTGATTGAGGGCATTGATGTCCACCGTACGCACATTTCTATAGATCATGACTAACATAGCGAGTCCCACAGCAACTTCTGCAGCTGCAACAACCATCACAAAAAAGACAAAAGCTTGACCATTAGGGTCGTTGTGATATACTGAAAATGCCACTGCGAGTAAGTTGACTGAATTTAGCATGAGCTCAATACTCAAAAAAACATTGATCAAATTTCTACGTAAGAGTACGCCTGTCATGCCAATACAAAATAGAACAATACATAAAAAAACATAATGCTCTAGTGGCACAAGCCTTAGCTGATCTTGCAATCCATCTATATTATTCATTTGTTCGTATTTATTTGTTTTTTAATTGTCAAATGGAATCTTCGATAAAAAATAATCATTTTGGTTAGAAAAAATTAACCATGATTATTTTTTATGTCGATTTCATCTTTTACATCTTTTTTATTGAATATTACAATACCTACCATGGCTGAAAGAAACAAGACGCTTGATACTTCAAAAGGTATTAAAAATTCTTTGAACAATACTTTGCCTAAGGTGGAAGCTAGGCCAATATTTTGATCTACCACCGCAGGATTATTGCCGAAATCAGTTCTCCACAATGCCGTGGTCAACACAAAGCACAATAATAATCCTGTAAATACGGCAATTCCCATGACCAGCTTGCTTTTCCGAATCGTAATGGGACTACTCATATTGAGAAACATGATGACGTATAGAAACAAAACCATGATTGCTCCCGCATACACAATCACGTGTACAACAGCCAAAAACTGTGCATTGAGCATGACAAATAGACCTGCTACTGAAAAGAAACAAATCAGTAGGTACAAGACACTATACATCGCATTTTTATGAAAAATCATCAGGATGCTACTGATAATGCTTATGGCTGCTAAGGAATAAAATAAGACTTCGGTCATTAATTACTTATTTTTGTTTTAAACACTTACATCGCACCTTCACGAACACCTTTACGCCGACTGCTGATATCTATTCTATCTACATCTTGAATCCCTTCTACTAGCATATCTTTGGTATAAATAAATTGATCTCTGTGGTAATCTGATGTACTTATGGTGGTGGTTAAATAAATGGCGTCTTTAGGACATGCTTCTTCGCAAAGTCCACAGAAAATACATCGAAGCATATTAATATTATACTCAGCGGCATATTTTTCTTCTCTGTAAAGGTTTTCTTCCCCTTTTTTGCGTTCTTCGGCTACGATGGTGATAGCTTCTGCTGGACAAGCCACTGCACAAAGACCACAAGCAGTACAGTTTTCTCGACCTTCTTCATCACGTTTTAAGACGTGTCTACCCCTGAAATATTGGCTATGTTCTCGAGTTTGTTCAGGATATTGTACAGTCACTTTTTTCTTAAAAAAATGATAAAGAGTGACTCTCAATCCAGCCAAAATAGCAGGAATATACATCCTTTCTGTCCAAGTCATTTTTTTGTTTGAGACGACCTTGCTTCTTTGAGTTAGTGATTGCATATTTTATTGATTGTACAAGATTACTGCACCTGTGATTAACATATTGACAATGGATAATGGTAACAAAACCTTCCATCCCAGATTCATTAATTGGTCAAATCTGAACCTCGGTATCGTCCATCTCACCCACATAAAAAAGAATATAAAAAAGATGATTTTACTCAAAAATACTCCAAAGCATATCAAGGCAAAAAGAATTTCGCCGGTATTGGCTTGTACGATATCCATGTATGGAAAATTGTATCCACCAAAGTATAAACAAGTAATCACCGCTGATGACAAAAACATATTGATATACTCAGCAAAAAGATAAAAACCAAGCTTCATACTCGAATATTCTGTATGGTAACCACCGATAAGCTCCGTCTCACTTTCAGGCAAATCAAAGGGTGTACGATTGGTCTCTGCGAAAGCACAAATCAGAAAGATCAAGAATCCTAAGGGTTGCAAAAATATATTCCATGCCATACCATGCCAACCATCTTGACCTTCCACCATATTGCCCAAACTCAGTGATCCCGTAGTCATGATGATGGCAACAATACTCATCCCCATGGCCAATTCATAACTAATCATCTGCGTAGAAGCCCTTACAGCTCCCAATAATGCAAATTTATTGTTAGAAGCCCATCCACCAATCATGATGCCATAAACTCCCAAACTCAAAACACCCATGATATACAGAATACCAACGTTGATATCTGCAACTTGCAATTGTACTTTTTGGCCTCCGATAGTGATATCAGGTCCCCATGGAATCACGGCACTTGTCATCAATGCGGTAATCATACTGATAGCCGGCCCTAATATGAAGAGTAACTTATTGGAGTCAGCAGGCATGATTTCTTCTTTCATGATCATCTTAATACCATCTGCCACAGGTTGTAAAATACCGAATGGTCCTGCTCTATTGGGACCGATTCTATCCTGCATAAAAGCAGCTACCTTTCGTTCAGAGAAAGTACTATATGCTGCTATCGTGATCGAAAGCAAAAATAATACTAAAACAAGGCATATTTTAAAAATGATTAATTCCATGATTTTATGCTAATATTACATCAATTTTGAACCTGACTTATTGTTCTGTCTGTGTATTGGTTTCTAAGTGTTTTTGAATAACGGGCAATTCATATGTTAAATGATTTTGAGCTATTACTGAATGTCTGTCAATATGCGCGGGACCATCTTCGATCCAATCACTTTTTTCTTTTTTGTCAAAACGACAAGTATTACATATGAAATCTTCTACTTCATTCCACTGATTTTTTCGACCTGTAACTCTAAGCACTTCGGAACCCTGATACCAAAGTGTCACTTTGCCACTACAAGTTGGACAATCACGATGTGCATGAACTGGCTTGGTAAACCAAACCCGAGATTTAAATCTAAATGTTTTATCCGTCAATGCACCAACAGGGCAAACATCGATCATATTTCCAGAAAAGTCATTATCTACAGCGTTTTCGATATAAGTAGAAATTTCAGAAACTTCACCACGATTCAGCACGCCATGTACTCTTTCTGGGGTCAGCTGATCCGCTACTTGTGTACATCTGTAACAAAGAATACAGCGATTCATATGTAATTGGATCTTATCACCGATATCTTTTCGTTCGAATTCTCTTCTTTTGAATTCATATCTGCTTTTAGCTAGTCCGTGTTCATAGGATAAGTCTTGGAGTTTGCATTCACCAGCTTGGTCACAAACAGGACAGTCCAATGGGTGATTGATCAATAAAAACTCAGTGACACCTTTTCTGGCATCCATGACTTCTGGTGATGTGGTATTTCTCACTTCCATACCATCCATGACCGTTGTACGACAACTAGCTACCAACTTTGGCATTGGCCGAGGGTCTTTTTCAGATCCTTTGGTTACCTTTACTAGACATGTCCTACATTTACCACCGCTACCTTCTAGCTTACTGTAGTAGCACATGGCTGGTGGTACATTTTCACCAATCATACGGGCTGCCTGGAGTATGGTTGTTCCTACAGGGACTTCTACACTAATATCATCAATCGTTACCTTCAACATTTTATGCTTTTTTGAAGTATTTTATAAGCTCTTTTATTTATACTGTCTGATATTTCATTTCCGGCTGATAGACGTGGTCAGCATCTTTTACCCGGTGTGGATATCTGACGTGGTATTCGAATTCATGACGGAAATGTCTAATAGCTGACGCTACTGGCCAAGCTGCCGCATCACCCAATGGACAGATGGTATTACCTTCTATTCTTCGTTGGATATCCCACAGCAAGTCTATATCTTCTTCTTTGCCATGTCCATATTCTATATTGTGCAAGACACGTTCCATCCATCCCGTACCTTCGCGACATGGGCTACACTGACCACAACTTTCATGATGGTAAAATCTGGCAAAATTCCAAGTATTACGTACGATACATTGTTGTTCGTCATAAACTATAAATCCACCGGAACCTAACATGCTTCCTGTCTGAAATCCTCCTTCGCTAAGACTTTCATAGGTCATCAATCTAGGACTGCCATTACTCTCTTTAAATAACAAACTTTTGGGCAAGATAGGCACAGAAGATCCACCTGGCACACAAGCTTTGATATCTAATCCACCTTTTATTCCACCACAATATTCATCTGAATATATAAATTCTTCCACAGGTACGCCCATTTCTATCTCGTAAACACCAGGTTTATTGATGTTGCCAGATGCCGAGATCAATTTAGTTCCTGTGGATCTACCGATACCAATTTTGGCATATTCTGCTCCACCCATCATTATGATAGGTACCACTGCTGCAATACTTTCTACATTATTGACAATCGTAGGGCAATCCCACAAACCAGAAACCGCTGGAAATGGTGGTTTAATCCTAGGATTTCCCCTTTTTCCTTCTAACGATTCGATGAGTGCAGTTTCTTCACCACATATATACGCACCAGCACCCGGATGGACATATAAATCGAGATTGTAACCTGATCCAATGATGTTTTTACCGAGAAAGCCCTTAGCATAAGCTTCCTGAATGGCTCTTTCTAGTATCCGTAAAATGAACATATACTCACCACGAATGTATATGTAAGCGGTATTGCAACCCAAAGCATAACTCGATAAGATCATGCCTTCGATGAGCAAATGTGGATTTTTCTCCATCAACAATCTATCTTTGAAAGTCCCTGGCTCACTCTCATCAGCATTACAAAGTAGATATCTAGGTTTGTCTGTGGATTTGTCTATAAATGTCCATTTCAAACCAGTGGAAAATCCTGCACCACCACGACCACGCAAGCCAGAAGTTTTTACTTCTTCTGTCACTTCATCAGGAGACATACCTTTAAGTACCTTATCTAAAGATCTGTACCCACCATATTTTATGTAACCATCTACAGTATTTATATCTGGTTTTGCTATATTTTCTAATAACAACTTTCTGCCCATAATCCGTTATATATTATTAGCGTTTGAAGATAATTGTCTGATGATGTCATCAATTTTTTCTTCTGTAAGATTTTCGTAGTATTGTTCTCCAATCTGAAACATAGGGGCATAACCACAAGCACCTAGACATTCTACCGTTTTCAGGGTAAACAATCCATCAGCTGTTGTTTCACCCACCTTGATGCCAAGTTTTGTTTCGATGTACGCGATTGTTTTGTCTGCCCCACAAATCATACAAGGGCCTGTCTGACAGACTTCTATGACATATTTACCTACGGGTTTAGTATGATACATAGAGTAGAAGGTAGCCACTTCATATACTTCTATGGGTTTGATTTCTAGTATTTCTGCTACTTTATCCATGACTTCTGGGGACAACCATCCTGACTCCTTTTGTACGATATGAAGTACAGGCAAGAGCGCCGATTTTTTTCTGATCGGTGGGAAATGTCCTATAATCCTATTGATTTCAGACATGGATTCTGGTGAAAATTGAATATTCATTCTATGATTCAAATTCAAAATTTTAGTAAAAATTAAGCATCAAGTTCACCTGC
The DNA here is from genome assembly GCA_964526715.1 of uncultured Aureispira sp. Classification (GTDB taxonomy): domain Bacteria; phylum Bacteroidota; class Bacteroidia; order Chitinophagales; family Saprospiraceae; genus OLB9. The sequence goes on along the minus strand of CAZGMB010000014.1, from coordinate 3,068 downwards.
GATGACATTCATACTACTCATGGTAAGAATGGCATCACTCAGCATACCTCCCTTGATCATCTCGGGATAAGCTTGGTAATATATAAAACAAGGTCTTCTAATGTGCAATCTATAAGGTTGTCTGCCACCATCACTTACTAGATAATATCCAAGTTCCCCATTGCCACCTTCCACACTTTGATACACCTGACCTTTAGGTACATTGATTTCGCCCATGACGATTTTGAAATGCCAAATCAAACCTTCCATCGTATTATACACTTCTTCTTTTGGAGGTAGGTAGAATTCTGGGACATCTGCGTGAAAATCACCTTTAGGCAGGTTTTTTAATGCTTGTTTGATGATGCTGATGCTTTGCCACATTTCTTCTTGTCTTACACAAAATCTGTCATAAGTATCTCCACTGCTTCCCACAGGAATGGTAAAGTCAAAGTCCTCGTATGAGCAATAAGGCGTCATGACTCGTACATCATAATCCACGCCCGCAGCTCTAAGATTTGGACCCGTAAAGCCATATTCCAAGGCTCTTTCTCCGGTGATTCCACCTACATTCACTGTTCTATCCATGAATATTCGGTTGCGCATGACCAGCTTTTCAAACTCAGTAAGCGCAGCGGGTAATTCGGTAAGTAAGTTATTTATTTTAGCAAATACTTTTTCTGAAAAATCCCTTTCGAAGCCTCCTATTCTTCCGATATTGGTGGTCAATCTAGCTCCACAAATCTCTTCGTATATTTCATATATCTTCTCTCTCCACTGAAACACATATAAAAAGCCCGTCAAAGCTCCTGTATCTACCGCAACAACACTGTTACAAATAATATGATCAGCAATTCTTGCCAATTCCATGATGATGACTCTAAGGTAATCCAGTCTTTTGGGTGTCTTCACTCCTAAAAGCTTCTCTACGGTAAGATGCCATCCAATATTATTGATGGGTGATGAGCAATAGTTGAGTCGATCTGTAATGGTGGTAATTTGGTAAAAAGGTCTATTTTCAGCTAGTTTTTCGAAGGCTCTATGGATATATCCAATGGTTGGTTGAGCATCTACAATGACTTCACCATCCATTTTAAGTATGTTTTGAAAAATACCGTGAGTAGCTGGATGGGTAGGTCCCAAGTTCAGATAGTTGTATTGTTTCAACTCCTGGTCAGTCTGCTCATGACCGTTCAAGACTTTATGCTTTTCAAAATTATCGTCCGAAATATTTATCATCTTTGTCTGTTCTAGTAGCGTCCACTAAAGGATATTGTTTTAATAAAGGATGGTAATCCATATCTTCTACATTAAGAATAATGCGCAGATCGGGATGGCCAATAAACTTGATACCGTAAAATTCAAATGTTTCTCTTTCCATCCAGTTGGCACCTGCGAACAACGTGGTTAGCGTAGGTATCTCTGGATGAGATGCAGGAAGAAATACATGAATTCTAAACCTGATGTTATTCATCAAGCTGTGCAAATGATAAACTACTGAAAGTTCCCTACCTTTCTGCTCCGGAAAATGGACACCACACAAACTAGTCAGGAAATTTACTTTGAATGTTTGGTGGTTTTTTAACCAATGTATCAAAGGAATGATGATGGACTTGTCTACGACCACATCTAAAGTCCCATAAGATTCTTCTAGACTCAGCACTTGACGTCCAAATTGCTCAGCTATTGCTTCACCCAGTATTTGATGATTTACCTCTGTCATTAGTCTATTTGATAACTATGAAGTAAATCGTTGTATTCAGCAGACTCTCTTCTTCTGAGTGGTTCGTTTTTGATCAACTCTTGAATCTTTAAAATGCCATCCAAGATCGCTTCGGGTGGAGGAGGACATCCAGGAACATAGACATCCACAGGTATCACTTTGTCAATGCCTTGGAGCACAGAGTAAGTATCAAAAATACCGCCACTACTTGCGCAAGCACCAACAGCGATCACCCATTTGGGTTCTGCCATTTGTGTATATACTTGTTTGAGTACAGGTCCCATTTTTTTTGCTATGGTACCCATAACCATCAAGAGGTCTGCTTGCCTAGGCGAAAAACTCAACCGCTCTGCACCAAATCTGCCCAAATCATAGGTAGATGCCATGGTTGCCATAAATTCTATACCACAACAAGAAGTAGCAAAAGGAAGGGGCCAAATGGAGTTGGCACGAGCTAATCCAATAACTTTTTCTATTTGTGTCAGTCCATAACCTTCGCCCACATACATCTCAGGTCCATTGGGCAATTTTGAAGTATTTAATCCCATTTTAATGCTCCTTTTTTGATGACATAATAATATCCAAGTAGAAATGGTGTAATGAAAATGATCATTTTGAGCAATCCATCATACCCTAGTTCTCTAAAATTTATTGCCCACGGATAAAAAAATATGATTTCGATATCAAACAGTACAAACAATATGGCGGCAAGGAAATACTTAACTGAAAAAGGCAGTCTAGCGCTTCCAATAGAATCCAAACCACATTCAAAACTTTGTAACTTTTGGGTACCCTTACGCTTTGGCCCTAGTAAATGGGTCAACAAAAATGTGCCACCCACAAATCCAACGACCAAAATAAACTGGACTAAGATGGAAAAGTAGTCTAATCGTATATTTTCAATAATTGATGGTTCCAAATTAAATTGATTTACTTATTTTTATTATGATCAAAATGTTCGCAAATGTACTGCCAATTACACATTTTCAAAGATTTTTTAAAGAACAAAATTTTACAGATAACTAAAAAACAATAAATTTGTTTGTAAAAATAACCATAAATTTAACCAATACCATTTTAAATTCTTTATTGTTATTAAAATTTTTCGAAAATCAAGAACTAAACAAGAGCTTAAACTATGGGGCACTTAGGGATTATTCCCTACCGTAAGCCATATAGATTTCCTAAGATTTGTACTTTTAAGTACTTGATTGATTGGGAGTGTAGCGTACTTAACAAGCTTCTTCGAGTACTTCACAAGCTTCTCTGAGTACTTTACAAGCTTCTTCAAGTACTTTACAAGCTTCTCCAAGTACTTCACAAGCTTCTCTGAGTACTTTACAAGCTTCTTCAAGTACTTTACAAG
>CAZGMB010000013.1:0-99475 GCA_964526715.1 uncultured Aureispira sp. | reverse complement strand
CTGATATTCAGCAATTTAAAAACGCACTAAATTTACTGGGGACAAGTCAGGAGATATTAGTGACACAATATTTAGGTATGCATTTGCCTGTAGCATCTCTCAGTATTGAAAACTATAAACATAATGATCAAGATGCTGTATTGATGATTGGTGACAAGGTGTTTGAGTACGAAAATAATTTTAAATACAAGTACGACTTAGGTGTTTTATGGAAAGAATGGACAGGATTACCCTTCGCTTTTGCGGTATGGATAGCCAAACCAGAAATAAATCCATCCGTCATAGCAAACCTCAACTCTGCTTTAAAATATGGTGTAGATAATTTGGATAAAATCATTGAAAAAGAAAGTAGTGAAAGCCTGGATTTGTATTATTATTTTAAAAACAACATCCAATATCAACTAGACGAACCCAAAAAAACTGCTTTAAACATTTTTTTAGAAAAATCAGCCATTGTGATTAAAACAAACTCTTTAGCCTAGTACAAAATTCTATACACTTTCATCCTTTCAAGCTGCTTAACTTACTTTCATCAACGTTAGTTTTAATAAGGGCATATGTTTAATTTTCAACTTACAGTAAATTTGGAAAACTTCAAAAATTAAAGCTGATACTGCTGCAAAAAACAGTTTACTAAGATATTTTAGCTAAATTTAGTGACTTTTACATAATTTTAATGTATAACTATTATGATATTAACAATAAAATATTATTTTTCGCTCTATTTTTCATTAAAACCCAACTTTTCACATGAGAGACTTTTTAATAATACTTTTAGTATTGCTATGGCTCATCTTAGGTTGGCTATTTCGTAAGGATCAGATGAGGTGTTGTGAAAGTGAGGAAGTAGTATCCACGGTAACAACAGAAACAAAAGATGTTGGTCCGTTACTATTTTCTTACAATGATGACAAACCTCTGATGGGACTAGGATGGCCATCATACAAAGACTCTATAGCACAGTTTGCAAGTGACAGTACATCTTTAGAAATATCGGGATGGTACTGCACCAATTTGACACCACCAGAATCAGAAGAAATCGGTCTTAGAAGAGCGAGCAAAATCAGGATGATGTTTATGGATATACCTGATGATCGTATTCTTGTAAGTACACAAGCTATAGATTGTGATTCTACAAGAATGACCATCAATGATATCAGCGCTTCCTTTGCTATGAAAATCAGAAGCGCCAATATTAATGAAACAGCAGACAAAACATTGATTTATTTCCCTTTCAATTCTACCCAAAAGCTCAACAATGCAGAAGTGGAAAACTACCTCAATGATGTAGCTGAAAGAGTCATTGCTTCAGGAGAGCTAATAGCGTTAACAGGTCACACTGACGATATTGGCACCGATGCTTCCAATTTAGCTTTAGGGCAAAAAAGAGCAGGTATTGTTAAAAATTACTTGATCCAAAAAGGAGTGCCTGCTAATAAAATCCGCTCATCATCACAAGGCGAAAAGTCGCCAATTGCCGATAATAATACTGAAGATGGTAGATCAAAAAACAGAAGGACAGAACTACAAATCATTAAATAACCTTATAAAATAAAAAACAATCATGATACATCTATTTACATTTTGCGATATCCCTTGGTGGCTGACTTGGGTACTTCCTTTTTTACTTGGGTTGGGACTTGGATATTTACTATGGTCAAAATATAAATCATTACTTGACGAATCAGAATCTAAAATAAGCCACCTAAACCTTAGAATAACAGGCTTGGAAGCTGACATGGAAGCATGTAAAAAATTGAGGCTTGAAGCTGAAGGCAATGTTTCTCTTTTGCGCGGAAAACTGAGAGAGTCTGAACTAGCTATGGCTTCCACAGTCAATATCAGCAGAAATAAAGCTCCTGTAGCACTGACTACAACGATTTCTGGAATTGTAGCTTCAGCTTCGGCAGAAAATAATGACTCAGACGACTTTTGGTTTGCGGCTATAGGGACAGATAAGTTGCAAATCATAGAAGGAGTTGGACCAAAGATGGAAGAAGTACTCAGAGAAAACGAAATTCAGCACTTCAGCGCATTGGCAGCAATGTCACCTGCAGCGTTGAGGAATATGCTAAACAAATACGGCGACAAATACAGAATCATTGACCCAAACACATGGCCACAACAAGCAGGACTGGCGAATGACAGAAAATGGAATGATCTCATTGCTTTGCAGAAGACTCTAGATACGGGTAGAAGTGATACTGCCACTGTAGGAGTGACAGACTCCAAACTCGAAAAATGGCTCATCAAAGCAGGTATCATACGCAGGTGGGCACAGGACGATCTTAAAGCAGTAGAAGGTATCGGACCAAAAATAGAGCAATTGCTCCATGCCGCGGGCATCAAAACTTGGAAAGCGCTTTCAGAAACACCTGTAACTAAAATCCAAGAAGTACTGACAGCTGCTGGACCTAGGTTTGCACTTGCTGACCCAGGCACTTGGCCGCAACAAGCTGGCTTGGCAGCTGATGGAAATTGGGACGCGTTACTAAAATTACAAGATGCACTTAATGCAGGTAAGACGAAATAATTTTCTTCATAAAGGCAAATAAAATAAAAAAGGAAGGTTCAGAGAGCGGAGCCTTCCTTTTTTTATTAAAGTTTGGTTTAACGAAATATAACTACCAAATTTTTAAATACATAAAGCTGAAAATAAAAATCAGTAAAGTACTAAGCTTTTCTAGAGTTAACCATTTCTTTGATGCCCAATCCTGCCATTAACAAAGCAATCAGTCCCAATATACCTGCAGTGACGGTCTTGCCCAATAATCCATATGCCAACAGCAGTATTCTGTTCATTCTGATACCTTCACCGCTTTCATAAGCTGACATTGTTATATAAAAATAATAAGCTGCCCCCAAAATAGCCAAACCAATACCTAAATTTTTTAAACCTCCCAACATTGTTGCAGGCTCTTGGACTTCTTCTTGATTTTCTACATTTTGATTTTCCATTTTTGTTGATTTTGATTATAATTGAATGATTTTTAAATACTATTATTAAAAGTGACTATGCGTTTTGATCCGGATCGTTTTCTGAAGAAACTTGTTCTGTTGTTGCTTCGGTAGGTTGTTCTTCTGATTTTTTAAAGAATTTCATGATAAATCCTCCAAAAGCGATTAACCCAAACAAAATGAACTTCCAGAATTTTGCTAAAACCACAAAGAAACCTGCTTTGGCTAATACCTTACCTGCTACTAAACCGCCAACCGTATATGCTGCAACTTCATCAAGTTCTGGATTAAAATCTGAATATTTGCTTCCTTCGTCAAAGGTCACACTAGAAAGTATAGCATTGACATTCCGCTTGATTAAGGGTAATTCTCTCATATCAGCAACAGCATTGATTAAAAAAATACCCTTCCTTCCCAAAATACGCATATTGTAATTTAATGTATGAGTTGTCAAATCTCCAAATTTGAGTTCTTTGGCCCAATGAAGCACTTTTTTATTGGAGTCGTAATATGGAGGAGAAGCCCATCCTACCAAAGTAATGGGATCATAATTGTTTTTTATGCGCTCTGCATTGCCTTCTATGGTCGCGTCTTGCTGCTCCTTCAGCAAATCGTCATAATTGATATCATTAGCATCTTCATCCTTTACATATCCCATTTCATCATAACTTACGGTAAATATCCAAGCATTACTATCAAGTATACCTACATTTTCAGGAACTAACATTCCTAATAAGCCTTCGCTCTTAGGGTTGCCCCATAAATCTGTGAGTACATAATTTGCTTGCTCTTTATCAAGATATCTAAAGCCTTTTGGCACGAGCATTGAAGCTTTACCTTCGGGAATACTGATTTGCCCAGTTTGGTATTTAAAAGATTGCTCTATGGAATCAATGATTCTTAAGTAAGAAGTATCTGCCTGAGCAAAACCCTGAACAACCAGAGCAAATACAAAAAATAAAACTATACTAAATATTCTTTTCATAAGCCTTGAATTTTTAATAGCTTTTTAAAGCCAGTTATTAATTAGTTAAAAAATACTTTTCATCAAATTATATTAAATATCAGGACAAAAATAATAAATATTTCGAAATTCCAAAAAAAGACAATATTATTTTTAAAAAAAGTCAATCAATGATTGCTTATTCATATATACACCATTTATGACATTCTTTTGACAATAAAAATAGACCACTACCGCTATGAATGATGTTACCTTTGTGACATCATTCATTACATAAAATATATATAATGCATAAATTTTTTACACTCATCATTTCATTGAGTTGCTTTGCAACCATTTCTGCACAAAGTTTCCAAAAAATAAGTACAGGTCCAGGCTATAATAGACAAAGTTATGTTCGCATCCAAGATGGTACTGAAAAACAAGTCAACAATGATGCTTGGGATTTAGCATTTACGGCTTTTGGATTTCAGGATGCAGGAATCTTTATCAACGAATCATCTGGTAGCACCATGGGACAAAACGTACCTACCACAGAACTTTATGATACCAAATCTAATGATTTTAGCCTTACTTTTGATATAAATACAATACAAGCCAACAAATACCTCAATAGCGAAGAGTCTTGGAGTTTTGGAGCTTTCAATGAAGGTAGAGTAAAAACGGATCCATTTGACTTTGGATGGGGAAAATACAATCCAGCTCTGCAGAGAGTAGAAGGAAAATCAGTTTTTGTATTGAAACTCAGAAATGGCAGTTTTAAGAAAATTAAAATAGAAACACTCACGAGTACTACATACAACCTGAGATATGCTGACTTAGATGGTAGTAACGAAGTGACTAAAGCCATCAATAAAATGGCCGATAGCAAAGGTCAAAAGTTGATTTTCTTTAGCTTTGCCAATAACAGTGTAGTCGATATTTTGCCGCAGGGAGGATTTGACTTGATGTACGGAAGGTATTCATCACTTGCTAAAGATCCTAACGGGACCATAGAGCAGCAGTATAATGTAACAGGTGTTTTGACTGGTCTAGGTGTAAAAACGGCAGTAGCAAAAGGTATCAATCCAGCCACTGTCAAAGAAGCTGATTATGCCAACCAATACTCTACCAGAACAGATGTCATTGGTCATGATTGGAAAACATTAGTGGGCACAAGCTGGTCCATGGCTTTAGATAGAGCATTTTTTGTAAAAACAGCAGATAATAGAGTTTGGAAATTGGTCTTCATCGATTTCGAAGGAGCAGCTACAGGAAACGCAGTATTCGAAAAAACAGATTTAGGTATTTCATCTTCAAATGATATCGAAGGTGTAGATACTGGCGTTTTTCCTAATCCAGTACAAGATGAGTTAGTGATATCATTAGACATTCAAAATGATGTTTACTCACATATGCAAATGTATGTATCCGATGCATCAGGTAGGATGATCGTAAATCAAAATGTAAACACAAATAGCGGTCTCAACGTATTTACAATAAATACTCAAGAATGGATTACAGGTGTATATTTTGTAAATATCATCGCAGGATCACAAACAGTAAGTAAAAAAGTAGTAAAAATCTAATATTAAATGTTCAAAGCAGCAGCAATCACCCTTTTGGTTTTATTTCATTTGACCCAAATACACAGTCAGAAGACGGATAGCTTGGGAATGGGCAAAGAATTGGATCAAGTGGTGATTACTGCTCAATTTACACCTACCGATACCCGACAAACGGTCAACTCTGTAAAAATTCTCAATCGAAAAACCATAGAGCAAAGATCATTGGTAAGTCTACAAGAATTACTTCAGACAGAAACCAATATCAGAGTAGCTCAAGACCCAATTTTGGGCAGTGTACTGAGTATCAATGCGCTCCGTGGCGAAAATATTAAGATTTTGGTTGATGGTGTACCTATCGTTGGACGACTTAACGGAAATGTAGATGCTGGACAAATCCCATTAAATGCCATCCAAAAAGTAGAAATCATTGAAGGCGCTCAATCTTTATTATATGGATCTGATGCTTCAGGTGGTGTCATCAACATTATTACTAAAAAAAGTCAGGTCAAAAAAATAGATGCTGAAGTAGCAGGTCAGTACGAGTCCAACGGATTCAGACAAGTTACTGGTCGCTTGGGATATGCCTCCAAAAAATGGATCATGCAGTTATCCGGAAATGTGCAGGACTTCGTACCAGCCACAGACACCACTATGGGAAGAGACCAACTTTGGAATCCTAAAAAGCAAAGGTCAGGACGTGGGCTCATTAGATTTATGCCATCTGACCGTACTGACTTTAGATTGACCACCAATACATTGACAGAATCCGTAGATAATTTAGGAGATAAAAAAAGACCGCAATTTAGACCTTACGCTTTTGATGATTTCTTCTATACTGATCGTTTAGATTTAAGTCTGCATGGAGAACATTGGACCAAGAAGAAAAACTTGATACAGGGTACCGTAGCCTGGAATACCTTTCAACGTATCAAAAACTCTTACCGATACGATTTTGATAATAATATTAATGAATTGTTGGTAGGCATGCAGGATACTTCTACAGCACAAGGAGTCCTTTCTAGGTTTACGTTTGCGAGCGACCAAAAATCAAGAAAATGGAACTATATGCTGGGCTTGGAAAATTATTATGAATTTGCTACAGGTACAAGACTTGCAGATACCACTCTCAATGAAAAAGGAAAGGCATACACCAATGATTTAGGAATATTTGCCAGTGGAAAAATACAAATACTGTCACAACTGACCTTACAGACCGGCGCAAGGGCTACTTACAATCTCAGATATGGCTCGGCAATTACACCATCTACATGGTTGCATTGGTCTCCAAATTTGCCCTTACAATGGAGATTTTCATGGGCATATGGTTTCAGGTCTCCGGCCATCAAAGAATTGTTTTTTTCTTTCATTGATATCAACCACTTTGTCACCGGTAATCCAAACTTAAAACCTGAAAAATCGGTAAATCTTAGAAGCGAAATCACTTGGGATATCGTCAAATCGAAGGCTTCAACACTAACGTTGACACAAACGGGTTTTTTGAATAACGTACAAGATAGAATTATACTAACTGCACTTGGACCCGTACATTACGAATATCAAAATGTGGATGTATGGAAGACTCTTGGTGGTGGTATCAAACTGGCTTACCAGTATGAAGATTGGCTCAAGATACAGTCAGAAGCCATTACCACCGGTTTTAATAACACCAATGACAATGTCGAAGTGGAAAAAGGAGCATTGCTTTGGTCTACAGATTGGTCTAATGACGTCACCATTAGCTTTATGAAAAATAGATTGCACTGGAATATCTGGCATAAACGTACTGGTAAAACTCCTTTTTTTTATAATCAGGATGGTAAAACACAACAAGGGGCAACAGATACTTGGAATATGCTAAACTCAGGACTTTCCGCTCAACTCTTCAAAAACAAAGTAAGGCTCAACGCCGGTGTAAAAAACATCTTTGATATCAGACAACTCCAAGTCAACAATAACAATGGTATCCACATAGAAGCCAGCAATCAGCAAAATTTACATTGGGGTAGAAGCGTTTATGCAGGTGTTACTTTCCAATGGTGATCAATCATAAATGAAATGTCAAAAGTTTGAGTAAAACTTTATTTCAAAACATAAACATCAACCTAGATTAAGGGTAAACTTCTTCAATAAAAAACTTCATTTATCCTGCCATTTTGTCATAATTCTAAGTAATTATTGTATTTTTGCGTTTCAAATCAGCATCATAAAATGTACGACGATAATGTGACCCTATTAGGTGTCAAAAAAGAGATAGACGAATCAAAACAAGGTGAAGTACTCTATTTTGATCAAAATGTATCTTCAGGTAGAAAGTTTTATATAGAATCTTATGGATGTGCCATGAATTTTAGTGATTCGGAGATTGTGGCATCTATCCTTGCTGGCGAAGGTTTTGGCCCAACTAGAGAAATGGATCAGGCTGACCTTATCTTGGTCAATACTTGTTCTATACGTGAAAAAGCTGAAGATACTGTTCGTAACAGGCTCAAGATATTCAATAGTCTGAAAACCAAAAAGCCCGATATGATGATCGGTGTGCTCGGTTGTATGGCAGAGCGACTCAAGTCCAAGCTTATGGAAGAAGAAAAGCTGGTAGACATCGTAGTTGGACCCGATGCTTACAGAGATTTACCCAATCTTCTGGCTAAAGCAGATGAAGGAGAAAGAGGAATCAATGTACTCCTTTCCAGAGAAGAGACCTATGCTGATATTTCGCCCCTAAGGTTGGATAGTAATGGCATTGTAGGGTTTATTTCTATCATGAGAGGATGCGACAACATGTGTTCTTTTTGCGTAGTACCATTCACTCGTGGCAGGGAGCGAAGCAGAGATGCATACAGTATCGTAGCGGAGGCAACTGATCTCTATGAAAGAGGATTTAGAGATATCACACTTTTGGGACAAAACGTAGATTCTTACAAATGGTCCAATCCCGAAGGAACAGAACATGTCAATTTCGCTCAGCTTTTGGAAAGAGTAGCATTGGTACATCCAGATTTGAGAGTTAGATTCTCGACCTCACATCCAAAAGATATCACGGACGAAGTATTACATACCATAGCCAAATATGAAAATATCTGTAAGTACATCCATCTACCTGTTCAGTCCGGAAATAGTCGCATTTTGGAACTAATGAATCGCACCTATGATCGAGAATGGTATATGGAGCGTGTTGATAGTATTTATAGAATCATACCTGATTGTGCTATTTCATCAGATATGATCACAGGTTTTTGTACGGAGACAGAAGAAGAACATCAAGATACTTTGAGTATGATTTCCTATGCCAAATATAGTATGTCTTATATGTTTTTCTACTCAGAAAGACCAGGTACGCTTGCGGCAAAAAAATTAAAAGACGACATCCCTGAAGAGATTAAAAAGAGAAGACTTCAAGAAGTCGTTGATCTACAGATGCAGACATCACTCGAAGTCAATCTTAAGGATATAGGTAAAACATTCAAAGTTCTGATAGAAGGAGATAGTAAAAGATCAAATCTGGAATTTAAAGGAAGAAATTCCCAAAATAAAATGATCAACTTCCCCAAAAGAGATGGACTTAAAGCAGGAGAATATACTTGGGTAAGGGTAACATCAGCTACCTCAGGATCTTTGAGAGGAGAGATAGTGGACCAACCATAAAACCATTGTGCCATGATTACCGACATCAACCAACTCGATCTCAATAAAGTCTATTCATACGCCGACTATCTATCTTGGGTATTTGACGAGCGTGTAGAATTGATCAGAGGTAAGATCATGAAAATGTCTCCTGCACCAAGTAGAAGGCATCAAGGAATATCTACGCAGTTACAAGGTTTGTTATGGTTATTTTTGCAAGAAAAAAAGTGTGGTTTGTATTCTGCTCCTTTTGATGTCAGGCTACCTATTTCTGAAGATCTGAAAATCTCTAAGAAATATAAAAAGAATGCCAAAAAGCTACCTGATGGCAAGATCATGACGGTGGTTCAGCCTGACCTCACGGTAGTTTGTGATCCAGAAAAACTCGATGATCGTGGTTGTATTGGTGCGCCCGATTTGGTAGTAGAAATCTTATACCCAAGTAATAATTCTATCGAACTCAGCGATAAATTTGAAATCTATCAGGCAGCAGGAATAAAGGAATACTGGATGGTATACACTGACTATGAATATGTAATCATTTACAATCTCCACAAAGGAGCTTACATAGGCAGTAGACCGTACACAACTTCTGAAATAATTACAAGTAAAGTACTAAAAGGACTGGAAATCAAAGTGTCAGACATTTTTAAAGAATAATAAAAGAAAACATTGAACCTTCAAAGCGTAAAACAAAGATTTGGTATTATCGGACGTTCCCCATTATTGGAGCGTGCCCTACATACCGCAGTTCGTGTAGCCAATACTGATCTTTCTGTTTTGATCCAGGGAGAAAGTGGAGTAGGTAAAGAAGTTTTCAGCCGTATCATCCATGATTTATCATTGCGTAAGCACAACAATTTCATAGCTATAAACTGCGGCGCCATTCCACCAGGTACGATCAATTCTGAATTATTCGGCCACGAAAAAGGGTCTTTTACTGGCGCAGTATCAGAACGAAAAGGATATTTCGAAACCGTAAATAGTGGTACCATTTTCTTAGACGAGATCGGAGAAATGCCATTGGATACGCAAGCTTACCTACTTAGAATACTGGAAAGCGGCGAATTCCTAAGAGTTGGGTCATCTAAAGTGCTCAATACCGATGTAAGAGTCGTAGCAGCTACAAATGTCAATCTAGAAGATAAAATTCAAGCTGGAAAATTTAGAGAAGACCTTTACTATAGACTCAATACGGTACCCATAAGAGTTCCAGCTTTGCATGAAAGACGTGAAGACATATACTTATTGTTCAGAAAATTCGCTGGTGATTTTGCCGAAAAATACCGTACGGATTCGGTGACTTTGACCGCAGATGCTAAACTTATCATCGAAAATTACCGTTGGCCAGGAAATATTCGTGAGCTCAAAAACATGGTAGAACAGTTGAGCGTTTTGACGGAAGAAAAAGAAATAGATGCTGAGGAGCTTATAGATATCGTACCTCACATCAAAAGCCGTCTACTACCAAGTATAGGAAGTGGTTTTAACGCTGGAAGTGAAAGTGGTTTTCATGAAAGAGAAATACTTTTCAAATTTTTGTTGGAAATGAAGAGCGATCTAAGTGATATGAAATCATTAATATACGAACTCGTCAGAGCCAACGATCTCACCCTTCCAGACATCAGTAAATTAAAATCTTCTGCAGCATTCAGCTCAGAGGCTATGATGCGAAAGGCTTTCGAGCCAGCACAAGAGTTACATGACCACAATTTCGAACATTATGATCCTAACAGACCAATCATCTTACATGGCAAAGCAGGCGGAGCATTTAATGATTCTGAAGATGTAGACGAAATCTTATCCATTGAAGATATGGAAAAAGACATGATCAGAAAAGCGCTGAAAAAATTCAATAATCGCCGTAAAGATGCCGCAGATGAACTAGGTATATCTGAAAGAACTCTATATAGAAAAATAAAAGAATATAATATCCCGGACTAATGATCAACACCAAAAACCAATTTGTATTTGTAAATGGCAACATCATGCCTTCTGAAGAAGCTCAAATAAGCATTCACGACATTGCATTACTTAGAGGTTATGGAGTCTTTGACTTTTTTAGAGCCATAGATGGCAAACCCATTTTTTTGGATGATTATCTAGATAGATTTGAAAGATCTTTGGCTGGTATGCATCTATCATGTCCGTATTCTAGAGACTTTCTAAAACAAAATATATACAAACTCATCGACCTGCATGATGAGCATCTTCTAGGAATCAGAATGGTCTGCACCGGTGGATATGCTGACGACGTATATACACCTACAAAAGGCAATGTCATGATGATAGCAAGGCCTTTTCAGTTTCATCCTTATGACAAGGGACTACACCTGATGACCGTTGCTCACCAAAGAGAACTCCACAACGTAAAATCTATTAATTACATCACTCCTATTTCGCTTTTACCCACACTTAAAAGCATCGGTGCCGATGATGTATTGTATCATAAAGATGGCTATGTGACCGAATCTTCTAGGTCCAATATTTTCATCATAAAATCTGGAGTTTTAATCACGCCAGATAGCGGCATGCTAGAAGGTATCACCCGAAAAAGAATTATATCTATTTGTCAGGAAGTCATGCCAATAGAAATCAGACCCGTAACCTTGCAAGAAGTATATGATGCCGATGAGCTTTTTTTGAGTGCCAGTACCAAAAGGATATCTCCTATCACCCAGATAGATCATGTGCGATACGAATCTGGACCATTTACCAAAAAACTTTATGATCTTTTGTTGGTGGAAGAGCAGGAAAATTAACCAATGAAGCAGATTGCAATCTCGAAAGTTCTATCAATTTTATTCTAAATAGGAAATACTAGAATAGCTTACCTTCGTACCACTGTGAGATCGCCTGCAAAAACCCTCTCTGTTCCATTGATAAATCTGATGGTAGCTACCCAAGTATAGACACCTTGTTCTACTGGGGTCCCTTCAAAAGTACCATCCCAACCACCCTGTGGATTATTCAGTTCAAAATCTGATGATTGAAAAATATTATTGCCCCATCGGTCAAATATTAATAATTTCTTGCCTCTGGATATATCCTGATTACCTGAAATATAAAACAAATCATTTGGAGTATTTCCATTAGCCATAATTATATTAGGGGCAAATACAACATAATCTCTTAATACTCTCACAAAGACACTATCCGAAACTTCACAACCTAAACTATTTGTCATAGTCAGTTTTATGATTTCATTTCTTAGAGATTTAACATCAGTATTGGGACATTGTGGACAAGTGAATGAAGCATCCTGAGTTCCTGTCCATTGAAATGTTACTTCATTATCATCATTTTCATATTTAGAAGTCAAACTAAATGAATCACCTAAATTGATTTCTATTTCATTGTCATTTAAAATTTGAACAGATGAGAAAACCTCTTCAACATCTATCTCATAAGCAAATTGTTCACATGCATCAGTCACTGTAACCTGATATTGGCCCGGTACCGGAAGTGCCCTTGACCCAGTATTCTCACCATCAAACCATTGGTATTCCAATCCTTGTCTTTGTATATCATACACCAACTCTTCGCCACTACAAACTGAAATAGAATCCTTAAAAAAACTAATATCTTTAGGCAGAACATGTAAAATAGTACTGTCCAACTCCACAAAACTCCTTGGATTATCAGACAAAACCGAACTACCCAATGTCACGGGAAGACCACTCAGTGACGCTTGATTGGCGTAATTTCCTGATGCACCATCTTCTATGCGCACCGCTAGCTTTATGGTATCTATTCCTATAGGCACTGTCATCCTATTTATTTCAACTGTATTGCTATTTATACGTACATCTCCGCCGAATGGGTTTTTTACAATGGATAAAGGAATCAGATCCGCCGGCAGTTGATCTCTTAAGTTGATATTAAACCTTGTAGCACCGGATGCATTAGAAACTATAAAGTCATACATCACTTCCGTGCAAGCATATGCGGTATCAGGTGTGACAGTTTTGTTTAGTTGCAAAGTAAATGGACATGCGCACCCGTCCTGTCCGTCTGTACGTGGTCCGATGGCCAAGACTTCCATATCACCACTAGTTTTATTTATCCGAACAAATTTATCAAAAGAATCATTGTTTAGCGAGCCATAACCAAAAAGATTTCCGTAAGAATCAAAAAAAAGAGCACCCAGTTGTGCAAGTTCATTTCCTCTTCTGAAGTTAGCATTCAATCCACCCGTATCAGGATCAATGATGACTAACCGTTGTGATAATGCATCATGTCCATAAAGTTGTCCTGTATATGGGTCGAAGGCTATATCAAGTATTTCCACATTTCTTTGCAATGGAATTACTGTAACTGCATATTCAGGATCATCCAGATCGACTTTGATAAGCCGTGAAATTCCAGTATTTATTCCTATCAGGATTAAAAATCTGCCATCTGGTGTTACATCTCCTGCAAAATAAATGAGATTTCTGGGAATCCCTCTTGGCACACCCAAGGATACAGCAATACCATCAGACCCAACCCTCTGCAAAGTAGCATCAAAGGGATTCACACCGTATATAAAATTATCTTTGACACGGTATCCCATAGCATTGACCATACGGGTCAAGTTGGTGGATAAAGTTTCCAGATTTACCAGATTACCACTACGAGTGGTTCCTACCCTGTACATTTGTGAAAAAGCTGCATTTTGTGGAGTCAAAGACAAAAAATACTGGCCACGACATACAAAGGGTTGCTGTGCAAATACCCTGATGCATGTTGTGGCTGACATCAATAAAATGAAGACGCAGTATATGCCACATTGTCTCAGCATGCTATGTTTGATTTAAAAAGTTCATTCAATAGGGCTTTAAAAGATCCTTGGTAAATATAATTACTAAAAATACAGGACTAAAATAACATTATTATACCTATTTTGTTTTTCTCTAATTAAAAAAGCAACTCTTGATATGAATTCTAGGATGTCATGCTAGCATGAAGTTGAAGAGAAAGTCTGATAAGCTGTTGTATAATTTTCAAAGAACTGAAATAGCACAATATATCAAAATAGCATTTATTACCTTGTAAGGTTAATATTTTAAAGTTTTTTATTTTTCAGTCTCCATATAGATTACATTTTTAGAAAAAACTTTTCATCGTAAAATCGTATCTAAAAATGCTTTCATCGTTTTTTTCACACATTTAATCGGTATATTTTAAAAGATGGAACTTATAATCCTTATCCATTGTTTAATATCCGAATCAAAATAAAATTTTAAAAATCATGTGGATAGCACTTATTGTTCTTGTTTTAGTGGGCCTTGTGGTCATGTCATTGTACAACAAATTAGTATCTCTAAAAAATAAAGTACTCGAGGCCTGGTCTGGCATAGATGTACAGCTCAAAAGAAGATACGACCTCATACCTAATCTAGTAAATACTGTAAAAGGTTATGCATCACACGAAAGTGGGACTTTAGAAAAAGTTATTCAAGCTCGTAATCAAGCTATGAGCGCTGGCTCAGGTGGCAACATCAATGCTCAGGTGCAGGCAGAAAATGCACTTTCTGGTACGTTGAAGTCTTTGTTTGCACTGTCAGAAAATTATCCTGATCTAAAAGCAAATACCAACTTTATCCAACTTCAAAACACCTTGGGCGAAGTGGAAGATAGTCTTAGTAATGCTAGAAGGTACTACAATGCTTTAGTGCGAGATAATAATACAGCAGTAGAAGCATTTCCTTCTAATCTGATTGCCAATCAATTCCATTTTGAAAAATTTGACTTCTTTGAAATCGAAAATGATGCCGAAAGAAGCAATCCTGTTGTTCAGTTTTAAAGAATACCTCCTATAAAATACACGATGCCGGAGGTGTGTTCCTCCGGCACTTTTTCTCCAAAAATCATATTAATCTCCACATTATGCATTCGACCAGAAGCATTCTTATCGGGTTATTTATACTGATGACATCATGGCTTCATGCGGAGTACTATGTCATTAATGACTATCTTGTCCAAATAAAAGTTTATGGTTCAGAAGGATATTTTGAAGTCAAGGAAACGATCACTTTGGAATTTTCAGAACCAAGACGTGGCTTTATCAGAACGATTCCTTATCGATACAGACGCGATGGAGAAGAAAAGGAATTAGACATTTATGATATTGATGTTAAAAATTTTAAATATCAGACCAAGTTTCAAAGTAATAATCTGACGATAAAAATTGGTGATAAAAATGTTTTTGTAGATGGTATTCAAACCTACGAAATCACTTATAAAGTCAAAAAAGGTTTTCTTCTTTTTGATGATCGCACTGAGTTTTACTGGAATGTTCTAGGCGGAGATAGAAAAGTAGATATCAAAAAAATCAGATATAGTATCGAACTTGATGAAGCCATACCTATGACTGAAAACGACTATGCGATTAATACAGGAATGCGTGGTGATACTAGTAAAGACGCTACCCTATCCTATCTCATGGGTAAGTTTCAGGGTGAATCTACCCGAACTTTCGTACCTGGAGAAGGCCTGACATTTGCCATAAATTTGCCTGTAAATTATGTCAGACGACCAGGAAAGTGGGAAATACTTTTTGAAAAATACGGAAAAGCTGGCATTGGATGCATATTCTTTTTGCTGATCAGTGGGCTATTCTATCGTACTTGGTCTAAATACGGTAAAGACTACCCTATTGTCAGAATGGTACAATACACACCACCAAAAGAATTAAATCCTGCCGAAGCTGGCGTACTTATAGACGAAAAAGCTGACAACGTAGATATTCTGGCGCTGATACCATATTGGGCACACAATGGCCACCTCACCATGAAAAGAATACCCAAAACATGGGGAAAGGATGATCATGAGCTTACTAAAATCAAAGATTTACCACAAAATGCAGGTCCATATGAGACCATAGTTTTTGATGGTCTTT
Organism: uncultured Aureispira sp.; assembly: GCA_964526715.1. GTDB lineage: Bacteria > Bacteroidota > Bacteroidia > Chitinophagales > Saprospiraceae > OLB9. The sequence continues at coordinate 83,502 of CAZGMB010000013.1, read as the reverse complement.
TTAGAAGTGGCAATACCGTAATGGTTTCTGACCTAGAAAACTCTTTTTATGAATACCTAAACTCAGCAAAAGTATCTTTAAAAACTCACCTAAACAATATGGGTGTGTACTATCCGGTATCTATTAAAATGCAAATCTACGCTATGATAGCTTCCGTTTTACTAGCATTTTTAGCCATATTCTTAGGAATAGTGTTCGAATCTTTTGCTTTGGGCGCCAGCATTGGATTGAGTAGTATTATTGGTTTTATATTTGCCAATTATATGCTCAAGAAAAACCAACATGGCGTACACTTATACCAACAAGTACTCGGATTCAAAATGTTTGTCAAAGCTGCCGAGAAAGATCGTCTAGAATGGCTGATCAAGGAAGATCCAGATTATTTTGAAAAAACCCTTCCTTATGCCATGATCTTCGGATATGCTAAACAATGGAGCAAAAAATTTGATGGTTTACTCATAGAACCACCAAAATGGTACACCACTCCAGGTGGATATTACTATGGAAGCGGCCATGCTTTCAGCCCATCAGAGTTTGGCAGTAGTTTTGAAGACAGCATTCAAGATATCCAAAGTGCATTCACTTCTGTGCCAGCACCTTCAGGTGGTAGCGGAGGCGGATTTGGTGGCAGCGGCGGCGGTGGATTTAGTGGCGGTGGCTTTGGTGGTGGCGGTGATAGTAGCTGGTAAGATAATTGCATGCAATTTAACTTTTCACGATAAGTTTAAGAACAAATAAAGTCATTAGAACTATAAGTTAAGTACTTAATTCTTTTACATTTGCACTTTATTTAAGTAGCAACCTTTATCCATTTATTTATATAAAATTTGAATATTGAGAAATAGTAAAATTATTAAACGTGTACTGTTATCATTATTTTTGATAGGAGTATTTACAACCGTAATATTTATAAAAATCCCTAACGAAATATTCACTTCTGTTACCCTAAATACTGAATGTAAAATACCAACATTGCGTAGAATGGTTTTGAACAATGATGTAGACAAAAACAAACTTCTGGACAATAATTCAAGGATAAAGCTAAACGATTTATCAATCCCTTTACTTATGGTTCAGTCGTCTTTACAGCCCATTTATATTAGTTTTGCCACAGGTAAAACTCCAGATCAAAAAACTTCTTTAATATTAAGTTTTTCGGTTGATTCTGGAAAAAACCCTTTTAAAAAATTACAAACATGGATAAAGTTAAACCAAATAAAAAAAGAAATAATTGCGTCCGTAGATAAACTATACAAATATTGTGAAAATACTGCTAATACTTATGGTTCTGAGATTGTTCAAACAACCTTAAAAGACAGTACTATTTTAGTTATTAGGGGTACTTCCCAATCATTTCCAGCAATATCAGAGATTTATTCAAAAATTGAGCTTTTAGAAAACTATGCAAAAAAACAGAAAGCTAAACCTACCAATAATCCTATGCTCAATATTAAACAAGAAAATGATAAACAATACACTTATTCTGTCGGCTTGCCTATTGACAAATATTTGCCAGACTCAGATCAAATAAGTACAAAAAGAATGCTTTCAGGAGGTAAATTTCTAACTGCTACAGTTGAAGGCGGTTTCCATAAGGTAAGATCGTCTGAAATTAAACTTCAGCAATATCTTCTAGACTATAGTTATTCGTCGCCTGCCATTCCTTTTCAGTCATTAGTCACTAACCGAATGATTGAACAAGATACTGCAAAATGGATAACAAAGCTTTATTACCCTATTTATTAGCAAGCTTTAAAATGGAGAGATAATCATTGTTTTTAGCCACCAATAAACAACTTGCTCCATTAATTTTAACCGATTCTATTTTCCTAACTTCTCCTGACATTACATTTCCTTTAACTTTAACATAATCAAAATTCAGGTTACCTTTATTGACTAAAATAGCTCCATAGTCAGCATCATATCGTCCCATCTGAATGTTGTTATGATAAAAATTGCCACCTATTATGAAATCGGGTAGTTTATCATGGTTATAATCAATTTCCATTATAGATTTTATAGGTGACAATTGTGTTTGCCAAGTCAAATCTATGCCTTTAAAATTGTTTTTACCATCATTTTCATAAATCATATTTTTGAAATTCGTAGCTTGGTATTTTATAGAGCCTGAAAGATATTTTGGTCCAAGCAAATCTAATACACTTGCTTTTGCAAAGTCTGAAGCATATAGGAATTCTTTTTTTAATCTCGGCAACTGTTTTAATAGTTCGTCATGATTATTGAATGGTATCTCTTGTTTGTTTAAAAAATAAGTGATTATCTGTTCCTTTGATCCATTATTATCAAAATCATTAAAATACATGGACAAAGGAGTCCTAGATGATGCATTAAATTTATTATTTAAACCTAAATTTCCTGCCATGACATCAATATCTCCATCTCCATCCAAATCTTGAATTACCGCAGTATTCCACCATCCTTTTTCACTTGTGATTGTATTTTTATTGAAACTTCTTGAAGTATTTTCAAACCAATAAATTCCATTCCACTCGGTGGTTAACACAAGGTCATCTTTTTTATCATTATTCATGTCTATGACTCTTGACGATGTTATAAATCCAACGGAGGATAATATTCCAGTACTTTTGGAGTCAATTTTGAACTTTCCATCACCAACATTTATCAATAAATATGAAGTAGGCCCAGCTCCATATCCATTTGGCAAAGATCTTGCTCCAAAAAACAAATCTAGTTTTCCATCAAAATTGGCATCAAGAACTGCTACAGTACTGGCATTTAAAAAAACACCGGTGCTATCAAATGCATTTTTAGATTTTACAAAATTGCCTTTACCGTCATTAACGTATATTCGAGGCTGTAACATGATACTATTTAATGAATATTCGTTGCCTCCGCTTGCTACAACTAAGTCAATAAAACCATCTCCATTCAAATCTGCAAAATGTGCATCGATATCTTCGTAATTATTGTCCTCTTCCAAAACCATCTGGCTTACTTTCGTAAATTTGTGATCCTTGGTTTGAATAAAAAAATAGGATGTGTCGAACTTGCAACTGCCTACAAAAAAATCTTCTAAACCATCACCATTAATATCTCCTACTGCTATTGCCGGTCCTTCTCGGGATACCATATGAGGTATTAGTGGTTCACGGTTGAATTCTACAAATGGATTTTCTTTATGTCTATGGTCTACACCCTGAGCTTTTGAAATATCCATAAGGTTTGCAATTCTATGATTTCTATGGATATTACTATAATCAAATTTTGGTAAACCTTTCTCATAACTTAAGGACATGGAATTTTGATTGGTATCCAATTTAACTTTCTGGAATGTATTATCAGGCCAAATTACATGAATACTGTCAGGTTTTGTTTTACCCAAACCAACTATCAAGTTATTCAATGAACTACTCATAAAACCTCTTGTGCTAAAATATTCATTCATACAGATTTGCTCATTATTGTAAATAATTAGCTTAGCCCCTACAGCAAGAACATTTTCAGATGAACCTTTTAGAACTATTTTCAAACTTTTGTTTTCAAGGTTTTCTTCAGCTTTATTTTCATAAACCAAAGCAAAGTCATTTATATTATTGACTACAATATCCAGATCTCCATCATTATCAAGATCTGCATAGATTGCACCATTGCTGAAGGTTTTTTTGTTATTTTTGATGTTAGCAACATTTTGAAACTTTGCATTTCCAACATTTTTGAAAAAGACGTTTTCAATTTTTATCTCTGGAAATTGATCCACCATTTTCATTTCATTGTCAGTGATTTCATTGTTATTAATTTTTTGTTGAAATTTTTCGTCACTTATGAATTTTATATAATCAATATCATTCATTCTTTTAGGAATACCATTACTTACAAACAAGTCTTTTAAACCATCATTGTCAAAATCTAAAAATAATGATGACCAACTCCAATCTGTAGCATGAACACCAGCATATCTCCCTATTTCACTAAAGTGTCCATCACCTCTGTTGAGTTGTAATGTATTTCTGGCATATTGGTGTTGATAACCCGCCTTTATCTTATGATGAAATAGGTCATAACTATCTTCTCCCAGTGACCTTCGCAAAAGATAAGGATCGGATGGGAGCATATCCATTGTTATAATTTCCGGTAGTCCATCATTGGTAATGTCAGCAATATCCACACCCATACTAAATTGACTGGTTTGTTTTATAGCGGTTGTGAGGTTGTCAGTAAATGTCCCATCACCGTTATTGATATACATATAGTCATTTTCATGAAAATCATTGCCAATGTAAATGTCAGGTAGCCCGTCCATATTGATGTCGGCGATACAAATACCCAAGCCATAGCCAATGATATTGCCTTTGATTCCAGCTTGATCGGAGACATCTACAAATAATCCATTTTCATTTTTTAGCAACCGATCACCGCTCAATGCATTTCTGGTATTTTCATAATTTTTTCTATCAAAAAAGGTCCCATTGTATCTCAGTGAATGATTCATCATATACATATCAAGGTCACCATCAATATCATAGTCAAAAAAGGCTGCCTGTGTACCAAAAGCAGAAAAATCAACACCCATTTCTTTAGCGTTGTCATTATACTGCGGTATACCATTGACGATGCCTGTACATATTAAAAATTGGTTTTTACTTTGCAGCCTTTCATAATTCCCTACACGGCTTACATAAATATCCAATAAGCCATCATTATTTATATCGACGATACTCACACCAGTACTCCAAGCACTGTCTTGAGGTATTTTTGTTTGGTCTGTCACATCTTCGAACTTTAGTTTTCCTCTGTTTAAATACAACTTATTTTTGCCTTGATTGCTCGCAAAATATAAATCTATCAGCCCATCATTATTAAAATCTCCTGCACCCACGCCTGCTCCATTAAAAAAATACATGTACTTAAACATGTTAAAATCAGAATAACTTGTCAAGTTATTAGCAAAGTCAAGCCCTGTTCTGTCATGTTCCAAAACTTCAAAAAAAGGTCTGTTTCTTACCTTTGAGCAAGCAAAGACTATCAATGTAAAAATTATAAACGAGAAATAAGAAATACATTTATTAGAAGGCATTAGTTTATTTTTTCTTTTCAAAAATATATGGCGTATCGTCATTTCTGGCAACGATATATTTACCATTAGCTTTTAGGATCCCAGTGGATCTGCCTGATATGTTGATGCCAGATTCATCAGAAGTTATAGGAACAAAACTGCCTTTTTTATTATTTAAAAGCACCATTCCTTTAGTTCCATCCAAACCACCAAATTGGGGCAAAAATCCATCCATATTCCCTACAAGAATTAAATCTATAAAACTATCACTATTGAGGTCTTCAGCGTAAATATCGTTAATCGAAGACCATTGAGCCTGATAACAAAAAGGAATAAGCTGATGACCCTTTCTACCATTATTTTTAACTATGAAGCTTTTCGTGGTTTTGATGCTATTCATTAAAGCATTTTCGATATTTTTACCTAAGAGATCCTGAACTGATTTTTCAGCATATTCTGAATGTTTCAAGTTTTTCTTTTTTATCATAGCTAATTGATCTGCCATATCTCTCTTCATAAAAAGCGGCATATCCTTCCCTAACACAGTTCTTGAAATAACCTTTTCTGGCAGCCCATTTTTGTCAAAATCTCCTATAAATAGTTTTAAAGGTAGATACTTTTCATCCTGCAGATAACCATTGGTTCCCGAATTACCCAAAATCAAGTCTTGATCACCATCATTGTCTATGTCCAATAAATGTACGGACTGCCAGAATCCACTAAAATTTTCAAATGCAGAAATGTTCTTAACTGCAAATTTTTTATTTTGATAGGTCAATGCTACAGGAGACATCCATTCGCCTACAATAATTAGTTCGTTAATCTTATCGCCATCTACATCTCCCCAGGTGGCATCAGTGACCATCCCTAATTTACTCAATTCACCGAAATTTCTCAGCACCTCTATAAACAAACCTTTTCCATTATTTTCGTAAATAAAACTTCGTGGAGCTACTCCATATTCTCCAGGAAATGACCTACTCCCAACAAACAAATCCATATCCCCATCATCATCATAGTCAAAAGGCAGTGCAACTGATGTATTATAACCATTTGGCGGCAATGCTCTTGTATCAATACTAAAGTTGCCTTTACCATCATTGATATAGAGCCTGTCTTGAAGCTCTCTACTTCCTTGGGGTTTCGAATTTCCTCCTGAACCAACAAACAAATCCAAGTCTTTGTCTCCATCAGCATCAAAAAAAATAGCTTCTGTATCTTCCCAATCCTTGAGCTCAGCAAATATAGGCTGGCTAGAATCTTTATATCTATTTTTAGTACCTGTTAAAAATTTTCCTGCATATCCCGCTGCACCACAAATATAAATATCATCAAAACCATCCTTATTAATATCTCCTACAGCTATTTTGGGTCCTTCCTGAGATAGCATCATCGGTATATTCCTTTCATAATAGAAATCTATATACGAATCTTCCTGGTGCTTAGGTAACTCTAGATCAATTGGAACAAAAAAACTATCGAAACTTTTTCTATTTAAGCTTTTTGATGAAGTGATTAACCCTCGCTTTTTAATCTTATGATACTGATTTGTAGATAAATTCTTCAAAATACTTCTGCTCAAATCATGCCAAATGATCTCTACTGAATCTACCTTATTATGCTTTCCTATGCCAAAATTAAGTCTGGTATCCATGGAAGATTGGAACCCCCTATTGGGTATCAATTGCTGAGTGAGAACATAATTGCCTACATATACCTTACAAACTGAACCTATAGCAAATTTGTTGTCTTTTTCTCCTTCTAACTGAATACCTATAAAGTTATTTTTATTGATTGATCTCGAATTATTTTTATAAACCAAAGCCCTTTGATTAACGTTATTGACTACTAGGTCGAGGTCTCCATCATTGTCCAAATCTCCATAGGCTGCCCCATTTGAGAAAGTTTTTTCCGTCAATCCCCATTCATCAGATACATTTTTAAACTTTAATTCACCGGTATTACGAAAAGCTATATTTTGAATTGGTTTTGATGGCATCCTATTAATTACTGAATCCAACTGCTCCTTTTTACCATTTAATGCCATTTTTTGAATTACATCATTGGCAAAAAAATCAATGAAATCCTGATCAATAACGTCATGGAAAATACCATTACAAACAAAGATATCTGTCAGCATATCCTGATCGGCATCCATCAATAGTGCTCCCCAACTCCAATCGCTGGCTGCTACTCCGGAATAAAAAGCAGTTTCTGTAAAGTGACCCTTTCTATTATTTACTTGCAAAGAATTTTGAAGATATTGTTTGTAAAATCCGTTTTTAACTTTCAGGTTATGTACATTGATATTATCGAAAGTAGTAGTTGTCTTAAGTCTATATTCATCTACAGGTAGCATATCAGTAACAAAAATTTCAAAGCTACCGTCATTGTTCAAGTCTGCCATATCTGCACCCATAGAAGAAGTACTCAAGTGAGAAATACGGGACTCAAGTTCTTCTTTAAAGGTTCCATTTTTTTGATTGATATACAAATAATCGCGCTCAAAAAAGTCATTAGAGATATAAATATCAGGCCAAAGATCTCCATCCACATCACCAACCGTAACACCCAACCCAAATCCAATTAGACTACCGTAAATGCCAGCTGCCTCACTGACATCTACAAACTTACCACCATCGTTGCGCATAAGTTTGTCTCCTCCACCTTTCAAAAAATCTTTTACATTCCAATCTTTAGCCCGGAGATTCCTAGCGTTGGAATAATTTAGAGTGTTTACTGGTATAAAAGAATTATTTAAAATATATACATCCAAATCACCATCCATATCAAAATCAAAAAATGCTGCATGTGTGGTATATCCATCATCATCCAAACCATATGCATGAGCTGATTCTGTAAATGTAAGGTCTTTGTTATTGACATATAATGTGTTTTTTGAATTACTTCCTTCCCTGTAACCTGCATTGCAAACATATATATCCAACCAGCCGTCAGCATTGATATCCACGAAAGAGACTCCAGTACTCCATTTATTTTTATCTGATACACCCGCTTTGGAAGTGATGTCATTAAATTTTAGGTTTCCTTCGTTAAGATATAGCTTATTATCACCCATATTTGATGTAAAGTAAATATCTGCCAGCCCATCATTGTTCAGGTCTCCTATAGCAACTCCGCCTCCGTTATAAAAATTTCGATATGAAAAAATGTTAAAGTCCGGAGAGTTTTTAACTACATTACAGAAATCAATATTTGTCGAGTCTGAAGGTAAACTTTTAAATATCTTATTATTCGATACATCTCCTCTTTTTTGCATTTTTTCATCACAAGAATCAAACAACATTAGAAGAATGACAAAAAAACAACAGTTTTGGATTACTTTTTTATGGGAATAATATAAATGCGGAAGTTTGTAAAAAAGCATAAAATAAATATATAATTGCAAAGATAGTAAAACAGAAGATTTTTTAATAATAACTCAACAATCCCCAAAAGTTCATTTTTATAAAATCAAAAAAGGGGCTTCTTTCGATGCCCCCTTTTTTATTTATACAAAGTTCGTGAATATTAATATCCAGGATTCTGCTTTAGATTTGGATTTGATGCTAAAGCATTAGCAGGAATAGGGAAAAGCAATCTTTCAGGACCACTCTTAGGTTTAAGCTGCGTAGCGTCAAGATATTTTCCGAAACGAATTAGATCTGTTCTTCTATGACCTTCCCAGTATAACTCTCTCCCTCTTTCGTCAAGAAGTGAATTTAAGTCAAGTGCAGACAAATTAGATGCTTTTCTCGCACTTCTGATTTGATTTACAATAGCTAACGCACCAGCACTATTTCCAGTTCTCAACAAAGCCTCAGCCTTCATTAACAATACATCAGAATATCTATAGTAAACAAAATCATTGTTTACATTATCTCCACTTTTATAATCGATAGGGTACTTAATTGCTCTGATACCAGTAACTTCTAAGTTTGCTCCTCCTTCTTTAAGTGCTACTTCTTTTGTAAACGCAAGTGGATTACCACTTCTATCAACAAGTGCTGTCCCTTTTTCATCAAATTGTTGACCTATTAAAAATCCAGCTTTAATGCCAGAAACATCTGTCATTCCTGGATAATCAGAAGATTTTCTCACATCTCCGTCTTCGAACTTGTCATAAAAATCACCTAAAGTTGTGAATCCATTCCACCCACTTGGGTTTTGGTTGTAGTGTAATGTACAAAACCATCTTGACCTTACGTTTCCACTAGTGACTCCTCCAATATTTTCAGCTGTCCAAATGTTTTCAGATGAAATAGCGTCATTATTTGGTGCAAAATTGTCGTAGAAACTGGTTTCTAAAGAGTATTTACCTGTTGCTGTGATCTCATCAGCTAGAGCCACTACTGCAGCCATATCAGCAGCATTAAACGTAGGTGCTGATCTGTTTAAATAAGCACCTTTATTCAACAAAGCTTTCATTTTTAATACTCTAGCAGCGTTTTTATTAGCTTTGTTAGCTGCTCCGTCAGGTAAATCCTTAATTATTGCATCTACTTCTTTTATAACAAAATCAACTGCTTCCTGCGGCCCAAGAACCTGAGCATCTAATAATAAATCTGAACCTGCTTCTCTAAATGGCACCTGACCCCAACCGTCTGCGACAGATAGTACCACGAATGCTCTAAGATAACGAGCTTCGGCTGCTTGTTGAGCTGTTGGATTAAATTGTAACATGTTAGTTGTTAAGAATACCACTTGCAATAACTCGTTAAATGTAGCAGATAGAAAATCATGCTCCGCATTCCAGCTATGTGCATGCAATGATCTCCATATACCATTGTCATCCCAGTCGCCACCTCTTGTAGGACCAACCGTTTCGTCTGATGTATGTTGCTGGGCAGCCCAAAATCTTGACTGATCCTGATAAGGATTTCTCATACCATTGTAAGCGGCAGTTAAAAATGATGCCGCATCTGAAAATTTCGCACCTTGATCAGTTGTTAAATCCTGACGAAGTTCTTCTTCAAGATTGGAACAACTTCCCAATGCAAAAAACATAAATGCTAAAATAATACTATATCTCATGATTTTTATTTTTTATATTGTTAAAATGATACATTTAAACCTAAAACAAATGATCTTGCCGTAGGATAAGGAATATATTCAATACCAGATGAAGGTACCCCGTTTCTTAGGTTTACTGTATTTATCTCTGGGTCAAACCCTGAATAATTGGTTATAACTAACAAATTCTGACCAGTTAAAGATAAACCTACATTAGAAAATTTCCAAACATCACCAAAATTATACGATAGTGTAGTATTTGACAATTTTAAGAAATCACCATTCTCAATATATCTGTTTGAAGATGTAATTGGATTGGCTGTACTTTCAAGTGCTCCAGAATTAATTAATGCCGCATCAACATTTCTAGTTCCCATATTTGTAATTGGAATAACACTCATCGCTGTATTATTATATAACTGATGTCCAAATGCTCCATTCCAATTCATACCAAAGCTAAATTTACCTGCTGTAAGTTGCGTAGTAAATCCTAAGATAATATCTGCATTCGGGTTACCAGCTTCAATTAATACATCATTTCCTTGTTCATCTTTTGCATAAACTGCAACACCTTTACTATCCAATCCTTGATAATCTCTTACGAAAAAGGTGTTTAATGGATATCCATTAACATGTTTTTGAACAAATGCTCCGGAGGAGCCTTGACCAAACAAGCTACCTGTTTGGATATCTGCACCTGTATAGTTGGTGAATTCATTATTTAAAAATGAAATATTACCTCCAACATTTAGTGTCAAGTTATCTCTGTCAATGATAAATGTATTTAAGCCCAATTCAATACCCGAATTTACTACTTCTCCGGCAATATTTTTAAATGGTCTGATTGGTGGTCCAGGTTGAGCTAATTGTGGGTCTAAAAGTAAGTCACTTGTGGTACGCTTATAATAATCCAAAGTACCGTTAATCACTCTGTTGAATAAACCAAAATCAATACCTACGTTTAATGTGGTGGAGGACTCCCATCTTAAATCAGGGTTTGGTGCATTTATAAGCTGTACCCCGTTATCAGCCACTAGTGCATATCTTCCCTGAGCTGCTCCAGCTGGAAACTCCTGGTTTCCTGTAATACCCCATCCAAGTCTTAATTTCAACTCATTAATATTTTCATTTCCTTTTAAGAAACCTTCCTCAGAAATATTCCATGCAGCTGCTAAAGACGGGAAAACACCATATTTGTTATTATCACCAAACTTAGAAGACCCATCAGCTCTAACAGTTGCAGTTATCAAATACTTACCATAAAGATTGATATTAGCTCTACCAAAGTAAGATTGCAATTCACTAATAGGGTCAGCAAAAGATCCGATTCTTCTATTTGCTGCAAGTCCGTTTTGAAGCGCATAGGTGTTATCGAAACCAGAAGGCTGAGAAAAACCTCTCCCTGACATAAAATTACCCGAAAAATCAAACTTTTGGTATTCATAACCTCCCAATAGATTCAAAGATATATTAGGATTTATATCTGTATTCCATGATAAAGTATGTGACTGTAATGTGCTTAGCAAAGTATTGTTAGCAATAGCTGCTGATCCTAAGCCTTCAATGTTTTCAATATTTACATTACCCCATACATTTCCTCGACTTTGGCCTAAACCATAATTGATACCTAGTCTGTATCTATATTGTAATTTTTTAGTAAAATTAATATATGGTGATACGTTTGTTAGGATCGAAGTGGTATTAGCACGTTCGTCGTAAGCATCTAATAAATTTAATGGATTTATTGTAGTTGCGCCTACGGTTGCACCACTTTTGTTATTTTTAGACGTTGTGAATTTACCATCTGTGTATAAAGGTATGGTAGGGTTCCACTGCAATGCTTGAGCTATAAGGTTACCCGTAAATCCTGCATCTGTAGAAACAGGAACAAGACCTTCATTTGTGTGACCTAAAATAGAAAGAAAATCAAGACCAACCTTATCATCCCAAACTTTAAAGTTTGAGTTTAAAGAAGCAGAATATCTTTTAAGTTCTGACTCTTTTACAACTCCTTCAATATTTTGATATCCAAAAGAAAGCCTATAAGTCGCATTTTCAGTACCTGCACCAATAGAGAAATTCATATTTTGGTTCATAGCAGAACGTGTAATTTCATCAAATGCATCAACTGATGACTTACCATCACCCTGAAGATTGTAGGATTTCAAAGCATTTCTATATTCATCTCCAGTAAGCACATCATATTTTCTCAAAACATTACTTACACCGAATGAAGTTCCGAAACTAACTTGAGGTTTGCCAGTTCTCGCTTTTTTAGTTGTAATTAGAATAACTCCATTTGCAGCCCTTGCACCATAAATCGCAGCAGAAGAAGCATCTTTCAAAACTTCTATATTAGCAATGTCTGCTGGATTAATAAAATTTAAAGGATTAGAATTTTCAAGATTACCATTTAATGCTAGATTAGCTTTAGCTGTTCTGCCATCCAAAGGTATTCCATCAACCACATATAATGGATCAGCACCCGCTCTAATGGAGTTGTTACCCCTAATTTTCACGGTAGCAGCACCACCAGGTTGCCCACTATTATTAATAATGTTCACACCAGCAACTCTAGATTGTAAAAGCTGATCAGCAGATGTAATGACCCCTTGATTGAAATCTTTTTCCTTCAATGATGCAACGGATCCTGTTAAATCGCGTTTCTTTACTGTTCCATATCCAACAACAACGACCTCATCTAGAAGTGCTCCAGCAGACATAGATACATTGTAGGAATTTGATGCACCGATAGTAACCTCTTGGTCAGCATATCCTGCATATGAAAAAACGAGCACATCACCTTCTTTGGCACGAAGAGAATAGCTACCATCTATATCAGTAATAGTACCATTGTCAGTACCTTTTACTAATATGTTTGCGCCGATTAGCGCGTCGCCGTTTCCTGCATCAGTTACAACACCAGATACCGTTTTTTGTGCAAAAGCGGATGATGACATAATGACCAACAAAAACAACGAAAAAGACCATTTCGTTAAAAAACTTTTCATGTGGCTTTGACGATTTTGTTAAAAATTAGTTAATGATTAAATATACTTAGTGTACTCAATACACTGTTAATAAACGACAAAATTATTGAACTTTTTGAAATCTACTTATCTAAAGTTTCATTTTTTTTAACATATTTTTAAAAAAAAATTAAATTTGGATTAAATAAATTTATCAAAATTAAAATATTTGTTTCAAATCAGCCTGTAAATGTTAACAATTACGTAATGACATTTGCAACTATTAATACGGGTGCATACCATCACTTTTGTTAAATTTTGTGCAATAATATAACATAGATTTAACTTAATCTTAACAAAAATACAGAAATCGATTGCGCAAACGTTTGCTGTTAATAAATATTAATATCTTTACGACTGAAATGCTCAAAACACCTCTTGATGCGTATCTTGAGGAACGCTTAGTAATTGACTTTTCAAGCAAATTATCAAATCAACACCTGATAAATATTGGGTCAACAAATAATCAAAACAATGAAACGTATCAACATCAAAGATTTAGCCCGAATGTTATCCGTTAATGCTTCTACAGTATCTAGAGCTTTAGCCGGTCATCCTGACATTAGCGATGCCACCAAAGAGCGTGTACTAGCCGCAGCAAAAGAGCTCCACTACACTCCAAATCTTCATGCAAAATTTTTCAGGCAAAAAACTTCGGGTTTAATCGCAGTTATTTTACCAGAGTTTAATATGTTTTTCATTCCTGAAATGATGAATGCTATAAATCTGAAACTTGAAGAAAGTGGTTATACTCTAATCATTTTCTTTACTAACAATAGCCATGAAAAAGAGATAGAAATCATTCATCATTGTATTAGTTGGGTCGTAGATGGCGTCTTGATTTCCGTAGCTGAAAATACTCTGAATCTCAACCATCTCAACGTACTCAGAGACGCTGAAATTCCGGTGGTTTTAGTGGATAAAGTTATAGAAAACGACGAATATCCAACCGTGACCATAGATGATAGTGCCACGAGTTATGATGCTGTTTCACATCTGATCAAATCAGGTCATCAAAATATTTTGGGTGTTTTCGGTCACAAAGGTTTACAGATTACCCAATTAAGGGTCGATGGATTTTTACAAGCTTTAAAGGATCACAATATCCCGTTCAATACCAATGATATTCTATATAAAGATCATGAATTTTTACAAAACCTAGAAAAAAGCATCTCTACAAATATCTACAACGGTGCGTTTTTCATGTCGGATGAGCTACTATCTGAATCTTATCCTGTAATGGTAAAACACAAACTCTACCCTGAAAAGTTAAAAATAGTATCTATAAGTGATGGCTCTTTTCCCAACAAAATATACCCAAATCCTGATTACTTTTTACATTCAGCATTTACATTGGGAACACAAGCTGCTGAGTGTCTAATTGATTACATAAAAAATAAAGATAAGGCTGTACACCATATTAAAATGGATACACACTTAAAAGTTGCTAAAAACTAACAATGAGATGAAACTCCTTAAATACTTAAGCCTGTGATGTTTTGTTATTTTTGATCATTAAGGTAAGTGCAGCCGCTATTAGCAACATGACTCCTGCAAATAAGATGGCATTTTGCGGGTTATTTCCCAATACATTTTGCAAAATACTCCCAAAAGTTAAGGTTTGGATAATCATGGGAATGACGATCATCATATTGATAATACCCATATACACTCCATATCTTTCCTTAGGTATCTCATTGACTACCAAAAGATAAGGTATACCCATCATACTGGCCCAACCAATACCAAATCCAGTTATGACAATAAAGAATAAGTATTTATCTGTAATGTATGGGAAAAACAAAAAGGCCAGACCTGCAAGTACCAAACAAATAAAATGAACCCATCTCGCTCCATATTTATTGGCATATCCCACCAATAAAAAGGCTACTAAAAAGGTAACGATATTGTACCAACCATTGACCAAACCAGCCCAACTTACGGCTTCTTCAAATTGAGCAGGATTGTCTGCAGGTGTGGCTCCCCATACGGATAACGCTATACTTTTGGCACTATTTTGCCAATAACAAAATAAAGCATACCATTGAAATAAGTACACCAATCCAAGTTGCCACATCACTTTTGGCATCGTCTTTATGGAATCAATGATCTCAATCAATGGCGAAACCAAAAGATAAATTGATTTCATTGTAGCGTTGTGTTGGCTACTTTCTAATATTTTAGCCAAAGCAAAAATCCAAGCAAAAAATACAGGCAAGATTAAGATATTGGCAAAGGTCATTCCTATCGTCCCGTACAATAAATAATAAACTAACCCTGGAACTACAGAAATCGACAGGATATAACCCAAAAACTGTAAAAATTTATTGGGTTTTCCTTCATTATACGCTTCTATCATTCTAATTTCTTCATCATCGGGAATAACTTCAGGTGTTGTTTTCATGCTCCACCATACGGAACCAATAGAACACACCGCTCCTAAAAAGAATGATGCATACACCCAAGTAGGCAATGACCCTGTAACGCCCACAAAAATCAACGGAAAAACAAATAATGATAAATTAGCTAAAGTTTGGCCGAGTCCGGTAAAAAAACTCTGTGCCTGGAAGCCTGTGGGTTGCTGATCACTATTGAGTGTATCTGCTATAAATGCTCGGTAAGGTTCCATGGCTGTATTATTGCCCACATCCAATATCCACAGCAAACCTGCCGCCATCCAAAGTGTACTGCTAAATGGGTAAATAAACAAACAAATACTGCAAATCAAAGCACCAATAAAGAAATAAGGTTTTCTCCTACCCCATTTGGGTGTCCAAGTTTTATCACTCATCGCACCAATAATAGGTTGAATCAGCAATCCTGTCACAGGTCCCGCAATATTTAATATAGGAATTTCATGGGCTGATGCTCCCAACATATCGTAGATGGGATTCACAGCACTTTGCTGAAGGCCAAAACTATATTGGATGCCAAAAAATCCAACATTCATATTGATGATCTGAGAAAATGTCAGTCTTGGCTTGAGCAAATTGTCAAAACCTGATGATGCTTTAATGTGATTTGTTTCCAATGCAATGTGTATTTAGAATGATATTGCAAACTTAATGATGATTTGTTATTTTTCTAATTTCATTTTTGAAGATAAGCATTGCAAACGATTGTTGTGGATAAATTGTGGTTTTTTTAGAATGGAGCTGAAACCAGAATTTTTATTGGATTTATTATTACTCACCTTGGGAGCTTGTAATTCAGTAGCTATTTAGAACCCTGCATATCTACTCCTTCCACTTTTTTATTGATCAATATCCCAACTATGATTGATAAAACACAGTATGTAGTAAAAAACAACGCACCCGGTGCTAGACCAGAATTATTGATGGTTTCTACTGCAAACCCTCCTTTGTTGTGGGCAATACTATTTAACTGAGATGACATAATACCATAAAATCCAATGTAAGCCATAAATAGCGCCACTACAAATACATCAGCCATACTCCATTTGCCTAGATAAAAAATGATATTTCGTGCAAGTAGGCTATTTCTCACTCTCGAACTATACAGGTAAAATCCAGATAAAATTAACTTAAACAATGGAAAGATCACACTAAAACAAAGTACCATCCACCCTACTAATTTAAGGTCCCAACCTCCGCTTTGGATCAGTGTATTGGTCACGTCCAAAATCGATTTACTTTGATAATACATATATTGCCTTTCAAAACCCACTTCAGTCCCCAACACATTTATCGTAAAAGCATTGAGAACCGCTTCTATATCTATCATGGGTAAATTGACCCCCAAAATGAGCAACATTATGGAATCTAACGTAATCATAGTCACAGCAGGTATGGTACCTAAATAACCCATAAGTATCCAAGACATTAAAAAGATACCCATCAAAATACTATAGGTTATTTTTACTTCGGTGTCAATGATTTTTTGGTTCTCTTCTATAATTTTAGAAAGAAAACTATTGGTAGCCATGATATCTGGTTGACTATATTTTTCAAATATTTTTCTCCGCGGATCTCGATATGTGTTCAAATCTTCATCTTTAATAATTTTTTTAAGCTCCGCCCGCATGATGTCCCTAAGCTGTGGTTCTTGTTTTTTGAGCTCTCCAGCTAGTTGCACAGCCATAGATGGAATAAACTTAGGAATATTGAGTGCCTGAATTTGCGCAGGGGCATTTTCTTTGATCATTTTAAGAATAAACTTATTGATCTTGGGGTCTTTCTCGGCATCTTCAAATATTTTTTTAAAAATTTTACCATTCTCAATGTAATCTCTGTTGATATTACGCAAGTACTTTTCCATTTCCTTTTCTACCTGATCATAAGCTTTGGGTGAAATTTCAAATGAAGCTATTCGGTTTTCAAACACTTTTAAGGCTTCCTGCTTCCACAATTGCAGATTAAATAGATTGTAATTGATTTTGTTAATTTCCGCTAAATCTTCTTTATAGGCTTTGAGTTCCTTATATTTAGATGCCAAAAGGAATGCACGATAACTACCTAATACCAATAAAACACTCAAAATGACTATGATGACTTGTCTCACTTAAAAATTGTTGATTATTTTATATGCTAAATCGCTGCAAAATATGAAATTATTGAATAATAGTTGTCTTTTTATTGCTTCTGAAAATCTCTTGATCTTCCTATGAAGATTTCAAATAAGTAAATATCACAAACATGATTCTTTTAAAATCAGATGATACAAACAATTAGGGCAATATCTCTAAATCTTTAAAAATTTAATTACTACTATTCAGTAATACCCAAAAATTATAAATACATTTGCCATAGTATTTTTTTCTAAAAATCATTAAGCCACAAAGTAGTAATGCAAGTTGATTTCAGACTTCAAAAAAGGAATGTTCTAAAGGGCAAGATTGCCTTGATGACGTGTATTACCTTACTGATAATCTGCATAGGTTGCAATGATCAGGACCAAACCAAAGAAGACATCACCTACAATACGCATATCCGCCCCATTCTCTCAGACAAGTGCTTTAAATGTCATGGTCCGGATGCTAATAAACGTAAATCAGGATATAGATTAGATACTGAAGAAGGAGCTTTTGCCGCACTAAAAGATTTTAAGGATAAATATGGTATTGTGGCAGGTCACCCAGAAAAATCAGATGTATTCCTGCGCATCACATCCACAGATCCGGACTACATGATGCCGCCACCGGAATCTAATCTTTCATTAACTTCAGATGAAATCACACTGATAGAAAAATGGATCAAAAATGGAGCTCCATATCAAAAACACTGGTCATTTATCCCATTAAAAGCAACATCTGTTCCCGATGTAAAGTCAATATGGGCATATAATGAAATCGACCAATTTATACTCCAAAAGCTAGATGAGCACGACTTAAAGCCATCTGAAGTAAAATACGATGCAGCTTTGCTCAAGCGGATGATGCATGACATCACTGGTCTGCCTCCTACTTTAGCGCAACAAGATGAGTTTGCAAAAACAGCTGATGCTAAAACTTATGAAAAACTCCTAGATAAGGCATTGGCAAGCCCACAGTATGGCGAAAAAATGACCATTTTTTGGATGGATGTAGCACGGTATGCTGATAGTCATGGATATCAGGACGATGGCTTACGTACGATGTGGCCTTGGAGAGATTGGGTTATCCATGCTTATAATAAGAATTACGATTATAAAAAATTTGTCACCTGGCAACTAGCTGGCGATTTATTGCCTGATAAAAATAAAGAAACCATACTCGCTACAGGATTCAACCGGAACCATAAAATTACTCAAGAAGGTGGTGTCATTGACGAAGAGTACCGTATAGAGTATGTCACAGACCGCACCAATACTTTTGGTAAAGGATTGCTAGCTATGACTTTTGAATGTGCCAAATGCCACGATCACAAATATGATCCTATCTCTCAAAAAGATTATTTTTCCACCTTTGCATTTTTTGATCAGGTGGACGAAAAAGGCCTCGTGGGTGATATTTCATTGGCATCACTGGCAGATCCTCCTTACATGACGATTACCAAAGAAGATAGAGCAGGCATACTTAGTTTCATTAGTAAACTGGATACCGGAAAAGTTGATGTCATGATCATGAAAGATAGTACAGGCATCCGAAAGACCAAACTACTGCAACGAGGTGTCTATGACCAACCCGGAGAAGTAGTCTCGCCCGGCACTCCTGAATCTATTCTGAAATACGACCCCAAAAAATTTGAACAAAACAGATTAGGACTTGCCAAATGGATGTTTGACCCAGAAAATCCACTTACAGCCAGAGTTTTTGTTAATTTTATTTGGCAGGATTTTTTTGGTAAAGGCATAGTGAAAACATCAGGTGATTTTGGTCTGCAAGGTGACCTGCCTTCACATCCTGAATTATTGGACTGGCTGGCTTACGATTTTATGACTCATGGTTGGGATATCAAAAGATTGGTTAAACAGATTGCTATGTCTTCCACTTACAAACAATCATCAAAGGTCAGTTCTGAACACATCCAAAAGGATCCTGAAAATGTATTTCTAGCACGTGGCCCTAGATTGCGGCTTTCGGCAGAATTGCTCAAAGATCATGTCCTGGCTTCTAGCGACCTCCTAAATCCTGTCATAGGAGGACCAAGTGTAAAACCTTATCAACCAAAAGGATTATGGGAAAGTGCTACGTCAGGCCGCGGTCAATTGGCATCATATGTAGAAGATCAGGGTGACAAAAGATATCGACGCGGCTTATATCATTTTATCAAAAGAACCGTACCGCCGCCATCCATGCTCATATTTGATGCGTCCAACAGAGATCAATGTGAGGTAAAAAGGTCATCTACCAATACACCATTACAATCTTTAGTGTTGATGAATGACTATCAGATACTGGAAGCAGCCAGGCATTTAGCCATAAAAACACAAAAGGAGAAATCAAGTACTGAAGCTAAATTCGAGCAATTATTCAGAAAAATTGTTTGTAGAGCGCCCAAACCTAATGAAATCAAAAAAATTAAAGATTTTCACCAAACTACTATTTCTGTCATGGACGATAAAAAGGCAAAAGAGATCATATTTTTTGGCGATTTTAAAGAAACAGCAAACATGGACATTAAGGGTACAGCTGCCATGATGCAAACCGTACAGTTATTATTTAATCTCGAAGAAACTTCGACAAGATGAGCAATCCATTTTTTGAACACCGACTTAATATCAATAGAAGGCACTTTTTGAGCAAGATGAGTGTAGGCTTGGGAAGCGTAGCTTTAGGTTCTTTACTGATCAAAGATTTGTTTAAAGATCCAGAAAATGCAGCTGACAGCATTATCAATGGTTTGCCACACTTTGCCCCAAAGGCAAAAAGAGTCATCTATCTGTTTCAAAATGGAGCGCCTTCACAACTGGAGACTTTTGATTACAAACCAATGCTCAATAAGATGTTTGGTCAGGACCTGCCGGAATCCATCAGAAATGGACAGCGTCTCACCGGTATGACCGCCAATCAAGATAAATTTCCGTTGGTAGGTTCGTATTTTCCTTTCAAACAATATGGCAATGCAGGCACTTGGGTAAGTGATCTATTTCCCAATATGGCCAAAATTGTAGACGATATCTGCGTCATCAAATCTATGCACACCGAAGCGATCAATCACGATCCGGCACTTACTTTTATGCAGACTGGTGCCCAACAGGGTAATCGTCCGAGTATGGGTGCATGGCTGAGTTATGGATTGGGTTCAGAAAATCAAAATCTTCCCGCTTACTGTGTGCTCTTGTCCAAAGGTAAAGGAAATGGTCAGGGAGTCTATTCCAAACTGTGGACCAATGGTTTTTTGGACAGCAAACACCAAGGTGTACAATTTAGCAATAGCGAAGAAAGAGTCCTGTATCTCAATAATCAAAATGGTATAACAAGAGATGACCGAAGGCAGATGCTGGACAAGCTCAATGAGTTAAATTCCATGAATTTTGAAGATACTGGTGATCCCGAAATTAAAACCAAAATAGAACAGTACGAACTGGCCTATCGCATGCAAACTGCAGTGCCTGAAATTACAGATATCTCCAAAGAACCCGATTCAGTGATTAAGTTGTATGGGCCGGACTGCCTGGTGCCAGGTACCTATGCCAGCAATTGTCTTCTGGCCAGAAAACTCTCAGAATCAGGCGTCAGATTTGTTCAAATCTATCATCAGGGTTGGGATCAACATGTCAATCTGGTAGGCGAGATGCCTGGCCAGGCACAGGATGTAGATCGGGCATCAGCAGCTTTGGTTCAGGATCTGAAACAACGAGGCTTATTGGATGAAACCTTAGTGATTTGGGGTGGAGAATTTGGTCGGACCAACTATTGCCAAGGACCATTATCTGCCGATACCTATGGCAGAGACCATCATCCACGGGCGTATAGTATTTGGATGGCTGGCGGCGGCGTAAAACCGGGAGTAGTTTATGGGGAGACTGACGAATTTGGTTACAACATCATCGAAAACCCGGTACATATCAATGATTTTCATGCCACAGTATTGAATTTATTGGGATTGGATCATGAAAAGTTAGTGTATAAACATCTTGGTCGGCGATACAGACTAACAGATGTGGCAGGTCATGTAGTCAAAGATATTATAGCATGATGATGCAAAGAATCACCCGTATTATTTCTAATGCAAATTTTGGTTTGGCCATATTGGCTGCCATCCTACTTGTTTTTGACTCGTTTGTAGGCGTACCTGAATATCTAAAGTTAGCAGGAAGAATGCATCCGTTGGTGTTACATTTGCCCATAGGTATGTTTGTGATGTATCTGGTTTTATTTTTCTTGAGAAAAAGTTTTGAAGCTCCTAATTTTGAAAAACTTTTAAACTTTGTACTTTTACTGACCGGTTTTTTTGCATTTATTACGGCTATTACCGGATCATTATTATCACATGAACCTGATGCTTATAATGTCAATGAATTGGCTTTCCACAGAAATACGGGATTTGGATTTGCCTTTGGAGTATATTTACTTTCTATCATACATGGGAAGTATCCTATATTTTCAAAAGTTCTGCTTGGTATTAATGCCTTACTTCTCATAGTAGCAGGGCACAAAGGAGCTGAAATCACCCACGGCAAAGATTTTCTTTTTCCCAATAAAGAAATAAAAGAAATACTTACTGATACCAATACTACTTTGTTTACGACTATGGTACATCCAATATTGGAGAAGAAATGTTATTCCTGCCACAATGAAGAGAAAACCAAGGGTGGATTGATCATGACAGATTCCTTATCACTTTTGAAGGGTGGCGAATCGGGACGAGTACTCCTGCCGGGAAATGCGGACAGCAGTCTGATGGTACAAAGTATGTTATTGCCTTTGGAAGACGAAAAACACATGCCACCTGATGGCAAACCACAACTGACCGCCCAAGAAAAAGAAATCATCATTGCCTGGATTAATTCTGGAGCATCTTTTTCCAAAAAAGCATCTGCGTATATACCCGATGAAAGTATCAGAAAGTTGTATGATGCTAACACTAGAACCAAAAAACAAAAACAATATACTTTCAGCAGTGCTGACAGCAAAACGTTGGCTTCGCTAAATTCTCATTTTATGACCGTCAAACCCTTGTTTGGTGGAAGTCCTGCCTTGAAAGCTTCCTTATTTTTAGCCTCCGAATACGTCCCTGAACATCTGAAACAATTACTCCAAGTAAAGCAACAACTCATACATCTTCACTTGGCTGATATGCCTGTCACAGATCGTGATATAGAGATACTCACGCAATTTAGTTCAATGGAAAAATTAGTACTAAACGGGACCAAAGTCACAAATCAGGGCATCCTAAAACTGAATAAATTAAGCAAACTGGAAGAATTATCTTTAGCCAATACAAGTATAACGGAAGTCATCGAGCCAATATTTAGTCAATTGCCATTATTAAGTCAGATATTTATTACGGACACCAAAATTCCTGAAAATAAAGTCAAGCAATGGCAGCAAAAATATCCAAAGATTAACTTCAATAGATTATCAATGGAAGACTTAAAGATCAAACTGTCTGCTCCATTGATGGTCAATGAAAGTTATATCATCAAGCCAGGAGAAGAGATCGTATTAAAACATTATATCAATGGTGCCCAAATCAAATATACATTGGATGGATCCGAACCTGATTCCCTTCATGGCACTTTGTACTCCAGACCATTTACCATATCGGGATCAAAAGATGTCAAAGCCGTTGCCGTAAAAGACGGTTGGTTTACGAGCGATGTAGTCAAGTTTTCACTATTTGAAAATGGAGCCACGCCAGACAGTTGTATCCTACTCACTCAGCCCAATGTCCAATACAAAGGTGAAGGCGCACTTACGTTTATCAATGGAAAAAGAGCGCCCATCAACAATCTTCCTGATCCCAATTGGATAGCCTTCAGAGAAAATCCTTTCTCCGCTATTTTTGAGTACAAAAAGCCCATAGCATTGACTAAAATATCATTTTGTTATGGACTTCAAGTGCCACAGTATGTGTTCCCGCCTACAGCAGTCAGTGTATCAGGAAGCCATGATAAAAAGCAGTTTCAATTATTGTCCACTCAAAAGATCACTCCGTACCAAAAAAATAACAAAGATCAGGTCAGGTCGGATGTTATCCATATGACCTTAAAAAGTCAGCCCTTCAAATACTATAAAATAGAAGCCCAAAATCTACCAAGAATCCCCGATTGGCATCCCGGCAAAGGTGAAAAAGGATGGCTGTTTATAGATGAGATATTTTTTTATGAATAGGTGAGGTGTTTGTTTTTAAGCAATTAATTTGCTATAATTTTCAGGGAATACAATTTTGAGTTTATATACATCCTATACTCTCCTTGAGTCAAATGTGGCATAATATAGTTTTTAAATTTAACATCATCAAAAATTAAATAGTCCATATTAACTGGCATAATTTCGATTTTAGCTCCAAAAGGGACTTTCGTAATATCAATAATCATATCATTTTTTTCAGTTTTAAAATTCGTAAAACTAGTATTGCTTAATTGGTTTTGTGGTTCTAAACCATTACAAAGAATTGGTACTACGTTACTTGCGAAATATTTTGGTTTATTGGTGATTTCTGAAATAATCAAGCTATCGAAACAGTTGTAAGTGATGTCCAAACTTGTTAAACTATTAGGAAGGTTAGGCAGATTAGACAACGCATTATTTGAGACGAAGACTGTTTGTATTTTTTGATTTAATGTTGGTAAGACTTTTAGGTGATTAGAGTTAACATTAATAAATTTTAATGAATCAGGGATATTTGGAAGATTTGAAAGTATATTATTTTCAGCTTCAAACTTTGTCAATGTATTTGGCAAGTTTTGAATTTTGCTTATCTTATTCCAACTTATATTCAATTCTTTTAAACCACTACTTAGAGATGGTAAAGATTCTAATTTGTTTACAGAGCAATCCATATGCGTTAATGTTGTCGGTAAGTCAGGCAATTTCAAAATTTGATTTCTATGGCAATTAAGCACTTTAAGACTATTAGGAATTTCTGGCAGTGTTTTTATATTACATTCGGCAACATTAAATTCTTCAAGGGAATTTGGCAGTTCTGATAGAGAATTTAGGCTATCATTAGCACTACAATCAAAATATTTTAAAGTAGATGGTAAATCTTTAATTTCAAATATTTTATTATTTGAACAAATCAGAGTATCTAACATTCTGTTTAACTTAGGAAGAGTACTTATTTTAGAGCCTCTACAATTAAGATATATTAAGCTTTCTGGGAGTGATGATGGAAGCCTAAAATTGGTGCCACTGATATTTAAATACTTAAGGCTAATTGGTAATTTTCCTAAATCAAACTCTTCATAAATAGAAAACCCATCCAAATTTAAATATTCCAAATTGGGGGAAAATCGTGGGACTTTCATACTTCTGCCTTGTTCCAAATTTAATGTTTTCAATGAATAAGGCAATTCAATATTTGTTTCTAATGTTGAATTTTTAGAAATGAATGTTTCTAAACCTTGATTTAACTTTATAGGGTTTCTTAATTTATCCCACCATAAAAATCTTAATGAATTTGGTAAAACATTGTCAAATTCAAGAAAATCTAACTTGACTGTTAAAGATTTTAAATTGATAGGCAGTGGTCCTATAATTTCTGCATAACCATTATCATCTTGGAAAATATGATCTCCATTTTTGATAGTTAACTTTTCTAAAGATTTAGGCAACCCATTAATTTTGGAAGTTTTGCAATATAACTCTTTCAAATTTGATGGCAGATTAACGATTGTTTGAGCACTGCAATAGAGTGTTTGGATGGAATTTGGCAGATTTTGAAGAATATTCAAATCAATGTCCTGAATATCTAAAAATCTTATACTGCTTGGTAATTTGGGGATGCTCTTCAAATCTGCGGACAAATACAAAGTATCTAGATTTTTAGGAAAACCATTTATCTTGACTTCGTCTGAAATATCTAAAAATTTAAGTTGCTGTGGTAAGTCTATCGTTTTTGCTACAAAGCTTTCAAAAATTTCTAAATGTGATAATGAATCAGGTAAAATTAATTCATTTATTACTTCTCTGTTGCTCTTTATTATCAGATTCTTTAATTTCGGTGAATACTTAGATATTTTTTCAATATTATTGCCAGAAATCACCAAAGACACTAAGTTTTTAAATAACTCTATTCCATCAAGACTTTTGATACTTTTGAAATTAAAATCTAAATAAGTCTCATCAGTAATACTTTTACAATGAATATTTAGTTCACCATTCGAATCTAAACACTCTGGGTACAACTCTATAACAGCTTTTTCAAAAGCTGAATCAGGAAAATATTTAGATTCAGAAAATAATTCTTCTTCTTTTTTTGGTTGATTTTTATTGTGATTGATATAAACAGGCTCAGGTTTTGGTGTTATTAATTTTCCATTTCTATTAAAAACTTGTAAAAAGAATTTATCTTTTGATAACCCAGAATCATAATACCTAAAATCCTTTTTTATAATATTTGAAAAATAATTCCCTTCCAAAGCTTGGAAATTTTCTAAGTCATAATTAATTATGCGGTTATCTTTATTTACTATTAACATTCGATCTTGTACACTTAAAATCCTGCCATCTTCTAAGCCTTTGAGAAGTATTTTGTGTCCATTGTGATCGTATAAAACTAATTCTGAAGAAATAGAATTTTCAGGTGTCTCCCAAAGAATGTAATATCCAACATCTTTTGTAATTATTGAATCCGCAATCAATCCCAAATACTTGCTTTGTGCTAATTTTGATTTAAATTCATTCGATAATACAAAGTTTTTATGTACGATTTCATGCTGCCTTTCGTACAATTCTGTGCCTAAACATCTTCGATTGGGGAATGGTTTGAGTTCACCTTTGATATTAAACCAATAAATATTTTTATTGGAAGAATAAGAACCTCTCAACAGATAGAACAACCAATTAATGCCATTTTCAGCCATTTTGTCTTCATCAATAACGCTATCCATTTCTTCGTTGTTTTCATAATATTCTTCTAGCTGTTTCTCAGATTTTGATTCAATTACTATTGCATTTCCATCATAAAACTTTAGTATATTGTCAATCTTAAGTCCAGTTGTTTTTGATATATTTATAATCGTTTGTCCTCTTTTGTCAATTACCAGCCAATCATCGTTCTCATCCTTCTTTTGCACCACCGCAAGCCCATCCACAAACGGAGATGCCTCCCAAAATTCTTGTCCCTCAAACAATTCATTACCTAAATGATCTAAATACCTTAACATATATCCATTTTCAATCCTTCGGTATCCTATAAATATACTGTCAGAAAAATGTGTTGTAAATTCAAATAAAGGGAATTCTTTTATCTTATTTCCAGCCCTATCCATCAAGTATGGTGAAAATTTTAGTTCTTTGTTTGTTGTTTTATTTGGACCAATTAATATACCAGGCGCATTAGGTTCAATAAAAAATATTGATTCTTCTTCTATCAATAAAACTTGTGAATTATTTTGCTCGAAAGAATCGTCTTTATCTCTGACCTTTTTAAGTATTGGTTTAAATACAGGTACATGACTTTCTGGCAAAGAAAATAGTTCTTGACCCAAAGTATCATAGAATTTGTATATATATACATTTTTTTCAGTATTAACAGTTCTAAACCCTATCAATAATTCTTGTGAAGAAGCATTTACTGTAAAAAAAAACAATAAAATAGAAAAAATTAGTAATCTCATTTTAAAATATTTATAATTCAACATCTTCAATCTCTTCCAGCATAGCGTTTTTAGAGCATCATAGATTCTTATAACAACTTGATTAGGTAAGCTATCTAAAGCTTTTTCAGCTTTTTTCGATAGCCTGATTTGATAATTACTCATTCATCAATCCTCTTTTTATCATATATTCATCCAAGCTTATACTATCTTCATTGGGTTCTTGCATAGATTCTTCAAACAATTTATTATCTTCAGCATCTTCAATTTCTTCCAAAAGGGCTTCATAATCTGATAAAGAAAGTAAAACAGAAGTTCTATTACCTAAATCATCTACCAAGAATTGCGGGCTTATACTTTTCATTGGTTAACCTTTTGATTTCATTATTTAACGATAGAATGGGTGTAAAAGTTCTATTTAATATGAATCGAATTATGTAATAAGTTATTGGTACTTTTGATCAAATACCTGAGACACTTCAAATAGCAATCCAACTGGAGTGAAAATACTCGATTTTGGTAAAATATTTCCAACAATAAACAATTTGCTTTACATTTGTATAAAATTAAAATATCAAATATGGATACGTTAATAGTTCGACCTGATAAAAAGAAGTTGAAAGCGGTCAAAGAAATGTTAAAGAAAATGGAAATCCCATTTGAAACTACTTCAGATAGAATGTATAATGAAGCATTTGAAGAAAAATTAAAAAGAAGTGATGCGTCTTTTTCAAAAGGAGAATATACGGTTTTTACAGCCGAAGACTTATGGAAATAAGGTTAGGCTCAGAAGCAGTTGAAGATCTTATTTACATTAAAAAAAATCGAAATAAAAAGATTCTTAATCGAATTGATATGTTGATAAAATCTATATTAGTCTCTCCATATAAAGGACCAGGAAAACCTGAACCAGTGAAATATAATTGGAAGGGTAAATGGTCAAGAAGAATTGATAAAGAAAACAGACTTATTTATGAAGTTGAAATTGATCATATTAAAATTCATTCATTTTTAGGTCATTACAAGTTATGAAAAATCACTTAAAGAACAAATTAACCTAATAGATACTCCTGTGCACAGAAGAACCTTCCTAACCCAATCCACTACCATATTAGCCACTTTACCATGGTTATCATTACCTTTGGATGCATCAAAACCAGTCTTTGGTCACCAAAATAAAAAATATACTTGGGATAAAGATTGGCTGGCCGGTAATCCCACTTTACCTGGTGTCAAAGATTGCCACGAAATGGTATTTACAGCAAATAAAGAAATCATCCTGCTTACCAATGATACCCGAAACAACTTCATCAGAATGTCCAAAAGTGGGAAAATTTTATCCACTTATGGCAATGAATTTCCTGGCGGACACGGACTTACGATCGGTGGTGTCAAAGGAGACGAATTTCTGCTGGTAACAGATACTGACCGACATCAGTTTTTTAAAACTACTTTGGATGGCAAGATTATACAAACCTGGGACTATCCGGCGGAGTCAGGAAAATATCAGAATGAGAAATCCTTCGTCCCTACTGAAACTGCGGTAACCAAGGATGGCGACATCTATGTAGCCGACGGTTATGGAGCGCAATATATCATACATTATGGAGCAGATGGCAAACTAAAAAATATCTTTGGTGGCCGAGGCCCTGACCCAAAACATCTGGACAATGCGCATGGTATTTGTATAGATACCCGAAGAGAAACTCCAACCCTTATCGTTACCGATAGAAACCGTTGTTGCTTCAAAAGATATAGTTTGGATGGCAATTATTTGGAAACCATTTCGTTGCCTGGTGCCAATGTTTGTCGGCCAGTGATTCAAGGTGACTACCTATACGCTGCAGTCTTGACTTCTGGTAGTACCGGAAATGCAGAAACAGGATTTATCATCATCTTAGATCAGGACAATAAGTTGATTTCTGCCCCAGGTGGTGCTACGCCTACGTATGATGGAAACGTATGTAAAGAAAGCTATCAGACTACCAAACTGTTTAAACATCCGCATGATGTACTCGTAGATGATGAAGGCAGCTTATATGTGTGCCAATGGAATAGTGGGCAGGTGTTACCCTATAAATTTACGCCGTATGTTTAGATGGTTGATATGGATACTATTTTGTGGACTATCGAACGTTAGTTTAGCACAAAAAATTCAATTGAGTCCACCCAAAGCCAATGTGCAAATGGCTATGGTCAGCAAGGCTCATCCGCAAAACCTTATGCTGGATTTCCGAATGGAAGGCGCAACAATTCGATATACTGTAGATGGCAATGAGCCTACATTAAAGTCTAAGCGCTACCATAGACCACTCAAAATCAATAAGCCGTGCATCATTAAAGCTAAAGCGTTTCACCAGGATTTTGACCCTTCACAAACAGTCACCGCTACTTTTGTGGCCAGTGGGAAAAAGATGTTGAATTATATGGTTTCTGAACCTAATCCCAAATATGCTGATGAAGGTTCCAAAACACTTTTTGATGGCCAATTTGGCAACATGTCTTATACCAAAAACTATTTAGGATATGACCAAGGTCCGGTAGAGATTACATTTCAGCCGGATAGTCATCAGTTTATCACCACCATCCACATTTCTTATTTGACCCATCAGGGAGCATGGATATTTGGTCCTTCCAAAATTTCAGTCTTTGATGAAAATAATACACTGCTCATCCAAAAAAGCTTTGAAGTTAGTACGCAAAAGAGCACAACAAATCATTCCATTCACACGGTAAACGTACCTAAAAAGCAGTACAATCAACTAAAATTGGTCATCGAGCCCATATCATCCATTCCCGATTGGCATGATGGCCGTGGGTTACCTGCTTGGTTGTTTTTGGATGAAGTTTGGGTGGAGTAAGTAAAAGTTCTCCATATGAAATTACTAATACTGTCGCTTTGATACTTTTTGACAAAAGACTGTATTTCTAAAATTACTAAAGCTAAAGCCATATCATGTTTGATTAGCATTAGTGGCCTTCTTCCCAACCAATAATTCCGTCTCAGGTTCATGGTGCGGACATGGCAAAACTGTGTCACAGTCGCAGCCTTCTCCGATCTAATGATAGTGAATTTTGAGTGTATTATTGACGTTTTGATTCATTATTAAAGCTCCCTACCTTGTCTATGGATAGTACGACCTTCCTCCAACTTTGGCCCTACCGTCAAAGCACGTTGTCATAGGGTTGTCATAAGGTTGTCATAGGGTTGTCATATGTGATAGATATGAAAACCCTATATTTTTCATCTTAATATCATATGATTCCTATACTTAATGGTAAAAGCGTTGTGCTAGCAACCTATTACTATTGTGGGAATGTTATTATATGATGGTTTAGTCATTACTATTCAACCCCATAAATAGAAGACTTATTCATAAACATTGAAAGTAATATATCATCCGAAACATAAAAAAAAGGATCACCGTCCAGAAACGATGATCCTTTTAAGTATTTTAAAATGACTATTTTAAGCCAATAAATTCTCTAAAGCTACCTTATCCTGGACAAAACTTCTGATATCTTCTATCTTGATTCGCTCTTGAATTAAGGTGTCTCTGTCTCTGATCGTCACCGTACCATTTTCAAGCGTTTCGAAATCTATCGTCACACAATATGGCGTACCGATGGCATCTTGTCTTCTATATCTACGTCCTATCGCATCTTTTTCGTCATACTGACAATTGAAAGACAACTTGAGTTTGTCGTATATGGCCGTCGCAGCAGTGGTCAGTTCTTCCTTATTTTTCAAAAGTGGTAGTACTGCAACTTTTACCGGTGCCAAAGCCGGATGCAACTTCATGACCGTACGCACAGAGTCTTGGCCATCTGCATCTGGTACGTTTTCTTCTACAAGAGCATTGGCCACCATAGCTAGAAACATCCTGTCGCAGCCTATAGATGTTTCTACAACATAAGGCACATAATTTTCATTGAGTTCCGGGTCAAAGTATTGAAGCTTCTTACCTGATAACTCTTGGTGCTGAGTCAAGTCAAAATCTGTTCTGGAATGGATACCTTCCAACTCTCTGAATCCAAAAGGAAACTCAAACTCTATGTCCACAGCTGCATTGGCATAGTGAGCCAAGTTGGCATGGTCATGAAATTTTAACTTTGAAGCACTGGTTCCTAAAGCCGTATGCCACTTCAGTCTGGTTTGTTTCCAGTATTCGTACCATTCCATTTCTGTACCAGGGCGTATAAAAAATTGCATCTCCATTTGCTCAAACTCACGCATACGGAAGATAAACTGACGAGCTACGATCTCATTTCTGAAGGCTTTTCCGATTTGTGCTATTCCAAATGGTATCTTTTGTCTCGTAGATTTCTGAACATTCAGGAAATTTACAAATATACCTTGGGCCGTCTCCGGTCTCAGATAAAGTTTGCCTTCTTCGCCGGCTATATTTCCCAATTGTGTATTAAACATCAAATTGAACTGACGCACTTCGGTCCAGTTTCTTGAGCCGCTTTCCGGACATACGATTTCGTATTCGTCGATCATGGCTTTCAAACCTTCCATATCTCCGGCCTTCATGGCTTCTGCCAAGCGGTGTAGTACGGCATCTATCTGCTTTTGTCTTTCGATGACACGATCATTAGTGGCTCTAAATTGAGCTTCATCAAAGGCATCACCAAAACGAGCTTTAGCTTTTTCAATATCTTTAATATTTTTAGCTTCGATTTTTTCGGCGTATCCTTCTATCAGCTGATCTGCTCTATATCTCTTTTTAGAGTCTTTGTTGTCTACCAACGGATCATTAAATGCATCTACGTGTCCGGATGCTTTCCATGTCTTGGGATGCATGAAGATTGCAGCATCTATACCAACTATGTTTTCGTGCATTTGCACCATCGACTTCCACCAATAATTTTTGATATTGTTTTTGAGCTCTACACCATATGGACCATAATCATATACCGCACTCAATCCATCATATATTTCACTGGATTGAAAAATAAAACCATATTCTTTACAATGAGCAATCAAATTCTTAAAATCCATTCCCTTACATTTTTATATATTAATAATTCTTGCTGTTATTCACCAAAACCACCCTATAAGATCGTTTTCGATACACTAAAGATCAAGAAGAAGGTGCAAAAATAAGGCCATTCTGACAATTTTTACTTTTATTTTGATATTGATACATTTCATTTCAAAAAAACTTCGTTATTTTGGACTAAATTTCTTAATTAATTAAATTGAAAATCATGAATAGAAGTATTTTTTCTGGGTTTGTATTCCTTTCTTTATTGTTTATAATTTCTTGTGACAAAGACGACACCAAGGTAGATTGTACTGGAGTGAATGCCAAATACACCAATGACATTGAAAGTATTATGACTGCAAGTTGTTCATTTGTTGGATGTCATGACAGTGGCACAAAATCATCAGGAGTAGATTTGAGTACTTATGAAGCGACCGTAGCAGCGACCAAAAGCGATAAATTTTTAAAGTCAATCAAACATGAATCTGGCGCATCCAAAATGCCCAAAGGTGGAGACAAATTAAGTGATGCTTTGATCAAGCGTATTGAATGTTGGGCGAGTAATGGTACACCAAGGTAAAAAAGATTTTACTTCATAAAAGTTCTTAGTCCCGTTACTTATTATTGACGTAACGTTTTTCACTTCACTTTCCTGGGAAAGTAAATTGGTCTATAAATTTCTAAAGTTGATCTTAATATTTACATGGTCAATTAATGTTTTCTTTAATTTTGATGAATAATCAAAAACACTAAAAACCAAAATCAATGACAAAATTTAAACTCTTTCTTTTCATTCTTTCAAGCTTTACCTTGCAAAACCTTTTTGGTCAGTCAGATGATCAAATGAAGTTGGACAATCTAAAGTATTATATGTCTTCAGCTAAGGACAATATGGAATCCATGCGATATTATACAGATTCCATCAAAATCTTAGCACTTTTGGACCAAATGAATGTCCTTATGGCGCAATTAGATACCGAAGTGAATCAAATTGTACTACCTGAAGTAAGTGCAGACAATACGGTCATCGAAACCATGGAAGTAGAGCCTGCTACAGAAAGTACGGATGAAATGCCTGCTGTGGATTATTCCGCTGAAGACGGTGAAGATGGAAAAGATGGACTTAATCTCTCTAAATTTATGCCTTTCAAAAAGAAGATCAATACAGGGCTTAAAATAGGATTTGGTATCAATACATGGCATGCTGCTACTGAAGTGGCTTCAGGTGTTTTGTCGCCTGAGATAAATACAGGAGGCTCATGGTATTGGGATTTTGCTTTAGTACGCTCAGCTAGATTAGGTGGCAAAGATAGTAAAGTGGCATTCAATTATGGAATCAGCTTCCTAAAAAACAGATTTAAATTGGACAATGACGTCAGACTCACCAGAGATACTGATGGAAATCCACAGTTTGTAAATCTTGAAAATGTAAAAGGAAGTCCTAAGCTCAATGTAGGATATCTGAATGTGCCTGTGAGTTTCACTTTTGCGATAAGTAAAAACAGTAAACTTGAAATCGGTGGCTATGCCGGATACCGCGTACATACAGTTCAAAAAGCGGAGTTTAAAGTAGAAAAAGAAAGGATAGACGAACAACGTTATTCTAGAAATGAACTCAATAATTGGATTTACGGAGGCACTGTAGGTATTGATTTCAATGGTTTTGACATCATAGCGAAATATAATTTTTCAAAATTATTTAATGATAACCCAAGATACGACTTTAATACCTTCATGATTGGTACTTCTGTGACCTTGTTTTAAAATTTAAAAGTGTGATAATAATAAGGGCGGTTTGGAGACATTCAGCCCTTTTTTTATTTTACAGGCTTGTATGATGCAAAAGCTTATTACTTAAATGCATGGAAAACAAACTTGCCTTGAGTATTATATTCTAATGCAGGCAGTGGAATTCTAAAGATATTTATAACCGAAAATATAGATTTTAAAAATGGGCTTTTGGTTTTTATTTTAGTCAAGTCCAAATCCAAACCTAAATAAAACTGGCGGTATCTCGGGTAAAGATCAGATGATAATACATAAGATGCTTCTTCGGACGTCCAGCTATTGTCAAAACCTCCATACATATTTTCAGCACCGTAGCCTAGCCCAACATTAAGCCAAGCAGGCCAGCAATGATGTCGATGCAAAAATGATTTTACATTTACAGACATCCAATATGTTTGAGCATTATAGTCTTTTAAAAATCTTTCGAAATAGTTTTGTCCATATAATGCGTTTGTCCTTGCAGTCAATGAAGTGGTTTGATTTCCATCAGTTGAATAAATCGTAACGTCAGGGTACGCCTTGGGCATAGAAGAGACCTTTATCGAAATCCTTTGCTCATCCCAAAAGTATTGCTGCGCTGCAAATATTCCAGTTCCAGCAAGATTAGCACCAATATCAGGTATAGAAAAACCCCATTTAGATGAAAAACCATCCATAACTTCTATGGTAGTTTGAAATAAACTTCCTGCGATGATGCCCGTTAGTATACTATTTTTCTTACTCAAACCTGTCCAACGGGCACCCTTATAGGTCAATACTCCTTGGAAATATGCAGAATGTGTATGACCTGCTTTATCCATATGTTCCCATTCTTTCCAATCATTAAAAAGTTGAAAAGGAGCCTGTTCAAAATTTTTGTACCAGGCATGATACAAGCCTATAGAAAAACTGGTATACGTCACACCCGCAAATGATAAAGCAGTATAAAATCGCGGCTTATTTAAAGTGTCAGCAGGTATGAAAAAGGATTGCCCATAGATCGTGCCTAAAGGTAAAGTAAACCATAAAACAATAATAAGTCTAGCCACATTGTCCTTTTAAAACAACAAATTTAA
This sequence comes from uncultured Aureispira sp., assembly GCA_964526715.1. Taxonomy (GTDB): domain Bacteria; phylum Bacteroidota; class Bacteroidia; order Chitinophagales; family Saprospiraceae; genus OLB9. The sequence continues at coordinate 48,443 of CAZGMB010000013.1, read as the reverse complement.
TGATTTTAAATAAATTTGATATTAAATCCGTTTAACTATGCTATCAAAATACTTTTATAACACCATTCAGAAGACATTTTGACCAAAAAAATTATGTTAAAAATGGCTGGTTTATTTACAAATCGAAAAATGTGCGTATCTTTCGAGGTCGAAACAAATTTAAATAAGGTATGATACGAATGAAAGTCGTGTTTTCAACCATAGTGGTACTGCTGATGATTGGTCAGAGTTGGGGTCAAGATTTGCATTACTCCTATTATCATTTCACGCCATTGACAGTAAATCCTGCCAATGCAGGAGCATTTTCGGGTTCTTACAGAGTGGGTGGTATATATACTGCCAAAGACGGCGCCATATCTGACCGAAGTTTTAGAAATTTTTCTTTGACGGCAGATGCCCCTATAGTCAGAGGTATCCGTAAACAAGACTGGATAGGTATAGGTGTGCAGGCTGATGTGTTGAATACTTTAAACGGAGCAGGAGATTTATCAACTGAAACACTAAGTAATCCTGACAATAACTTTGCTCAAAATTGGACTTTTATCAAGATTTCAGCGGCTTATCATTTGTCTCTAGACAAAAAACAAACCAACATCCTGACTATTGGGGCACAGCTGAATAATGGAAATAGAACTATTCCAGGATTTAACGCGGCTGATACTCGAAATGGTATCATCAATGGAAGTGACATTGATTTAATTAACTTGAAAAATATTGCTCAAGGAACTAACACTGGAGGTGGAAATCAGGATGCCGTATTAAAAGCAAGAGACTTTGGAGCTGGATTATTGTTTAATGCCCGCAGAAAAAAGTCTGACTTAAGATTGGGATTTGCTCTAGAAGGTTTATTAACTCCAAGAATTGGTATTTTTAGTAATAGTACTGGACAAAACTCTACTAGTAAAGATAGTGTTGAAACCAAACCTATTGGCCTGAATATCCACGGAGATTACAGATATGATCTCAACAAACGCACCAGTATTGAGCCATCATTTTATTATTACAGTTTAGGACCATTTAGTGCTTTTAATATCAATAGTCACGCATGGTATCAGTTTAACGAAGACAAAGATTTGAAAGGTGGCTTAGGTTTAGGTACCCGAAGTTTCAGAGACGTCATGTTGTATTTAGGAGCCAGATTTAGTACGTACCAGGTAGGAGTTTCTTATGATCTCAATTTAAATGATAGGACCTTAGGTAGTAATGGTCTAGGAGGCCTTGAGATCGCTGTGAGGTATATAGGAACCATCTATAAAAAACCTAAAGTTAAACCAGTCATCTTCTGTCCAAGTCTGTGATTAGAAAGTGTTTGATTTAATAAAATAAAAAATAAAACATGCAAAATAAAATATATATATTTCTCTTAGTTTGTTTCACTTTTGCACTTCATGCGCAACCTGTAAAAGTAAGTTCTTATGAAACCTTGATAGAAACAGCTGTAGAAGCGGCTGAAAATTATGACTATCAAACCGCTATCGATTATTTTGAAAAGGCACACGCTCAATCCAAAGATCCCAACCTAATGGTGGCTATAGGTGATATGCATATGCTAAAAAGAGATTATCCAAAAGCAGAAAAAGTTTACGAACGTGTTATTAAAAAAGATAAAAGGGATGAATTCTTTGATGTCAGATTGGATTGGGCAAAAGCATTAAAAGCCCAAGGCAAATACAAACAAGCCATGGATGAATTGAATTCCTTTGCATCCACCACTGAAAGTGATTCACTAAGAGCAGAAGCCAAAAAAGAATTGAAAGGTATTGTTCTCATAGAAAAATATGCTGAAAACATTGAAGCTTCGGTCAGTTTTGCAGGCGAATCGATCAACTCTCCTTCAGCAGAGTCTTCACCTGCGTTTTATAAAGATGGTAGCTTGTATTTTAGTAGCATGCCGAGCAAAGCGCCTATTGTTTTGGATGGTCAGGAAGGCGAGTATCACGCAAAACTGTTTACAGCGTCACGATCTCCACAAGGAGACTTTGGTACAGCTGCCGCTCTAGAAGAATCTATCAACAGGGTCGACTTTTATAATACTGGCGTTTCTTTTTCGGATGATGGACAAAGAATGTATTTTACTAGAGAAAAATATACCAATAATGGTGTCAAAAACTCCGAAATATACATGTCTGTTCGCACCGGAGACCGATGGGCAGCACCCAACCCAATTGAAGCACTAAACAATGAATTCAGATCCAGACATCCTTTTGAAGGCGAATTGTTTGGAGGAAAGGTTTTGTTTTACATATCAGATATGCCGGGAGGATACGGTGGATATGACATCTATTATGCCACAATCACTGGAGATAAATACGGAACACCTGTCAATTTGGGCAAAGGCATAAATACAAACGGCAACGAATTTTCGCCAGCATACAAAGATGGTACCCTATACTTTAGTTCAAATGGGCATCCAGGATTGGGCGGATTGGACAATTTTTACACTTCATGGGATGGATCCAAATGGAGCGAAGTTACCAATATGGGTTTCAATTACAATTCATCTTATGATGATTTATTTTTGAGATTTAATGAAGGTGGTACTGCTGCTGTACTGGTATCAAATCGTATCCATAAAGACAAAAAGAAATTTGGAAACACTGAAACTTGCTGCGACGATATCTACCTAGTACAAATCAGAGACTTAGTGATAGATCTCAAAGCTTTAGTAAATAATGAAAAAGGACCTTTGGAAGGTGCTACTATTGAACTTTTTGAAGGAAACAGAAAAACACCGGCGGATAGTAAAACTAATTTCCTGACCAATGATTTCTCTTTTTTGTTAGATGCTGATAAGACATACACTGCTATCGTCACTAGAGAAGGGTATTATCCGGATTCTATAAGTTTTAATACTAATGGAATTTTTGACGATTATACGGTGAGTAAGACCATTACCTTAAAACCTAAACCTGAAGCTCCAAAACGAAAAGTATCTAGAAACGAACCTATCGCATTGAAGAGTATTTACTTTGACTTCAATGACGACAAAATCCTTCCTGATGCAGAAAAGGATTTGGCGTATCTAAAAACACTAATGGATCAGTATGCAGACATGGTCATCGAACTGTCTTCACACACAGATTGTCGTGGAGATAATGAATTTAATAAAAAACTGTCTCAGCGCAGGGCCAATTCTACCAAAGCTTGGCTAGTAGAAGAAGGTGTAGCTCCGGCTCGTATCAAATCTGTAGGATATGGTGAGACCAAGTTGCTCAATAAATGTAAAGATGGTGTCAAATGTTCAGAAGAAGAACACCAACTCAATCGTAGATCAGAGTTTAAAATCATAGCCGGTCCGCAAACGATAGAGATCATAGACGATACACAGAATTAAATTTTATTTTCAAAATAGCGTCTAAAAAGGCAAACATTTATTTTAAGTGTTTGCCTTTTTTGTTTAGGTACATTTGTTTATAAAAATGTCGGTAATACGACTTTAGTTGGGAAATTTTATAATAATTCTTATTTAAATTCTATTACTTAGAAAAAAGTTGATATATTTGTTTTGTTAAAAATGAATTTAAATTTATTATTATGCAAAACTTACTTAAACTAATTTCAACCATCATACTTATAATAATAGCTCTAAGCTTTAATGTAAGTGCTCAGATTGTACCCCAATCTTTAACAAATTACGAATCTGAGAGAAAATCTTTAAATTTTGTGGATCAATATAAAGAATTTGTATTGGTCGAAAATGGGGATTTCTTATCGGTGTTAAGCATTGATGATGATGGACAGCTTTATGTCGTTTATGGTTCTAATATTCCATACTGCAGTGATGGTTCTATTATAAATGTTGACATAAACAAAGATTACATCTTATATTTTTATGGGGATAATGTTTTAATAGAAAACTATATTACGGGTACTACCAAAAATATATCAAATTTATACTTTGGAGTAAAAAAATATTATCCAATGGCCTATTTTTTAGGTAATTCAGAATTTATTATAAAAAATGACTCATCTTATGTTTACAGTATAGATGCAGATACCTTAATTGAGTCTAATAATCAAGAATATATAGTAAACAATGATATTGTCTTTTATCTGGATAATCAAAATAACCAAACTGTAGTAACATTTTTTAAAGAAAATAAAGTATTTAAATTTTCTGGCTTTTTTCCAAAGCAATCAAACATGTTTGATGGATTAATTTTTCAAAGGAGTTTTAATAATGATTGGAGTACAGAAAATCATATTTATTTTGTAAATAAAAATGCCACAGTCGATACAATATTGGGCTTTTTTCCGATTTTTGATATTATAGATAAAGACCCAAACAAAAGTAGTATTTTACTGGGTCAACAACATTTTTTTGAGATGAGTATAAAGTTGTATAAATATGATTTAAACACAAAAAATCTGGCAACTATAGATAGTTTACCTAATTATGATTACTATGGCAATTATTACAGTGATAGTATATTTTATTACTCAAATTATAGCACACATAATTTTTACAATTTAAAGACTAATGAAAATAAAACGGTTAATTTATGTTCAAACTATCACTTACATCATAGTCTCAATAGTAATCTATTTTATTTTCAAAACTATGGTTCTTCTCCCTTGATGTATGATTTAAAACAAGACAAAGTATTTGATATAGTCAATGAATCTTTTGGGTCTGACGTTTATTTTACAAAATTTTTCAAAGGTGATAAATTGTACTTAGTTGATTTACAATATTTAAATCTACCATATTATGAAATCTCAGACCAACTTAAAATCTTGAAGCACCAAAATATACTTCCAATAGCGGATAATAATGGAATCCGAACTTCTTTGCTTAAAGAAACTAAGGACTTCGTTTACACATTTGATGATGATGATATAATAGTTTTAGACACAACTTTGCAAAATGGCTATAGAAAAAAGAAGATCATCAACCCTAGGTCTATACTGGGTACACTAAAAGGCATCAACTGGCAAACTTATGAAAATAATATTTATGGTGTCATCCCGAATATTAAAGGTACCCAAAAGCATTTTGATCTCATAAAAATTAATTTGGAAAATCTTGAAGTGACCAATATTTCTGAGAGTAAAAATTGGATTGATACAATAAACTTTTGTGGACAACGAAGTCCAATTTATCCTGTAAATAACTTTCCAAATGATTTTTTAATTCTGGATAAGAGAATACTGAACTTGCGTACTGATGAATCTTTTAATATTCCAGACACAATGTTCAAACCCCCATATAGAGAAGCTATTACAGCAAAAATATTAAATAGTAAACTAATTGTTTTTTCTTATAGGAAAATCGCGGAATTTTCATACCCTAGCTTTAACTTTATAAGATCTTTTGATATTAAATCTATTGTTCACAACAAAGAAAATTTTTATTCCTACAGAAAAGGCGATAATACTAATTTGATTGTTTCTGATGGTGTCGATGATTTTATATTATCTGATACGGAAGACTATAGAAATGTTGAAGTTAATGGTTTAACATATAAGGATAATATCATATTACTAAGAAACTCAAAAACAGAAAAAATTAGAATCTATAAAGTACTAACTTCATCTAATGGAAATATTTTAGTTGAAAAAGAATTTGAAGACTCTTATACGAACGTAACAAATCAGATACAGCCAAAAAGTAACAACTTTTGTGCCTTTAGTTTCAATCGGAACGACGAAAAATTACACACTTATATTTTTAATTTAGATTCTAAATCAGTATTTAGATTTAATGGAATAGATCAAGAAGATATTGTATATTTTAATGGGAATGAATTGATTTGTATTGATAACAAAGTGAACCAAGTAATTAAGTTTGATATAAAAGGGAATATTTTAGAATCTTTGCCATATCCAAGTGGATCTGATTTTTTTTATAATATCCAAAGGTTAAATTTTGATCATTCAGGGCTATTTGTTTTCGATAGATATGATATGAAGAATAATAACTCAAAACTATTTTTTAATGCAGATAAATTTGAATTTGTGTTTGATACTGAATGCAAACAAGAGTATTTTAAGTATTCATCTTTAGGCGAAAATGTTATTTATAAAAATAATGCATATTACTTCAATGCGGAACTAGATGGAAGAGGAAGACAAATTTATAAAATTAAAAATGATGTGATTGAAGGCCCAACTTCTACAAAAAATCAAAATATTAAACCCCTTTCCCTTCATCCAAATCCAGCAGGAGATTTTATTGGTATAAATATAGAAAACCCATGTGACATAAGATCCGTGCATATTTTTGATCTTCTGGGCTATCAACACAAAGTAAACTACAATAATTGTCAAAACCAAGTAGATGTTAGTGGTCTAAATCAGGGTGCATACTTTGTAAAAATAGATCATCTTGGAGGTTCTCAGACTTTAAAATTTTTGAAAATGTAGGTAATCTATTTTTCAGAATTAGCCTGATTCTTAGAGTTACAACCTATTTGAAATCCTAAATAGTTAAATTTTTCTTAAAACTACGAATATATTCGTACTACCTATTGTTTATACGAAATCATTCGTATATCTTTGTGTATCATTTTTAAAATCAAGTACACATGGGATCATTTAAACCTACAGATGCAGAAATCGAAATCCTACAAATACTGTGGGAAGACGGTGCAGCTTCTGTCAGAGATATCAATGACAAACTCAATGAGCGCAGAGAAGTGGGATACACAACCACGCTCAAACTCATGCAGATTATGAACGAAAAAGGTTTGGTAGTCAGAGATACCGCACAAAGGTCGCATATTTACAAGCCTCTCGTGAAAGAAGAAGATACCAAAAATAATCTCATATCTGACTTTGTAAATACCGCATTCAAAGGGTCTGCTATGAATCTCGTCATGCAAGCATTGGGCAATACCACGACATCCCAAAACGAACTGGACGAGCTGAAGTCACTCATTGCAAAACTGGAGCAAAATGGATGATATGTTGCTATTTCAATGGATACATGACGATGTGGTGACAGCCATAGTTCAGACCATCTTCCATTCACTTTGGCAGTTTACGATTATTGCTCTTGTCATGTCTGTTTTGCTCCAAAGATACCAAGATGCCCCTGCTAGCACCCGATATAATATTGCATTGGCTAGTTTGATGGCGTCATTGGTAGTTTTTATTTGCTCATTGGTGTATTTCTATCCCAACAAAGAGCAAACAGATGTTTTAAACATTCAAGTAGATATGTCCAGCATGGCACTAACTCCTGATGTTGCTTCTTACCATTTTTTTGATAAGTTGCAATATTTTATGGAACAATATCGGTGGCCATTAGCTATAACATGGATGGCAGGAGTGTTGCTATTTGCCATTAGACTGATAGGCTCTTTAATCTATGTACACATGCTTTCCAAAAGATCGTCAAATGTGGATATCGTGCAAGTAAATCAAATGTTCTCTAAAGTATGCACTCACTTTGGGATCAATAAAGTGATTTCTATCAAAGAAAGTAAAGATATCTCCACGCCCATGATCTTGGGAATACTAAAACCTGTCATACTTTTTCCTGTGGGCATGCTCAATCAACTTAGTATTGCAGAGACCGAAGCGATATTGGCACATGAGTTGGCACATTTTGGTAGAAAAGATATTATTATTAACATTATCCAAACCATCATAGAAGCCGTGCTTTATTATCATCCTGCCATTTGGTGGATATCTGCCAATATCAGAGTAGAGCGAGAAAATTGCTGTGACGAGCAGGCCATTGCTTACGCCGGAAATCGTATCCAATATGCTAAAACCTTAGTTAAAATCCAGGAAATACAACAAAGTGCTCCTTTACTGGCACTTCAGTTTGGCCATAAATCATTTTTTTCTAACCGTATCAAACGTATTTTAAACATGACACAAACAAGAAATTTTTTAAAAGAGAAGATTATTACAACATTGATCGTTTTGGTTTTGATTGTCTTTATATCCAAAGATCTATCAGGTAATTATAATGCTTTGGTATCTGACCAGCCCAAAAGTGGAGAAGCTATTCAGAAAACAGTTAGCATTTCTATAGATACTTTTCCATCTCATAAAGAGTCTATCAGAATCCAAAAGCGCACCAATGACCAAGATGTCAAAATTTCGATAGAAAATGGTGATGTCGTAGAGCTGGAAATCAATGGCGAAAAAATAGATAAAGCCGATTATGATAAATATGAAGATATCATAGCAGGGTCAAAGCCACGAAGTAGTCAAAATGGAAATGCACGTATGTTCTTTTTTGGCGATGGCGAACCACAATCCTTTGAATTTAATTTTGGAGACGAAAAGTTTTTTGCGGACTCTTTATTTAAAAATTTTGAAGGTTTCAAAAATTTAGGTGGTCTTAAAGGTCTCGAGGGTTTGAAGGGTCTTGAAGGTTTAAAAGGTTTAGAAGGTCTGCAACAATTAGATATGAGTCAGCTTGCAGAACAAATGAAAAAATTGCAGGAACAAATGGGTGGAATGCAATTTGATTTCAGAGGTTTAGATAGTTTGAAAGGTATGGAAGGCTTTAATTTTGATTTTGCTTTTCCTAATATGGACCAATTCAAAATTAATGGGATAGATGTAGAAGATGGATTGTTTGATGGAGCATTAGATGATTCTAATATGCCTAAAATCAACGAAAGCTATGCTGACATTATAGGCAATGCGCTCAATAGAGATGGTCTTTTGATACCCAATGAATCCAACAAAGTAGAGCTTACTGGAAAGCATCTCAAGATCAATGGAGAAAAGCAACCTAGTAACATTTATCAAAAATACCGAAGAATCTTTGAAGAAGAATCAGGAACAACTTTACAAAAAAATTCTAGACTCCAATTCAACATAGAAGGCAAAGTGGCTAAAAGAAAATACAGGGTTTATTAATAAAGAATCATTTTTAGAATCATATACATAACATCAAAATCATGTTTAAAAAAATCATTATTTCATCAGTTGTGCTCGGTTGTGCTTTTTTGTCCCATGCTCAGGATACTCAACCTAAGAAAAAAGTAGTCATCATCAATAAAACCAATATCGATGGCAAAATCACGGAAACCAGAAAAGAAGCTGAAGGCGAAGAAGCCGACAAACTCATCAAAGAAATGGATGCCAACGATGTAGACAATATCCATATCAATACTGAGGGTAACAAAAATGTCATCTCCATTAACACATCCATAGACAAAACCATCACCAAAGATGAAAAAGGAACTAAGGTCAAAATCATTAAAATCGATGGTGATAATATCAATGAAATGGAATGGGAAGGAGAAGGCGACATGCCTGAAGAAATGGCCAAAGAAATGAAAAATGTCAAAATCAAAAAAATCAAAGATGGCGATAACATGACCATCACCATAGATGCCGAAGAAGATGAAGAAAACGGTAAGGTGATTGTGATGGAAAAAGCCACAGATGGTCAGAAAAAAGATAAAATGATGATTATCGAAGATACTGACAAAGTCTTTTTTAATGATCAGGGCAGAAAATTGCGCATGGAAAGAGGCAATGATAACAAAGCTACTTTGGGTGTAAATATAGACGACACAGATGATGGAGTCCTAATCACTGATATCGTAGCAGGCTCAGCAGCAGCCAAGGCAGGTCTCAGAAGAGATGATGTCATTCTCAAAATTAATGATAAATATATCTTTACTTCTGATGGATTGCTAAAAGCTTTGAGACCTTTTAATCCAGGAGATAAAATAAAAGTGAAATATATCCGTGATGGAAAAGAAAAGTCAGTAAGCACAACCCTTTCTGGCAGAAATTAACACCATCAAAAAGGCGAAATCCAAAACAGATGGATTTCGCCTTTTTGTTATATACATTTAATTAAAACTATATCTGTTTTTCTTCTTTTTTGCCTCGCTTATAGATAATGAGCCCATTGAGAAAATTGCGCAAAATCTGGTCTCCCGCTTCTACATAACTTGGGTGATCTTCTTTTCTAAACAAGTCATTGAGTGCACCTTTAGTGATCTTAAAATCCACCAAATTAAGAATCTGTAAGATGTCTTCATCTTTGAGCTGGAGTGCTACGCGGAGTTTTTTTAAAATGTCGTTGTTGGATAGCATGGTATGTTATATTAGATCAAAATGTATTAACTTTTTAAATCTACCCAATCTTTCATCAATTTCTTCTGGGATCAAGGTTTGAAGTCTATTGAGACTAAAATCTTCCACACAAAATGATGCCATGGCTGATCCTGCTATGATGGCGCGTTTCATATTTTCCATGCTGATATCATCCGTTTTGGCTAGATACCCCATCAATCCACCAGCAAAAGTGTCGCCAGCACCTGTAGGATCAAATACCTGAGCTAAAGGCAATGCAGGAGCATAAAATATATCATCAGCACAAAACAGAAGAGCTCCGTGTTCGCCTTTTTTGATCACCAAAAACTTAGGACCCATCTCATGGATAACTTTGGCTGCATTGACCAAGGAGTGTTCTCCAGAAAGCTGTCTAGCTTCCTCGTCATTTATAGTCAATAAGTCTATTCTAGAAATCACACTTTTCAGTTCGTCCATGGCGATGTCCATCCAGAAATTCATGGTGTCGAGCGCAATTAACTTTTGACTTCCGTCCAATTGGTCCAAAACGCTAGCTTGAATAGCCGGCGTAAGATTGCCTAACATCACATATTTACATGATTTTGCAGCTTCAGGAAGAATAGGATCAAAATCAGCCAAAACATTTAAGTCCGTAACTAAAGTGTCACGGCTGTTCATATTGTTGTGATAACGTCCAGCCCAAAAGAAAGACTTACCACCTTCAACAATCTTAAGCCCATCCAAATTAACGCCGCGATCTTGAAGTCTCTGCAATTCAGCACTTGGAAAATCGTCACCTACGATAGATACGAGGTGTATATTATTAGTGTAATAGGAAGCAGACCAGCTGATATAAGTACATGCGCCACCGATGACCATTTCGGCTTTTCCAAAAGGTGTTTCGATAGTGTCAAAAGCTACCGTTCCTACAATAAGAAGGCTCATTATTAAAATTTTGGTGATAAAAAATGCAAAGGTAACTTTTATAGTGATAATAAATTAGATAGGGAAAATATTTTAATTCACTTAAAATACCGCTAAAGTGGCAAAAGGTGTCTATTAAAATGAATATGGTTAGCCATATAATTTATTTTATATAGAGATAATAGAGAAAATGGTCTAAACCCTAGATTATTTAAAATAGGCTTGCTACTTTCATAAAGTCAGACCTTGGTACCGAATACTTTGTTTAATAATTTGTGAGGAAACATACCCGTCTCTCTGAAGATCTTATATTGAAAAGCTATTTCCAAACCTATCAAACAGCCAAAAGCAAAAATCAATAATAATGCTCTCAGCAAGATGAAAGGCTTAAGATAAAAAGCTAAAAATGGTTCAAGTATGATACTGGCCAAGGTGATGCCTATAACGATAAGAAGGGCAGCGATTGCCATTGCTTTGATGGTTAGATAAATATCATTTTCGGTCTTTCTTTTACAAATGGTATATAAGCCAATAAATACTGGATTTGATGGATTGATTTTAATGAGTTGTTTAAGAATGTGTTTGCATTTTTCAAAATTATTGAGTTGAAAATAACTTGCGGCTTTCTTGAAAAGCAGTTCCTGAAAAACATCTTCATCCTTAAACCGAATAATATTTTCTGCTATCACCAATTCAATATAGTAGTCTACCTTTGATAAAAATCTCTCATAACGGCCTATTTCAAAAAGGCAAAACAAATAATCCAAATCTATTTCCAGCCTTTCATCAAAATGGAGTGTAGATATCTCATCAGGATGCTCTTCATAATATCTGACCTTGTCTCTGAAGGCAGAATCACCCATACCAAAATATTGTAAATAAACACTTCGATTTTGCTGAAACATTGCTTTTATAAAAAATTTGATAGTTAACGTTCTATATCGATTTTGGTTTAGCAAAAACTAATACAAAATAGTAAGGCTACCCTGCAATTGTTGCACAAAGTCATCAATATAAGCCACATTTGCAATCCAAGTATACACGCCACTCTGGAGCTTTTTTCCATTGAAGGTAGCATCCCATGGAAATTCTGCCACTCCACGAGTATCATTGTTCAAAGATTCAAAAACCATATTGCCCCATCTGTCGTACAATCTGTAGTAATTTAAAGCAGCAACATCATTACCTGCAAAATAGGTAATGCGATCATTGACGGCATTCTGATCAGGCGAAATTACGTTACAGATGTAAAAACTCCTTTGCTTTTGAACCCTCACATCTACATAAGCAGTGTCTTTACATCCATCTTTGGATGTTACTACAACAGTATATTGGGTATCATTGACTGGCAACGCAGAAGTTTTAGCACTTGTTGGGTTTTGAACATTTTCTACAGGAGTCCAGAATACAGTTTGATTAGTTAAATTAGAACTTACTCCCAAGGCAATACTGTCTCCAAGCATTGTATTGAGTTGTTCTTTTGCTACTGAGATCACAGGTATATCAGCAGCGATTAGGGTATCCTTTACCTTGGTAATACATCCATTTTTATCTTGTACAGAGATGGTAAAAAGACCTTCTTCAAGTTGAGCAAAGCTATCACTAACGTCGAAATCACCATTATTGATACTATAAAGGTAATCAGGTACACCGCCAGCAGTTTTAATAATCTTAATTGCTCCTGTATTAACTCCAGCACATCCAGGATTGATAAACAAAACTTCTGTTTCCAAGGGTTGGGGAGATAGTATACTTACAGTGTCCGTAATGATGCATTGATTACTATCCGTAATTTTGACTTCGTAAACTCCAGCTTGCAAGTCAGACTGTCTTAAGGTAGTCTTTTTTGTTCCATTTAAGAAGTATTGATATACAGGCGTACCTCCTGATGGTATGAATGTCAGCTCTCCATTACTATCTCCATGACATTGCACTCCAAATCCATTATAATCCAAAGTCTTAGTTTCTACTGCTAACCTAGGTGGCTGTGCAAGATATTCATTGATGACGACCTTATTTTGATAGTCATCGATGATTTCTATGGTGTAGTTTCCCTCGGTCAGATTGTCTATAGTAATCCATTCATTGGTTTGGAAAATTGGACCATTATAAATAACTGATGGATTCTCGATTTTGTATGCTTTGTAGGTCATGGGTGGTGTTCCAGCATTGACTTTAAAACTCAATTTACCATTACTTTCTCCTGTACATTTTACTTTGGTAATTTCTGTAGATGTCAAGATATTACAAATAATTACTTTAAGCTCCAGAGTCATATGAATATTGCATCCTTCATTGTTATCCAGGATCGGAAAATAGGTTCCTGACTTAAAGAAGTTTTGTCCCCCTAATTTGATTGTATCGCCTTCACAAATATTTACAGATGAAGATGCGGTGATTTTATCTTTGATTCTTAATGAAAGTCTGACCAAGCTATCACAACCGTTATTTGCCTTAAGTGGAATCGTAAAGTCACCGGCCTGGCAGTAATCGGTACCCAAATATCGAAAACACTCCCCAAAACAGAGTTCCGTTTCTATTGTGGACTCGGGTACATTCAATACTTCAATTTTTTTGCAAACTTGTGGCGCTTTGTCACAAACATTGAACGCATCAAGACAAATATTGTAAACTCCAGTTTCTGCAAACTGATGATCAAATGAAGTTCCAAATTTAAAACTTTTTCCATCTAGGGTCCAATTGTAAAAAGTAGCTCCTGACACTCCGGGTGTGTTCCCTTGAAATAATTCGTTTTGACAAATTTTATCAGGAAAATTGATTAGAGGAGCTTGCTCCAAAGGTGAGACTTTGGTAGATCCTTTTAAGACTTTGATGCTCCAGTCACAAATATCATTCGCACTACCATCCATTACAAAATAATAATATTGTCCCACTGTAAGCGGCACAGTATTAACAAAAACTCTTCTTTCTCCAGGTCTGATGTCTGTATCACATTCACTAATTCTTCTGAATGTTTGACAGTTTAGGCTTTCGTACAAACCTATCTCCAAACCTTGATTTCTCGAACAATTGGAGACCGTTACTTCTATAGACAAATCTACTGTACCCGCTATAAAACCAATCCATTGCATGTGGTGAACCTCAGTGGTACAGAAATCTGGTGGCGCTTGGCCCCTGATGGAGCTATTATTTCGACCCGTAAACCCATCTATATCACAAATAATGCAAGCATCTGCACATAATGACGTCATTTGTGGCGGATTAGTACATATTTTAGGTTGGCTAACCATAGTCACCGACCACAAAAAAACCCATAAAAATATTACTAACCGCATAAAAATAAAATAATGGAACAAATCTACAATAATAAGGTAGGATTCTTGTTTTTGTACTCCATATTTTTTTCTCATCTAATAATGTAACGTACTTAGGGCCTGCTGAAAAAGTCAGTATCATTCAATTTAAAGGCTGCTATTGGTCTGGGAAATCGTTCAAAAAACAAGCGATAGTAAATGAAGAGTCAAAAGTGCGTCTATCGCCTTTGCAGAATATTAAAATTAAACTAAAGATGATCAAGGCGATAGAAAAATGCATGACTGAGCGATCCTGCAAGGTCGAGCATGACAATGCGAGAAGCGAAGAAACCCGTTAGGGATGGGCGGAATTCGGGAATGAACTTAGAATTACTCCTAGCTGATCTAAGTTTAGATCAGTGCCTTCATTTTTGAGTGATTTCGTATCACTCAAATACAGCAAAGCTGTACCATTCAGTTACCTTTTTTTGAACTGGTCTTTTTTGTTTACTTTTTTTGACAGGAAAAAAAGTAAAAGCCTTGCCGGCTAGAGGCAAAAGTTAAAATGAAGTGCAAATGATTCAGGAGTTTTGCAGAAATTCCCGTGCATCGAAATCAATAAATTTAAATATATAAAATTGATAATCAATAACATATTTTACACCAAGCAAGCCCTAAATAGATATGGAATAGAATTTTGTCACAGTAATTTTCAAAGGCAGAATCTGGCGCTCTAACCAACAAAAAAGGGTAACATCACTGCTACCCTTATTATTAAACTTAAATATTTCAAATCATGGGAATACGCCCAATGTCATATAATCACTAGCTACTTTATTAAGTGCACAAATGAATGCGGCATCTCTTAGATTATCTACTTTTGGATAATTGTGATATACATCCATGATTTGATGATATGAATTGATCATGGTCTCTTCTAGTCCAGATCTTACCAAATCTACTTCTTCGGCACCACGAGTAATAAATTGTTTTTCTTTCTCGTTGATTGATTTTCCGGTAAGATTTTCGAAAGTATTGACTATATTTTGATAAGTATTCTGATTGAATCGCTTATCCATACGGCCAAATCTCATATGTGAAAGGTTCTTTAGCCATTCAAAATAGGATACGGTCACACCACCTGCATTACAATACATATCCGGAATGATGATACCACCATTCTTGATGATAATGTCAGCTGCTTCAGCAGTTATAGGACCGTTTGCAGCCTCGGCTATTACTTTTGCTTTTACTTTGTGAGCATTTTCTTCAGTAATTACTGATTCCAATGCTGCCGGTACTAAGATATCGCACTCTATACCTGCCCAATCGCCACGATCATTCATAGTGACCGTGCCAGGCATACCCAAGATGGTGCCATTTGCTTTCCTGTAATCCAAGGCAGCCTGCATATCGATGCCTTTTTCGCTATATACTGTACCTTCCATCTCCGACAAGCCAATGATTTTGACATCACCTTCATTTTGAGATATAAGACCAGTATAAGAACCTACATTTCCCATACCTTGGATGACCATAGTTTTACCTGCTAATCCTTTGGTGGCTCCTATTCTCTTGAGCTGAGAGTCATCATTATAAACTTCTCTGATAGAATAAAAAACACCACGACCTGTAGCTTCTGTACGTCCGCTGATACCGTTTTGTCTTACAGGTTTTCCGGTCACACAACCGGCTGCATCTATTTCGCCACCTTTAAAAGTTTGATAAGTATCCAAAATCCACGCCATCTCACGCTCTCCAGTACCGTAATCAGGTGCCGGTACATCTACACTAGGTCCGATGAAGTTTTTGCGGATCAACTCCACGGTATATCTTCTGGTAATACGCTCCAGCTCTTCTGCCGTATACGCTCTTGGACTAACTTTGACACCTCCTTTGGCACCACCAAAAGGAACATCCACAATAGCACATTTGTAAGTCATCAATGCAGCCAAAGCCATCACTTCTTCCTGATCTACCAGATGACTGAATCTGATACCGCCTTTAGTCGGAAGTCTGTGGTGCGAATGTTGTACCCGATAAGCTTCGATGACCTGATAAGTATCACCAATTTTAACGGGAAAATTCATTTGGTAAACCGCATTGCAAACTTTGATTTGTTGCAATAATCCCGGATGAATGTCTGTGTGTGCTGCAGCCCTGTCAAAATTGGACTGTACACTTTCAAAAAATTTTGCTTGTTTACTGCTCATTTTTAATTTGATTTTCTAATTTGGTTAGTTTATGGTCTAATCGGTACAAATATATTACAATACCGATAAAAATGACTGCTATGACTATGACTACCGTATAAATTTTGCCTGTGCTTCTCAAAAAGTCTGCACTGCCACCCTGTGCTACAACATGGCTCACACTGAGCAGCATTGCACTTAGCAAAGTTATACAATTCATGAAAACTGATGATTTAAACATTATAATTTTATTTTTGGTTTTGGAAAATTCTTTCTTGTAATCGTTCAAACCTGATTTTCAATTGCGACATCCACATTCCCATCAGCACTAAAGCAATAATACTTGGATAAAAAAACATCCTTAGCGTATTGTCCAAATCTTCACCACCTAATGCGGGATTACCACCATTACCAGGATGCAGACTGTCTGTAAGTCTGGGTATCACGAATACTAGCGGTATCAGGGCCAAAAATGCAAAAATACTATAGGATGATGATAATTTGGCTCTCCTGTCAGTATCAGTAGAAGATCCCCTAAGCACGAGATAGGCTAAATAGATTAGCATGGCCACGGCTGTCATATTGAGCTTGACATCCGTAGTCCAAAAAGTATCCCAAGTAAACTTTGCCCATACAGAACCCGTAATCAATCCGAAAACACCGTACATAATGGCTACTTTATTTATAGCAGCAGACTGTATATCATGGTCATATTTTCCTGTTCTAAGATACTGAACAGCATGATACAACCCTATGATCAGCAATATGAACATAGCAAACCATAACGCCACATGAAAAAATGTATTTCTGATGGTTTCATTTAGTATATTGCGATAAGGAAAAGTCATAGAAGTATTTCTGTGCAATAAACCATCTTCTAATGACTGCCATTGAGCATTGTTTACGCTATTACTATCTTTAAAGGTCACAAAAATGGCATTAGGCTGTACGAATGCTCCATCTATTTCATTATCTATGATTAAGGTCAAAGGCTGTACAGTATCAGTAGATGGCCTGATGGAAGGAATGTCAAACTGGATGGTTGCGTTCATTTCATCATTAAAAACCAACGACTTTGCCTGAATATAATGCGTCGAGTCTGCTTTGAGCCATGCTTTGTTTTGACTTGCAGATTTGAAATGTGTATTGTAGCCTGTTACTTGCATGGATATACTTGCCCCACCTTTGGCCGTGGATGGACTAGTATATGTGATACCTGATTTGAGTGGTATAGTCATGCCTCCGATCAAAACATATAAAAATATGATTGGCCCCAATATTTTCCACCATAATCCTTTGATGTTCATTCTACCCTATTTTTTATAGATTAACTTCTCCATAACGAAGGAAATAACAATAACATTGCACCTAACAATATACTATTTACGCCTGCCAAAAGCATCACATCTTCATTTACAGCTGTATCAGAAAGCAAACGCACACTTACCGCTGATATTTTGAGTAGCAACATCACTATTGGCAATACTAATGGCAACGCTAAAATAGACATCAATGTTGCATTAGTATTGTCTGTAGCAGATATTACAGATACAAAAGTAAAAACGATGGCTATCCCTAAAATACCTAATACTGAACCCGAAAAAAACAAGATGGGCAACTTTACTGGAAAGCCAGAAAACACCGTCATAAACAACAGTATGATGACAAATAAACAGAGTAAAAATATAAAGTTGTAAAGTAGTTTAGCAACGATCAAATCTACTGGGTCAAATAAGGTGTAATAGTACAAATAGGTTTCCTTTTTTTCTTGTAGAAAACTCTTGACTACAGCATTTAATCCAGCAAAAAGCATAATGATCCATAAAAGAATGGTCCATTCCCTAGCATTGATATTGTTGAAGGATTTGTAAATGATAAACACTACGGTGGCCGCAAACAGAAATATTCCACCCAAAGCAAACTTTTGCCTGAACTCTATGGATAATTCTTTTAGCAAGATGTCTTTGACCTTAATGATATTCATTGAAAACAAATATGGGTCAAA
Organism: uncultured Aureispira sp.; assembly: GCA_964526715.1. GTDB lineage: Bacteria > Bacteroidota > Bacteroidia > Chitinophagales > Saprospiraceae > OLB9. The sequence continues at coordinate 30,069 of CAZGMB010000013.1, read as the reverse complement.
GGTAGTGTTTTTACTTTGTTGGTAAAAATTAAAATGAAAAAGCTTTAATGGCTCATTATAATATCATCCGTGATAACTCAAAAGTGACTCAAAGACTATCTATTGCCTAGTGGGCTTTCATTCTGGACCAATCGATAAAGCAACTTATTAAATCGTACTGAGATAGCTACAAGGTCTTTGGTTTCTAAAAGAATATTGAGCACTAAATCCGAGTTTTTAAATCCATACTCTTTTTTGGAGATACCCTCTACCTGCATAGATAAGGCATCTTCTACATGATCAAAAATCAATCGTTTGGATGCCCTGAGGTCTTTGAGATCGTCATAATCACTTTTGTCAAGGGCAAGGGCGATTGTATTTAAATAAGTGGTTACATCTATCTGTATTTTCCTTAAAATAGCATTTTGATCAGACGTCAATGGCTTGTGGGCGTTTTTGACATGAACATCTACAGCCTGAATGATGTAGCCAAGAGACTGCAATATGTCTTGCATGTGATCATTGCTCAGGATATACAGTTGGGCTGTTTTTTTCTCATTAAGTTTTGACTTTTTGATCGCCTTAAACAAATTATTTTTGATATCCGAGTAAAAATGTAAAAGTTCTTGCTTTTGGGATGCAGCCGTGTCAATTTTTTGTTGATTTTCTGTCAAAAGCCCTTCCACCGCATTATTGTAAGATTCTGAAATTTTATATAAGCTTTCACCGAGCTTTTTACCTGTTTTGGTCAAGGCTTTATCGGTATTGAAGTCTATGATTTGTATGGAATCTTCAGCAAATAATTTTCTAGCCTGTGACTTATTATTTTGATAAGTAGTATACAGTATGGCCAATACAACTAATGAGCAAACAAAAATAAGACCCACAAGCTTAAATGTCAACAATATCAGTGCAATAATAGCTGCTGATGAAAAAGCTACAATTGCTGTGATAAACCATCCTCCGATCACGTTGATCACCCCTGCGATTCGATAAGAAGCAGACTCACGTCCCCAAGCTCTGTCAGCCAATGAAGTACCCATAGCTACCATAAAAGTAACATACGTAGTGGATAATGGCAATTTGAAAGAAGTACCTAAAGCTATAAGCATACTAGCCATAGTAAGATTTACTGAAGCTCTGATGAGGTCAAATGCAGGTGCATCACCTTCATCAGTATACAAAATGGGAATAAACTGTTCGTTGATCTTATTTTGTAATCTTAACGGTAGGATTCCACTCAATACGCTTCCTAAGGCTAGACTTCCATGTACTACTTTTCTAGAAATTAGATTAGAAGAAAACTTCTCCTCTGTTTCTTCCTGAGAGCCTAGTTTCACTTCAGTTTCGGTTACATTCTTAGCTTTTTTTGAAAACCATAGGGTAAGGATCATCACCAAACCTGCCAATACTAAATAAAGATATGGAGTCTGTATCGGAAACTGTAAACCATTCATCAAATATGAACTTGGAGAAAGACTCCCTCCTGCTGAGATATTGGCCGCATTAAACAATTGATACGATTGGATACCTGCAAGCGGTACGCCTATAAAATTCACTAAATCATTTCCTGCAAAAGCCATGGCAAGACTAAAGGTACCTGCAAAAACGACAATTTTTAATGGATTGTATCCTCGGTAATGAAGAAGGCTAAATACCAAGAGCCAAAACACAAAAAATATACTCAGAAACCAAACCATGTGGTCTTTGATAAATCCAACGGTAGCTTTGATGTCTTTATTGCCAAAAAATATTTCATACTGGGTTTCTCCGGCAGATCCTGCTGATACAGGCTCAAAAACCATTTCATGACCTGAAATATCTGTGATGACTACGTTGCCGGAAGCTAAGATATCTGGAGCGTTTCTATCTACTGATTTGATGTAGGATATGAGTTCAGCAGAAGTTAACTGTTCTGTTGTGTAGGTAGATTTCAGCCCTTTGTAAATCAAGAAGTAGCTTAAGGCAAGCATGGCCAAGGAACCCCAAATCACGCCGGCATATTTTAGTCTTTTCTTATAGTTAAAACTAAACAATACTCTTGAAAACCACATCACTAGAGCTCCAAAAGTAAAGGCTAAAAGCACCGATAAAAAAATACTGGATATAATCGTATTTGTCTTGGACCAATTGATATAACCAATGATACCTTTGGCAGCATCATTGATATTGAAAAGATAGTTCATCGGTTGCGCAGCAGATAGGATCATAAAGATTGATACTATGATAGAAGCCCCCAACAATTCAAAAATAATCGATACGGTTGTAGATGTAGGTAATCCCAAAGTATTAAAAGCATCCAAAAGCAGAATATCTGTAAGCATGACGGCCAAAAAGATGACCATAATGTTTTCCAAACTAAAGTATTGTGGGTTGAAGATTCCTTCGCGGGCTATTTCCATCATACCGGCTGAAGATAACGCGCCGATAAAAATACCAGCGGTGGCAACCCACATAATCGTACGGAAAGAAGCTACCTTAGATCCAATTGCTGAATTCAGAAAATTTACCGCATCGTTTCCCACTCCAACTACTAAATCCATAATAGCAAGAATCGATAGTATGACTACACCGGCTATGATAAATGTTTCCAACGGTTCAATTTTAGGCCGCAAAAGAACGAAAAGTCTACTTACTTTCCAAAAATTCTATATTAAGCCAATATTAATTATCAGGTGGTGATCGGTCAAATTAAGGCACTTTTGGCATCGATTAAAAAGCTAGATTGCCTGCTGATCATTAGTTTTTCATATACATTCTAAAACCATTACCATGAATATTTTCAATCTCAATATTGGTGTCTTTGGAAAGATATTTTCTGATTTTTGTGATAAAAACATCCATGCTACGGGCTGTAAAATAGTTGTCATCCTCCCATATCTTGGTTAGTGCTTCAGATCTTTGCAATACGTCATTGATTCTAAAACAAAACAATCTCAGTAGTTGAGCCTCTTTGGGAGAAAGTTTTTCAGTACTACCATCAGGTTTGTATGTCAAAATACGAAGTGCAAAGTCAAAATGATAGTCACCGATGTTAAAGTCCCTTTGATTTTCCATATTTTCTTCAGGTTTTGACGATCTGCGAAGTACAGCTTTAACCCTAAACAGTAATTCCTCTGAATTAAATGGCTTGGTTATGTAATCGTCACCTCCGATTTTAAAACCTTCCAAGACATCTTCTTTGAGGGTTTTGGCTGTAAGAAAGATGATTGGAATTTCTTTATTGATACCTCGGATGTCTCTCGCCATAGTAAATCCATCTTTTTTGGGCATCATCACATCGCTGATACAAAGATCAAACGTCCCTTTTTTAAATGCTTCTAAGCCAGCTTCTCCATCTGTAGCTAAGGTCACGTCATAATCATGCATTTCAAGGTAAGATCTCAATACATCTCCGAAATTCTGATCATCCTCTACCAATAAAATTTTACTTGCCATTACACTTTTGTTTTTTTTGTTTTGATGTTATAATTCTAAAGAACAAATTTATTAAAATTATAACTTAATTTACACTAATTTTAGTATTTAGAATTTAAAATTTTGTTTTTCTGGTAGGAAAACTGTGAATGTACTTCCTTTACCCAACTCGCTTTTTACGGACACTTTTCCCTGATGTGCATCTACCATAGCTTTTACATAGCTCAGTCCCAAACCGAAACCTTTGACATCATGTAGATTGCCGGTGTGCACTCTATAAAACTTTTCAAAAATATACTTGAGTACATCTTTACTCATTCCTATACCATTATCAGAAACGGAAAATTCTATACCACCTTTTACATCAGCTGTAGATATAGTAATTTGTGGGTTTTCAGGAGTATATTTTTCAGCATTGTCCAGCAGGTTATTGATAATGCTGGAAATATGGGTGACATCAGCCTGAATGACTGGTTTTTGTGCCAAAAGATTGATGGCAATGTGCCCACCTTTAGCCTGAACCTTTAATTCTGCATTAATAACCGCGTCTTGGATTACTTCATGCAGGTTCATAGGGTTAAATTTCAGCTCTACGTTTTCCTTTTCTATTTGAGCCATCTGAAGTACTTTTTCTACTTGAGAGAGCATGCGTTTGTTTTCTTGCTTGATTATATTGATAAACCTGACAATTTTATCCTTATTATCCAAAATCACAGGACTCAAAATAGAATCCGAAGCGAGAGAAATCGTAGCAATGGGCGTTTTAAATTCATGGGTCATGTTGTTGATAAAGTCAGTTTTCATCTCTGAGACTTTTTTCTGATGAAAAATGACATAAATCGTATAGGCAAAACAAAAAAGGATCAATCCCGTAAAAACTATTGAACTCAAAAGTATACCAATAACACTAGACCAAATAAATCTTTTTTTGCCAGGGAAGTAAATCTGTAGATGACCTGGACTTGTCAACTCATCATCAAAGAGTGCAATTTTAAATTCAGCTTTGGAAAGTGGGTTCATAGCCGCAACATTAGATGATTTGGTAGTATCACCAATCGTAGCGGTGTAGCTTCCGTTCTCAATAAAATAAGACCTATACTTATTGGAATACACCCCATATTCATAATGCAAATCTATATTTTTGGATTCTAGTTCATCCTTCAGATATCTGTCCAACATATCTTTGTCGATATTATCTAACAAATCATCTGGCTTCATATTGGCATTTCTGAACTCCAAGTCTTTTAATCGTTGTTCAATCAATTGATTTTGCTCCATTGCCCTTTCGCCCGCCAAAATGGGATCGTTGGCCAAATCTAAAGGTGCTGGAAATCCTTGACCTTCATAGTATTGAGATGCCGCTAAAGTTTCAGCATCGGTTGTCATTTTTTTCTTGACATTATTCAGTGCAATAGTCACTTTATCATTAAAGTTTTTTTCATCCAATGCTACCGCCTTCATGATCCAGAAATACTGAATCACACCCACACCTATCAAAGATAAGGTCATGATAATGATTATGGTCCAAATAGATCTTTTACTCACGGCTGCAAATATATGTCAATTTGATATTTTAATAACACTTTTGATACTTTTGCTCCATAGAATTGTATCAAGCACTTATTTATAATAATAATCGTGATGGATTTATTGTTTTGGAGCTGATAAAAAAAGACCATTTATAGCTAACTTTTGACTAATTATTTATTTTCCACACACATTACTTTGGATTTTTATCAATATTAAAGACTTTTGTGCGAATTTTTGCGTTTAATTACCTGAATCTAGCATAGTATTGAAAAAGTATCACATCATCTTTCTGTACATAAGCCTAATGCTCACAGCAATAATGGGCTTGTACTCTTGTGCTAGTACAGGAAGACCCCAAGGTGGACCCAAAGATAGAAAACCACCGGTCTTAGATACGCTCAAATCTACACCGGATCAGCAGCTGAATGTTAAACCCAAGGAGCTCATTTTTTATTTTGACGAATTTGTGGAAGTAAAAGATCCCATCAAACAAATTTTAGTGTCACCACCACTAACCTATATCCCTAAAGTGGATGTGAAAGGGAAGCGCGTCGCTTTTAAATTTGATGAAAAAGAAGTATTGAGAGATCAAGCCACCTACACCATAAATTTTGGCGAATCATTGGTAGACTTTCATGAAGGCAATAAACTAGAAAACTTCACACGGGTGTTTTCTACAGGAGACTTTTTGGATAGCCTCAATATTGCAGGTACTATCATTAATGCCAAAACATTCGAGCCTGAAAATGAAATGGTTGTATTTTTATATGATCGATTGGATGATACTATTGTCCGTAAAGAAAAACCGTTCTACTTTGCAAAACCAGATAAAAATGGTAACTTCTTATTCCGAAATATAAAGGCTGACACATTTAGATTATTTGCTATCAAAGATGAAAACATCAACTATAAGTATGATTTAGAGTCAGAAAGAATCGCTTTTTTGGATACTTTTGTGATATTAAAAAATAAGTCACTGGATAGCATTTACCTAAAAGCATCACTCCCTATACCACATCTAAAGTTGAAGACAAAAGAACTTCGCAATTATGGAAAACTCAATTTGGTTTATAATTCCAAAATTCCTGGAAATTTAACCTACCAAACGGAGCCAACATCTATAAAAACATACTATGACGTTGCTGGCGACTCACTCAATATATTTTATGATACGGATTTGGATTCCTTTTATCTATACATACTCCAAGATACTTTAAAAATAAAGCCCAAAGGAAAAGAAGATTGGATGAAAAAGTCCAAACTAAAAAAATCATGGGTACTACCGGGCAACTCTATTGTTCCAGGAGATTCTGTGACGATCGGCTTTAATTTGCCGCTGCAAAATCCTGACTTTAATCAGTGGAAAATTTACGATACTATTGGTATATTGGATGATGTAAAGTTTTCTTTGATGAGTTCAGGTCTTAAAGTTGTTATGAAATACCCATGGGCAGCAGGCGAGACCTACACACTCTCTATAGATAGTGCCCAAGTATCATCGATATATAGTCACACCTTGGATAGTATAGGTCATCAGTTTTTGGTTTTAACACCTGATAAAACAGCCCGACTCAATATATCTGTAAAAGATTTGGATAGCGCTCAGGTTTATGTCGTCAATGTATTTAAAGATCAGACTTTATTTTATAGTAGATCAGTGTCAAAGGCAGATTCAATAAGTTTTTTGCTTTCGGGATTGATACCTGAGAAATACAATATCGAGATTTTCCAAGATGATAATAGAAATAATAAATGGGACCCATGCGATTATGACAAAAAAAGACAACCGGAAAATTATTATTACCAAAAAGGAGACCGGCTGCGAGAAAACAGAGATACAGACATCAAAATTTCTTGGGGAGATGTAATCCGAAAAGCATTTGAACCAAAAGAAAAAAAAGAAGGTTTACCGAATAGTTCCAATCCATTACAAATAAAAAAATGATATTCAGATCAGAAAATTTAGTTAAGATGTATGGACAGCGACAGGTGGTGAGATCTGTTTCTGTACACGTAGACCAAGGCGAAATCGTGGGTTTACTTGGGCCTAATGGTGCTGGAAAAACCACTACTTTTTACATGATGGTAGGTTTTGTCCAACCCACATCGGGAAGGGTTTTTCTGGACGAAGTGGATGTAACTCATGATGCTATGTACAAAAGAGCGCAGAAAGGGGTAGGTTATTTACCTCAAGAGCCTAGTGTGTTTAGAAAACTTTCAGTAGAAGACAATATAAAGGCCGTATTGGAAATGACGGAACTTAACAAAAGCGAACAGAGAGATAAACTAGAATCGCTCATCAGTGAGTTTCGACTAGAAAAGGTAAGGAAAAACTCAGGAGATTCTCTTTCTGGCGGAGAAAGAAGACGAACAGAGATTGCTAGGTCATTGGCCTCCAATCCTAAGTTTATATTGTTAGACGAGCCCTTTGCAGGTATAGATCCTATTGCCGTGGAAGACATACAATACATTGTGGCAAAGCTCAAAACCAAAAATATAGGTATCCTGATCACTGACCATAATGTGCAAGAAACACTCTCCATTACGGATAGAGCATACCTGATGTTTGAGGGAAACATCCTCAAAGCCGGCTCTGCAGAAGAGCTTGCAGCAGATGAAGTCGTCAGAAGAGTTTATTTGGGTAAAAATTTTGAACTCAAGAGAAAAATATTGGATTTTGATGACAGATAAATTTTTGGTGAGCTCAGGTATAGGTTTGGTGATGCTGTTTACATCTTGTGGTTGGAACTCCAAAGACCTGACTACAGAAGAAAAATATGCCGTGGATACCATTTACAATAAGCAAATTCACATATTGCGTGCTGAATCTGATTCTCTTTGCTCACTCATGAGAGATACTTTTTACATACAAGCCGTTGATTCTCTCAAAAAAGAATATCTCAAAGAAATTGAACTCATGCTCAATACAAAGCTAGGCGAATGAAATCCTTATTTTTATTTTTAGGTTGGAGTGTTTTTTTGATTTCGTGTACAGGCGACGATAACCTAACGGAAAGCAATTTACGTATCAAAGATGCTCTGGAAAAACGAAAAACCATATATAAAAAGGAGATAATGGACAATTGTAAGCGCGATATGTTGGAAAAAGCAACATTATATGTGGACTCTCTGATAGCCGCAGAAATTAGTTATCAACTTTCTGATTCGATTGTCTTTCCACCCAAACCACTGAAACCTACATCACCGGGGCCTATCATCATAAGAGATACAGTGAAGGCTAAGCCTGTATGGTAGTATAATCCAATTTTGTTTGTCGTAACATCGTGAAACGATAAGATATCCGTCGCCTTCCAGTCGGAAATCATGCATCAAAACCATTCCCCTTTGATAAGCTGAGCGTCCTCGCTCAGCTTGGGTTAGTCCTGGCGTCTCCGCCAATTTTATTTGTCATAACATCTTGCCACGAATAGATATCCGCCTTCCAGCCCAAACTCATGCATCAAATCCGATCAGGAGACCGTAATATATGGCATCGAAATTGCACTTGTCCCCTTTGATAAGCTGAACGTCCTCGCTCAGCTTGGGTTAGTCCTGGCGTCTCCGCCTATTTTATTTGTCATAACATCTTGCTACAATAGATATCCGTCGGCTTCCAGCCGGAACTCATTCATCAAAACCGGTCAGGAGACCGTAATATATGACATCGAAATTGCACTTGTCCACTTTGATAAGCTGTAGCGTCCTCGCTCAGCTTGGGTTAGTCCTGGCGTCTCCGCCTATTTTATTTGTCATAACATCTTGCCACGAATAGATATCCGCCTTTCAGCAGAAAATCATCCATCAAAACCGGTCAGGAGACCATAATATATGGCATCTAAGTTGCACTTGTCTGCCCAGCAAAAGAAGGAAACTTCGACGATCGAGGATGCAAACTTCGACGATCGGGTTCTTTGACTTAAATTTAATGCTTGAAAATTTCCCCATTATATAAGAGTCTTTATATTTGCGGCATTTAATAACCAACAAAACAAAAATTATGAAATTTGTATTCCATTTATTAGTCTTTTCGTTTTTATTTATCACGATTGACATTTATTCACAGAAAGTAGATATAGATAATTTCAGGATATATATCAACAAAGCCAGTCTTCCATCCAACTACATTCCTGCTGAAAAAAGAACATACTCACTCAACGTAACAGGGACAGGTAACGACGGTACCATAGAAAATAATGTTTTTATTGCTGGCTGGGATCAGGTAAATGAAAATCCCACTTTAGAAATAGCTATAAATTTGGATCCACTTGTCATGGGTAATAGTACATCTAGAACAGAAAAAGAAGATAAAAAAGATAAGGATGGTAAGGTACTCAGTACAACGACATACTATATCGTTTCAAACACCAACTCTGGCAGTGGTAATATGAAAATCTTAGGACCGAAAAATGAAATGCCCCGCAAACCATCAAAAAAACAAGAGGAAAAACAAGCTAAAAAAGAGCAGGAAGAAAAAGCTAAAAGAGATAGCAACCCATTTTTAAAAAATGTGGACGTCAGTAATACCAATGATGATATTATGACTGATGCAAAATCAAATAAACAATTAGCTTATAGAGTGTATCTAGATCAGTCCTACACGTACTCAAGTAGCAGAAATACTTCTAGTAGTGCAGCCACTAGGGAATGGGAAACCAATGCCAGGGGACAGTTTGGGAATCATAAAAATCAATTTATAAAGGATGCTATTGCTTCAGCAAACAGTAAACTGATAGCAACCTATGGATATGAGCCGTATACTCATTGGGTAAAGTTTAAGGAATTAGACTCTGAAAAACATCCTGAATTCACTATGTATGACAACGCTACTACAGCGTTGAAGGCAATTTTTAAAGATATGAGATTCAACAAACCATGTGAAGAAGTTGAGCAAAATTTAAAGCCAATCATCCAGTATTTTGATGATGTTACAAAAAAATATACCAAAGATGATAAACATGAAAAAAGACTCAGAGCTGCTACGATGTATAACTTGGTCAAAATATTTCAATACCTAGATAGACATGATAAAGCCATTGAGATTTGCAATCAAATGATCACTTTAGATCTTGAAAAAGGCGATGCTGAAGACCTTAAAGAAGATTCAGAGAAAATAAAGATGGAATTAGCATTTCATAACATGACAACTAGACACATCGTTCCTAAAAATGACAGAGACAGACAAGATAGATTGGGTGAAAAGGATTCAGAAGAAATAAAACCGTAATAAGTTTCTACAATTTATTTCTAGATATAAAAAGGGGAAAGATTTTTTGATTTTTCCCCTTTTTTTATGCCAATTGACATTTATAATAAATCTGTATTCGAGTTAAAACCCGAAATATGCATTAGAAAATCCCTGCCTGCCCTACGGTACGGCGAGGCAGGTATTCCAAAGCTAAACTTCATGCTTGCAGCTTGACAAGGTCTGCAAATCAGAAGCTTCGCCTATTTATCTTCTGTAACCGTAGCGGTGCTACGCTTTTCGAATATAAATAGCTGATTTATTGCATTTTAGCTTCTTCCCGCTAAAGCGGGACAGGCTATAACGAAGTTCTAACGCATAATTCGGGTCTAGAACAAATTTACATATCCAAAATGTATTTTCATCCTCCCAAAATCTATAGGGTTGGGTGCCACTCTTCCTGCGGCAAATGAAAGATTAAAAACACCGGCATTGGTTCCAAAGTTGAGTCCCATACCAACACCTACGATAGGCTTTATGGATGAAACACCCAAATCATCTCTCAGTCTGATGTAGCCTATATCCACGAAGGGTATACTCAGGTAGGAATTCTGGTCAAAAATGATGCGAAACTCAGCCGTGCCAAAGCCATAAAAATCCGTAAGTAGGCTTTCTTCATCAAAGCCTCTCAGTAGCCTATTGCCGCCTACGCGCATCAACTCATTGGTACGCAGGGCCTGTTCATTGTATCGGATACCGGCTGTAACTGAAGTTTTTACTGTCGCCCAGTTACTCACTTTCGAAAAATAAGACACAGAAGCGTCAATCTCGGCTTGAAGTGTAGAAAGTTTTAAAGTGTCATAACTATTTTTTAACTCTGTAATATCTATGATCTGTCTATTGGGTATGATGGATTTGCGACCGGCAACCGTAGTGATTTCTGCTATGTAACCTTTCGATGGGTTGAACCGATAGTCTACATCTCTCAAACTTAAGCTAACCCCAATCCCTGAATAGCTTACATCCAATCGTTCGGGAAGCTTTTTGGATTGAACGATGGAATTAAGGTCGACATCTAGTAATGACGAAGACCTGTAGCTTCCAAATACTTTTATCTGATTAAAGCCACCAAACAAATACTGAATGCCCCCATCAAAATAAAGGTCTAGATTTTGATTTGCATTCTTAAACAGGCGGAAATCCAAATGGCTTCCTACCGGAAGATTAAAAACAAAGGGAATGGTAGACTTGGCCAATAGTTCGAGATTTTCTGGTTTTACTCGTTTAAATTGGAAAAAAGTGTATTCTCCACGACGAAAAGCATTTGTCATCTCTGCAGTAACATCTCCGGTGATATTCCATTTGCGCACGCCATTGACCACTTGTGGCAATACACCAATCAAAAAATCAAATCGGCTGGCTGGCCTTGGGTCTGGTGTGATCACCAAATATGCCTTATCATTTATAAATCTCACAAATGGTTCGGTACGCTGTGTGAGATATTGCAAATCTCTCAGTCTGGCTGAAGCTTTGGTAACTTTATCGTGTTGGTAAGGCTTGCCGGGTTTGATGTCCAGAATTTTATTGTAAAAAGAAGTTTTCATATCCAGGCGCCCTTCATTGACTACGGTGTCAAAAAACATCATTTTACCTTTATTTACATAGAGACTTGCAGACAAACCTTCATTGTCCATGCTTACTTTTTTTAAGCCGGCACTGGCAAAAGGATATCCGTTATTGGCTTGAAAAAGAGTAAGCGTTTTTAAAAATGTCTGGATGATGGTGGAATCCAGGGGTTTTCCTATTGGTCTTTTTTTGATACCACTACTTTCCAAAATGGCTTTTTGTTCTTCTGAAATATTCAACTTACTGATGATATACTTTTCACCCTTAAATATGAAATACTTACAGGTGTCTTTTTGGCATACAAACGAATCTACATTCATATACAAATATCCCGCAGCTTGCTGATCTTTTATGTGGTTTTGTATGAAAGAAGTGGTTTTGACACTATCCATAGTTGAGATTAAAGTGTTTTTAGTAACCTGGTCAGGATAGGAAATGATGACGGTAGTTTTGGTCTGACCAAAGGATATATTTATACAAAAACTTAAAAATATAGCCATCTTAACCCATCCCGCTAAAAGATGACTATAACTAAATACTCCCCAAAAATAGCTCCGATACCCTTTCAAATGCTTAGTTTTGTACTTTTAACCGCAATGCTTGACCATGATTTGTCAGTACATTGCGTATTTACACATAAAGTAAATTGGTTTTCGAAAAATATTGTTTTTAATTGACACATTTTTAATGAATTAAAAAATTATTTTTTTCGATTACCCATTTATTTTCACTATAAACAACGAAGATACAACATGTCTGGTATATATATACACATCCCTTTTTGTAAAAAAGCTTGTCACTATTGCAATTTTCATTTTTCTACATCCCTGATGCTAAAAGATGAGATGGTTAATGCCATCTGCAAGGAGATCACACTAAGGCATGAATATCTGAAAGAAAAAACGGTACATAGCATTTATTTTGGTGGTGGTACACCCAGTTTACTGGACCAAAAAGATATGTCCAAAATCATGGAGCACTTGTCTACCTATTATCATTGGGCCAAAGATGCTGAAATCACACTCGAAGCCAATCCTGACGATCTCAATAAGGATAAAATACAAATGCTCAAAAATCAGGGCATCAACAGATTGAGCATAGGAGTACAATCGTTTTTTGATACAGACCTTTTGTGGATGAATCGTGCACATCACAGTCAGGAAGCCTTACAATCGATACAGTTAGCTCAGGATTTTGGCATCCACAATATAACCATTGACTTGATATATGGAAGTCCTACAACTACCATGTTGATGTGGGAAGAAAATGTAGCCAAAGCTTTATCGCTAAAAATACCGCACATATCTTCTTACTGCCTCACTGTGGAAGATAAAACAGCCTTGCACCATCACGTCAAAACCGGAAAATCTCCTGAACCCGATCCTGAAAAAAGCAATCAACAATTTGCGCACCTCATAGATACCTTAGTCAATTCGGGATACGATCACTACGAAATCTCCAATTTTGGTATCCCAGGTCATCATGCCGTACATAATACCAACTATTGGAAAGGTGTACCTTATTTGGGTCTCGGACCTTCAGCACACTCTTATGATGGTAACTCCAGGTCATGGAATCTAGCACATAACAAAAAATATATAGACCTTATCCAAACAGGCAACTTGCCATTAGAAACCGAAATTCTCCACCAAAGGGAACGATACAACGAATACATCATGACCGGATTACGCACCATGTGGGGCGTTTCTGCACCAAAAATACGGGATATAGGTCCTGAATACTTCCGTTATTTTTCGGACCTCATTTCTGATCAAATACAAAATGGTATGATCTCACAGGTTGATGATACTTACACCCTGACCCAAGCAGGAAAGTTTTATGCAGATCGTGTGGCTATGGAGTTGTTTTGGGTGGATGAGTGATGAAGTATTATATTATTGGTTAAAAAGGTATGTTTAAATTAATAGGATTTGGCTAAAAATCTTTCATATCTCCTAAGCTAGCGCAAGTTTGCAACTTGTGCTCTTCATTAATAAACATGTAAAACTTCTTGTATGAAATAATTCCTATCTATAATTTCTCCCTAAATCCTCCTGCACACTTCCTTCTTTCCCTCATTCCGTTTGCTTCATTTCAAAGTGTCCTTATTTCTCTGCACTCAATTCGCTCATTCAATCAGAGAGCCTTGGAGACTGAAAGCCGACAAGCAGAGTAGAAGGCTCCGTAACATACCTGTCAGTGAAAACCTTAGTGTTCTCAGTGGTTATACTAATTCATTCTTTAACACCACAACGCATCAAGTCCACCATTTGATTCACGCTCTCCACCCAACTTAAAAAAATTACCAATATGTAAACTTTTTATCAGTTTTTCGTCAAAAAATTACATATCCGCTACTTTTATTCTACGGATCCGTATATTATTAATAACTTTGTATCTTATTTTATATATAATGAACGAAGCATTATTAACACGACTTTTTAAATCCATCGATGGCAATAGCGATACACCTATAGTCAAAATAGCCTATAGCATCATCGAAGATGAAAAGAAAAAAGGACATGCGAACCTAGCTTCAAAACTCATAAAAATATTATCAGAGCGAATATCGAAGGATGCTAAAAATAAGGCATCATTAATCATGACCAAAGACAGAGAATACACAATCCCTGTCGATCGCCGATACAGATTGCCATTGGCCACCCATGTTGAACATGAATACCTTCGTCATCAGATGATACTTACACCCAAGGTGGAAGAAAAGATCATCAGAATCGAAAAAGAGTATTTGGCACGAGAGCGACTAGCCTTACATGGCTTAAAACCTAGAAAAAAAATACTGTTCTACGGACATTCAGGCTGTGGCAAAAGCATGTCAGCCGAGCGAATAGCTAAAGACCTAGGTTTACCTTTTTATAGAGTCCGATTTGATACTATCATCTCTTCATATTTAGGTGAGTCAGCATCCAATCTTCAGAAACTTTTCGAAAGTATCGAAGATTATCCATGCGTGTTACTTTTGGATGAGTTTGATATCATAGGTAAACAACGAGACATGACTTCAAGTGATGTAGGCGAAATACATCGTATTGTCAATATTTTCCTCGGATTATTAGAAGAATACACAGGCGAAGGCATCATCATCGCTACCACCAATCTCGAAGGCAGCATTGACAAAGCGCTCTTCAGAAGATTTGATGATTTTATTGAATTCCCTAGACCAGGCAAAGATGAAATTGTCCAATTACTCAAGATATCATTTTCAGCACTGACGCTAAGTAAAAAAGTAAATCTAAATACCTTTGCAGAAAAAATGGAAGGCATGTCCAATGCAATAGTAGTTAAAATAGCACATGATGCTTCCAAAAGGTCAGTCATCAATGCAAGTAAAGACATATCTGTCGAAGATTTAACATGGGCAATAGAAGAAAATATGGCGTTAAATAAATAAACTACAAGTACTATGAATCAATTTCCACACTTGAAATTTGCTGGAAAAATAGAAGGCTTACCTATTTACAACGGTGGTGGACAAAATGAAAGGTCAAAAAACAATAGAGAAAACCGTCAGGGGCACGCTACCACGTTATTAGGCTCAACATCACAAATACAATTAGATTGGGAAGATTTCATTTCTAAAAGAGTAAAGCTCGGCTTACCTGAATTAGACAAAGAAGTCATTCCAGTCTTTCTGCAGATCAATCCGGGCATCTTGACAGGACAATTCGATTTTCTGGACTACGGTATAGAAATTATTTCTGAAGAAGAAAATGGTTTTATCATCGGAGCATCATTAGACAATCTAACAACTTTAGAAGAAAAAATAAATGGTTTTATCACATCTACGAGATCTACGGGTAAAATAGCTGACCTTTGGGAAATAGTAAATGGTAATAGAGACCAATGGCGACCTGAACATATTCTTTCACCATCATTATTAAAAGATTGGCCCAATATTTTGGATGATCAAATGTACCCCATAGAAGTATCCATAGCATTTGACAAACCTTTGAAGAAAGAACCAAGTGCACGTTTTAAAAAGAAACTGGAAGTTTATCAAACTGAAAGAGAACGTCGAAATGACGAAATGATGTCAAGGCAAAACCATTTTGAAAAATTTATCAATGTTTATGGAACCTTAGAAAGTTCTTATGTCGAAATCGAAGATAGTTTTGCATGTGAAATACTGATATCAGGTAAAGGATTAAAAGACTTGGTAGTCAATTATCCTTATGTTTTTGAAGTAAAAGAAAGAACCCAATTAGATATTGTAAGTACTGACTTTATCTATAATAATGACTCAGAATTAGAAATTATAGGTCCAGACCAAAATGATCCTGAAGTGGCAATTATTGATAGTGGCATTATGGAGTACAATAGATATATCAGAGACGCTATTCATCCGCAAGAATCTCAAAATTATGTTTTAACTGATAATACAAAAGCAGACATGGTACCTGGCGGTCACGGTACTAAGGTAGCTGGCGCTGTTTTATACCCAAATGGAATTTCTCATTTGCCTACACCATATACCTTACCTTGCAGAATAAAAAATATCAGAGTTCTTAACAGTGATAATGAACTAGTTTCTCTTTACCCACCTCAATTAATGCAGGATGTTTTTGATAACAATTCTGATGTGAAGATTTTTAACTTGTCCATCTCAAATTTTGGTCCTGAACTTAACAAACATATGTCTCCTTGGGCAGCCATGATCGATAAACTTATCCATCAGGAAGATATCATTTTTATTTTAGCAGCTGGCAACATCCACCGAGATACTATTTCAAATCTTTTACTAAGTGGGTTACCTTATCCTACATATCTTTCGGAACAAATATCAAAAATAGCAGACCCAGGACAGAGTTGTTTTGCCCTTACAGTTGGCTCAGTAAACCACCATTTTTATGAAGATGATAACTGGATTTCATTAGGTACAGATAATGAAATATCTGCATTCTCAAGAACTGGCCCAGGTATTTGGAATATGATCAAACCTGATGTAGTAGAATATGGTGGTGGACAGATAGTGTCTAAGGACGGTACTTATAGAATAAATGAAAACGAACATACATCTCCAGAATTAGTAAGAAGCACATTGCATGGTGGAAATGCGATAGGCAGGGATAGCATAGGTACTTCATTTGCAGCTCCTAAGGTTAGCCACATTGCAGCCCAATTGTTAAAGCTTTATCCTGATGAGAATATAAATTTAATTCGAGCATTAATAGTACAGGGCGCTAGATTGCCTGAGCCATTCTTTTTGAATCCAACCACACAAGCCATACAATTTTATGGTTATGGTATCCCTTCATTAGCTCGAGTTACAGAAAATTCAGATTTTAGGGCGACATTTTACACCACAGGAAAATTAAGCGCCGATGAAGCACACATTTATACAGTAAATATTCCAGAATCTTTAACTGATAAAGGTAATGAATTTGATATTTTGATAGAAGTGACACTAGCCTTCACTGCCAAAATTAGACGTACTAGACAAAAAACAAAATCCTATTTAGGCACCTGGCTTGAATGGATTAGTGCAAGTCTAGATGATGATATAGAAAGCTTTAAGGAAAGATGCTTAAAACCCATCGAAGAAGAAAACGAAGTTAACACCGATCAAGAAGAAACCACTGGCTTCGGATATAAAGGAGAAGAAATACCTTGGAAGATTAGAGAACGAAATAATTGGGGAGAAGTAAGAAACTTTAGCAGAAATAATAGTACCGTTCAGAAAGATTGGGCCATAATAAATTCATATAGTTTAAATGATGTTGTATCATTTGCCATCCGTGGCCATAAAGGTTGGGATAGAAATCGAGAAGAAATCCCGTATGCATTCACCGTCTCTTTTGAAGCCATAAATCAAGATATCCCTATGTACGAACCCATAAGAATAGAAAATCAAGTGGAAGTCGAAGTCCGGGTTTGAGTATTTCAAAATGAGTAACCCGATTGTTGAAGCTCGGTGGCTGAGTATTAGAGTTGAAGCCTATCTTAAATACCACTTGTCCATTTGCGTCTTTTGAATGTCCATTGGTTCTATTAATTCCAATATGCAATTCGCCTGTAAGATGGGAGATTATTCTACATGAAAGATATCTAAGCATAAATTGAAGTTTGCCATTAGGACTTCGTCGGTCCTGAATACTTCCAATATTTTTCGGACCTCATTTCTGATCAAATACAAAATGGTATGATCTCACAGGATGATGATACTTACACCCTGACCCAAGCCGGAAAGTTTTATGCGGACCGTGTGGCTATGGTGTTGTTTTGGGTGGAAGAGTGATGAAATATTATATTATTGGCTAAAAAGGTATGTTTAAATTTATAGGATTTGGGTAAAAATCTTTCATATCTCACCTATTTTACCATTCCATTATTTATAATCAATAACACAATTATATTGATTTGCATTTGGAAGAATCGCTTGTAAACTAAAACGTAATGTATTGTCAGGTAGTAAAGTAAGACTATTAAAATAGGAAGTTCTATTTTCAGCAATATGACTAACATAACATTTAAAATCAACTTTACACAATTCTGTAATACCTATATTACAAGGATTTGATGTTAACATACCATCAAAACTAAGAAAATTAATACTAGTAGATCTTACTATCATTTTGGTACCAATCAGCCCATTTAAAAAATCATCAGTAACTGGTGCCCCATCTTTTTCACACGCTACTTTGACCAGTGTTTTTTCACCAATTAGTGGATGTAGACAATCATCGTATAAATATTGGTTCAGTTTGATTTTAAAAGATATAGAATCCAATACCACTTCCTTAGTTCTGAATATAGCCTTAATATCATGGATACCATAATCTATAGGAAGGTTGATATCTGAAATCCTAAACCCACTTGTTCGCTGGTAAATCCCAAAATCGATAGTGTCCACTTTTGAGTAATTTCGAAATCTTTTTGATCTATTCATGACATCACCGGTATAAATATGTACATTTTCCGGTAGGTTTTTATACTCCACAAAAACATCTTCTGGCTCGCCATCAATCCATCTGTATAAAAAATTCAACCAACTAATGGGATCATCATCCTTGTCTAGAGGATAAATAATAGAATACTCATCAAACTGATTGGGTGCCACAAATATCTTGGGCTGGGAGGCCACAGAACTTCCTGATACCAAAGCATACGGAACACTTAACAACTGGCTTACACCCATAGATACAAAATTAGAGCCCCCATTCGGATCTATTGAGATGGATAGATACTTTTGACCTGATGACCAATCTACCTTATCAAAAGTACCGCTTGATGGTATGCCAAGTCCAATACTCAAAGAATATAATCCATTGGCATTGGTTTGTGCGGTGTGTACTTCACTATATTCTACTTTCCCATTTGGTGAGTCTGCAAGAATTTCTGCTTTTACGGAGATACTTTTGTCACCTAATGGCTTACCCGCTGCATCAAACGCTACCCCTTGAAAACTAAAAGCTTGTGGAACCTGAGCGTGTACGCTCAAAACAAACAAGAAATGTACGATACTCATTACTAATCTTTTCATGGTGTTTAATTTTTTATGATTTTGAAAGTGTTTTTATGATTGATTTGTATGAAATATAAACCAGGAGATAAGTCACTGATATCCCCTTGCGCTGCGTCTGATAATGAATTAATAACTCTTCCTGAAGCATCTATTAAAACAACATTTTTTATTATGCTTCCTGATGTTTTTATTTCAAATCTTCCTCCAGTAGGATTAGGAGCGATCGTAAAATCATCACTGACATCAATATCTTCCGATGTTGTCAGTAGCAAGTTACCCACCAAAAATGAAAACACACCCACATAACCACTTAGATTTCCTTCTACATAAATCTCTCCGACAGAAAAAGGTGCATGATTTGATTTTGACGCACAAGATATACTACCCATTTGCTGAGCGGGCAGCAAATGAGCAAAAAGACTCAATGCAATGATCCAAATATATTTCATGTTTTATTTTTATTTTGCACTCTCAGAGTGCGTGTTATTAAGGTCACATGTAATTTGCATGAAAATAATCATCACGGTTTGTGCCCGCTTGATAACGTAAGTCTAGCAGGTGTTACTACTCATGCTCATTTCATTATAATTGATTTAAAATTGAACACAAATTTATTGAATATGAATGGTATAAAAAAATAAAATGGAAAGTTATCTTAAACTAAATTTACCCTGACAATTTATTCTGATATCCAAAAAAACATATAGCCGCACTTAAAAAAATACAAAAGCCATGCAGCTTTAATATATTGTATGGTTTTTGTTTTATTATGTTCACTCTGTCACTGATTTATGGCACAGTTATGGTATCACTTGGACGTAGTTGCAAACTACCTTTAGATTTGTATTTCAAATACATTAATGCTAATAAATTCTATCTTTGTGTCATAAAATTGATATCGCTTATCTTTATTTCATACTACACTTAGCATATGACTTGATTAAAAATATCAATATTCGACAACAGTTCACGATCAGACTTTTCATTCATATCTAATCTTGAATTTATAAAAATGTTATTGATTCTTAGGATTTCTCTCAACTTATTGTATTCTTCCTTATTTTCAACCCAATAATTTTTATCAACTTTAATTATTGATGATAATAAGTCTCCCTCATAATAAGCTGTTTCAATTAGTGGATTATCTTTTAACACATTTAATCCCAAAGGAATTAGATATGTCAAACCCAATTCTTGCAAAATCATAAATCTCAGATCATCAAAACTATATTCATTTAATGGTACATTATCATGTAAATTTAAAATACTTTCCTCTAAAGGAGTCAAAATTTTTAAATTTTTAAATTTTAGGGCAATACTACCATCGAAATATTTCAGGGTCCTATCCATTTTATCAATTTAATCTATTTGAGATGCCTGCTTCTTAGCACTATTTATAACATTAATTATATCATCATATTGTTTTTGGGCTGCTTTCAAAAGTCCTTGAGCACTTTCATAAGCTGCTCCTTTTGTTCCTTACTTCCCACTTTCTATATAGAATACTCCTATTTTATTTCATTTTGTTACCTATTGTAACTCCTCCAACTGAAAATCCCAAATTAAAGGTATGAATTATTGCTTTTTTTAAATTTCCTATTATAAAAAATTCTAGTGACTTAAATTCATAATCTACTTGTAAAACATCGCAGTATTTTGGATCTGGCACAATGTTATTGAAATTAACAATTTGATCTCCTGCTATTCCCCATGGATATATCGAGTTTAATGGTATTGGGATATGAATAACTATTTGCTTAAAATTATCGGTGGAATCACTTTTAGCTTTTCTAAATATTTTTATTATATCTCCATAATAATAAATAATTCTAAATTCAATTTCCCATTTATCCAAATTTTCATTTTTGGGAAAAGTTAAAATCTTTTCATTAACCAATTTTAAAGTTTCTTTTTTTATTACGTTACTATTTAGTTTATTATTAAAGAAATTTAAAATATATGACGATTCCGCAAAACTTACCTTCATTTTTTTATTAAATTAATTTGGTTTATAATTTTTATCTCTTTCTTTATTGAGTGGTAACGGGTTTCCTGCAGCTCTTTGAGACCTCACCTCTCTTGCTTCTGCATCTTTTGCTTTCTTAGTCTTTGTTTTACCTAAATCTTGGATAACTTCACCTTTAGCGTTAGAATATCCTTCCTTTTTTGCTTTCCTAACACTAGTTGCCACTCTTCTAACTTCGCCAGTCGAAGACATAATATCATCTTTATTAGCCTTGCCAATTTTCAATATTTCACCTGTTTTTTCATCGGAAACTTTATACAGAACAAATTACCTTCCGCATCATTTGAATTCTTATTAACCTTCTTACTCCCCTTAACCAAGTCACTGGCCTTATCCATCGCTTCCTCAGCCGCCTTATTGCCCTTGTTATTGGTTTCAAGACCTGTCGTAACGTCTATTATGGCTTTAGCAAGATTTTACAGATCACTACTTTTAGTGACGATGCAAAACTATATCTTTTTTTGAAGAAATTCAATTTGTAAAAATTATAAAAGCCACACAACACTTTATCTGTCGAATGGCTTTCGTGTATACTATTCATTCCTTCTCTGATTCATAGAGCAGCCATGGCAACACACAGACGTAGGTGCAACCTACGCCTAACTGGGGTGGAGATAGTACGAAACACTACAACAAGGACTAGACCCTATACCCTGTTTCACAGTCTGTGGATAATGGGACTAGGTTTACCAACTAGGAAAATTAAACTTTATTACTCCTTCCTTTGTTCCATAGTCGACATAAAAGAAATTTTCAACACACATATTTTTTATGCATAATATACATGATAAATATATCAAAGAACGACTACAAGTTCGCCAAAATGCAGTTGACTTCTTAAAAGTAGCCATTTCTGATCATTCTTTGTATAAAATCAAAATGGATACTTTGACATATTCTCCTACATCTTTTGTGGACGAAAGTCTCAAGGAAGTTTTTGCAGACATAGTTTTTACTTGCCAGTTGGAAGACGGAACCGAAGCTTTGTGCACAATCATTATTGAGCATAAAAGTTATGATGATCCTCATGTGGCTTTTCAACTTTTAGGCTATATGTCTCGAAGTTACCTTCAGCAAATTAAAAACAAAGAATCGATAAGCGCAGTGATACCTTTACTTTTTTGTCATCATAGCCATAGTTATGAATACAAAACAATAGAGACCTTTTTTAGTAGACACTCTTCTGGGATAACAGAGTTTATTCCAAAGTTTAAAGTGGTGATATTTAACGTGCATGATCTAGATGATGAAATGATCTTCAACATACGAAATGTAGCCATCAGTACAATGCTCCTCACTCAAAAACACATCAATAAACCCATAGAATTACTAAACAAACTTAGCAAAATATTTGAATCGTTACAAACTCAAGAAGAACGGAACTTTTTTAATTCAAATTACGTTTACATAATGATGATTGCTGAACAAAAGAATATCGACCTCATCAACATCATTCAAATAGACATTGATAAACCTTTAAACAAATACTATATGACACTCGTAGAAGAATATAAATTGAAAAATAAATTAGAAGGAAAGATTGAAGGCAAGATTGAAGGCAAGATTGAGGTGGTTTTAACAATGATAGATGACAAGATGCCTTTAGACCAAATCTCTAGATATACACAACTGACTATTCAAGAAGTGATAGACATATTAAAGGCGCATGGCAAATATGAAGAGTAAAATATCGCTCAGCACGAACGATTTCTTTCGGAAAATATCGTAGCGTTGTAAATACACAAAAGCCACACAACTTTTCTTATCGTCGTATGGCTTTTGTTTATACTAATCATTCCGTTGCTGATTCATGGCGCAGCCATGGCAACACTTGGACGTAGTTGCAAACTTCGCCCAGCCTAGGGTCAATCACAAATAATTATAAAATTGAATTACATTTAATTTTGTCCCAGTCATAAGGAAAAGAAAGCCACATTAAAGAATATCTCCTTTCGTATATTAAAGCTGTATTCAATTTCTGTTTATAAAAATCATTGTTTAATCTTGAAATATCAGCAATGTAGTCAAGTCTTGAATATAAATCTAACATCAACAAAACTTCATCTTCTTCTTTAGTAAAAAATTTATTTTCCAAGAAGGTAGAAGGGGCAATATTTATATTAATAATTGGATAATGTAAACTATCGATTTTATTAAGATCAAATTGAGTAAAAAAATTTTCTAATTTTATCTCTATTCCTAAATACCATAATAATGGGACTAATGCCTCTACTTTCCATGTTTCAAAAATTTTACCATCATTAGACGAATGTTCTATGAAATTATATTCTTGAATCGTAAATATATGTTTTAAGTTGTATTTTTCTATATAATATATACAATCATACTTTGAAATTAAATTGTTGGCAAATTGGATCATCAAAGATAGTGCTAAAGCTCTACATTTCACATCATAAGAACTTCTGACTTCAAATCCTTTAAAATCTAATATAGGCAAATGTTCAAAACTTTTACCAAAAGTATTTATTAACCTTTTATCATTCTGTACTTTAATACTTTGTGTATCCATATCATAATAATACTCTTCAATCCATAATTTACCATCTCTTTTAATGCAATGGTTATTTTTTAATTCACAGATATTATTCAAAGTACTATCAAATTCCAACAATTCACTAAATTCTGTTAAGTGCGGTTCTGACATACAATCATCGTGATCGCATAAAAGTTGAAGTCGAAAATCAATCTTCACAATAAAATTAGCTTTTCTTTTTTTCTCTAAAACGTGCTTACAACAAATTACTTTTCTTATCACTTTTTTAGTTAGGTTTATCTTTTTTTAATGGATTTGGAGGATTGAACTTGCCTGGTTCAGTACCAACATCTTTATCTGATTTTTTTAAATTACAAGTTGAACAAGATCCTGCTAAATTTTCTTTATCCGTTCTACCACCTTTCCCATGCGCTTCTCTATGATCACCTCTGTAATCTTTACGTAATGTAGATTCACTACAGTATTCGCATAATGTTTCATTTTCTTTGTATTTCTCGTCAACCTCCTTTTTAGAATAAGCTCTTCTTTTATCTCTTTGATCATGCGGCACGTTTCCAGGCTTTACCTTCTTACTCCCTTTCACCAAGTCACTGGCCTTATCCATCGCCTCCTCAGCCGCCTTATTGCCCTTGTTATTGGTTTCAAGACCTGTGGTAACGTCTATTATGGCTTTTGCAAGATTTTACAGATCACTACTTTTAGTAACGATGCAAAACTACAGCTTTTTTTTGAAGTTATTAAATTTGTAAAATTACAAAAGCCATGCAACTTTCTTGATTTGTTGTATGAGCAACGACGGTGGCTGAACGGAGCCGAAGCCACAATTAGTACAAAATTCAATAGAACCCTATGCAGACTATCTGTTTTATAAAACAAAAGCCACACATCTTTCTTGATTTGTTGTATGGCTTTCGTTTATTTAATTCATCCTATCTTCAATTCATGGCACAGCAATCAATTTACAAGGACGTAGGTACAAGTTACACCCTGCATGGAGAATTTATAAAAGTTGAATCTCCTTACATACTTCAAGACTCACCCAATAAAATTTATCCTTTATCTTTACTTTTTTACATTTTGATTTCAGAAACTTAATTACAATTCCAAAAAATCTTTTTAATTCTTCATTTACTTTAAACTCTTGATATTCCTCTTGCAGTTTAATATATTTTGGGTAGTGAAACAATGATGTCCGTTTATATTTTATATTTGAATCTTCTGCAAACCCTCTATAAAAAGAAATATCAAAATATGGACCGCCATATTTATCTTTGATATAATAAGAATTCTCATCTTTAGAATATTCATTCTTTTCCACATAAAGTGGATATAATGAAAAATGCTTAGATATACAATGAAATCTTACAGTCTCTTCATCAATAGATTTCAGAAATTGTTTACGATCTTCTATTTGTTCAAAATTTGATGATTTATACTTTTTACTTGGACATAGCCAGATCTCATTTGTAAAAAGAAAGTCAAACAAATCTCCTCTTTCATTATCATTGATATAAAAATTTGATTCTGCCATTAAGCGCCAACTTTATGTGTTTCGTTAGGAATATTTAATCTTTTATATTCTGCTTCTCTTTTCTTGTTCCTACTACTATTAGGTTTTCTTTCCGCTTCATATATCTTTGTAGTCTTACCTGTTTTAGGATCAACTACCTGTACATCGGGTCTTCTATTAGAGTCATGACCTTGTATTTTTCTTTCTTGTAAAATATCCATGTCTGGGTTGTCCTCTTTTGCTTTTTTACCTAATTCATCGACTTTTGCTTGATGATCTGGCTTGCCTTTAGAACCATACGGATTTTTAATATCATCATATTTCTTCTTACTATCCTTCACCAAATCACTGGCCTTATCCATCGCCTCCTCAGCCGCCTTATTGCCCTTGTTATTGGTTTCAAGACCTGTCGTAACGTCTATTATTGCTTTTGTGACATCTATCCAACTCGAAGTAGGATCCACTATCGTAAATAAATCTCCCGCTATATCGACGATCTCCTCTATCCCGGAATCCTTCAGCGCCTTCATGAAGTTATCCTTGGAGAACTTGCCCATTTTCTTGAGCTTGGTATAGGTCTTGTATGCTGTCTTGATCAGCATCTTGGCGAGCGACGCCTAAGAATATTAGGAGATTTTACAGATCACTACTTTTAGTGAAGATACAAAACTACAGCTTTTTTTGAAGTAATTCAATTTGGATAATTACAAAAGGCATGACAGGCAGCGTTGCAAACTACGACCATCAAAGGGAATACTCACTTTAGTTTATACCATTTAATTACGTCTCCAATTTAGAACGTAGTCAAATCAGCATATCAATTTGAATATAAATCTCATGTTTTTCTAAAATCAATACCGGCATTTGGAAATTTTGTTTCCAAAACGCTTAAAATTTCTTTGAATGAATGTTTTGATCTCACAACAATTGATTTTGGATTTTCAAGTAAAAATAGTGCTTCTAAATTCGTAAGATTAATACCAGAGTAAATAACTATTCTTTCTATTCCAGTTGGTAATCCTTCTAATGAAAGAAGTTTTGAACAACCGTCGATTTCTATGGTTTTAATTTTTTCAAGCTGCTTTAGTCCAAGCAGACTTGTTCTTTTAGACTTTATTAATCTCAATTCATTGATATTTATTGGAATCTTTACATCATCATTATCATTATAAATAATAAGCTCTTCTAATTTCTCAAGTCTATCCAAGTTTATAATATTTTTATGATATGAAAAGTGAAGATGTTTTAATGTATCTTTAACAGTATCAAAATCAAACTTTGACCCATTAAATAAAGTCAAATGTTTTAAATCTGGAGCAAACTTTATCCCATCAAGGTTTTTTATGTGGGATGCGGTAACTTCTAATGTCTCAACTCTTGGAAATTCTTGTATAATATCAACATTATTAAACGGATGGTATAATTCGTTATCAAAAACAAGACCATTCATTTTCAGCTCGTTGTACAAATCCTTACATTCCTTCAGCTTGTCATAAAGATATATATTGGGGTTATTAAATAATTCTAATATTAAACCTCCAAATGAATCCATATACTTTATTCTATTATTATAATATACCATAATATTTAAGCTCCTATATCTTTCTTTTTATCAAATTTACCACATCCAAACTCATTATTAACTCTAGTTCTTCCTGTATGGATTTTATTTTGATTATCTTTTTTGTATTCAATTTTACTTTTCCAAATCATTATTGCTTCCTCTTCTTTTGCATCATTATCAGATTTTGACGGATAAAAGCTTTTACTCTCATTAGGATCATCATTTTTAGGATCTGATTTATCTTTTGCAGATTGATTCATCCTTCCTTTTGTCCCTTTTCCTGCATAATGGCGTCCTTTTTTAGTGCTTGTTTCGTAAACGCCTTTTACTCCGTCTTTTACTTCATCCATAGCTTTTTCAGCTGCTTTTGCTCCTTTATTATTAAAATCCGATCCCAAAATTAAATCTACAGCGGCCTTTGCCCGATCCCACCCACTAGAACTTCCTTCAAAAACAGTAATGAAGTCACCTGCCATATCTGCTAGCTCTTCAATACCAGCATCCTTGAGATGTTTAGGAGTTAGCTGTTCACCTCTCTTTTTAAGTTTTTCATATATTTTGTATACTTTTTTAGCGTATCTGTAGGCTGCAACGGCTCCCCTTATAGGAGACTCTCCGTTCGGGTCAACAAAAACAATTGGATTATTTAAGGTAAAATTATAAGTTGACCAATCAAGAAATTTCTCTGCTTCTGGATCGACACTCAACCAATTCCCTATGACAGGATCATAAAACCTCGCCCCATAATAATATAACCCAGATAAAGCATCCTGCTCCTTACCATTAAACTTATACCTATTGCCAAAGCCGCCAGCTTTCTGCTCGGCCATCGACTCTCCGAATGTCAAATATAACAAAAATTGATAAGGTAGACCATTTCCATCAGATAAAAATGTGCTGGAGCCCATCACGCCTTGCGTGACAGGCTATGATCAGGGTGGAAGGATTTCTTACATAAAATTATCGCTGCACTCTAAAATGACAAAAGTCACACAACTTTTCTTGTAGTTGTATGGCTTTTGTTTATGGTATTCATTTTTTTATGATTCATGGCATAGCAATGGCATCACAGCGACGTAGGGGCAGCCTACGCCGAACAAAGCTATTTAATTACAAAAATCCTATTTCCATCCAGTTCTTTATAATGAAAGTTGTCTAATTTGGCTAAACGGATCTCTTTAGATTCCGTAATTAGAGTCAAATTCGGGCTTAATTTCCAATTCTGAATTAATGGTATCTCTATATGAGCAGTAAGTGCAGTATCATTCTTTAACTCCTCAATTGTGTATTCAATTGGTGCTTCAGGTAAAAATTTTATACATGAAGTTAAGATACCTTTATGATATTTCACCTTCCAACGAACCAAATACTTTTGACCATTAATCACAATATCGCCATTATCAGGATCAGAAATATATGTATTACTTACTGGCATGACTTTATATATTTGAGTTATAGATTGCTTTAATTTTTGCTTACAGCAAATCAATGCAATAGAGAATAAAAAACTAATAATTAAGTCTCGCTGGATATTCATTGCCTGTTCTTTTTTCAATAATGACTTCAATTCTTCCTGGATTTGTTCTACTTTTAGCAGCTTGTTCTTTTATTTTATCCATAATATTATTAGTATAATTATTTGACTGATTTGAACTGGAGTTATTCTTATTACAAACTCCGAAGCATCCTAATGAAGCTGCTACCGAATTTTTTCCATTTTTTTCATAATTCCCACCAACATGTAACATAATACCTTGCGCTACATCAATTTTATCTCTTGAATTAGCATCAACTGCTGCTTGGTTTGGTTCAGCATGGACGGTTTCTGATCCAGATTGATAAAGCTTTAATGCTTCTGTACCATTACCTTTTGGATATCCATTTGGCATTTCTTTAGCAATAAATCTATTTTTCTTTCCATTTTTTGGTTCAAATCCGACATTATTAGCTACTCCGTTTTCATCAATGTCAACCCAAGCATCCCTGGTGACATTAAAAGTCATACTAAAAATAGCATCTTCGGAGTCAGTAACAATTACTTTATACAAAGCGACTTTTACCACGTCAGTTGTATTTATAACTCTTTGATCAGCAGAACCTACAATTACTTTTGTTATTGTTATAATTGGATACTTTCCGTTGGGGTCAAGATAAGCAATCGGGTTATTGAAGCAAAATGAAAAAGCTGACCAATCTGGTCCTCTTTCAATTTCTGGGTCTGTTCCCAGCCATATACTCACTACAGGATCGTAAAACCTAGCCCCATAATAATATAACCCAGATAAAGCATCCTGCTCCTTTCCATTAAACTTATACCTATTGCCGAAGCCGCCAGCTTTCTACTCGGCCATCGTCTCTCCGAATGGCAAATATAACAAAAATTGATATGGCAGGCCATTTTCGTCCGATAAAAATGTACTAGAACCTACATGATCAGGGTGGAAGTAGTATAGTACACTACCACAAGTATTATTTACCTCACAGTCCGTAGGTGATGGTGCTTGATTAACAATACTAGCTGTACCTAAAGCGTACTGGGTAAATACATACTGAAGATCTGCCATTTGTCTTGCTGCTAGGGTGCCAGATTGTGCACCAGCTATCGCTGCATAGTTGTTATATCCACTTACGCCACCACGCTGCCGATAAAGGTATGAAGCCCTTTGCAGTAGAAAAAGATTGGTGGGTAAGCCGTACCTTAGAGATCATCTTTCAGATGCCTATTGCTGAGCATCTAGTATTCAAAGGTCAACATACTCCAGAAAAGTGGATCCATCTTGATCTTAGGTGGGTCAGCATCAGCCAGAATGTCAGCCAAATGTCACAGTAAATCCTTACTGGTTTTTTGACCGTTTGGGTGGGTCAGCTTGGTCCGGAATATACACCGCTTTTTTTGTTCCGCAATAATGCAGTAATATTGACTTTTGAATGAACGTTCATTCTAGATAGCAAGTTGAATGTCACCCTTACAGGGTTTCCGAAAGGCTTTCGGACTTGGTTATAATCATAACATCCCTGCGGGATTAATTATTTTTAACGTCCATTGGCTGCTTTTGCTTATCCATTGGCTGCTTTTGCTCAATCAATCTCAGCTTTTGCTTATCCATTGGCTGCTTTTGTTCAATCGTTCTAAGCTTTTGCTTATCCATTGGCTGCTTTTGCTCAATCGATCTAAGCTTTTGCTCAATCAATCTAAGCTTTTGCTCAATCGATCTAAGCTTTTGCTCAATCAATCTA
>CAZGMB010000012.1:26361-103805 GCA_964526715.1 uncultured Aureispira sp. | reverse complement strand
AGACGGGATTCGAACCCGCGACCCCGACCTTGGCAAGGTCGTGCTCTACCAGCTGAGCTACTTTCGCATGTGCTTTTACAAGAACTTTTTCTAAAGCGACGCAAAGATACGTTCATGTTCGGCATTCAAACAAATTTTTTGTACAATTTTTTTTCAAAAAATTTCATAATTTTTATAACTTGTTTGAAATCAGTAAGTTTTATTTTTTTATTTGTTGAACTTTGTAACCTTCCTGGTGGAGTAGAGATAATATACCCTTTTTGCCGGGTATATGCGCTACGCCGAGAGATACGAAACTAGGCTTTGTGTTAAATAATTGAATTATGCTTTTAGTCATGGCTTCATTTCTGTCATAAATCATCAGTTTTCGGATAGAACCCATACTTTTTTTAGTCGCCATCATTAGTGCCTTGAGATCACATCTTTCATACATCTTGTTCAGCTTCATGATTTTAGACTTCATGGCAGCTATGTTTTTCATATGATCTTTAAAAACTTTTACCTGATATGCCATGGGTATATTATCCAGAATTCTGATTTGATCAGAAAGGGTCTCTACACCGGTCAGTTCTTTTTCTGCTTCACGGGCATAATTCCACAAATAATGATCCAATGGTTCATCCTTGTCTTTGGGAAGGTACATATTGACCATCAAGTTGGTAATATAGAAAGGTGTGTATAGTTCAAAATGATTTAAATCAAAACCTAAGGATTTAAGAATGATTTTTCTGTATTTTTGGTATTGTTTGGGTCTGTAAAGATCACTAAAGGTTGTGCCTTCTTTTAATATAAAGTAAGATGTAAGATTGTAATCCTGCGCTAGATTTAAGTCCATTTCGCCGGCATATATAGTCGACTTTGCAATATATTTTTTAGCGAGTTCTGCAAAAGTATATGCTTCTTGGGTAGAAGTATGCATGGTCCCAAAGATGTAATGGCATACTTCGGGGTCATTTTTGTATATTTTCCACAACATAGATAAGTATTTAGAAAAAAAAACCGCTTTCTATGTGGTAGAAAACGGTCAATTGGGTTTCATTTGGTAAAAAGCTTGCGTTACTCTTCTGCGTTATCGTAGTCGAATGGCAAAACTTTTTCTTTTTTAACTTTTGATAATGTCATCAAAGTCTTTAATCTTTCTATTTCTTCAATTTGAGAAAGGGTTTTGAAAAGTAACTTTTCGTAGGTTGGAATATCTTTACAAACAATTTTCAACAAGAAGTCTGCATCACCTGTGATGATATAACACTCTGTAATTTCTGGTACTGCTTTGACTTTAGAGATAAAATTGTCTAATGCATTGGGTTTTTGCCACGCCAGAGAAACCAGCACAAAAGTCTTTACATTAAGTCCCATGGCTGAGGAGTCCACCTTAGCATGGTAACTTTGTATAATACCTGACTGTTCGAGTTTTTTTACACGCTCTAAAGTCGGTGCCGGACTTAATCCGATTTTTTTAGATAAATCAAGATTGGTGATTTTACTGTTTTCCTGAAGCATTTTTACAATTTTCAGGTCTATTTTGTCCATCTTATAGTCTGCCATTGAAAATAAATTTAAAATTATATTTGTATTTGATTATGAAATAGGGCACAAAGAAAATAAAATTTCATGTATTAATATAAACTCAAACGTATTTTATTTATTTTTGTTTTAGTTTTGTCATATAAAGTTAAATATATTTTGAAAATTTTAACATTTTCCGTAATGTATAGACATAAAAAAGCCGAAGACTTACAAATCTTCGGCTGTACTTTTCAATGGGGTATGACTACTTTTATTTGATCACGACAGGTACGGTGTATACTTCGTTAAATTTCAACTTGTCTAGGGCTAATTTTTTGTAATTTAATGTGGCCTTGATGACAGAGTCCAATTCCTGATTGTTAGTAGAAACGACTATGATTTCACTTTGAGAATTGACAAAAAATGAAATGTTCAGTTTCGTTTCTTTGTCCAGAAATTTTCCATACTCTATTTTTTTCAGCATGGTTTGGATTTGATTGATTTCCGGTTTTTTGATGGTTGCAGGATCATTGGCAAAAGATGCATTCATTACGAATACCAACAAAGAAAAACTTGCGATTACATTTTTAAATGATTTCATGATTAATTTATTTAAAGGGTTAAAAAAAATATTTGTTTAAATACACACCAATGACGCAATCTGATGGATTTTAGTTGCACGGGAAAGTACAAACCAAGCATATGTCTCTACCAATGATCTAAAAAAACAGACCAAGATCAAATTCAGTATTTTCATCTGTTGCACTATTTTAAAGGTTTGATAATACTACCATCGATGACATTACCATAGTATCAATATGCACAGCATGACTTGGTGATATATTTATGCCAACTAATATTCGAAAGAATCAACTTAAGTTTCGTCCTTAAATAATTACAGACTGTGATTTTGTATTTTCACCCGTTGCAGCTATCTTTGCCCACACTTCCGATGACGTTTGGAAGCTTACATTTGACAATAGGGAAAAAGTAGAAGTGACATCGATGCATCCATTTATGTATGCTGTCTCAGGACTGTGGAAACCAGTGGCCTGGCTTAATGCTGGTGATGTAGTCAAAACCAAGGCTGGCATTGCAGTACTTACATCCAAAGAAAAGCTGGAAGGTACGCATACGGTTTATAATTTTACTGTCGATGCCACCCACAACTATCTAGTCGGAAAAGATGGTGTTGTGGTACATAACTGGCGTTGCGGAGATATAGATAAACATGTAGTATCATTCATAAATAATTTTTCGATTGCTGCAAAAAGAACATGTATCTCATCTTTGTGGGCTGCTGGTAGAGCATTTGGAGGCATATCATATAGAGGAAATTTCTTTGAAGTTCTGATAGGGAAATATTTATATGGTAAACCGTATATTCAAACAGGTTGGAATCATCCAGTTATTGATTTTTTTAAAACTATTACAGCAAA
Organism: uncultured Aureispira sp.; assembly: GCA_964526715.1. Taxonomy (GTDB): domain Bacteria; phylum Bacteroidota; class Bacteroidia; order Chitinophagales; family Saprospiraceae; genus OLB9. The sequence goes on along the minus strand of CAZGMB010000012.1, from coordinate 100,860 downwards.
TGGTAAAATCACTACCGAAGTGATAAGTGTGAAATCGACAACCGCAACTACCTTAGAAAAGTTTTTAGATCCGTTTCAGGAAGGCGCTAATTCCAGCATAATGAAAAATTTAGATAAATTAAGTAAACAGGTTGATTTGGAATTCATTTCAAATGGGAGTAGAATGAAAATACCGAAAACACACACTATTGTTTCGAAGATGACCATAATTGTGGATAAAAACAATTTGAACAATGCAAATTCTTGGCTCCCAACTTTACGGCAAAGTTATCCTAATGTTACTTTTGTCTTAAAAACAGCTGAACAAGTAGCTGGAATTTAATTTTTTAACCAGAATCTAAACCATATGAAGGATTTTCACTTTGATTTTACAATTTGTAACACAGAAGAATCTCAAAAAGAATTTATCTTAAAAAAATATGAACCTGTTTTGAAAATTTGTAAAAAGATACCCATTGAAACTTTTATTAATGTCATTCAAAAATACCAACAATTTGAACCATGGTATGTAGATGACGATTGCAATTACAAGAGAGAAACTTTTGAAGATCCAAGTTATTTAACTGGGAGATGCATCACCTTTTATATTATTAAAGAAGGACAATCTGAACCTGACATTGAAACCCCAGGAATATGGTATGGTCTAAAGAATCATACCATTACTGCCATAAGTTATGGTAGATTGGATGTAAATCTAGTAAAACTTTTTTATGAAATAGCGTTTGATTTGAACTCTACATTATATTTAGATAATGGTAATTTCGTCACTCCACAGTATATTTCAAAACTTGAACGAAAAAGTAAGAGAGAAATTCCCAAGCTCACCCAAAAACAAGAAGATGTGCTCTCAGAAGTGGATAATGATGCTGCATGGATATATATACCTACAGACAAGACACAAGAAATCATTTCTTATCTTAGTGGATCAAGTAAAGAGAATGAAATCGTTTCTGGTCTGTACAAAGCCTTCGAAAAAGATTTCACAGGCTTGGCTACTTATCAGAGTCACAGTATTCTATTTGGTAAAAACCTAATGACTTTATCATTGCCAGAATTAAAAAATAGTTCCAAGCCAATCAATGAAGATGATCTGCAAAAAATCATATGGAACTTAAGCATTAGATTTGGCGAAGCGCAGTTTTATAGTTACAATAAATATGAAGTGTGGTACATTCATTACAAAAACGGAGCATTGGTCTATTCCGGTACCAATGGTGACGATGGGCCATTCCATATTATTGGAAGTATAACTGAAGAAATTGAGCTTTCTGAAAGCAAAGTCAAAGAACTGGCTGAAGCAAATGGAATAGGCATAGAAGACTTTCTCATCGGATGTATGAAAAACAAAATCAAGTGTCATCTGATAGAAGCCAAAAATGGTATGCAAGTATGGTGGGATGGAATTATGAATGATGTAAATAAAGCGATAAAGGGAGATAAAAAGAAAAAGGAGTGATTGTGATGCAAATAAAAATCTTGTCAGGCATTTTATTTCTTTGGCAGTATAATATTTCAAAAACCTTGAATTAAATAATAATGATAGATATAATTGTAGAATCACTAAAGAAAGTTGCATTTTTATCAAAATATTCTGAAATCTGTTCCGAATACTCCAATTTTGCTCAAAGAAAAACTCCTTTGTTAAAGTCCATGAAGGAAATTTTAGGACAAATTGATAATAATTTTAATTATATAAAAATTGAAAGATTATTTTTAAAGGAAACAAAAATTAGTCATGATATAAAAATAAATGTATTAATTTCATTTAGCGGAGGCATCTTTGAGATTTTTCTTGATTTTATTAAGAATGATATTTCAATTTTTGGTGATCGTCTAGATAGTCTTGGCAATTTAGTAAATCCAGATTATAAAGAATCATTAGAAGATAAATGTTTACCAATCACAACAAATGAAGATGATACAAAGCAAATAATACAACAGGTTTTATGTCTAATTAATGGATTTATTAATGAATTCGAAACTGAAATATCCAAAATATAACCATAAAAAAAATGATGCAAACATATTTTAATTTAAAGTACTAATGCACTGGAATAATGAAACAAAAAATGCTCATTCAGTATATTGAACAGCCGCATTAGTATATTGAGTCAAAAATAATTCAAACATCAAATAAAAAGTAATTTAAAATGAATACAAAGCGAGTTTTAGTTTTATTTATTATTTTCAATATTTTCTCTACATTTATTAGAAGCCAAAATTTTGTCACACACAATTATAGTTCTGTGCCAGGTGATGATGGGTATTCTGCAGTAGGGGATATGGATGGTGACGGCAATATTGATATTGTTACCAATTCGGTAGATAAAATGTATATTTACTATCACGACGGAACATCCCCGATCACTATCAAATCTATAAGTATAGTACCTTTAAGTTCATACCGAGCCCGAATTTCATTGGCTGATATGGATGGTGATGGAGATTTGGATATTTTGGCGTCGAGAAACAACAAGTTAGTCATTATCACAAATAAAAGTACAGCAGGTAAGTTTTTATTTGAGGTAGTACCCTTACCAATCGATTATACAACCAATTACCCACATTTGTTGGGTGCTGATTTTGATAATGATGGTAAAAAAGATATCTTGGTTGCGGATATGTCAGGTAGAATTAAGGTGTTTTATAAAAGAATTGATACTTATTTAGAATATAATGTAGATTTTATTATCCCAGCTCCTGTAGAAGCTAATGTTAGCGTAGTGAAAATAGCTGATATTAACAATGATGGATTGTTAGACATAGTTGCAGGATCATTGTTTGCAGATAAAAAAGGGTTAATGGTATATTTTAATGAAGGTCAAAGCTTTAAGCCGTTTGTTATCGCTGAGAAATATGATTACAGAGATTTACAAGTAGTTGATTTTGATAAGGATGGCGACATTGATATTTTAATAAGTGGCGAACAAGGTGTTACAAAATATCAAATAGATCTGTGGATTAACGATTTTAAATTAAATAATAAATTTGAATTAAAAAATTTATTAAAACGACAATGGTATTTTAATGGGTTTAATGTATTGGACATAGATAATGATGGTTCACTAGATTTATTAGTTGGTTTGGCCCATCAAAATGTATTACCAGGTGGTTTATCACTATTTAAATCTAATGGTGATTTTAGTAATTTAAATTTTACAGAATTTAAGGTAGCGGATTTTCCTTCGCAAACCACACTAGAGGCCATTTTGCTTGCAGATTTTGATAATGATGGTGATCAGGATTTCTTTCATAGTACTAGGAATATTTGGGTCGAAAATAAATTTTTATCTTCATCAAATACTAAAGAATCCACTGTGGATGTATTTTTAGTTTATCCCAACCCAGCTTCAAACTTTATTCAGTTCACTATTGACAAAAAAGTAGATTTAAGCATATACAATGTATTAGGAGACGTACTTATTCGCAAAGATTTAAATCCCGGTGACAAAATCGATATTTCACAAATACAGCAAGGCTTATACTTTGCTTCTATCACAACTCATGATGGGATAATGAAAACCATTCCATTTGTGAAAAAATAATCTTAACATGTCAATTTAATTAAACCATACACTTATGAAAACTCATTTCCAAAGCCCGATTTTTAAAGGAAGGTTTTTGTAGTAAGTTTTATGTAACTTTTATATTTTGTATTTTTAATGATAAGTGTTAATCAAAATTTGAATAATAAAAGCAAACTACTCATGTGAATTTACTAATTTTGCAAAATTCTTGCACTCTTAGTTAAGTGATTGAGTGATAAATCATATAAATCATCTAGCGCTGCCATAGGGTAGTGTTACATTAAAAATATCAATATGAAGATCGCCATTGTTGGATGTGGAAATATGGGAATGGCTTTTGCCAAGTCATTCATAAAATATGATTTAGTACAAAAGTCTGAATTGTTATTGGTAGAAAAAAGCAAAGAGCGATGTGAGTCATTGTCTCAGGGCAAAGAAGGGGTGGTGGTCAATACGGTTTCTACTGAGATTTCTCATTTTGATCTTGTCATATTAGCGGTCAAGCCACAGGATTTTGCATCGCTAGCTACCGAACTCAAGGGCGTATTAAACGAAAAACAGGTGATTTTATCTATCATGGCTGGCATTCCCATCAAAAAAATACAGGAAGCTTTAGGACATCATGCTGTAGTGAGAGCCATGCCCAATACCCCAGCTATGCTAGGAATGGGGATCACGGGCTTTACTTCTGCAGAAGGCATTGCCATTTCTAAACTGTTTAAAATTGAAAACTTGATCAATGCCACCGGTAGATCGGTATATATAGAAGACGAAGCTATGATTGATGCTGTGACGGCTTTAAGTGGCAGTGGTCCAGCATATTTTTATTATTTTGTAAAGTATATGGTGGAGGCTGGAAAACAAATGGGATTTGATGAAAGTACTGCTCTTCAATTTGTAAAGCAAACCATGTTGGGTGCTTATCATCTGATCAATAATGCTGAGATGGGCTTAGATGACTTGATAAAAGCCGTAGCATCTAAAGGTGGTACTACGGAAGCCGCATTAAAAACCTTTGAAAACAGACATTTCGATGTTGCCATTGTGGAAGGTGTGTTGGCTGCTGAAAAGAGAGCTAAAGAATTATCAAATTAAGTTCCATAAAAAAGCCATTAAAGAAACATGCGCATAAATATATGGGTCAAATAATTTCGAAGGGCTTTAAAAGTCCCTGCATCGTCTGCAGGCAGGGATGGGTAAATTTAGAAGAATAAATGTGTCTTATCATTTTGATAGTGTAACCCAAACTTAGCTTGGAAAGGTAAGCTTGTCTGAAGTATTGTCTTTAGTGTGCATTCAGAAAATAAACAAAAAAAACAGCCCTGGCACTTTCCTACATACTTGAACAAAAGACATAATTTTGCCATATTTATAACAAATTAAAAGTTAAATAATACCCCAAATATACAGGGTTATTTTTCGATTTTTCAAGAGGTCCGGTCCATAATGGGACATAATTTCCCCTTTTTTCCTGTTTTTTCCGGTTATGTCCACTTTTGTCCTATTTGGGTATGTTTTGGGCAGTTTTGTCCATTTTTGTCCCTTTTTTCCACTTTTGTCCAAAAACGACCTAAACTTGCTTTTTCTTCCTTTTTCTTCCCATTTTGGCATGTGGTTTTGCATAGCATGCGTCATTTTTTAATATATTTTAACATTTTCCAAACACGCATATCCTCTAAAATATCGTTATGTATATGTAAAATTTATTTTCATATGCCATTGTCCAAACCTATCAACCTATATCATACTTCATATGTACTCCATACATACTCCATACCTCCTCCAACGATACTCCCATGATACTAGCACGATACTACGTAGATGATATAACCGCATTCCCACCGCATTCCGACTGAGTTCCGACTGAGTTCCGACTGAGTTCCCACTGAGTTCCCACTGAGTTCCCACCGCATTCCGACTGAGTTCCCACTGCATTCCGACGAGTTCCCACTGAGTTCCCACGAGTTCCCACTGCAATACTGCGATACCCGATGATTTTAGGATGCAATCAACGTTTTCTAATGTTTTGTTTCGTTAACATGGATTAAATACATAGTCATTGAAAGTAGCGTTTTAACTTCATCCTTAATTTAACATCAAAAAAAAAGCCAATATCTAACTTAATGTAAATATTGGCTTTTTATGATATCAATTACGTTTTAATCTGTAATATACGGATAGTTTTTTTGAGTGTAATTATCTTCATACAACTCAGAAGGTACTGGATATGGAGAGTTTTCTGCAAACTCCATAGCTTCATCTATTTCTAGATTGATTTTTTCGATCACTTCGTCTACTTCAACTTGGGTAGCTATACCTTCATTGACCATTTTGACCTGAATCATTTCTACAGGATCTTTTTCTTTGTAGGCTTCCAATTCTTCTTTTGTACGATACTTTGCAGGGTCAGACACAGAGTGTCCTCTATATCTATAGGTTTCTATTTCAAGATAATAAGGTCCTTTACCTGATCTGATATGATCTGCCGCTCTAAGCAATGCTTCGTGTACGGACTCGGGATTCATTCCATCCACACTTTCACTTGGCATGTCAAAAGAAAGACCTATTTTAGCAAGATCATGTACATTGGATGTTCTCTCGACCGAAGTACCCATGGCATACTTATTGTTTTCGCATATGTAAAGTACAGGGAGTTTCCATGTCATGGCCATATTAAAAGATTCGTAAAGTGCCCCTTGTCTCGCAGCACCGTCACCAAACATAGTTACACATAACAAGTCGGTTCCTCTGTATTTTTCTGCAAAAGCTATTCCAGTACCGATTGGAATTTGTGCACCCACGATACCATTACCACCAAAGTAATTATGTTCGGCTGAAAAGAAGTGCATACTACCACCTTTTCCTTTTACACATCCGGTGGCTTTACCATATAGTTCGGCCATACAAGCAGCAGAAGATAAGCCTCTAGATAGTGCAATACCATGCTGTCTATATGCTGTTACAATTTTATCGTCTTGTTTGAGTGCTGTCACTAGTCCGCCAGCTATGGCTTCTTGTCCAATATAAACGTGAAAAAATCCCCTAATTTTCTGTTGAGAATAAGCAAAAAGGCCTTTTTCTTCAAATCTTCTAATTCTGTACATGACTTCAAGCCACTTCATATATGTAGCTTTGTCATATTTTTGGGTTTTCACCTTTTTAGGGGCTGCTTTTTTGGGTTCTAATACTTCTGCCATATATTTTTTTATCAAAAATTTATTTAAAAAAGATCACATTTAAAATATTTCAGTTGGACTTTTAAAAACAATTAAGTCCTTAAACTTTGTTTAAAACCGTAAAATTATAATATTGTTGGCAATTTACAAGAATAATGAGATACATTTGTCTCATATTTTATTTCTTGTTGGTTAATTTCATGTTAAACTCAGCTTTGATGTGTACTGATTTTGCCTTGATTTTCGTTATCTAAAGGTCATGAAATGTGGCTTTGACGTTTTATTTTTCACAACACGAATTCAAAAAAAAAATGGTTTTATGGGTGTCAGAATTTTTCTTTTATTGATTTTATTTTCAGCAACAGTATATGGGCAAGAAGTAAAGAAGAGCAAAAGCTTTACTTCCAAAGATTCGCTGTACAACGAAAATATTAAAAAATCGCGATTGTATGGAGTGTATATTCCGAGAGATATTGATGACGCTTTAGCAAAATTGATGGAACTCACCACAGAAGAGGCTAGATTGCCCATGCTCAAAACAGATGAAAACACAGTAGCTAAAAAGCTCTTCTTTGGTATTGGAAGGTGGATGGAGTACAATTGGAATTTTGAAGAAGGATCAAGATTTTCACATTATTTGAGACAAAAAGGATTGGTTTACACTGAAGATATGACAAGAGCAATGCTTATTTTATTTCATCGACATGTCACCGCCAAACCTTTGGATGTAGATCATTTGATGAAGACCATGATAGCTGAAAGAAACAAAAAGATAGAAGAAGAACGCAAAAAAATGGAGGTAATTAAGGTGGAAAAATTGCAAAACACATCAAAAGGGTAAAGTTTTATTCAATATTTTAAACAATATGGCTTTTTTTGATATTATAAATCTGCTCGCGAATCAGAGCAGTAACTCTTAATTTATTAAATTTTAAATTTTATTCTAAATGAAAAGTATTTTTAACTTATCCTTGTTGGTAGGATGCTTGTTTTTGATGTCTAATGTAAGCGCACAAATCAAAACTCCGGCGGCAAGTCCAGGTGCAAAATTGGAAACCACCGTTGGCTTGACCACGATCACATTGGATTATTCTAGACCTAGCAAAAGTGGTAGAAAAATTTATGGTGACTTAGTTCCTTTTGATGCAATGTGGCGTACAGGTGCCAACAAAAACTCAATGATTACTTTCGGTGATGATGTGATGATAGGAGGTAAGGAAGTAAAAAAAGGAACTTATGCTATTTTTGCAAAACCAGGCAAGACTTCTTGGGAAGTAAACTTCTATACTGATACTGAAAACTGGGGAACTCCAGAAAAGTGGGACGAAACCAAGGTGGCTGCTAAGGTAAATGTAACACCACAAACTGTAAATACTACAGAGACATTTACGCTTGGTATCAATAATGTAACTAATTCTTCTTGTCACTTAGATATCACTTGGGATGATGTCAATGTGGCAGTTAAAATAGAAGTACCTACTGATAAAAAAGTATCTTCAAATATCACTCAAGTTATGGCAGGACCTTCTGCAGGTGACTACTATAATGCAGCAAGATACTACCGTGAAGCAAAAAAAGATCTTAATCAAGCTTTAACATGGATGAATAAGTCTATCGAAATGGGCAATGACAAGTTTTGGGTTTTGAGACAAAAGTCATTGATTGAAGCTGATTTAGGAAATTACAAGGCAGCGATTGCTACAGCGAACGCATCACTAGCAAAAGCTAAAGAAGCTGGCAATAATGATTACATCAAAATGAACATGGATTCTATCGCAGCTTGGTCTAAAAAGTAATCTTTTTAGATCGTAATAGTTTGCGTTACGACCAAAATAGTTAAAAAAAATGGGCTTCAATTTTATTTGAGCCCATTTTTTTTGTCTTAAGATATTCAAGTATTACCAAAATAGGGTATAAATGATAGCTACGGATGCTATGACTAATACGGACAAAACATTGAAAGTTGTCGATGTCTTAAATAAAGATGCATCAAAATAAATGGCTTTAGGGTCATCATTTTTGTTTTCTATTTTAGATATGATGATCATAATCAATGAAATCAATAAAAAGCAAAGCCCCATTCTATCCAAAAACGGAATGCCAGGTGTCAGATATTTAAATCCTACGGAAAGTGGAATTGCTAAAATCACACCTGCAAAAGCGGCATTGGTAGATGTCTTTTTCCAAAACAATCCCAAAATAAATATGGCTAATACACCAGGGCTAATGAAGCCTGTATATTCCTGAATATATTGGAAGGCTTGACCTAAACTTCCTAATGATGGTGCTATCAATACTCCAATAAAAAGAAATATTAAGCCTGACGTTTTACCCACGCGGATTAGTTGTCTTTCTTCTTTTACTGTAAGTATGGTGCTATTGTTTTCCAAAGAACTCAAACTCTGATCTCGTTCAACATCATTTTTCATAAATAATGGTCTATATACATCCAATGAAAAGATGGTACTTGCAGAATTTACAATAGCTGCCACCGATGATCCAATAGCTGCAATCAATGCTGCAATAGCTATACCTTTAAAGCCACTGCCAACATAGTTGGAAACAACCCAAGGATATGCTTCGTCAGGTTTGCCTATATCTGCTTTCAATACATAAGCCGCAATACCAGGGATCACCACAATCAATGGTAAAATGATCTTAATTATAGCAGCAACAGCTGTTCCCGTCTGTGCTTCATCAAGACTTTTACTGGCTAGCGACTTCTGGATAATGTATTGGTTGGTACCCCAATAGTATAAATTAGCAATCCACATTCCACCTATTAAAACACTGATACCCGGTAGATTCATATATTCAGGATTGGATTTATCCAAAATCATATCAAATTTTTCAGGTGCTTTAGCTATCATGGTAGACAAACCAGATATTACACCGCCACCTATTTCGTCCAAAACCATATAAGTAGCCACAAACCCACCTAAAATCAAAGCTAGGACTTGTATTACATCAGTTAAGGCCACGGCTTTCAAGCCACCAGTTACGGCGTAAGTGCCGCTATACACAGCCAGTCCAATAATAGCATAGAGTAGGGGAATACCCATTATGGTTTGCAGTGCCAGCGAGCCTAGATACAAGACTGAAGTGATATTTACAAATACAAAAAGTAACACCCAAAATATAGCCAGCCCAGTTCTTACCCGGTGGTCATATCTTTTTTCTAAAAATTGCGGCATGGTATATATCTCCTTTTTTAAGAAAATGGGCAGAAAAAACTTAGCCACGATAAGTAATGTAACAGCTGCCATGAGTTCATACGCCGCTATAGCAAATCCTACAGCATATCCCGAACCTGACATGCCAATAAACTGCTCTGCAGAAATATTTGCCGCAATCAGTGACCCACCTACAGCCCACCACGGCAGCGAATTGGAGGCCAAAAAATAATCGTTTGCTGTGTCCTTCTTACTGGTGAGAGAAACATAGATACCAAAAGATAGCAAACCTACTATCCATATGGCAATTATAGAAAGATCTAATGTGGAAAGATTTAACATATGTGATTGATTTAATTGTTTTGAGCGATAATGATAAATTGATATTCTAGTGAAGTATCATCTGACTGAATTAATGTATATCCTGAATTGATAAGCATATCTTCAAGTACATCTAGATAAATTCTTTCAGACTTTGGTGGTGCGTTTATTGGAAGCTTTTTCATTTTATAATCTATGATCATAATTTTTCCACCTTTCTTTAGTCCCTTTTTTATCGTTTTTATGTATTTTTCTGGGTTGGGTATATATGCTATGGTGTTGATAATGAGTATAATGTCTACTTCTTCGACATTCAGGTTTGGATTTTCAGGTTGTGCAAGTCTAGTTTCCAATTTATTGATCGCGTCAGATGGAAGAAATTGTTTGAGCGAGTCTATTTTTTTGATCAAGTGGGTATCAATCTCTATGGCGATTACCTTATTTGATTTTGGCGCCAGTTTTAAAGAGAAATAACCAGTACCAGCACCAATATCAGCTATAGTTTTGTCTGAAACATTACCCAACTTTTCAATAACTAAACCTGGTTTTTGCCATATCGCACGACCGATAGGTGATTGGACATCTTCTATATTTTCAATATATTCGGGTGAGGTAACCTTTGTCTTTGATTCAGCATCTACATTTATTTCTTTATTATTACAACTCCATAAGGAAGTTAATAATAACAAAATATATATGTAACTTGGTTTTGACATGTGCGACTCCTTTGAGGTACAAACTTAGGATTTTTCCCAACATAATGCACGAAAAATGAAAAAAGAATTTATATGGTTGATTAAAATATATGTATCGTGTTTGTTATCTTTATATTTTATTGGAATCAGTAGAATGCATTTTAATGGTAACTTATGACTTTTCGTATATAAGTTGTAGTATTTTTTCCATTTCTCCTAGGTTAATTTTGGTTTCTGTGGCGATAGAACCATTTAGGAAAATACTTAGTGCATATAAATTCCCTGACTTACCTTTGGCTATGCCAGAATAGCATAAAATTCTATGCATGGAACCAGATTTTAGCCACATCTTGCCCCGCATAACAGCATTTTTAAATAGGTTTTTTACCGTACCTTCCTTACCCACAGCAGGAAGCATTCTTTGGATAGTTTCAGCACTTTTATGGCGTGCATGGAAGGATATAAACCCACTCATCTGGTCAGCTGTTATTAAATTCCTTGCTGACAGTCCACTTCCGTCTTTGATATCCATGGCAATAGTATCAGCCCCAGTTTGAAAAAGTTTTTCTTTAAGGATGGTAGTATTAGCAAAGATATCTGTATTCGGTTTTAATGCTTGAAGCAAGGCATCGGCATATAGATTGATACTATTGAAATTGGTGAATTTAATGATATCTGTCAATGGAGGTGATGTATGGGTATACATTAATATGGTAGGAGTAGGTTTTTTTTCCATAGTTTTATAATGGCTGACAGAGATGCCTTCCTGACCTAAAGCCTGGTACACTAAAAAAGCTAAAAAGAGTGGTGGATCAGGTATGGCTCCTTTGACTTTATATAGTCCTTTACCTTTTGGAATGGTACCTGTTATCTTTTTTTGGTATTCGAATGCAGGACCAAAAATATAGGCATTGTCTGGAGACTCTGGATTAGCTACTGTAACATCAGAAGTCAATTGCAAATTTGGAATGAAAGGTTCGATATACGAAATTTTGGCTTTTTGTCCTTCGGGAAATGACCTATTATAATATATATTGTAAAGGTTTTCATGGATATTGATCGGCCAAGTTCCCGTAGCATAATAATTCCCTAAGTCATGCCATTGCCAGGTATCTTCTATTGGAGCCACATTGATCAGTGGATTGATACTTATAATTTCGCCTTCGACACAAGTGATACCTTTGGATTTGATAGCGCTTATAATTTTTTTAATGAATACTTTTAGTCCAGGATTGCCATCGATCCGTTCAGAACCCAAAGTAGGGTCACCCGAACCTTCTATATATAAATTGCCCTTTAATATGCCGTCAGAATCTACATAGCCATCATGACTCAGTTTTGTTTCAAATCTAAAGTTTTCACCCAATATTTCATAGGCTGTAAAAGTGGTAATGATTTTTAGGGTAGACCCGGGTATCATGAGTTTGTCTTTATTGACATTCACCAAGATTTCATTGCTTTTAATGTTACGAACAGAAAGACCAATATTGGCATGTTTGTAAAAGTCGTTTTTTAATAAATCATCGATTTGATTTTGGAGGGTATTTTGGCCATGCAGCATTCCAATTAGAAGCAAGAAAGGTGATAATTTTAATAAACGACTCGTCATAAAAAAGAAATTGAAATATATTTTAATATCTGCAAATGTAAACATTTTAATCTTTCTTCCAGTTTTGAACAATTATTATGATACAAGCAATATTGCTAAATAATGCCTTTTATCTTGGAGGTGGGCTTGCTTTGATCTAAGAAATATCATCCATTTGTAGCATGAAATTAATTATTCAAGAGATAAATATTTAAAATAATTAAATATGATGATTTTTTTTTAATAAAAATTACCTTTCAAAATAAAAATAATTATATCTTTGCGCTCCAATTCAGAAAAGATAAAATTTTAGTAAGATGAATTTAATCAATTACGTACACGAGCAACTAACTCCAAAGAGAGATCTTCCGTCTTTTAGACCAGGTGATAACATATCTGTTAGTTATAAAATTATAGAAGGAGCCAAAGAAAGAATTCAGATCTTTCGTGGTGATGTAATTCAAATAAACGGCGAAGGAGCAACCAAAACTTTCACAGTAAGAAAAATTTCTAACGGTGTGGGTGTAGAAAGAATTATACCTTTTTCATCTCCTGCTATTGCTGAGATCGAAGTATTGAAAAAAGGTAAAGTAAGAAGAGCTAAGTTATATTACCTTAGAGCTCTTACAGGTAAAAAAGCAAAAATCAAAGAAAGAAGATTGGCAAAATAATTTTTGCTTATCCAAAATAAATAAGGGAGTCAATCATGTGTTGGTCTCCCTTTTTTTGTTTTAGACATCAAGGTGAAAATTTTCCTTCCTTAAGTTTACCCTAGAAATTTGATGCTACCTTTTTGACGATATCATAGTTGAGATCATAGCTTATCAGGTTTTGCTTGTAATTTCTTCCGCACGAAATTCAGCACTATGAATAAGTAGCAAAATCAACACATGCTTGAAAACGAAACTAATTACATTTTTTGCTACAATGATTACAAGGGACTATGAAAATAGCCGAAATATCTTTAAATTTGTATCTTTATTAATTAAGTACATGTAACTTGGGTTTAATTTAACTTTTTCAAATATTAACATATGGATAGGCGTTTTTTTTCAAAATTTTCATTGAGTGCGGCATCATTACTCGCCATTAGTGGCTTTGATAAACTGGAAAATCATTTCAAGAAGAAAGTAATAAAGGATGTTTTTGTGCATCAAGTATATTTTTGGCTACACAATCCTACCAATCCTGATGATCGTAAAAAGTTTTTAGAAGGTATTGAGCTGTTGAAAAAGTGTAAATCCATTCAATCCTATCATGTTGGCAAACCTGCCGGAACAAGTCGTGCAGTGATCGATGCAAGCTATACCTACTCTTGGCTTACTATCTTTAAAAATGCTGAAGACGAACAAGCGTATCAGGTAGATCCCATTCATTTGCAATTTGTTAAAGAGTATCAGCACCTTTGGACAAAAGTGATCGTTTACGACTCCATCGATATTTAAAATTTTATAAAATCACAGCAATATCCAAATAGTGATATATCAAATTTTACTTTGAGTTCAGTGTATTTTCAACAGTTCTGTTTATCTTTGCGTCATAATAAATAAATATTGATATGGGACATGGCATATTAGCGGGTAAAAAAGGAATCGTATTCGGAGCCTTAGATAGTAAATCTATAGCTTGGAAAGTTGCTGAAAGATGTGTAGAAGAAGGTGCAACAATCGTTTTGACCAATGCACCGGTAGCTATGAGATTGGGAGAAATCAATGAGTTGGCCACCAAGCTAAATTCACAAATAATACCTGCTGATGCCACTAGTATAGAAGATATAGAAAATCTTTTTACAAAATCTATGGAGATTTTGGGTGGAAAAATAGATTTTGTCCTTCACTCCATCGGGATGTCAGTAAATGTACGTAAGAAAAAAGATTACACTGATCTCAATTATGAATGGATGAAGACTACCTTTGACGTATCTGCGATATCTTTCCATAAAGTTATGCAGGTGGCTTACAAAATGGATGCCATGAATGAATGGGGATCTATTGTTGCCCTTTCTTATATTGCTGCGCAACGCACCTTCCCTGATTATAGTGAAATGGCTGAATCAAAAGCCTTGTTGGAAAGTTTTGCCAGAAGTTTTGGTTACCATTTTGCCAAAAAAGCAAAGGTTCGCGTCAATACAGTATCTCAATCACCAACTGTAACTACAGCAGGCTCAGGAGTCAAAGGCTTTGGAGATTTCTTTGGGTACGCTGAGAAAATGTCACCTTTGGGCAATGCTAGTGCTGAAGCATGTGCTGATTATTGTATTTCACTTTTTTCTGATTATACGCGTATGGTCACCATGCAAAATCTATATCATGATGGTGGATTCTCCAATATGGGAATGGCACCTGAATTGCTGGAAGAGTAATGTGATAAATGGGCCTTTCAACATTAAGACCACACACATTTTGTATTTTAATCGCTTTTGTTTTACTACCTAGTTTCGTCTTTGTTAAATCTGGTGCTTGCATTGATATAAATCATGGTGATTCTTTCTTAGTATTACTGCAATGTCAAGTGGTAACGTTTTTAATAGTAAATTTATTCATTTACGCAGGGTTTTGTTGGGTTTACAAAACCAAGGTTACGGCGGATTTATTGACTTGGGGACATGTTTTTTTTACAGGAATAGTTTGTTTATGCATTGCATATTTGTCCTTGCCCAATGGTATACTGCTACACTCAAATTCACCATTAGTGATCATGTTGGTTTTTAGCTTGATTGTTTTTGTATTAAATATGGGAAGAATTATACTTAAAAGAGCATAAGTATTTAGTATTACCACTACTGATAGTATCCTGACATTTTTCTCCACCGCATTTGTAAAACACCTTTGATAGCTTCAGAGACTATATTGGCGTGCATTTTGGAGTTTCCTTTTTCCCTATCCACAAAAGTGATTGGTACTTCTTTGATTTTGAATCCTAGATTTAAGGCATAAAACTTCATTTCTATCTGAAAAGTGTATCCAATAAACCTAATTTTGTCTAAATTCATAGCCTCAAGCACTTGCCTTTTGTAGCAAATAAAACCTGCGGTTGGGTCCATGACTGGCATCCAAGTGATTGTTCTGACGTATAGTGATGCACCGTAAGATAGTAAAATTCTGTCTTTTGACCAATTTTTTATGTCTCCACCTTTGACATACCTACTTCCTATAGCCAAGTCAGCACCCTGAAGACAAGCTTGAAGTAGTCTCGGTAAATCATTGGGATTGTGGCTGAAATCTGCATCCATTTCAAAAATAAAATCAAAACCTTTACTGATACCGTATTTAAAACCTGCAATATAAGCGGTGCCTAAACCAAGTTTCCCTGATCTTTGAATGAGATGGATTCTTGATTCTTTAGCTTGCAAGAGTTTGACAACTTCGCCTGTACTATCAGGAGAGTTATCATCCACAATGAGTACAGAAAAATGATCTCCCTGTTTCAAGACAGCATCTACAATAGCATGAATATTTTCAATTTCATTGTAAGTAGGTATGATAACTAAACAGGAATTCAATGTTGATCTATGGTTTTGTATACAATTAAAAAGCTTGATTTAGTATTGAAACGTATCTTTCAACTAAATTAGTGCAAATATTAAAAAATAATATGATATCAAAAATCAAATAAGAAAAAATATATAAAATATTTCAATATTTAATGAATGGCCTGATGAAATCTACCGAATAAGAAAGTTTCGTGTATCGAATTTTCGAACTGGTTTGAATATAAAGGAACCTTTAGTAATACTTCAAATCTTTGAAGTAAGAAGACTTTGGCAAATAGACAGCAACTCAGGAGAAATAACATTGAAATTGCGATACTTCTACATGTGAGTAATAAATTCACCAGCTATAATTAATGGACAAGACATAACCAATACAATTGCGGAAATAAAATAAATCACGAATCTTTTTTGTATCAACAATTTATTATAGAAAAAAGAAATAAGTCTGCGATAAATTATGTTTTAATTCATAGAAAATTTTGACCATTAAAATCATGAATTTTGGCAAGCTAATGTACTTGATGTATAATCAAAAGTAATTTTTCTCACTATAACTTTGAAGATGTCATCACATTGCTGTAATATTGCATATTATTTCATACTAAACCTGATTTAATGTTGGATTCATGGTTGTTTAAATTGAGAGGCGATCTTCAAGGTAATCAAAAGACATTATTAGCCATTTTAGGTATAGTGGTGACTGTTATTTTTTGGTCATTATTGACTATGGGAAACACACCTGTTATCCCAAGGGCTATTTTCCCAGATCCTTGGCGCGTTTTTAATGCCTTCGGTGAGTTATTTGCTCAAAATGAATTAATTAGAAATATATGTAAGTCTATTGGGTTAAATCTGGGTGGATATATCAAAGCTATATTTTATGCTATACCTATCGGATTTTTATTAGGTTTAGTACCTATGTTTCGGGGGGCTTTCCAAAAAATTGTAGACGCCATTAGATTTCTTCCATTGACAGCACTCACTGGACTATTTATCATATGGTTTGGAATCTATGCCGAGCAAAAAATCAACTTCTTGGCTTTTGGTATTTTTATTTATCTTTTGCCTATCGTCATACAGCGAATTGATGAAGTAGATGATGTGTATCTCAAGACTGTACATACCTTGGGGGCAGGTTATTGGCAAACGATTTGGACTGTTTATATTCCGTCTGTGATTTCTCGACTTTCGGATGATATCAGAATCCTTACAGCTATATCATGGACATATATAATTGTAGCAGAGACATCTGCTGACCAAGGCGGTATTGGCTCGCTGATATATAAAGCCGGACAAAGGTTGGGTAGGGTAGACATCACCATTGCATGTCTCATCATCATTATGTTTATAGGGGTGTTTCAAGATCGAATATTTTCATACCTTGATAGAAAGTTTTTTCCATTTAAGTATCAAACCAAAAACACCTATCAAGGCTCCAATAATTTAAAGACAGTATCTGGAGTTGATGCGATTATAGATTTTGTGATCAGCATTCTCACTTGGGTCTTTTTGGGAGTTTATTTGTTGTTGATGGTCAATGAAATCAGTCCTTTTTTAGCTGGTTTGAAACCTTTAAGCTTTTTGTTTGGCGATACTTTATGGACAGTACACTTTGTTTTTGGTCTGATACTCATCTATCAAGCATACAATTTTTATCAAAAAATGAATAAAAAATCATGAGCTCTATTATACAAGATAAGGTGAGCCTGGATAATATCATTGAACTCAAGGGCATAGGCCAATCTTATGATAATGGTCAAAACTGGATTATCAAAGATTTTGATCTAATCATCGAAGATAAGCCTGCACAAGGTCAGTTTGTGGTGCTTTTGGGTATGTCAGGTAGTGGTAAATCCACGGTATTGAGATATATCTCTGGCCTGCAAAAGCCTACCGAAGGTCAAGTATTGATCAAAGGAAAACCTGTAGACAACAATACCCACATTAGTATGGTGTTTCAGCAATACTCTTCATTACCATGGATGACAGTATTGGACAATGTAGGCCTTGCACTCAGATATCAGGGAGTATCCAAAAAAGATCGGGACGAAAGGGCCATGGAGCTGATAAAACTCGTAGGTCTGGAAGGACATGAATCAAAATATGCGATGTATCCTACACTTTCAGGTGGACAGCTGCAGCGTGTCGCGATAGCTAGAAGTTTACTGGCTAATCCCGAGATATTGCTAATGGACGAGCCTTTTGGAGCACTTGATATCAAGACTAGAATTCAAATGCAGGATTTATTGTTGGAGCTTTGGGAAAAGTTTCACTCTACAGTTTTGTTTGTGACACACGATATATCAGAAGCAGTTTATTTAGGTGATGATATTTACATCATGAAATATGCACCTTCCAAGATTGTGGAACACATACCTGTAGACTTGCCATTAAACAGAAGCAGAGAGACCAAAAGAGATCCTAAGTTTACCCAAATAGTTCATCATGTAGAAGACACCATGATTAGGGTAAGCGGAGAAAAATAATTTATGCTTACATCAATGGTTTGTCTAAGTTGTCGTTGGAAGTTTTTCCATTTATCATTCATTATTCGAAATTTAAAAAATTATGTATAGTTTTGACCATCAGTATAGGGTTTGTTATGGAGATACAGACATGATGGGATATTTGTATTATGGACATTATGCGCGCCTTTACGAAATAGGAAGGGTAGAAACGATGCGCAGTATTGGTTTGAACTATAAAGATATGGAGACACAATATGGTATCATGATGCCTGTGGTTCATGTAGATGCCCGATATATTTATCCAGCCAAATACGATCAGTTGCTTACTATCAAAACGATTTTAATTGACATTCCGGGGCGATTGGCTGTTTTTGGCAACGAAATTTATAATGAAGAGAATATATTGATACATAAAGCTGAAGTAAAGTTGTTTTTTGTAGACATGCATTCTGGTAAGAAAGTATCATGTCCCGACTATATGGTTCAAAGATTAAAACCTTATTTTGAAAATACAGAAATTTAATTTGCAAAAATATATCACCGATCATCCTGTAGTAGATACACTTTTGGGATGGTCTATGAGATATAGCCCTCCCGGATTTTCAGGTATAACAGTTTATGAGACTCTTTCTTTTGTGATGAAAGAAATTCAAAAAGACAATCTCACTACTAGAGCAAATTCTGTTTCATTCAGTTTGTTTCTTTCTATTTTTCCAGCTATTATTTTTCTGTTTACTTTATTACCATTGATTCCGGTGGTACAAAATTACACCGAAATGCTCAGTGTGCAATTAGAGGGCGTCATACCACAAAGTGCACACGATTATATTTTTTCGATAATTTATGACATCACTTCGATCAAAAGAGATGGATTACTCTCCTTAGGTGCCATTTTGGCTTTGGTTTTCTCCAGCAATGGTATGGTCACCCTGATGTCTGGCTTTGATAAAGCTTACAATGAAACCTTTACCGACCGTCCTTGGTGGAAAACAAGATTGATAGCTATAGGTCTTACTATAGTCCTATCTGTTTTATTGATAGTTTCTTTGGTGTTTATGGTTATAGAAGGCAAAGTGGTACATTATCTACAAGAAACGTATGACATATCTTCCGGGATAGTGTATTTTGTTAGTATTTTCAATTGGATTTTTTCCATTTTTTTGGTGTATACTGGTATTAGTTTGATCTATACCTTAGGACCGTCAATGCACAGGCGAATCAATTTTATCAATGTTGGATCGATTACCGCTACTTTTTTATCCTTAATGACATCCTTAGGATTTAGTTATTTTATTAATAATTTTAATCGGTATAATGAAGTATATGGTTCTATTGGAGCATTGATTATCATCATGATTTGGATACAATTCAATTCATTTATCATGTTGGTAGGTTTTGAATTAAATGCATCCTTAGCCATACAGAAAACCATGAAATATAAAGAACGTCTCAAAAACTTTGGAAATGTTTGATATAAAGATAATTGTAAAAGAATGGCATCATGCTTTTGGCATCATAAGGTATTTCAGACCAAAGCACATACAGAAAAAACTGCATCACCTTACGCCATTTCAACCGTTACTTCAGGGTTTTGAAGTAGTACCTTTATTTGGGCGCTATGCTGACCCAAAGTAAATGCATTAATTTTGGGCTGCTCAAAAGAAGGGACTATCTTGACAGTATTTTCTAACAATTTGATTTCTGGCAATTTTTGTAGCATAGACTGCAAAAAAGGAGAAATAGGAAAAGGTAGTTGCTCTTCTATTCTGCTTTTGACGATATTTTCAATGATTGGGGAAGCCATTTTGTAGATGAGATTTTCTGCATTTACATCAACTTTTAAGTCTTCAAGATCCAATTCTTGATTGTTTACTTCAAATCTGGGTTTACTATCTATGGTAAGTATGCCTTTAATAGGCGAAGTCAAGTGTACTTTGATTTCGAGATTTTGAGTATTACGGATATGTATACTTTCCACTTCGAATTTTTTACCACCGATCACTTTTCCATTGATTTCTGATGCCAAAAATCTAGATAATCCTAAATATGAAATTTCTACTTCTATAGATTGATTATTTGATTTTAAAGGCAATTCTGACCAAAATAAATTGAGTTGTGATTGAAAATTATAATTTACTGGCTCGTCAGATACTTTCGCCAAAAGCTCCATCCAAATATCAACATCTATGTTTGATGCAGAATCTGAGGGTTGGCCTACAAAAATATTGATAATTCTACCGTTAAAAAACAATGTAGGTTTATCATATATCTTGACATTAGAAGCAAATTGATGCAATTGGGCTTCCACCATTTTTTTCAACTGTATATTTTCGGCTATTTTTTGGTCTATTTTGGTTGCTACATCTTCTTTTAAATAGTGAATCAGACAATTACTTATAGTTTCGGCAGGTAGCGTCAACTCCCCGATATGAACTAAAGGACCTTGCCGCCACTGATGTGATATCCAGGTGGTTTGAGTGTTCAATTCCAGATTTTGAAGAATGTCGACCTTTACTTCAAAGTCCATTAAAATGCAACCTTCACCTTCTAAAGAAAATAGTCCGGCACTCTTATACAAACTAAAGCAAACGGGTAATTTTATAGTCATATTTTTTCCTGACAAACTTATCTCAGGATGGAATTCTTCTGGCAATTTCTTTATGGTGATGGTCATGCCATCAAGGTCTAATTTTTTGTTGTTATAGTCTGCATATACAGTTTCTAAAACTTCGCGGAGTTTTATCTTGGAAATTTTAGAAGGTATGTAAATAATATTATCGTTCATACTTCATTTTAAAATAATCACAAACGTATGAATAAAATTCGTAATATTATGGTTTTTAATAAAATATTTTAATATTCAGTTTTATGGTCTAATTAGAATTATTTAATACCTTTGAGCTACAATTTTTTAGGTCAAATGAGGTGGTATATTACAATTGCTTTGGTATTATCTATGTTGAGTTTATTTTCATTTAGGTGGAACAATCTTGATTTAGGCAAAAGAATAGATAGTCTACATGGCGTAGCTGTGTATTACAATGGTGATAATTTTACTAATGTCTCAGGTCGAAATATAGCTCCAGATGGATATAATTTGGGGCTTAAGTACCAATGCGTTGAATTTGTAAAAAGATTTTACTATGAGCATTTGGACCATAAAATGCCAAATACATATGGCCATGCCAAGGATTTTTTTGATCAAAGTTTAGGAGATAAGGGATTTAATCAAAAAAGAGGGTTGATGCAGTACCGCAACGTTAGGGAATATGCTCCAAAAGTCCATGATATTTTGGTTTATAATGGGTATCCGGGCAATCGTTTTGGACATGTGGCAATTATATCACAAGTAGGATCAGATTATGTTGAGATCGTACAACAAAATATGGGAAAAAAAACGAGAGTAAAAATTCCTTTAGTAAAATATATGCAGTACAATACTGTAGCTGATTACAATATATTGGGTTGGCTAAGAAAAGAATCCTGAACCTATGGCTATAAAATCTAGTGAAGTAAACACAAGGGACAAAGCTATTTTACATTTTTTTGAGAAGGTAGATTACAATGGTCCCTTACCTGTTGGCATTGAAATTATGAATCCATACAGACAAAGCCAAGATATAAGGCAAATTTGCAGTGAATTTTACCATAAGTATTATCATGACACGGCTCCCAGGACTTTAATATTAGGTATAAATCCTGGTAGGCTTGGTGCAGGTGCTACAGGTTTACCATTTACAGATACTAAAAGGCTCAATGATGTTTGCCACATCCCATACCATAAGTTTAGCACACATGAACCATCTTCAGTTTTTATTTATGAGATGATACAAGCCTATGGTGGGCCAGATTTGTTTTATAAGAAATTCTATATCAACTCAGTATGTCCACTTGGTTTTATCAAAAATCAAAACAACAAGGTAATCAACTATAATTATTATGATTCCAAAGAGTTAGAACTTATAATGAATGACTTTATTGTTGAAAATATTCATCATCAAATTGAGATAGCTGGCTTACAAGATGTGTGTTTTTGTTTAGGGACTGGAAAAAATTATGCTTTTCTTCATAAGCTCAATCAAAAACATCAATTTTTTGGCAAAGTCATACCCTTGGAACATCCAAGATACATCATGCAATATAAAACCAAAGAAAAGCAGCGATATATTGATGATTATCTTTCCAAATTCGCCCAATTAATCTAACTTTACCACCTACAACAAATATCTGTTATGAAGCTTTTAGACACGTTTTCTGGTAAAGCATTATTACTTTGTTTTGCGGTTTCAATACTTACAGCATTTTTCTTTTACCCAAGATGGGAAAAGCAAGGAAGTGAAAGCACCTTGTCATGGGATGCTTCAGGATATTATATGTATCTCCCCGCTATTTTTATATACAAAGATATCAAAAAGTGTAGCTTTAAGGATACTATAATGAGCAAATACCGACCTACACCTGATTTTCAGCAAGCGTACTTTCACGAGCCATCAGGCAATTTTGTAATGAAATATTCTTCTGGACAGGCTTTGGTAGAGTTACCATTTTTTTTAGTAGGTCATAGTTGGGCCATGTTATCCTCTGCTTATCCTGAGGACGGCTTTTCTTATCCTTATCAAGCTTCTATAGGTATAGGGATGTTTTTGTTTTCATTAATAGGATTATATTATTTAAGAAAAATTTTAATCCTTTTTTTTAGCGAGTTTACTGTTGGGTTGCTATTAATTTTATATGTCTTTGGGACGAATTATATAAATTATTCGGCAGTAGATCAGGCTATGACTCATGCTACTTTATTTACTATTTACAGCTTGATTCTTTGGAATACTATTCAATTTTATAAAAATAGCAACATAAGTCGAGCAGCTTTCATAGGTGCTTTATGTGGTTTGGCTACGCTGATCAGACCTACAGACATCATATCCATTCTGATTCCGTTATTTTGGGGTATTCATTCCATCGAAACTTTTAAAGAAAGATATTCTTGGGTCTTCAGAAATTTCAATTTGGTGTTTATAGCCGCGGTAGCATTTGTCGCCTTGGTCATTATCCAACCGATCTATTGGAAATATGCAACAGGCGAATGGATAGTCTATAGTTATGGAGATCAAGGCTTTAGTTGGCTAAGGCCACATTTGTATGATTATTTGTTAAGTTTCCGATGTGGATGGTGGCGATTTACTCCACTTATGGTGATGCCTTTTTTGGGTATGACCATGTATGGAAAGGACAAGCCATCTCCATGGTTGATGATTGGTTTTGGCCTATTATCACTGTATATCGTTTCTGCATGGGATGTTTGGGATTATGGCGGTACGGCAGGTAGGGCTATGGTTCAATATTATCCCATTTTAGCATTTCCATTGTCTGCTTTAATTGAAAAAGTTATGGGACACCAAGTGCTAAAATGGATTTTTGGACTGGTTTTTTTGATATTGTCGTATCTGAGTGTGTGGTGGGTTTATCATGCGCATGGTGGACAAGTACAAGCTTTAGAATTGTCCAGAAAATATTATTGGAATAAGGTGGGCCGATGGACTGCTGACGATGAAGATAGAAAAATGTTGGACAATAAACATGTTTTTAGGGGTGATCTAAAAAATACAATACAGTTATATCAAAATGATTTTGAACAAGATTCATCTGCCAATGCCTTTGTAAAAGATGGTAATCGAAAAATCAGAATGTCTAAAGAACTCCAATTTTCTCCAGAATATACCATTGAAAATAAAGGAGAAACTAAAAATTGGATGAGAATCACAGCACTGTTTGATTGCACCAATAAAGAGTGGGATTTATGGAGACAAACTCAGTTTACTATTCGTTTTTATAATGGTGAGAAAGAGATACAAACCAATATGATCCGTTTGCATAGATTTATCCATGATGGGCAATCTCTGGAGATTTATATGGATGCTAAGGTACCGAAGGGTTGGACCAAAGCTAAAGTTTTCCTTTGGAATGCAGATAGTGATAAGGAAATGTTTATGGATAATCTGAAAATAGTCATGTTTGATGAATAATGTCAAGGGAAACCCTTAAGGGTTATCTTTTGTTTTTGATATTGATAATACAAATTATGTAGGTAATCTTTAACTTTGCCGAATGTTAAATTTAAAATGTCTGCAAATCATGGACTACAAAAAAGTGTGCTATTTTATGATGGTCATCATGATCTCATCTTGTGCATTTAATGATGAAAAATACAACCAGGAAATTATAGGAACTTGGGATGTATACCAAGCAACGCTTAATGGTAAGTCTACCGGCTTGATGAAAGACGCCTATTTTGAGTTCACAGGCGACAAAACAGTGATTTCTAATGTATTTGAAGGGAACCAAAAACTACCCTTTGTTGTTGAAAACGGTATGTTGCAAATAGAAGCTGACTTTCCATTTGAAATGAACGTTTCTAGATTGGACGCTGATACCATGTTTTTAGACGGTAAAATGAGTTATTACCAAATGGAATATTTTTTGGTTAAAAGGAAGTAAAGCGTTTATCCCTTTTTACAAGGGTTAGAGGATACTGTAAATCTGGTTTGTTAATTAAGTGTCAGGTTTTTTGATTTTCAAAATTAGTTATTTATGAAAAGTTTATTCACCTTAGTTTTGTTTAGCTTTTTTGGATCGGCTCATGCTTTACAGCTTGACGTCAGGTCTTACAATTTTTTTGGAGATGCACCTTACACAGAAATTTATCTGAGGATAACAGGACAAAGTATCACTTGGAAAAATAATAGCGCTTCAGTTCAGCTTCTTCTTTTAGTCAAGGATAAATCCGAAAACATAACAGCTTATGATAAAATCACCCTAACTTTAGAAAAGAAAGATTCCATCGTAGATTTATTGGAAGTGAAGAGATTCAAATTGCTACCAGAAACTTACATTATAAGATTAGAAGCCATAGATTTAAATAAGGAAGCTAATAAAATGGAAATAGAGCAAAAGCTCATAGTACCATTAGCCAACGCTTCGTATAAATTATCTGATCTATTGCCACTTGCCTTGGTTAAAAATGATTCCACAGAAGGAAGTTTTATTAAAAGCGGTTTATACTTGGAGCCTTTGCCTTTTCACTTTGCAGATAAGACTAAGAAACAGTTGGATATTTATCTAGAAAGCTATAAGAACATGGGTACTGATGCCAATGAATTATTTATTCAATATAGTGTCAAAGAAGGGTTTATTTCAAAAGCTGCAGAAAAACCTTTGTTTTCAAAATTTAAAAAATTACAAAATCTTCCCACAGAAGCACATTTGATATCGCTCCCTATTCATGCCATAAAGTCAGGAGAATATCATGTGGAAGTAAATATCATAGATAAGCAAAAAAATGTTTTGGCCACATCCAAGGGAGACTTTGTAAAGGATAATCCTGAGATTGACATTGCTTTTTTTGAAGCTTACAACGATACACCTGAGCATGCTTTTGTGCAGGAAATTCAACCTGAAGATATGGATTATGTCCTGAAAGCTCATTTGCCCATTACAGAACAGCATCAAGTTGGTGTTTTGGGCGAGCTTATCCGTTCTAATAAAATCAAAAGCCAACGTCAGTTCATTTTTCAACTATGGAAAAAAAGATCCCCAACAAGTCCTGACAAGGCATATAAAATGTATATGGACGTAGCTGCTGCTGTTGAAAAAAAATTTCATACCAATGTAGGATATGGATTTCAATCGGATAGAGGTCATATATTTTTGAAATATGGTAAGCCATCTAATGTAATGACTGTGGACAATGAAGTAGATGCTCCTCCATATGAAATTTGGTATTATAATCAGATGCCATCTACAACACAAACAAATGTTAGGTTTTTATTTTACAATCCTACTTTGGCCCACAATGATTTTAGGCTGTTGCACTCTACTTGCTTGGGAGAAAGAGTCAATTTGGCATGGGAAACAGAATTATACAAATCTGTACCCATGGAACGGCAAGGCAACACTATAGATGCCACCACTGTGGGTGAAAATTGGAATAGAAATGCCAGAAGATTTTTTAATGAATACTAACGTAATTAGGATATGAAATCATTTTCAGTTATCTTTTTAATTTCGCTATCATTTAGTATTGCGGCTCAAACCCTAAATCCAAGAGCATTAAAAGAAATCACTAAATCTTCAACAGAACGGTACTTCAAAGACAAACAGTTTGCTATAGATTTTGCTAAGCGTTTGAATTTGCCATTCTCATTTACCGATAGTTTGGGTACTTATTTTGAATTGGTGAATTTTAAGGATAAAAAACCTAGATACTTGTTTACACATAACGCAGGAGGTGCATCACTTATTAAAACATCTGAACTTTATGCCGGTGGAAGTGCAGGATATAACTTAAGTGGTGATGGTGCAGTTTTAGGTATATGGGATGCAGGTAGAGTACGCAGGGAACATCAGGAGTTTGGCAGCAGAATTACACAAATAGATAATGCACCGACCAATCACAATCATGCTACTCATGTAGCAGGTACTATGATGGCATTTGGCCAGGATATTAATGCAAAAGGCATGTCCTTTGGTGCAACGCTTTGGGCTCACGATTGGAATAATGATACTGGAGAAATGGCAAATGCCGCAATGAACGGATTGGAAGTATCCCTACACTCTTATGGATATGTGACAGGTTGGCATTTTGGGAGTTGGTCAGGTTCTAATGGATGGCATTGGTTTGGTGAGCCTTCTGTCGGCATAAATGAAGATTATTATTTTGGGTATTATGGTGAAACTACTCGGGAATGGGATGACCTAGCGTACAATGCTCCGGAATATTTGATTAGCACATCTGCAGGAAATGATCGTGGTCAAGGCCCTAATCCTGGAACATCGCATTACTATATAAATGGAGGCACTTGGGAAGTTAGTACTCAAACCAGAGAAAGAGATGGAGGCAGTGATGGATATGACTGTATTTCACACAGAGCTTTAGCCAAAAATGTCATCACCATTGGTGCCGTAAGTGGAACAGGCAGCATGACATCATTTAGCTCTTGGGGGCCAACAGATGATGGCAGAATCAAGCCTGATGTGGTTGCAAAAGGGTTGGACGTATACTCGACTGGGGCCAATGGTAATAACCATTACTATACATCTGGAGGCACATCTATGTCAGGTCCTATGGTAAGCGGATCGATAGGCATTATTATGGAGCATCAGGAAGATCTTCACTCTGGTCAAAAGCTTACATCAGCCATGAAAAAAGCCTTGATTATTCACACAGCAGATGACGAAATTGATGGGATTGCTGGTCCTGATTATCGTTTTGGTTGGGGACTCATGAATACGCGGAAAGCCATAGAAACGATGAGTAGAAATGCAACTTCAGGACAGGGAGTAATCATGATGGAGAGTAGTTTGTATCCCGGAGATACGGTGAATCTCCAAGTGCAGCTTACTGGAAATGAAGCATTACGAGCTACTATGGTTTGGACAGATATGCCTGGCGATGTTCAACCACCTGCTTTAAATTCATCTTCGCCTGCTTTAGTAAATGATCTCGATATGAGATTTTATAATGCAAGCAACACAGCTTTTCTACCATATATTCTAAATCCAGCAGTACCTAGTGCTTCTCCTGCATCAGGAGATAATTTTAGAGACAATGTTGAAATGATTCATGTAAGTAGCACAAATACTGGTGATGTGTATCATTTAAGAATATATCATAAAGGTACTTTATTAAATGCTCAGAAGTTTGCATTGATCATTTCAGGCGCCAATATAAATGATTGTCCTGTTTTGGCTAAGTCACCCGGTAAAGCTATAGTCAATAATAGTTTTTTTGATGGTAATTGCAATCTGAGCGGAGGACAAATTTTACCTCCTACATCTGCTTTATGTCCTGTAGGAAGCATCATTCAATATAAGGTGGACAATGGAAATTGGTCTTCAAATTTGCCCACATATAACCAGGATGGACCTGTACAGTCTATCTATACCAGATGTGTGTGTACTTCTAGTCTTGACTACACCAGTCCTGAGTCTAAAGCAATTGTAACCAAACCTAATAGTATTCAAAGCGCATCTGATAATGGAGATGGTAGTCTTCGAAGAGCAATTGAGTGTTCTTCAGAGTTTGATACCATTTATTTTGATCATTTAGTGATTGATTCCGTAATGATTACCAGTCCTTTGGAAGTTGATAAATGTCTGACTATACAGGGCAATTCTGTTGTGGATAAGAGTAAAATCGTATTTGACTTTAATAATATGGGTAATAGCGCAGGATTACAATTGTCCAATGTGGGTAAGGAATTGATTTTATCTAATTTGATTTTGGAGGGTATCAATAATCTAGCTCAAAACCCTTTAGTAAATATTCAAACGGGCAATAATTTGATTATAGATGATGAAGTAATTGTTGATTATTAAACATTTTTGTCATTATCCAACTCTTTTTGAAAATACTCGAAAAATAAGCCCGCATCTCTGCCGTCAGCCAGTCCGTGATGCAAGTGTATAGAACAAGCCATGGTTTTTGTGGTGCCGTTGTTCATGATTTTCCCTACTGATATTTTGGGGACACAATCTGTGGCTTTAAAGGCTCTGGCATGAGATAATGCACTAAAATTGATCCAAGGCAATGCTGAAAAATGGATGCAATCATTTCCACTTCTGGATGGGAACAAATTGGTGGAGTCTTGAATTCGCTGTATTTCATTATTCGCATTGGACTCAAATACCTGATATTGGTCATCATATTCTATAAAACTAAAACCAAAAGTACCATCTTTTCTGTCTATAGTGGCTGATGCATGAATGTTTTGATATTCCATGATTTTCTTTCCCTCTATTCTGGTCTTTAATGCGCTTATGTTATTGACCGCTTTAAGACAAGCATGTAGATAGGTTAAAAATACAGATTGTTGTTTTGATTTGGTTTTTTCATATAACTTGGTCATATCCATTTGAGCCGTAATCCCAAAATAAGGCTCTTCAAATGCACTAAAAAATTCAAATATTTCTTTCCTATTCCATGTGGACAAATCTATCTTTTTATTCATGCTTAAATAAATTTATAATATCATTTAATTTTTCAGCATGATAAAATTGAGTGTTTTCTATGACGATATCTACTTTTTCATGTTCCCACGTAGTATGAAAAGGCACATGAATACCAAAGCCACCAAGGTCCAGGACAGGTAATACATCTGACTTCAAGGAGTTGCCAATCATAACAAATTCTTGTGGTTTTATATCTAAGTGTTTTATGAGTTTCAGGTAATCTTCTTTTCGCTTTTCTGATACAATTTCTATATGGTGAAAGTAGGACACCAAACCTGATTTATCTAGCTTTCTCTCTTGATCTAGAAGGTCACCTTTGGTCACAACCACCAGTTTATAGTGTTTTTGCAATGTTTCTAATGTTTCGGTTACACCTTCAAGTAATAGCACGGGTTTTTCTAGCTGATCTCTTCCGATTTGTATGATTTTATGGATGACTTCTATGGGTAAGGTTTTTCCACCTATTTCCAGTGCAGTCTCTACCATCGAAAGCATAAAAGCCTTTATCCCGTATCCATAAAGTGGCAAATTATTGATTTCATTAGAGAAAAGTGCTCTTGCAGTGCTGTGGCGAGGCATATAATCTTCCAATAGAT
Organism: uncultured Aureispira sp.; assembly: GCA_964526715.1. GTDB lineage: Bacteria > Bacteroidota > Bacteroidia > Chitinophagales > Saprospiraceae > OLB9. The sequence goes on along the minus strand of CAZGMB010000012.1, from coordinate 70,816 downwards.
CAAAAAATGCTTCTTCAGCCGCTCTGAAATAATCTTCATTGGCCCATAAAGTATCATCTGCATCAAATCCTATTACTTTTACATCCTTAAATGACATCTTTATTTTTTTGCAAAAATACTTTTATTTTTTTTAAATCGTGTTTAAACGAGTTTTGAATTATCAGTAAATAGATCAATAAAGATACCCCATGGTTATTTGCATGTTGAAGTTACAGAAATTATAAGCAAATTTACCTATAATTTAAAATATAAGCAAAATCGCTTATAATCCAGAATATTAGCAAATAAGCTAATAAATAGAAATATTAGCGAATAAGCTAATAATTAGAAATATTAGCGAATAAGCTAATAATTAGAAATATTAGCAAATATGCTAATAATGTAAGAGTAAAAATGTACATTTGTACATTAATCCAATGATATGATAGGAATATTAACTGGTGATATCATCAATTCTGAGAAATTTAAAGAAGATGAATGGTTATTTCATCTGCAATCTTTTCTAAAAACTATAGGCAACTCACCTGCTGATTGGGCTATTTATAGAGGAGATGAGTTCCAAATAAAGATTGATGATCCTAGCCAAGCTTTTTTGAGAGCTTTGGAAATCAAAGCTATGATGAAAAAAAATAAAAATTTAGATGTACGGATAAGTATTGGTATCGGAGAAGCAGATGTCATGAGAGAAAATATTCTGGAGTCAAATGGTCCGGTATTCTTAAGATCGGGTAGAGGACTTGACGAATTGAAAAAAAATAAAGTAACAATGTCGATCCATACTGGAAATGAAGTTATGGACAGTGAATTGAACTTGTACTTTAAGTTGGCATTATTTGGCATTATAGATTCTTGGACCGTGGCATCTGCGGAAATAGTAAGTATCATGCTACAAAATCAAGGCGTACCACAGGAAGATATCTCAAAAAAAACGGGGATAGCACAGTCGGCCATCTCCCAAAGATTAAAAAGAGCAAACTTTGAAGTGTTGATGGATTTGAACAATATGTTTATCAAAAAAATAAAATCTTTGGTATGATTCTTTTGATTACCAAAATGATTTTGGCCCATTTTATAGGTGATTTTTATTTGCAACCATCTTCTTGGGTACAAGATAAGGAACAGAATAAGCACAAAAGTATTTACTTATACATCCATTCTTTGATTCATGGTTTATTAGTTTGGGTTCTGCTATGGGAATGGAATGGATGGAGAATAGGCCTAGCTATAGCAGTTGTTCACTTTGTGATAGATTTGCAAAAACTAATATTTCAGAAGGAAGCTACTCAGAGAAACTGGTTTTTTATAGACCAACTGCTTCATATTGTCTCCATCGTATTGATCGCAAATGTATATCAAAATGGCTATGTGGCGGTAGATATTGCAGCATTACTCCAAAGCAAAAACATCGTATTTGTGACTGGCTATGTGGTATTGACACTTCCTATGTCTATCATCATTCAAAAAGTACTTATGCCTTGGTCTGATCTCATTGGGGAAGCAGATGATGATTCACTACTCAATGCAGGTAAATACATCGGTATATTGGAGCGATCTTTTGTTTTTGTGTTTATCTTAGCCAATCGATGGGAAGCCGTTGGTTTTTTATTGGCAGCGAAATCAGTGTTCCGATTTGGTGATCTCAAAGAATCCAAAGATCGAAAACTTACGGAATATATCCTATTAGGTACGCTTTTAAGCTTTGGTATTGCGATATTGATTTCCATGCTAACCATTTATCTAGCCAAATTAATTCAATAATATGTTTTTTAATATAAAGTTTTCAATTGTATTTCTCTTAAGTGTAATTTTCGTGAATATTGGTACGGCACAAGTTGTGAAAGGGAAGGTCTATGATAAAAATACAAACGAAGTATTACTTTTTGCAAACCTAATTTTTACAGATTCTTTAAATGTTAAAGTTTCCTGTATTACAGATTTAAACGGGTCATATACAATAGATTTGCAAAAACCAGGAACCTATAAAGTTGAATGTACCTATGTTGGATTTTTACCTGAAATAAAATCTGTTGAGGTTAGAAAAAACATAACTGTTACTTTAGATTTATTTTTGAATGAAGATACAACATTAATAAGCACAATACCCATCATAGAAAAACCATACCAATCCGGCGATCTCACCATGACCCAAAATCAATACAAAGTCATGCCGGCATCCTTTCAAGATCCTGCACGTATTCTGATCAAATATCCAGGATTCTCAACACCCAATGATGGAGCCAATGCGATCATCTTCCGTGGTATGCCACCAGAATCTGCTCGCTGGCAGCTATTCGGGGCAGACATTGTCAATCCCAATCACTTATCCAATGCAGGTACCGCCAATGACCTTGCTACAGGAAATGCAGGAGGCGTCAATGCTTTGAGTGGATCGATACTTGATTATTATCACTTTGAAGCCAATCCCGCGGATGTGTCTTACGCAGATGTCATGTCAGGCGTTTCCAATATGAAGATGGCTCCCAAAATCAATTCTTTCGTGGATCTCAATCTGATAGGTTTAGAAGCTGGCTTTGGAGCCCGCAGTGGCCTTAAAAATGTGTATGCTTCTTACAGATATAGTTTTGTGGGCTTGTTAGATCAGTTGGGAGTTAATTTTGGCAATGAAAAAATAGGATATCAGGACCTGACCATGTATGCAGATATCATCAAAAACAATAACCATAGTCTGAAACTTTTTGCAACGCTTGGTAATAGTAGCAATATTTTTTCAGCAGTGAGTAGGGGAGACAGCTTGACTAGATTTAAAGATATACAAAATATTACCTACAAAAGCAAGATGGTTATAGGTGGTGCACAATATACTTATCAAAAATCCAATAAATATTTTCAAAGTACATTAGTATCATCAGGTAGAAACGATAGTCGTGAGGAGTTCACAGATGATTTTTACGCAGATAGTTTAAGGCTATTTTTGTCAACTGACCAAACAATCAGAGAACGACTTCTTTCCTGGCACAATCAGTATGTGATCGATTACTCCGGTGCAAAATTGACTTTTGGCTTGCGGACCAATATGAAACACGATAACCGCATTGTCAATGGTAAAGACAAGCCTGTGCTTAGTGTTTATCCATATTTACAGTACAAAAATGACCCATCAAAGACATTTCATTACCACCTTGGTATGGGTGGCTTTTACGATGATCGCACACAGGAAATCACCGCAGAACCATCTGTGGGAGCCAAGTACAAACTTACTAACGCTATATCTGTCAATATGGACTATCGATTGTCTTCTTTCCAGGATTATACTTCAGGTAGCTACGTAGAGCAAAAATATGACAGGAGCAGAATCAAATCTCATAATCTCCAAAGTGGAATTCAGTATAGCCAAAGATATCTACAACTCCGTGGGTCTGTTTTTTTACATCGTTTATGGGATATTTCTACATTTAAGCTCAATGATGGTAATTTTCCTGGACATTTTACTCCTTTTAATGGGAGCAATTTAGGTTACGATCAGCTTTTTGGAGCCTTAAATATTTTACCTAACGGTACATCTGGGGCCAGCGTTACAGGTACAGAATTTTATTTTGAAAATACATCTACTGTAAAAGGCAACGCTTTGTATTACGGACTAAATTTGAGCATCTTTGATAGTAAGTATACATTAAATGATGGCACTAAAAATGAATATGAAGGAAGATATAATTTTGGATATACAAGCAATGTAAATGTCAGTTATGCAATGGATATTTCAAAATCTGCTAAAGAGCGAAAGCTGATCATTAGTGTATCTAATCACATAAGAGGCGCCATGAAGGAACAGTCAATCAATCCAATAAATGGAACCTTCCCGACTTTATATGATCATAAGTCAGCTTTTAATCAGAATTTCCAACCATATCAACGTTTAGACTTTAGAATTGTATATCAAAAACAAAAAAAACAAAGTAACAAGGTACATCGATGGTCTCTGGATATTCAAAATTTACTTAACAGAGAAAATGACGGCTTCAGATATTACGACCCATTACTTAATTCTGTACTTTTGCAGAAGCAATTGGGTCTTGTACCAGTTTTGAGTTACAGACTGGAGTGGAAATAATTCATCTTTTAACATCTAAATTTTTAGTTCGATATGTTACGACGCGACTTTTTAAAGAATACAACTATACTTTCAGCAAGTACACTTATGATGAGTCCCTTGGATTGGGATCTCGGACCTAAAGTTGACTTGACTCAAGTAGGTGTTCAGTTATATACAGTAAGAGCCGAAATGGAAAATGATCCCTTGGGCACACTAAAACAAATAAAAGCCATTGGTTTTTCTCATGTGGAGAGTGCTGGTTATAATAAAAGGCAGTTTTATGGGCAAACCAAAGAAAATTTTAAAATGATCCTTCGTGATATGGGGCTGAAAATGTACAGCGGACATACAATGACTGGCTTTGGTATGGGCAAAGACACATATAATATGATGAATAACTGGGAAGCCGTGTGCGAAGATGCTGCCTTTGTGGGTCAAAAATACATTGTATGTGGATGGTTTTTTCCGGATGAAAGAAAGACAATTGATGATTATAAACGCATAGCACAATTATTTAACCAATGTGGAGAAAAAGCCAAACAATACGGTTTGCAATTTTGTCACCATAACCATGACTTTGAGTTTTTCCCTATTAATGGGATCATCCCATACGATATATTATTAAATGAAACGGACAAAGGTAATGTAAAGTTTGAGTTAGATCATTACTGGACCCGTAAGGCTAATGTTAATTCTAAAAAGATTATAAACAAAAATCCTGGCAGGTTCCCATTATTTCACATCAAAGATATGGATGCCACTCCTGAGAAAGCCTTTACTGAAGTTGGCACAGGAATCATTAAATGGAAAGATGTATTTAAATTGAGTGAGAAAGCAAAATTAGAATACTTTTACATTGAGCAGGATAGTACCAAAAAGTTTACTCCATTGGAAAGTATCAAAGTGAGTTTTGATAACCTCACAAAAATGAAATTCTGACACCTGCAAGCTTTAAGTCACGGTATATTATCAATCAGGAATTTACTTTATTTCTGATTTCTAGGCTTTTGTTTACTTTGGGTATGAAAATGGTACCTGTCCTATTAGGGTGGTACTTGTACAATCTTACGCATAGCAAGCTCATTTTAGGTTTTGTGGGTTTGAGTGAAGTTGTACCAGCTATCTTATTGGCATTACCTGCTGGAGTAAAGGTGGATTCTAGTGATAAACGTTCTTTGGTTATCAAGCTCTTAACATTTTATGCCTTCATAGTTGCTGGATTGGGTGTATTTACATCTGATTTGGTATTTGATGTGTCCCAAAATTTTAGAATAGGACTAATATTCACCTTTGTTGCACTAACAGGGATGATACGTGCCTATATTTCGCCATCGTTTTCTGCTTTGTTAGCTCAGTTAGTTTCCAAAGACGATTTGGTCAAAGCTGCATCTGTCAATAGTATGACCTGGCTTTTGGCCACAATTATTGGCTCAGTGCTAAGTGGTGTTTTGGTCAGTATTTGGAACGAGAGTTCGGTTTTTGCGCTGATTTTGGGACTCCTAATCTTGGCAATAATCATTTTTTCCAATATCGATAAGAAGCCTGTCAGTTTTGATGGGACCAAATCCAAAACTTGGGATAGTGTACGGGAAGGATTAGATTTTGTCTATCATCAAAAAGCTCTTTTTGGAGCAATGTCTTTAGATATGTTTGCCGTATTGTTCGGTGGCGCCATAGCATTGTTGCCCGTATTTGTCAAAGATGTACTTAATGCGGGACCTAATACTTATGGTTTGTTATTAGCAGCTACGTATTTAGGCAATTTTATTTCTATATTGATTTTGACCAAATACCCACTGAAAGGACGTCAAGGTAATAAATTAATATATGCAGTAGCAGGGTTTGGCGTTTGTATGGTCATTTTTGCTTTGTCAAAGTCAGTTGTCCTTTCATTTGTAGCTTTATTCGTAAGCGGATTGTTTGATGGAGTAAGTGTCATTATACGAGGAACTATTTTTCAGATTATGGTACCTGACCACATGCGCGGTAGAGTATCTTCTGTCAATTCTATTTTTATCAATAGCAGTAATGAACTAGGCCAGTTTGAAAGTGGTATGGCTGCTGAAGCCATGGGTACGGTTACATCTGTAGTTTTTGGTGGTATGATGACTATTTTTATTTCTATTTTTGCAGGCTGGAAAGTTCCAGCTTTGAAAAAATTAGAATATTAAATATAATCTTAAAAATGTGGTAAATAAAAAAAAGCAACCCTAAAAAGAGTTGCTTTTATATTTTATTCAATTGAAGTGGTTCATTACTTCTTGATCATTTGATTAACCCCTGCAGTAAATTCTTCTACAGTAGCTGTATAACCTGTTTTACCTAGTGCTTCTATAGAATACTGGTTTTTGCCTTCGTCTTTAGTGAGGTTAAATACCCAAATAGTTGGATAACCGCTTACTTGGAATGCCTGCTGAAGATTCATATTTTGTTGCTGAATGTGAGGTGGAAGTGCTTTTCTTCTAGGAAAATCCAATTCTAGCAGTATTACATTTTTTTCTGCCCATGACTGGAATTCTGGCTTGCTAAATACACTAGCTACTAATCTCTTACACCATCCACACCAATCACTACCTGTAAAATTGGCCATAATTGGTTTTCCTGTTTTCTTAGATAATGCATATGCTTCGTCAAGATTTACTAGCCATCCTGGATTTTCGGCTTTATATTCTTCAGGAGCTGACACTGCAGTTAATTGCGGAGTGTTTGCAGCATTGTTTTGTGCGAAATTAGACTCTACGCATGCCAAGGTAAATACTATGGCTAAACCAAAGGAAATGTTTTTAATGGATTTTGTTATCATTTTAATTTTTAAATGTCTTAATGTGAAATGAAAACACAAAATTAACCCTAAAATTCATATTTTCAAGATAATAAGAAATATTTAACTAAATATATTAATTTTTTAACCAATATGTTTGCTTTTATTCATAAAATCCAACTTTATGAATAATGGAAACATTAAAAATATATCATCATTAATTAATTTCTTACCCTATTTTTTTAACCAGTAAAATTAGTGGCAGCATTGCATTTTTAAACCATTACATACACAGGATAAATTTAGGTGTAGAAATCCAATTGTTAATTGTTTAAGAGCTTTGTGCTGGGTAAGATTAAGAATGGAAATAGGAATGGGTAGGTATAAATAAAAATGAGACCGGTCTAATTCCCCTTGAACCGGTCTCGAGTAACAATTTGCTTAAGTATTCCTTAAATAAATCTGAACTGTTTACTTAGTTTCCAATATCGTGCCAAAAAGTCCATTTTTATGTTATACCTAAATATTTGGGTGACCACAATCTTAAATGATTTAGTTGGCAGGAACTTTAAATGTAGGCAAAATTATTTGATAAATATTTGTTTATATGTAGTTTATAGTTAAGATATAGACATAATATGTACATTATAGACCATTGTTTTAAACATCAAATTTTCTTTTAAAAAACTTTAAACAAAAACAAGTCTTGATTTAAAAAAGTAGGGTATGATCTCAGGTTAGGAACTTAATGACCTCTGCCTTACAGCATCAAATATCAAAATGGCTGCACTTACAGACACATTGATGGAGTCTATCTGCCCTTTCATCGGAATCACCACATTTTGGTTGGCTGCGGCAATCCATTCCTGACTCAAACCTGTAGACTCCGTGCCTACAACTATAGCTGTGGGTAGATTAAAATCTATTTCATAGTATGGGATAGAAACTTCGGAAAGTGTTGCACAAACGATATTGATGTTGTTCGCTTTTAAAAAGGATATTATTTCTGTAGTAGTTCCATAAGCCATCGGATTGGTGAACACACAACCCACACTTGACCTGATAATATTTGGATTATAAACGTCAGTATTTGGATTTGCTATGATAAATGCATCAACTCCGGCGGCATCAGCAGTACGCATCAAAGCTCCGATATTTCCTGGTTTTTCAGGTGCTTCTGCCACAAGTATCAACGGAATTTTATGATTAAGGGTCAAATGTAATAACTCCAAACTTTTAGAAAAAAAGATGGCAATCACGCCTTCTGTACCTTCTCGATAAGCAATTTTATTATAAACCAAATTGGTAACTTCAATCATTTCGGTATCATAAAGTACGGCACCATATAAATCATGTAGGATATTGTAAGTTACTATTGTTGGATTGAAAATAATGGTTTTGGGTTTGTAACCACCTTTTAAAGCGAGTAAAATTTCTCTTTGGCCTTCCACAACAAATAATCCTGATTCCTTTCTTGCTTTAGATTTATCAGATAAAGTGACTATACTTTTTATCAGCGGGTTGACTGGACTAGTTATGGATTTTATCATTTTGTTCTTGGGAGTTATAATGTTTTAAGCTTATCCAATATCTTTTGTATCAATATTTTACCGTCTTTTGAAAATTTACCATATTCATTTTTATCATATGCAAGGAGAGCCAACATAAAGTTATCTGCCATGATCTCATCAGGATGAATGATGTTCTGAGTATTGTCTTTTATTTTGGTAAAAAAATTAGGCGTTGATTGCAATGGAAGAAGCGTTTCACCTGTCGTTGTTGATTTGGCCACATAATGACTGCCTTTATCATCTAAGCTATAGAGGTCAAATTGTAAATAATCAAAAAAGTTTGGCCTTTTAGTATCATAATTCAATGACTTGCTTGTAATTAAGGGTATTGCTTTTATCATACTACCATCTTTTTCTAAATCTATGGCATATTGGTAACTAACTCCATCGGGGTTGTTGAGCAGTACAGCTTCTAATGATGCGTTTAATTGTATTGGTTTTTCTGCTTTTTGAAAGCCAATATAACTATACAACTCATTTCTCAGGCTCGAGTTATATCTGGAAAGAATATGAAAGGTTTCGTGAATCATCACTGGCAGCTGGCGTTCAGGGCTAAAATCATTAAATATGTTTTCGGGTATCATGATATTTTTTCCGGATGTGTAGTAAACATCATTCCCGAAATGATTCGTTTTGACTTTGATCAGTTTCATACCACCAGGAAAAATTCTTGGACTTAAGGTATCGCACAGGCTTTTTACAGACTTAAATAATTGCTGCATTTTTAGTTTTTCATCCATAGTCCAGTCAGAAACCTGTTTTTTCAGAAAGGTCAAGTAAGCTTTTTTAACATCTTCCTTCTTTTGATTTGGGAAATTTTTCTTCATTTGAATCTGCATCTCTGCTATAGACAGCTGATCAAAATATCCATCTATGTCTTCATTGATAATAGCTGCAGATGCAGCAGCGCTATCCACAAAACTTATGATCCCAGGCTTCACATCCAACTGTGTGGGGCCATTTTGTTTGTTAGACTTACAGCTCAATGTACATAATATCAAAAAGCTAAGGATTGAAAAATGCAAATATTTCATGGGCTTACATTTATATCGATTTTGGAAGACTTTGATCAAAAAATTAATTCAAATTACTTATTCAATTTGATTTCTGCTTCCATACCTTTAAGGATATAAAAGGCAGCTTTAGGGTTAGTAGCTAAAGGGATATTGTGTACATCACACAATCTCATTAGCATTTGTACATCGGGCTCATGAGGGTGTTTATCTAGTGGATCTCTGAAAAATATGACAACATCAATATGTCCTGTAGCTAATAAAGCTGCTATTTGGGCATCACCACCTTTAGGCCCTGAAAGCAGACATTCCACATCAAAACCTTCTTTGCTGATATGCCCGCCTGTAGTGCCGGTAGCATATATTTTTGTTTTGGAAAGTATATTTTTATTGGCCACCACAAAAGATACCATCTCAGGTTTTTTGCCATCGTGTGCTATTAATCCTATGTTTATCATGACGAAAATAAATTTATGATTACTTTTACAGATTATTTATTGAATAAAATATGAGCAACAAATGAGTATATTGATTTTAATCCATTGACAATGTTTTAATTAAAATACAAAATTTTTGCAATTTAATTTACTTTTAAGATCATCAAGTTTAATTTAAACCACAATAATATGAATTTCACACTTAAATTTTGCAGACTTAACTTAAAATTTGCAATTTTGGGTACATTATTTCTTTTCACTTTTTTGACTTCGCAGGCACAAGGTTTAAAAAAAATGACGCCAGAAGTCTACAGTATTTGGAATAAAATAAAAAATGTTACACTTTCTGATTCAGGGCAAGTAGTATTCTACACGATAGAAAAAGAAATTGGAGACAAAAAAGCAGCCGTATATCTTTCTAAACAAGATCAAACGTTGTACATTGATAAAGTGACAAAAGTCGCATTGGATCCCAGCGGGAAACACCTGATATTTAAACACCATCTGGGATATGACAGCATGAGGACATTAAAAAGGAAAAAAACACCGAAAGACAAACTCCCGTTGGACAGTCTAACCATATTGAATTTGGATAGCCAAAGTAAGATCGTTTTTAGTGATGTTGATGATTTTACCACCGCTTCTGACTATGGAGGATTTGTATTTATTACAAAAAAAATCAAATGTCAAAAAGATACTTTGAGTACTCCGATATCAAACGATGTAAAGGATAGCCTAAATGTAAAAAAAGATTTGCCCAAAAAAGACCTATGCGATTCTAAAGCATTGATTATTTATAATTTGAATACCAATTTTTCTGATACTATATTGAATATTAAAGAATTTTCAATTGCTAAAAATGAACCTTATTTAGCTTATAGTCAATGCTTTTCAGACTCATCATTGTATCATCAAGTATACTGGATGGACTTGAATTCGCTATCTAACAAGCGTATTTCTGATGCTTATTACCACCTTGAAGGAGTATCCATAAATGACCAAGGACAAAATATAGCGTTTTTAGGGCTGAAAAATAAAACATTGGTCAATCAAAAGTCTTATCAAATATTTTTGTACACTCCGAAAGATACCATCGCAACCCATGTTTGTGACTCCATCTTGTGTAATATTCCTGAAAACTGGGTGATTAGCCATCACAAAACGCCGTCTTGGTCATCATCTGGAAGTCGAGTGTTTTTCGGAATAGCGCCAATTTTGCCGGAAAAAGACACTATGCTGTTGGAAGATGAGATGATCAATGTAGAAATATGGCATCATGATGCTCCAAAATTGTATACTGAGCTTGAAGCCAGTAAAGAAGCTGATATAAAAAAGACATTTGCAGTGTTGTATGATATCAATGAAAAGGTAGTTTTACCTTTGGAAACTCAGGATTTAGATAAAACTTTAATATCTGCAAAGGGTGATGGAAGATATGCACTCCAACTGCGAAACCACCCGTATCAGAAGAGAGTAACTTGGCAAGGAGAGCACCCCAAAGATTTCGTCCTATTAGATACCAAAACCAAAGAAACATTGCTTGTCGCTGTAGAAGAAAACGGAAATCCAGAATTTTCTCCTTCAGGCCGTTATATATATTGGTGGAACCGTCAAGATTCTATTTGGAAGACTTTTGATACAGAGAAAAAAATGCTCAGTGTTCTTGGTTTATGGTCTATTAGTACCTTTCACAATGAACTTAACGATGTCCCTCAAAAAGCCAATCCATATGGCATTGCTGGTTGGCTTTCAGGAGATAGTATAGCTGTTGTGTATGATAGGTATGATCTTTGGCAGTTGAAGCCTTCTAATCCTATTTACAATAAACAATTGACCTTTGGCAGAGATAAAAAGGAAGTACACCGCTATATCAAATTAAGTTCTGACGAAATGTATTTGCCAGATAGCAACCTTTTATTGCATGTTTTTGATGAAAATACCAAGTCTGATAGCTACAAAATTTATGACAAAAATGCAGACACCACTTTACTCCTTTTGAAAGAAAATGTGAAGTACCAACAATATTTGGTCAAAGCCAAATCAAGTTCTAAGATTTTGTTTACCAAAGAAAGTTTTGAAATATTTCCTGATTTATGGATGTCTGACACTACATTTCTTATTTCCAAAAGAATTTCGGATGTCAATCCACAGCAAAAGGATTACGCTTGGGGTAAAGCTCAATTAATATCTTGGACTAATTATCGAGGAAAGAAAAATGAAGGATTATTGTATTATCCAGCAGATTATAATCCTGAACTTAAATATCCAATGATTGTCAATTTTTATGAAAAAAGTTCTAATGAATTGTACCGTCATAAAGCTCCTGAAGCACATAGGTCCTCAATTAATTATAGTTATTATACCAATAATGGTTATTTTATTTTTAATCCGGACATATCTTATACTACTGGACAACCAGGAGAAGATTGTGTCAATGCAGTAGAAAGCGGTGTGGATTTTTTGGTCAAGCAGGGATGGATAGACGAAAAAAATATTGCTTTGCAGGGTCATAGTTGGGGTGGATATCAGATAGCTTATTTACTGACCAAATCAGAACGATATAAATGTGCTGAAGCTGGGGCGCCTGTTGTCAATATGGTGAGTGCATATGGCGGTGTGAGATGGGAGTCAGGAATGAGCAGAATGTTTCAGTACGAAAAAGCACAGTCAAGATTAGGAGCATCATTGTGGGAAAATCCCGAATTGTATCACAAGAACTCACCTATATATGAAATGCCCAAAGTAAATGCTCCCGTACTAATCATGCATAATGACGAAGATGGTGCGGTGCCTTGGTATCAGGGTATTGAATACTATATGGCATTACGTCGTTTGGGTAAACCTGCTTGGTTGCTCAATTACAACAACGAACCACATTGGCCGGTTAAGTGGCAAAATAGGTTGGATTTTAATATCCGGATGGAACAATTTTTTGATCACTTTTTGAAAGATAAACCTATGCCGTTATGGATGAAAGAAGGTAATACTCCATTGACAAAAGGTATCTTAAACAAGTATTAATCGCTTGAATACATTCAAAATAAGATTAGTAAGCGGACATTCTAAAGAAATCACAGCGTCAATAGTGGCTGATATCAAAAATGCTCCTAATAGGATTAATGAATTGATGGATTGTTTTTTTGCGGATGATTGGCGTCTATCTCAGCGGGCAGCCTGGCCTGTGGGCATCATAGGTGAATGCCATCCCGAGTGGATGATTCCGTTTATGGAGCAAATGATCGCGTACTTGAAAACGCCCAAACATGACACAGTAGTCAGAAATACAGTTAGACTTTGGCAAAATATGGAGATTCCTGAAGTATGGCATGGAGAAATTTTTGAACTTTGCTTTGGCTTTGTCACTACACCAACTACACCTATTGCAATTAAAGCTTTCAGCATGACTGTCTGTGAAAACATTAGCAAAAATTATCCTGAACTGAAAGAAGAGTTGATTTTAGCTATCGAAGATCAAATGGAATTTGGATCTCCAGGTGTAAAAAATAGAGGACAAAAATTGCTGAAAAAGCTAAAGCAGTAATTATCGTACTATTGACATAACATTTAGGAATGTAGGAATCTTTGTGTTTTTGTGCCTTTGTGGCAAAATTTTAAACGAAGCATCAACTAATGTTAAAAACCTTATGATCACACATAACGGTTAGAAATGTAGGAATCTTTGTGTTTTTGAGCCTTTGTGGCAAAATTTTAAACGGAGCATCAATTAATGTTAAAAACCTTATGACCATTTAGAAATTCGTGAACTTCCATCACCTTTTTCCCTTCAGGTTTTATGGTCAACAATTGGATATAACCATCTTTACACTTTATTTTTAAAATCTTTTTTTGATCGGTAATGATAAATCCAGGTTGATTTGTATCTTCAGAAGTGATTTCAAAACTTGATTTCAACACTTTCATTTCCTTCCCATCGGCATGGCACCAAGCAGCAGGGTAGGGACTCAGTCCTCTGATAAAATCGTACACTTTTTTTACTGGCTGATCAAAGTTAATCTTGCAGGTTTCGTGAAATATTTTAGGGGCTGGTGTAGCTTCATCATCATTTTGGACCATGTAATGAACATGCCCAGATTCTAACATTTTGACAGTGTCTAAGATGACATTGGCTCCCAAAACCATCATTTTGTCATGCAAAGAACCGGCGTCATCGTCTTCAGTGATGTCAATGCTCCTTTTAATGAGAATATCTCCCGTGTCGATCTCATGTTTAAGTTTAAAACTGGTCACACCTGTGGTGGTTTCTCCATTGATGATGGCATGATTGATCGGAGCGGCTCCACGATATTTAGGTAATAAACTACCGTGCAAGTTGTAGGTTCCCAAGTGTGGCATATTCCAAACGATTTCGGGCAGCATTCTGAAAGCAACCACAATTTGAAGATCGGCTTGATAAGACTTTAATGTTTCGATAAATTCTGGAGACTTCAATTTTGTAGGTTGTAGTACAGGGATATTTTGACTCAAAGCATATTTTTTTACCGGAGATTCTATGAGTGTTTTGCCGCCACGTCCTCCATAACTATCAGTTGCAGTGACTACGGCCACTACATTATATTGATTTTGGATTAGTATTTCTAAACATGGCACTGCAAACTGAGGTGTGCCCATAAAAATGATTTTCATCTCTTACAAATTTTAAAATTAGTACAAAGGTAGGATAAAAAGTTGGGTAAGATCAGATAGTTGTGTTTCAAAAAATATAGATAAACATGATGGAGTATTGATATGGATATACAATACAGGTTTCTTATAAACACTTCTTACCTTTTTTATATTATGACAAAATGACATAGAGACTTATCAGTAAAGGCAAACCTGTCAATATTATCTGTCATTTTGATCTTTCTTTAGACATACTTTGGGTTTGGCACATTTAATGATAGGTAAAGGTGTAAATAATTTATTTATTCACTTAATTAATAAAAATTCAGATATTATATGAAACCAATTAATGACAGAGTAGTCGTAAAGCCAGCTCCAGCAGAGGAGAAAACAGTAGGAGGTATTATTATCCCGGACACAGCTAAAGAAAAGCCACAAAGAGGTGAAGTGATCGCGGTAGGTCCTGGTAAAGATGGAAATGCAATGACCGTTAAAAAAGGAGATACTGTACTTTATGGTAAGTATGCAGGTCAAGAGATAAATCATGAAGGTGCAGATTACCTTATCATGAGAGAGGATGACATTTTGGTTATTCTGTAATTTTATTATTTAATCTGAAGTAATTCAATCATTCATTAATTAAATTCAAAAACTTTTAATATGGCTAAGATAGTTAGCTTTGATTCAGAAGCAAGAGCAAAATTAAAATCTGGTATTGACCAATTGGCCAACGCCGTTAAGGTGACTTTAGGACCCAAAGGTAGAAACGTGGTGATCCAAAAAAGCTTTGGAGCGCCTATCATCACTAAAGATGGTGTAACTGTAGCTAAAGAAATCGAACTAGAAGATGCAGTAGAAAACATGGGTGCACAAATGGTAAAAGAAGTAGCATCCAAAACGGCTGATGCAGCAGGTGACGGTACTACTACGGCAACTGTATTGGCACAAGCTATGGTAAATGCAGGTATGAAATACGTTACTGCAGGTGCAAACCCAATGGATCTTAAAAGAGGTATAGACAAAGCAGTTAGCGCCGTGATAGCAGACCTTAAATCTCAAAGTGAGGTAGTGGGTTCTGATTTTGGTAAAATCAAGCAAGTAGCTTCTATTTCTGCAAATAATGATGACGAGATTGGTTCGTTGATAGCTGATGCTATGAAGCGTGTGACCAAAGATGGTGTCATCACTGTAGAAGAAGCCAAAGGTACAGATACCTATGTGGACGAAGTGATCGGTATGCAGTTTGATAGAGGATATTTGTCTCCATACTTCATCACCAATACTGAAAATATGACTACGGAATATGACAATCCGTTGATCTTAATCCATGATAAAAAGATTTCTAATGTTCAGGAGATCGTTCCTATCTTAGAAAAAGCGGTGCAAACAGGCCGTCCTTTATTGATCATTGCGGAAGACGTAGACAGTCAGGCTTTGGGTACATTGGTAGTCAATAGATTGAGAGCTGGTCTTAAAATTGTAGCGGTAAAAGCTCCTGGATTTGGTGATAGAAGAAAAGCCATGTTGGAAGATATCGCCATTTTGACTGGTGGTGTAGTGATCTCTGATGAGAAAGGATATAAGTTAGAAAATGCCACTCTGGAAGAGCTTGGTCAAGCAGAAAAAATCACTGTAGACAAAGACAATACAACTATCGTTAATGGTAAAGGTCAGCAGGCTGATATCAATTCTAGAATTGGTCAGATCAAGGCTCAAATCGAAACCACAACTTCTGATTACGATAAAGAAAAGTTGCAAGAGAGATTGGCCAAATTGGCTGGTGGTGTTGCAGTACTTTATGTTGGTGCAGCTACTGAAGTGGAAATGAAAGAGAAAAAAGATAGAGTAGACGATGCATTGCATGCCACAAGAGCTGCTGTAGAAGAAGGTATTGTTGCAGGTGGTGGTGTAGCGTTAGTAAGAGCTATTTCAAGCTTGACGGACCTTAAAGGTGCCAATGAAGATGAAAATCTTGGTATTCTTATCGTTAAGAAAGCATTGGAGTCTCCATTGAGAACTATTGCAGAAAACGCTGGTGTTGATGGATCAGTAGTACTTCAAGCAGTAGCAAACGCTAAAGGTGCCAATGGTTATAACGCAAGAACGGATCAATATGAAGATCTTAAAAAAGCTGGAGTTATAGATCCAACTAAAGTGACTAGAGTAGCATTGGAAAATGCAGGTTCCATAGCATCTATGGTATTGACCACTGAATGTGTCATATCTGATAAGAAAGAAGAAGGAGGCGGAGGCCATGGTCATCCACCAATGGGTGGTGGTATGGGCGGCATGATGTAATAAAAGCTTCCTAAGAGCCATTAAAAGCCTTGCAGAGCAATCTTGCAAGGCTTTTTTTATTCCAGTTTTTGAAACTTTTGGAAAAAATAGATGCGAAGCCTTTGAGTATCATGCTAAAGCTAGTTTAAAAATGGAGCGGAGTCGAAATCACATGTACAGAACGGAGTCGAAATCACGTATTTTGCTCTTTTTCTAGATCTAGGAAATCCTGGGTAGCTTTTTTGAGCTTTGAAAAAGGCATGGTTGCCAAAGTATGGTTGAGGGTAGGCACGGATGCAGAGACTCTCAGTTTTTCTAATGGATTTTGGGCGGCATAGTTCACGTGTGGATTGGGTTTCCAAGCCAGGAGGTCATTAGGTTCACACACTAGGATGCGACATAAATCTTCGATATGGTCTAGTCTAAAGATTCGGGTTTGACTATCTAAAATGGTTCTAGCCGAATGTGAAGTAAACCCCGATTTTACTAAAAAACTATAAGGTCTTTTGATACCACGGGTTGCAAAAATGGGTCCGAGATTTAAGTATAACATAATACAGTATTGAAATTTTAGTTTGTAAATAGCATCATGGAAGCCACTGATGAAAGTTTATCTGTTTTAAATGCAAAAATGATGATATTTATTGTAAAAAGTGTACTAAAAATTTGGTAAAAGGTAACGGTTTTGATCAATTTGTATACGGATTTATATCAATATACATCGATTTTATTCCATAATATATTATTTTATGCTACAACTACGCACAATGATTGGAAAACTACGCAACACTATGCAAGAACTACGCAACATTATGCTAAAACTACGCACTATTGTGTTAAAACTACGCAATTTTATGTTAAAACTACGCAGTATTATTAAAAAAGTACGCAGTCTTCCATAAAAACTACGCAACATGATGTTAAAACTACGCAAGTTTGTTAAAAAACTACGCAACATGTTTCAAATAATACGCAACATGTTTCAAAAACTACGCAAAATGATTGAATAATTACCAAAGCAGTTTGATTAAAATCTATAGGTGTTATTATGTACGTAGATTAACCACTCTGGTGACGCCGTAGCGTTAAAGGTCATAAAGTGGTCACAAAGGAAAACTAAGAGTTCTGCGATGAAGTGTTAAAGAGCGCTAAGGTTTTCAATATGGTGACTAAGAATAAGATTTTTTTTACCACTCTTGTGACGCTGTAGCGTTAAAGGTCACAAAGTAGTCACTAAGTAAACTAAGGATTTTACGCTGAAGCGTTAAAGAGCGCTAAGGTTTTCAATATGGTGACTAAGAATAGGATTTTTTTTACCACTCTTGTGACGCTGTAGCGTTAAAGGTCACAAAGTAGTCACTAAGTAAACTAAGGATTTTACGCTGAAGCGTTAAAGAGCGCTAAGGTTTTCAATATGGTGACTAAGAATAAGATTTTTTTTACCACTCTTGTGACGCTGTAGCGTTAAAGGTCACAAAGTAGTCACTAAGTAAACTAAGGATTTTACGCTGAAGCGTTAAAGAGCGCTAAGGGTTTCGATATGGTGACTAAGAATAGGATTTTTTTTACCACTCTTGTGACGCTGTAGCGTTAAAGGTCACAAAGTAGTCACTAAGTAAACTAAGGATTTTACGCTGAAGCGTTAAAGAGCGCTAAGGGTTTCAATATGGTGGCTAAGAATGGGCAGAAAAGGGATGGATATGGCATCGCAATTACAAAGAAATAAACTACGAAGATCGGGGTATAGTTAGAAGCACGAGTTACAAACTCGCGCTAGCAAGGGTATTATTCAAATGTTTTTTGATGAATAAATTATTTTACCATCTAATAACTTTATTTCACTTACAATTTTTTTATATTTTGATAACATAATGTTTTTCGGAAATCGAAAGGTAAGAAAAATGCCTGGGTAAAAATCTTCATAACTATTTTCTAAATAGTCATTATTATAGAGTTCTAAAAAAAATGATACATCACCAATATATGACTCTATAGGAATATGATATTTTGATGAAATTGGGCAATAAATGCCTTCATTGTCAAAATGGATTGACGATCCTTCTATTGCAAATTCAAAATTCTCTTTGTTGGGGAGATCAAAGCCTTTTTTTTTGCAAAATTCAAAAACTAGTCTGGTATTTGTTTCTTTATTAATAACAGTCAAAACATTTTCAATGAAATTTTGAAATATTTCATCTGTATATTCATTTTCCTTTTCTTTTAATAAATACATATTTTGACATTCCTGAACAATATAAGACTCAAATAATTTTTTATCAATGTAGTTTTTAAAATAATTTGTTACATATTTCCTTTCTCTATTAAAATTTTCTAAAAAAATATTTATTTCAGAAATTCTAATTTTTTCAAAAGTAGTGTATGTACTCAAGTTATTAAAAAAGTAATAATTTTTCTGAAAGCTAGGTTCATATTCGAACTTCAAAAATATGCCACTACTATCCCTCAACAATGAGTCTATTGTGCAATTTTTACCACTATTATTGATTGAAAGGAATTGGATTTTACTTTTTTGCAATTTCATTGTTGCTACATTAGTAAAGCAATCAAACAGAAAAACAATCATGGCAAAAAATATTAATAATATACTAACAACTTTGATTTTCTTTTTACTCATTGCTATTATTTTTAATTATGTGAAAATCTAATGAAGCTTTTAGAAATGCTTCTATATTTTCAAATTCTATGTCTTCTATTCCTGACTTTCCTTTGTCCCAATAATAAACATTTGCTTTACCATCTTTAGAAATTGTAATATTTTCTACAACAATAAAATGCCTTCCATAACTTTGACTAACTAATTTATCAAAAAAACCAGAATATCCAGCATTATTATACTGTCTAGAATCAACAAAAAGAACAACTCTTTTATTTTCCTTTAATTTGAGAGTGACAGTGTTTAATGATGACTCATTTAGTGACCCACTATTTTCAATCGAAGCTTTTGCCCCAGTTCTCTCTAACAAATCGCTAAATTCATAATTTAAAGTCATTTTACTAATATCATTTGTTTCACATGGGTCGTACGACATAGAAACGTTTTCAGAATATCTTAGCGAATGTAAAATTATCCAATCTACAGCAGGAATACCTTCTATATTGCCATTAGCATCAGGTTGAGCTTTTTCAAATATTTCTTTTGTTCCTTTTATTAATTTATTGTTTGCATTACCATTCTTATATAATTCAAAAATTAATTTAGTATACTGTAATGGATCATGTGAAGCTGCAATATGACATGCAGCTGCAGGCCCGCATAAATAATAATCACCCTGCTTAATTCCGTCACCCAAGAATTTGATTCGTTTATGAAGTTGGTCATTAATTAACTTTGGAGAAATACCAGTAAAAACATCAGATTGAACAATTTTTGTGTTATTAAAATATTCCATTGCTGCTTTTATTTGTTGAGGGTTCGCTTCTTCCAAGCCATCTAAATCAATAAATGAGATCGGCTTATTCCCTGCGAACTGATAAGGAGTGTAATAAGGATAAGAACTGGTCAGCGGATCCACGCTCAGGAACTTCCCTATGGAAGGATTATAAATTCTAAATCCATAATCGTTCACGCTAAAGTCGGGATTTCGCTATAGCTCAAAATGTGTCAAAGAGCCGAACTCGCCACATAAATATTTCAATAATATAAATAGCCTTCACTTTTGCTGACTACTATGCCGAGCAAAGTTTTGCTCGGTTCCCTTCTTATCGAGTGAAATCGTTCACTCAATTGCCACTACATAGAGGCACCACACGGTCATCATTAAACCCGAAACGGTAGTCATTTGTTCCCGAGAAGATCAGAGTGGTTATTCCTCAGTTTTCATAGTGAAAACCTTAGTGCTCTTAGTGGTTACCCTTTTTCTGCTTCATTTCTTCAGCATACCGTCGTCTGATACCATCACAAATTCCCCCAATTCACTAACACACTTGACAATAATTTATGTTACTTTGCGGTTCAATATTCAACAACTAATTTACTAGCGCATTGGGAGTCATACAGCGACAAAGCTTAAAATATACTATCGTCAATTTTGTAGGAACATTTATAGGTTTTCTGAGTGTTATCTTTATATATCCATTGGAAAAAGATTTAAATGGATATTTTCAGTATTTGTTTAGTGCCGCTTCACTCTTAGTACCCATCTTGGGATTGGGTATCAATGCAGCCATTGTCAAATACTATCCGGTTTTTGTTCAGAAGCAACGGCAAGATCACTTTTTGTCTTTTACCTTATCATTAGCTACATTGGCAGCTATAGGGACTACACTCATTCTGGCCATTATATACCGGTTTAGTGAAGGCGTTTTTGCATATATTTTGCCCAATTACGGATTTATAAAAGACAATATCACCCAGGTTTTGATCTTGAGTTATTTACTGTTGTATGCATCCATATTCTTTTTTCATGCTACTGTCAGATATCGGATTGTGATTCCGGATATTATTTATACGCTGGCTCTGAAATTGTTTTTACCGGTATTGGTTCTGTTAGTGTTTTGGGGATGGATAGACAGGGCATATTTTGCGTATGTGGTCCTCATGTACTTTTTTGTCGTGATGATTTTGCTCGCTGTTTATTTGTTCTATTTGGATAAGCATCGGTTTCGCCCATCGTGGGATGTATTGGACAAAACAGAATATAAAGGATTTTTCAGTTATATGGGTTTTGCCTTTTTAAATGGCTTGGGTGCTACATTAGCACTCCGGTTAGACATCATCATGATAGCCGGTATGATCAATACTCATGCCGTTTATATTTACACCACGATCATGACCATTTCCAATGTCATAGAGATACCTGCCAAAGCACTGAATCAAATCGCATCACCGGTAATATCCAACAGTTGGTCGCAAGGTGATACCCAAAACATCAAAGATATCTATCAGCAATCTTCGGTTTATGGTTGGATTGGTGGTTTGTTTTTGTTTCTACTGCTCTTTTTTATATGGGGAGATTTGTTGCATTTGATGCCGGCAAAGTTTGACATCAGTCTTCAGGAAGTACTGACGATATTTGCATTGTTGAGTGCTGCCAGGATTATGGATTTGGTGACCGGTGTCAATTCTGTGATCATTTCCTATTCAGAATCTTTTCGTTTTCATATGTACTTTCTCTTGGCCATGGGGGCCATCAATATAGTTTTGAATTACTTTTTTATAGCGAAGTATGGTGTCGTGGGTGCGGCCATGGCGACCTTTGTAGCTTATATCGTTTTTAATATATTGAAACATCTCTTACTCAAGTATCGATATGGCTTCTTTATACAATGGAAAGATCATTACCGCATCTTGGGCGTTGGTATCTTTGTTTTTGGTATGATGTATTTATTACCGGTGTCTTTTCACCCGATTTTTAATATTATCATCCGGTCGTCACTGACATCTATTTTGTTCTTTTCTTTGATTTATTGGGTCAATCCCGGTGGGAAAATTAAGGGAATGGTTCAAGAATTTTTGGCGAAGTATGGAATTGCCCTCAAGCATTAATACATACTGACGCGGTACCTCGATGTGTTTTTAGGTATTTCAAAAACCTTTCTCTAGACATTAGATTTCGGGATCATTTTTTACTTGAAGATTTCACTTGATCTTTGCCATTAAAATTTAACTAAAAATTTCTATACCTTTGCACAAAATTTTATCCATGTTCAGATTGTTTGTCTTCTTATTAGGGTTCGGCTTATTGTCATGTGGCGGAGTAAACAAGGTACTTCAGTATCAGAAAAAAGATGCGGTCATCGGTTTAGAAAAAGGTGCTTGTCCCGGTAAATGTTCTGTGTACAATCTGCACATTTATAAAAACAGATATGTGGTGTACGAAGGTATAGCTAATGTGGACAAATACGGTGTGTATGCACAAAAACTAAGTAAAGCGCAACTCAACGAATTGACACAGGAGTATGAAAAAGCAAAATTTGTTGAATTTCAGGACGAATACGAGATCCCTTCATTAGATTTTCCTACGATCATCATGTCTTATCGCAATGACAAACAAAGTAAACAAATCAAAGGTAGTGTCAATAGACCACCTAGTGTGATTGCTATTCAAAAAAAGCTGGAAAACCTGACTAAGTCAACGGAGTTAAAACTGGTCAAAGCCTATGATAAACAGGTCACTTTTGAAGAAGTACCCGATGCCCGCAAAAATGCAGTACCAGATGATATTATAGACAGTGAAATCATTTTGGAACTTAATGC
The DNA here is from genome assembly GCA_964526715.1 of uncultured Aureispira sp. Classification (GTDB taxonomy): domain Bacteria; phylum Bacteroidota; class Bacteroidia; order Chitinophagales; family Saprospiraceae; genus OLB9. The sequence goes on along the minus strand of CAZGMB010000012.1, from coordinate 47,866 downwards.
CAATGTTTTTATGTCTCAATGGCTTAAAAAATATCCTCAGTACGATGTGCAATTGGTAAAAAAACTGTCACCAGACTTGAGTTATTGGGTAGTGACATACAACAAAACCAAAATCGCACCCACAGATTTTATGGACTTGCTCAAAAAAGATGGCGACCTAAAGTTTGTGGAGTTTAATAAAAGAATCAGTCCTAGAGAGCATTAAAAATATCCTACATAATTAAAAGGTGTAATGGCCAGGAGTTCATTTTTAACTGCGGTACTCACATCTAAGGTAGCTATAAAATGGTGGATATCATCTTTGTTAATGCCCGCTTTGCCACGGGTAAGCTCTTTTAAGGCTTCATAGGGTTCAGGATACTTTTCACGTCTTAAGATGTTTTGGATCGCTTCGGCCACTACTGCCCAATTTTTATCTAAGTCATCATGCAAGGCTTGTTCGTTGAGCAACAACTTGTCTAGTCCTTTGATAATGGATGTATAGGCGATCAAACTATGACCAAATGGTACGCCCAAATTTCGGAGCACAGTAGAGTCTGTCAAATCTCGCTGCAATCTAGAGACCGGCAACTTTTCTGCCAAATAACCAAAGATAGCATTGGCCATACCTAAATTACCTTCTGCATTTTCAAAATCGATAGGATTTACTTTGTGTGGCATGGCAGATGAGCCAATTTCTCCTGCTTTTGTCTTTTGTTTGAAGTAGTCCATAGACACATAGGTCCAAATGTCTTTACAAAGATCTGCCAATATAGTATTGATTCTGATCCATTGGTGTGACATGGCCGCCACATCATCATAATGTGCGATTTGTGTTGTAAACTTAGATCTATACAGGCCCATCTCCGCAGTGAATGTATCTGCAAAAGCTGGCCAATCTACGCCAGGATAACTTACTTTGTGGGCATTAAAATTGCCTGTAGCACCGCCAAATTTACATTTTACTTTTACCTTTTGCAAGGTATCTATCTCATCTTCGAGCCGCTCCACAAATACGTTGATTTCTTTGCCTAGCGTGGTGGGCGATGCAGCCTGTCCATGGGTGCGGGCGAGCATAGGCACTCCGTGATATTCTTGTGATTTGTTTTTAAGGTTTTCGACCACTTGATGGAGTTTGGGTAATAGTACATGGTCTATCGCATCCTTCATCATCAATGGGAAAGACGTATTGTTGATATCCTGAGACGTGAGTCCAAAATGTACAAACTCTCTGAAAGCGCCTAAGCCTTGTTTGTCCAATGCTTCTTTGATAAAATACTCTACTGCTTTTACATCATGGTTGGTGACCTTTTCTGTAGCTTTGATCTTTTCAGCATCTTCCACCCCAAAGTTGGCTACAATATCTTCTAGTATGCTAATGGTATTATCGTTATTGGCTTCTTGAAGTTCTGGCAGCGGTAGCAAGATAAGGGACTTCAAATATGCGATCTCTACCTTTACCCGATAATAGATCAGGGCGTATTCAGAGAAGTAAGTAGAAAGACTGGCTGTGGTACTTTGATATCTACCGTCTAGTGGTGAAATGGCTGTAAGCATAAATTATTTTAAATATTATTTTCGTCTAATGTATTTTCTGCTCTAATCAATGACTCTTCGCGTCTTCGTACATAATAGTAAGTTTCTATTTGACTTCTGACGGCAATATCATCCATATTTTTTTTGTATTTATTACCTAATCTGCCGTCAACAATTCTTGCTTTGACATTATCATTGAGTTGGATATTCATACAAGTAATGATCATTTTTCCAAGTTCAGGATCGAGCACAGGAAATAAGGTTTCTACCCTGAAATGCAAATTTCGAACCATCCAGTCTGCGGAAGACAGAAAAACTTCAGGATTTCCATTGTTGTGAAAGACAAATACTCTGGAGTGTTCTAAAAAACGATCTATGATGGAAATCACTTCAATGTTTTCACTAACTCCCTTGATGGCAGGCACGAGACAACATATACCTCTGATTATAAGCTTTATTTTGACCCCAGCTCGAGACGCTTCATGAAGACAATTGATGATTTCTTCGTCTTGCAGGCTATTCATTTTGATGATCATCTTAGCTTTTTTCCCTTTTTTAGCAAATTCTGTTTCTCTTTGGATGAGAGACATAAATTTTTCTTTAAGGTTAAATAAGCCAACACCCAAATATTCAAAAGCTTGTGAAGGTCTTTGTTTGGTCTCTAAAAAAGTAAAAATTCGAGCTACTTCGGATGTAAGTCTTTTATCATTGGTAAATAATCCAAAATCTGTGTACATTTTAGCGGTATCTTCATGGAAGTTTCCCGTACCCAGATAAGCATATAGATTAGGCTTTCCGTTTTCAAGTCTTCGCACCAAAGCAAGTTTGGAGTGTACTTTAAATCCGGGCATACTGTAGTACACTTGCACGCCTGCTTGTTCGAGTTCTTCTCCCCATTTCAGGTTGGCTTCTTCGTCAAAACGAGCTTTGACTTCTATAAAGGTGCTCACTTGTTTACCATTTTTGACCGCATTTTTGATGGCCATCATGATTCTGGAGATTTTCGCTACTCGATATTGGATGATTTTGATATGGGTGACGTCGGGATCTTTGGCTGCATCTTCAAAAAAACGAATGACAGACTCAAAAGAATGATACGGTACATGTATCAAATGGTCTTTGATTTTTATGGCATCAAAAATGGACTCTGCACCTTCCAAAGCATCGCACTTGATGGGTTCCAATGCCGGATCTTTGAGATGATTGAGATTAAAAGATGGAAATTTAAAGAAATCTGAGTTGTTGTGATATCTACCTTCGGGAAGTAAGTCCAATTCTTCGATTTCAAATACATTCATCAGATATTGCAGAAAATGTTTGGGCATGGTCCTGTCATAAATCATGCGAGAAGCCAATCCAATACTTCTTTTATTGAGACTCTTTTTTATTTTGGACAATAAGTCACCTGAATACTCATCATCGATATAAAGTTCTGCATCTCGGGTCAGTTTGATAGAGTAGGAGTCCTGAATATTATACCCCGGAAAAATAAGTCTGACACTGTGCCGCACGGCATCATCGAGCATCAGCACCTGTTTGGTGTTTCCTATTTTGGAAGGCAACTCCAGAAATCTAGATAAGTGATCTGAAGGTATCTTTACGATCGCATACTCGGATTGTGGCTTGAGCACATCTTTATTGTGAAGATGAAGCGCCAAGTAAAGTGCTCCATTATTTAAGAAAGGTTTAATTTTTCTCCCTGCTAGGATCACCGGTTGGACGAAGGGTAGGAGGTATTCATTAAAATAAGTGTCTACAAACTCTACTTGTTCTTTATTCAATGTACGCCAAGAAACGATCTGAATCCCATTTTTTTTAAGCTCCGGTAAGATGCTTTTTTCAAAAATCTGACTAAACTGTTTTTGTTGGTCATTGGCTATTTGCAAGATTTGATTCAAAACGATCTCTGGAGAGTAATCTATATTTTTTAGGGTAGACTTGTCTGCACGAGCTAGATTTCTGTGGTTAGCTACCCTGATTCTGAAGAACTCATCCAAGTTGGAAGAGTATATGGCTAAGAACTTTAATCGTTCTAAAAGCGGCACAGAAGTATCCATCGCTTCTTGTAGCACTCTATAGTTGAAGGACAACCAACTGACATCTCTATGAATAAACTTTCCCATCTGAAATTTTAAATTCGTTGCAAAACTCTTATTTTTTTTGATCAAATCCTAATGGTAGGGGATTAACCTCAGAAATTTAACATTGAAAACAGTGACTTTGTATACAAATAAACAGGTTGAAAAGATGTCAAGCCACCAATTCTTTCATTTTGAATGATGGTTAGAGATCAAAAGAGCGCTAAAAAAATTAGGCATTAATTTTCTCTTAAAAAAAATAAGCATCCTATAATGCATAAATAATTTAAAGACTTGCAAATAATATTGCGTAAAATCATAGCAAAGTATTTGGTAGTTACTTAAAATACTTATATTTTTGCGACCAAAATAAACCAAACAATTAAATTTTATGAGATATTTATCCTTTACAGCAATGCTTTTTGCATTATTGACTTTAACACCGGGTTGTGTAAGCAAGAAAAAATTAAATGCTGCGTTGTCAGAACTAGAAACGCAGAAAAACTTATTGAGCAAGTGTGAAGACCGTAATCGCGAGTTGGAAGCACAGTTGTTGGATTGTAACAAGAAGCTAGAAATGGCAAATAGCAATCTTAAGAAAGCCAATGATGATTTAGCTGCAATGGCTTTAAAATTAAAATCTGCTGAAGACCAATTGATGGTATTAAAAAGCAGCCAAAACAATTTATTGGATCAGTTGAATACTGCAAATGTTATCAACAAAGCAGGTGCTGAAAGTATCAAAAAATCTTTAGATGCGATCAGTTCTCAAAGCTCATACATCAAAGAATTGACTAAGACCATGCAGTACAAAGATTCTGTAAATCTTGCTTTAGCTATGAATCTTAAAAAATCTTTGAGCGACTTTAATGATAAAGATGTAGCTATCGAAGTTAAAAAAGGTGTAGTTTATATCTCATTGTCTGATGATATGCTTTTCAAAACAGCTTCTTCAAACATCAATACCAATGCTGAAAGAGTACTTGGTAAAATTGCTTCTATCTTAAATGATCAAAAAGATTTGGACATTTTAGTAGAAGGTCACACGGATAATGTACCTATGGGTGGAGAATGTGTAACTGACAACTGGGATTTGAGTGCAAAAAGAGCGCTTGCAGTAGTTAAGACATTACAGAGAAAATATAAAGTAGATCCTGCAAGAATGACAGCAGGTGGTAGAGGTGAGTACCTTCCAAAAGCTTCTAACAGCAATTCAGCTGGTAGAGCAGAAAACAGAAGAACAGAAATCATCGTGTTACCTAAGTTAGACCAATTCTTCAAATTGATGGAAGCACCTGCTGCCAAATAATTTGAAACTAGTATAACCACATAAAAAAAGGGAAGCAGCAATGTTTCCCTTTTTTTTTTGACCTAAACAATATTAGTAGTGGAAAATCATGTGGGTTAGAATGCAATATGGTTATTAGACAAATATTATTTGGGTTAGCGTTTTAAACTCTAAAAATCACACAAGTCGTTCAGAAAAGGCTAATTTGATGAGACTAAATTAAAAAGAAATGTAACTAAATAGGACTTTTTGATGTCAAAATAGCTGCTCAGCCCCGTAAATACCAAGTCCGCAACGGAGGAAATAAATAAAAGTCTAAAATTCCTACTTTCTAAACGGAACCTATCATCATAAATTGATTTTTGGGGTTTCCCGACAGAAAATAAAGATTAAAATCTCTTTTTTTCTAGTTTCTGAAAGGAACCTATCGCCGCAAATGCATTTTTAGGCATTCCTTTCCGGAACCTAAAATAATTCACCTAAAACATCTATAAACTTTGTGAAACTAACCGTACAGAAAAATTTATTCCTAGCTCCCTATAGGATTATATGATATTCCAAATATTATTTGTTGCTCCGTTTGGGGACAGAATAAAATAAAAGATGGAATTTTGATCAGAATCATAGGCCTAATCTTATTAATAGAATTTATCAAAATATTATGAAATATCGAACCTACCTGCTACATTTGTTCAATAAATAGTTTATATTTGTTTTAACAAAATGAAATTGATTGGATGATGCATAGTGGTGTCAGGCAAGCTGATCTCTTAAGTATACTTGTACAAACATATCATAAGTGTTTAAAAACGAATATTATTAACAAACTGTATGTTTGTCATTATGTTTCATTATGATATTGTAAATCAATTTATTAAGACGTATTCTTATATCCGGGATATACGCCATTTGGCGTAATTTCTTTTGTTATAATCAACTAAATGAAGTATTATGAAACCTGAAATTATAACTATTACAAATGAAGCATGGTGTAAAATGTGGGATGTATTAGACTCTGATGATTTAAATGGATTGAAAACTTTATTAGTAGAATTTCCTTACCTGGAACATTGGTATCCTCAGGGTGGCAAAATAATGCATTTTGCTATTTACAATCAAAACACTGGCAAATCGTCTCCGAAAATAGCTAAATATTTAATTGATAGGGAACACAATATTGATACTCCAGAATTTGGTGGGCGAACACCACTTATTTTAGCATGCCAAAGTGGTTCCATTGATTTAGTAAAATATTTGATTGAAAAAGGTGCAACTGTAAATGTATGTGATGGAAATAGAGATACATCTTTAATATTTGCAGCAAGAATAAGAAACCATGAAATTGTGAAATTACTTTTAGAATATAATGTAAATCCCCATGTAAAAAATAAGAGTAAAGAAACTGCTATAACTTTTACAAGTAAAAGCTTTTTTTATCCAAAAGAAGATAAACTACTTAAAAGTATGATAGAGATAGGGCAACAGTCATTTAACTATGCTGAACCTATATGTTTTGCTGGATATGAAAAAATAACGGAATTAAATGTGCCTGAAGCATTGGTGAAGTTTGAAGATTTTATTAGAACCCTAGTACATAAAATTGAATCGCCAGAAAGAATAAAAGTTTTTGGGATTACTGCTTCTGTATTTAATGGTTTTATTTCGGTAATGTTAAGCACAAATCAATTTGAAGATAATTTTAAGAAAGTTAATCAACCATATTTTAAAACTATTGAATTTCGAGATTGGAAAAATGGGTATAAGTCATACACAAGATGGAAAACTATAACTCATACTCAAAAAGAGTTAAAGTCAAAATATCAAGCACCGGGTGCATATATTGCAAAACCGCTTTATGAAGGTTTAAAATTTTCACTGAAAAAACTTAAAAAGGAAAATATATTCAAGAAATTTTCAAAGACGACTAAAATTGGAATTACTATGTATGAAGATGAGACATATTATATCTGGAAAAATTGGCCAACATCAATTATTCAATAAATTAACATTCAATAATTAAATGAAGGGAAATATTAAACTGAATAAGAATAGTCAGATCATAACAATGCACTGGACGGACAGACTTGCTATCGCTGCGTCCGTCGCCAGTGCTGGACCGTTGTAGTGCATTTAAAACAACCAATGACCAGAGAAAAAAAGGCTTGTGACGAATGCGAATCTCCATACTTTTTGGATAGTTCAGAAATGATGAGTTTATGTCCAGACTGTGCTCACAAACTTTATGGTTACCCAAATTGCCGACACGAGTTTGAAAACGGGAATTGTAAAAAGTGTGGTTGGAATGGCCGAACATCTGAATAATTCGCCAATAATTGCAACACATGGCATTATTAAGAAAACAAATAAAACACCTAAAAAAGAAATCGAAAAGGCAAAACAACTAAGAGTAGAATATCTAAAATCAAAATAAGAAATGAAAACATATAGTTTAGAAGAGTTGACAGATCAATATATTGGAAAACTTGGAACGCCAAAACGTGAACTTTTTGAACAAGAGCTACGACTTGAATTGATAGGTGATGCTATAAGGAAAGCAAGAAAAGCCAAACATTTAACACAAGAACAACTTGGTGAACTTGTGGGTGTGCAAAAGTCACAAATTGCAAAAATTGAAAACTCAACAACTGATGCAAGATTTTCAACAATCTTAAGAGTTTTCGATGCTCTAAAAGCAAAAGTGAACTTTACAGTTGAATTAGAAAACCAAAAGCTAATGGTTAGAAAATAAGAATGGTCTGATCATAACATTGGCTATGATGAACAGATTTCACTATCTCTTCATCCATCACATAACCTAGCCGTTATAAAAAAATATATTTTACGAATGAAAAAATAGAATCACGGATATGTTACACAATCCAGTATTTTCATTATCATGTTGGCTACCTTATCCTTAACTATCGTACCCAAAATGCTTCAGGATTTTATCATCATTTCTCCAGTTTTCTTTGATTTTCACGTTAAGATCTAAGTAAATATGTTTGTCAAAAAAAGCTTCGATACTGATTCTGGATGCAATGCCTAGTTTTTTGATAGCTTCTCCGCCTTTACCTATGATGATCGGTTTTTGTGATTTTCGGTCCACGTAGATATCAGCATAAATCATCAAAAGTGGAGCACCATTTTTTTCTTCTTCTTTAAATCTGCTCACGATAACTTCACAAGAGTAAGGTATTTCCTGTTTATATTGAGTAAGAATTTTTTCTCTTATGATTTCAGAAACAAAAAATCGTTCCGGTTTGTCTGACAATTCATCTTTGGGATAGTAGGGTGGTCCCTGTGGTAAGGCTTTTAGAATGGTCTCAAAAAGGGTATCAGTATTTGTTTTATGTTCTGCTGAAATAAAAAAAAGTTCATCAAATTTCACTCGGCTTTCCCATGTTTGGGCCACAGCATCAGCTTTCCCATCTTTGTCCATATCTATTTTATTGATGATGAGATATTTGGGCACTTCCGCATTGATCAGCGATTTTATTATGGGTTCGTCTCCAGTATATTGCTCATAAATATCTGTCATAAATAGCAGGATATCCGCATCTTCAAACGAAGAAAATGCGAATTTATTCATAGCATTTTGCATACCATAAGCAGGGTCTTGGATGATACCCGGTGTGTCAGAAAACACAATTTGATAATCATCTTCACTTCTGATACCAAAAATTCGATGTCGGGTCGTCTGTGGCTTACTGGTGATGATAGACATTTTTTCTCCTACCAAGACATTCATTAAGGTAGATTTTCCTACATTGGGATTTCCAATGATATTTACAAATCCGGATTGGTGTACACTCATAATAATTGTTTTTGTTGTGTGTTTATAGTTCTTTCCAATATATCTACAAGGTATGCAGGTTTCTGGGTTCTCCAGTTCATATCATTAAATAATGGCCCGTAGTTGATATAATAATGCAATCGATACTTAGACATTTCACTTGAGACATGATCAAAAGTATTGACCAGACAAACCCATCCTCTATCATCTTTGATATCATCCCACCATTCTTCGTAATAGCAGTCTTCATCACCATGATAATTGAGCACATTATCACAAAAAACTACAAATTTATAGATGTAGTGTTTATTGAGTTTATCTACAATTTCTCTTTTTAGGTACATAATGTCATTATAAAGCGTGTCATTCCATTCGCCTATCAACTCAATGCAAGCAAAATGCCTTTTATAATCCACGTACAGTATTTTTCCATACAGCGTCTCAGAGCCAAAGCTATCCCATTGCGGGTGTATGTAATAATTGTATATTTGATGGGTAAGTTTAAACTCATCATACCATCTGCCATAAAATGGGGATTTGGCGTCGGCTTCTGCTTTATAGTCATCTCGCCAGCCCCACCAAGGTTCTATATCATGCATCGTTGTCTATTTTGGAATAGTTATAAATGTTTTTTCCGGTAATTTGTTTTGTATTCCAATCCAATGCTTCTTCAAAATCATGTAATCTATGTTGGCATTTCAATACACAATGCGGACACTGTTTTTCTACGCACGGTTCACTTTGAATAGATATATCTATATCTTTTTCAGGCAACTCCTTTCGTATCAGTTGTTTTAAGCAGGTGATTTCATGAGTAGCCTGCCTTACGTCAAAATACCAAGGTAACGTGAGATGCATATCGACATGTGCAGTATTACCAAATTTAAGATAGGTGAGCTTGTGTATGTTGATCCAGTTTTCAGATCTTTGGTTGGCCAATAATTTGGAAAGTGATTCCAATGCACCCATATCTGCTTCGTCCATTAGGCCGTTGATCGTTTTTTTGAGTACTTGGTATCCGGTAAAAATGATAAAACTGCCAAAAAAGATACCTAATAAACTATCTATCCACTGCAAAGATGTCATATAAAAAACAAATAGACCTCCAATTAATGCCAAGGTGGTGTATGTATCAGAAATCAAGTGTTGACCTCCAGCTTCCAATCCGATAGAGCCATGTTTTTTACCCATGCGGACACTATATATTCCCATCAGATAATTGGCTATTGCGGTAAAGAGCAATAATAGGAGCCCCATATCCAAACGCAAAACTTCGGGTGGGTCGCCTATTCTTTTTATGGCTTCAAATATAATGATACATCCAGCCAAAACGATCAGGATGCCCTCTACGGATGCTGAAATCAATTCCACTTTGCCATGACCATATGGATGATTATAGTCCCTAGGTTTCATAGCATATTGCAATGCTTTTAGGGTAATAAAACCCGTGATAATATTTATGGTACTTTCCAATGCGTCCGATAAAATACCTACGGAATTGGTGATATAGAATGAAAATATCTTAACAAAAAATAATACTATCCCACCAAAAAAAATGAGTCTTTGTATGCGTATTTTATGGTCTCCAGTGATTTCTTTTTCCCAATTTATCATGGGGGCAAACGGATTTTGTATGGTTTAGATCAAATCAAAAAGGTTTTGGACACCGATATTTCTTTCTACGGTAAATCCTTCTGCAAAGTCCACTCCGATTTCTCTACCATAAGCCCTGTTTTTAGCTTTGATAAATTCTATAAACGATTTGGATGATATGGGTGTTTCGGGTTCACCTTTATCAGAAATGTAAAATTGAGAACTGTAAGCCAAGATAGTTGCTAACTTTTGTTCCATATATGGAGTAATATCCACTACAAAATCTGCTTTTAAATTCCTGTCTTGGATGTAATGATACACTGCTTTAGGTCGCCAGGCTGCTTGTAGATCTCCTGCTGATGTGATGGTTTGTATTTTGGGTAGCCCACTATAGAAGCAAGCATCACTGATCAATTTTGAAGCTCTCCCATGATCAGGATGTCGGTCTGAGATAGCATTAGCTAAGACTATTTCAGGTTGGTGTTTTCTGATGACCTCAATGATTTTACGGGTATTTTCTTCATTTTGTTGAAAAAAACCATCTGCCATGCCAAGATTTTCGCGATATTCGATACCTAAAATATTTTTTGCATTTTCAGCTTCGACCAATCGCAAAGGTCCACTTCCTCTAGTTCCAAGTTCACCTTGAGTCAGGTCACATAAAGCAACGCGATACCCCAATTCCAAATGTTTAAGAATGGTACCTGCTGCGCACAGTTCTATATCATCCGGATGTACTCCGATGGCGAGAATATCTATTTTATATGGGTTCAATATGGTGTTTTTTGTATATCTAATAATGAAATTACCATCTGATCAAGGCACTACCCCAAGTAAAACCACTGCCAAATGCAGCAAGACATACGAGGTCGCCTTCTTTGACTCTACCTGCTTCCCATGCTTCGCTCAGGGCTATTGGAATGGAGGCTGCAGTGGTGTTTCCGTATTTCTGTATGTTGTTGACTACTTTTTCATCAGGTAGTCTGAGTGTTTTCTGTACAAACTGACTGATCCTGAGATTGGCTTGATGTGGTACAAAAATATCAATATCGGAGGTACTCAAACCTGTTTTATCTAAAGCTTCTTTAATGACTTCTGGAAATTTGACCACGGCAGTTTTAAAGACCAACTGACCTGTCATATTGGGCGCTAATAAATTGTCATCCACCATTTTTTGGGTGACAAATAATCCGCCAGGTACATTGCTATCGGGATATCCAAATTTTTCAGTTCCTAAATGATATCCTCCATGCGACCCTGGATTGATCATGGCCAATTCTTCTGCATGAGTTCCGTCTGAATGTAAGCAAGTGGTAAGTATTCCTTTATTTTCGTCTTCTGTAGGCTGCAAAACTACGGCCCCGGCACCATCTCCAAATATGACAGTCACAGCTCTGCCTTCATCTGAATAGTCAAGACCCATAGAATGCATCTCTGCACCTACGAGAAGTATATTTTTATACATACCTGACTTGATAAATTGGTCAGCTATAGACAAACCATAAACAAAACCAGAACATTGATTTCGGATATCCAAAGCTCCAGCTTCTTTATTGGTCACTCCCAATTCGCGTTGCAATAAGACGCCACAACCTGGAAAATAATAGTCAGGACTCAAGGTGGCAAATATGATAAAGTCAATTTCTTCTGCTGTGGTTCCAGCACGCTCCATCGCAATTTTAGCAGCCTTTACGCCAAGTGAAGAAGTTGATTCTTTATGTTTGGTTGCATATCTGCGTTCTTCTATACCTGTTCGCTCTCTGATCCACTCATCTGAAGTATCCATGTATTGGGCCAACTGATCGTTGGTCACTATTTGTTCTGGCACGTAATGGCCAATACCAGCTATTTTTGTTCTCATGATTAAAAATATAATTTAAAGTGGCTTTAAAAAAAATTGCAAGAAGTCATTAGAACATCTCGCATCAATTATGGCATAAAAGTAATTTATTTTTTGCAAAGAATAAAACTCTTCATATCTTTATGGTAAATTAAACAGATTAAGATGTGGGATATTTTGACCAATGATGAAAAAAATCAAGCGATATTAAAGATTTTGATTTCAATTACTAAAGTGGATGAAAAGATCAATGAAAATGAATTTGCCTATCTGGTATACTTCTGTAAAAATGTAGGACTTGACCCCAATCTAATAACAAAATTTGCGGCAGACAACCGCAATCTGAATGAAATCATGCCTGTAAATGAGCAAGATAGGATGAATGTATTGTATCATGCACTTTTTACGATGAATGCAGACAACGCAGTAGATGGCAAGGAAGAACAAATGATGTTTTTACTTGCCTTTAAGTTGGGTTTTTCTGAAAGTATGACCAGGGATTTTATCAATCTGATGAAAAGTCATACCATCGATAATATTCCAATAAATGGTATGATGGATATCATTAGAAAATACAATTCCTGAGTTATTACGACATTTAGTACATTTTTCTGTACGTTTTTTAATACTTTTTTACTCCTGAGTGTTTAGTATATCAAAGTCAAAGGTATGAAGTCAATCATTAAAACCATTTTATTCACAGTCATGATATCGGGTTCGATGTTTTCCCAAAACTTCGATCAGTTGGATATTCCGGTTTATGATCAGGGAAGAAAACTTACTTTAGCCAATGCAGGAGGTCTTAAAGCCCCACAATTTTCCAACATTGACTTGAATGGAGATGGTATACTGGACTTATTTGTTTTTGACAGAAATGGAGACAAGATACTTCCGTTTGTAAAGACTGGCGCCCTAGGGACTTTAGACTATAGATTTGCACCAGAATATATTACTCAATTTCCAAAATTGAGTCTTTTTGCATTGTTGGTAGATTATAATAATGACGGAGTAAAAGATATATTTACTGGATCTCCCAGTTTGCCCGCAGGAGTTGAAGTTTGGAAAGGTAAAAAAGATGTTCAAGGAAAAACAAGCTATACACTTCTAAATTTTACCAACGCTACCTACAGAAATGTATTACATTTTTCAAATAATGGTTCTAGTTTTGCAAATATATATGTATCACTTATAGATCTGCCAGCCATAACGGATGTTGATGGTGACGGTGATGTAGACGTGGTCTCTTTTGAGCCAGATGGTAGTTTTGCTTCATTTTATAGAAATTTATCTGTTGAAGAAAGCCTTGATTTCGATCAATTTAAATTTGAAAGACCTACTATTTGCTGGGGAGGTTTTGCAGAAAATCAATTTAATGAAAACATTACTTTAAGTGACAATGCCTTTAATTGTGCGCAAGGATTTGCGCCCGGAAATTCAGGTTCACGTCACTCAGGGTCTACTTTGACCATCTTTGATACTAATGGGGATGGCTTGCAAGATATCATTATTGGGGACTTAGGTAGTTCTAAGCTAAAAAAGCTTGTGAATCGCGGGACAAAAAGTACGGCTTGGATACGCGAATTGGAAGTGAATTTTCCTGTGGATGATATCACCGTCGATTTGGATTATTTTGTGGCATGTTATTTTGTAGATGTAGATGCTGATGGCAAAAGAGACTTAATTGTAGCCCCTAATGAAATCAATAATGCAGAAAATAATGATCATATATGGTTTTATAAAAATGAAGGAACAGATATCAGCCCCATATTCAAATTGATCAAAAAGAATTTCCTAGTGGATGAGATGGCTTATTTTTTTGCCGGTACACATCCAACTTTTGCAGATGTGGATGCTGATGGCTTATTGGATTTAGTAGTGGGCACATCAGGAATACAAATGAAAAATGGGGACAAAGAAAATCGTATTTTTTTCATGAAAAATATAGGAACGGCTACAAATCCAGAGTTTGATATCATTAATAAGGATTTTTTAAGTTTTTCAGAGGTTAGTTTTGAAACATCAGGAAGGTTTGCTCCTACATTTGGAGATTTAGATGGTGATGGGGCCGCTGATTTACTGATTGGAGACGCCGTGGGAAGGTTGTTTTTTTTCAAAAATGAATCTCCTAAAGGTTCGCCTTATAAATTTGGGAATCCGATATATCCTTTTTTTAATATTAGTGTAGGTCAAAATAGCAAGCCAATTATTGTAGATGTGGATGCTGACGGCCTTTTAGATTTAGTGATTGGAGAAAAAAACAATGAGTTAAGTTTTTTAAAAAATATTGGACAAAAGAATGCACCTGCATTTAATATAAACGTAAACGCTCCGCCTAACCAAAGACAATTTGGCAATATTTTTTCTGGAAATGACTTTGCCAGACAAAATGGAAGTCCCGCAATAATACAAGTTCTTGGCGGTGGTAAAAAGTTAATTATGGGATCACAAAACGAAAACTTTAGAGTGTATGATATGAAGACAGATTCCTTTCCTTTATCTTTGGAATTCATGGGCAATATAAATGAAGGTTCTAGGGTAGTACCTGCCTTGTCTGATATTGATCAGGATGGTTATTTTGAGCTAGCTGTGGGCAATGAACGTGGTGGTCTTGCATTTTATAACACCATCTTTAGAGTGGATGGTACTTCAGCTACTTTGGATGATGCAAGCTCCAGCTTAGACATAGAAATATATCCTAATCCAGCAAAAAATGAAATATTTATTTTTTCAAATAATGAAGACTTAGATATCAAATTGTATGATATTCAGGGCAGAGATATGATGCAACTTCAAAATAATACAGCCAATGTATTGTCAAATGATTTAACGTCTGGATTGTATTTAATAAAAATAAAACATGCATCAGGTACCATTACTAAAAAACTGCTGATTCAGCGCTGATTTTGATGAGGTTTTTATCTCTGCATTACATTGCAATCAAAGATGATAAATGAATCACAGATGATCAAAATAATTTAAAATCATTGGAATGAACCGAAGTGCAGACTCCATTCGTAGTGCATTTTTTATGGTTTTTTTGAAACTTTATTCTAATTTTGAGTCTTAATAAGATATACTTAAAAAACATATTTATGAAGTTGCAATCATTTTTTCATTTTTTTATCTTAGTTACGATCCTTTCGTCATGCGCGCGCAATCCAGTAACAGGAAAGAAGGAAGTCTCGTTCATGTCAGAAAGCCAAGAGATCGCTATGGGCAAACAATATGACCCATCTATAGTCGCTCAGTATGGTGTGTACGAAAATAAAGCACTTCAGGATTTCATTACACTCAAGGGCAAGGAGATGGCTGCTATATCACATAGGCCCAACTTACCCTATGAATTTAAAATATTAGATTCACCGGTGGTCAATGCTTTTGCCGTACCCGGAGGTTATGTGTATTTTACTCGAGGTATTATGGGGCATTTTAATAATGAAGCGGAATTTGCTGGAGTATTGGGCCATGAAATAGGTCATATCACTGCTAAACACAGTGCACGCCAGCAAAGGGACCAGATTTTGGGTCAGGTATTATTAATGGGTGGTATTATATTTTCAGAGAAGTTTAGAGAATTCGCCGATGCCGCCCAACAAGGTGTAGGACTTTTATTTTTAAAAAATAGCAGGGCTCATGAGTCAGAATCCGATAAGTTGGGTGTGGAGTACAGTACCAAAATTGGATATGATGCACACCAAATGGCAGGTTTTTTCAAAACCTTAAAGAAATTGGGTGGTGAAGATGGTGCCATTCCTACCTTTTTGTCTACTCACCCAGATCCAGGAGATCGATACAACAAAACCAACCAATTGGCAACCGAAATTCAAAAAAACTTAGATCCCGCAACACTTAAAATCAATAGAAACGAATATCTTAGACGTATTGATGGCCTGATATATGGTGATGATCCTAAGCAAGGTTTTGTCGAAAATAGTATTTTTTATCACCCAGAACTTAAATTTCAATTTACTGTACCCGCAGCATGGAAATTGCAAAATTCGCCAGCTCAGGTTCAGATGGCACCTGCAGATGGTAAAGCACTCCTCGTTATGAGTCTGGCAGAAGGTAATGATCTACAAACTGCAAAAAACAAAGTTATCCAAGATAATAAGTTGACAGTTTTGGAATCTACCAATATCAATGTCAATGGTTTGCCTGCTATAGCCATGTTATCTGAGATACTTCAAGACCCACAACAAGGTGCGCAGCAAGGCCAAGCACAAGACCCACTAAAAGTGTTGACCTATCTGATTGAATATAATAAAATGATTTATAAATTTCATGGACTGAGTACCAAAACTGATTTTAATAATCACTTTTCAAGCTTTCAAAGTACGATGAAATCCTTCAAAGTATTGACTGATGCAGCAAAGATCAATAAAAAACCCACGCTAATTAAAGTAGTAGAAGCCAAAAGCAACGCTACTTTACAGCAAATATTATCCAATAACAATATGCCACAGGCCAAATGGAGTGAATTAGCCATCCTAAATGGTATGGAACTGAGCACTACAGTAGAATCAGGAACTCTCGTTAAAGTGTTGGGCGGGCAATTATAGACAGACTTTAGGGTGTGATTAATTACACTCCAGCTAATAAATTCATTAAAAAGTCGTTGTCAAGGATGATCAACGACTTTTTTATTTTTATAAAATTGAAAAAAATAAATATGAAAAATACATAATATAATAAAATATTATAATTTTGTGGCATATAAAATGAGTTTTGAGATCATATAAATGATTATTTTGAAAATTCATTTAGATTATTGTAATAATTAATACATTATTTCGTTTTAAACCATACAATCATAACAAAATTAAATCATGTTAAATCTTTCATTTTTATTATTTCAATCTCCGGATGCAGCCACTGAAGATGGTGCCGCAAAGTCTCAAAACCTGGTAGATATCGTTGTCTCAGGTGGTCCTATGGGTATTGCCATTGTAGCTATACTGTTAGTTTTGTCTTTTTTGGCTTTAGTAATATTTGTAGAGAGGTATCTTACGATTCAAAAAGCAAGTAAAATTGATGAAAACTTTATTAACAATATTAGAGCTTCAGTTGGGTCTGGAAATATAGAAGGTGCTAAAGCGCTTTGCAGAGGCACGGATACTCCGGCCGCTAGAATGATAGAAAAAGGTTTAATGAGAATAGGTAAACCTTTGAAGGATATTGATGCAGCCATAGAAAATGTAGGAAATCTAGAAGTTTTTAAATTAGAGAAAAATCTATCATCATTAGCCAGTATCTCAGGAGCTGCTCCAATGGTGGGATTCTTGGGGACAGTTACCGGTATGATCTTAGCTTTTTATGAGATGTCCACTCAACAAAATGTTACGCCTTCGGTATTAGCAGGTGGTATATATCAAGCTTTGATCACCACAGCGTTTGGGTTGGTTATTGGTATCTTTGCTTTTGTTGGGTATAATTACTTAGTAGCTAAGGTGGAGCAAGTTATTTTCCAAATGGAAAAAATCACGCTTGACTTTATGGATTTGCTACAAGAACCAGGTAGCTAATTTTATTATCATTCAAAAACACAAAACGTGCCTGTAAAAAAAAGAAGTAAGGTTAGTGCTGAATTTAATATGTCTTCGTTGACAGATATTATCTTTTTATTGTTAATATTTTTTATGTTGACATCAAAAACGGTACAAATATCTATTCCATTGCCAGAGTCGGATTCAACTACAGTTGCACCATCTAATCTTCCAGTTATGATGACTGTTGATGGTGATATCAAGGTAGCAGGTAAACAAAGTAGTTTGGAGACCATGGAAAAGGATATCGCTTTTGCCGTCAGAAAAACTGATAACAAGGAGAATGCCACACTAACCATTATTTCAGAAGTTGGCGTGCCATGGGAAAGTGTACACAAAGCCATGTCTATTGCCAGCGGATTGAAAATTAAGGCAATTATTGCTACTCAACCCACATCAAACTAAAAGATTATGTCTGTAAAAAAAAGAAGCAAAGTTTCAGCTGAATTTAATATGTCATCTCTGACAGATATTATCTTTTTATTGCTGATATTTTTTATGCTAACGTCTTCTATTGTAACGCCCAATGCACTCAATTTGCAATTGCCAGGAAAGAAAACCAGTCCTCCGCCGCCCAAATCAAAAAATAAAGTGGTAGAAGTTCTAGAATCTGGTTCTTATACGCTTAATGGAGCGCCAATAAATCTGGATGGTATCGAAAGACAAATTCAATCTCTTAAAAGGGTAGATGGGGATAAGGCAGCATTTGCGGTCTTACCTGCGGCAAAAGCGAGTAATGAATATGTTGTGGCCATTATGGATTTAGCCTACAGAATGGAAGTCAGAACTATCATGTTAGAGCCAAAATAAGATTTTGTAATCTAAACAGCGCTCTATAAAAGTACAATTTTAGCCAAAACAAATGTTTTATTATATATAGTTGAAGTTTGATATACTTCTTGTAAAATTGTATTAACAAAAAGTAAAAATGGCAGTAAGATCTTCAAAAGAAGAAAAGGAGAACCGTAAAAAAGGTTTGATATTAAGCCTTTTATTGCATTTGCTGGTATTACTACTAGCATTGACTCCTTTTTTAACCAAAATGGAGATTATAGAGACGGAAGGTATTTTGGTCGCTTTCGGTGACCCCGATGCAGGAAGTCCAGATCAAGAAGCGTTGAGCGTTGAAGAACCAACTTCTAGTGCAGCAGCGCCGCCCGCATCAAGTGCACCTGCGTCATCAGATGTAACAGATATCAGTGCTAAAGAAAAGGAAGAAGAAGCGCCTATAAAAGCGGTAGATAAAAAAACTAAACCTAAAGCAGATGATGCCAAATCTAAAGCCAAGGATTTAGCAGACGCTAAAAAGAAGGCCGAAGCAGATGCCAAAGCCAAAGCCGATGCGCAGGCCAAAGCAGAAGCAGACAGGAAAGCAGCAGAAACTGCGAAAGCGGAAAGAGAAGCCAAGGCCAAAGCAGAAGCAGCGGCAAATCAAAAGAAAAAGTATGCTGACCTACTAGGAAAAGGAAAAGGAAACAACAATACTTCAGGCAATCAAGGTACTTCAGCGGGTGACCCGGATGGGAAAGCCTTGGAAGGAATCAGCAAAGGGACTGGAAGAGTAGGAGGTGGTCTGAGTGGGCGTGGCATTGAGAGTGCACCTTCATTTACGGACAATTCTCAGAAAACGGGTAAGGTTTCCTTAGTTATTTGCGTGGATAGTAATGGTAAAGTTTCTAAAGTTGACTTCACTCAAAAAGGCTCCACAACGTCAGATAGTTATCTCATTGATTTAGCCAGGAAAACAGCCTTAAAGTACAAATTTTCAAAAAGTGATATCGATTCTCAGTGTGGGACGGTGACTATTGATTTTAAGGTGCAGTAGGTGTTGGTTTATTGAAATGATACAGAAAAATCTTTTATGCATATTATTGTTTGTAGTAATACTAATTAGTTCTGCATCTGGTCAAGATGTGTATAAGAAAAAAATCATTCTAGAATTAAATAATTATCGTTATCAACTAATCTCTGATTCTATTTTTAATAAGGAAATCAAAAAGATTGCAAGTAAATATAAAGCTTCATTAAACTATTCCATCATTGATACATATTATGATCTTCTTGCTTTGCATTATGAAAATGATCATCCCAATCTTGATGAGTTACAATACTTAAAAGAACAAAGATTTGAAGAATTTCAAAATGTTTCTGAAATCAAAAAGGAGTTGGAATTTCTCAATAAGTATCCTGAACTCTTTTTGTTGATGGAAGACAAGTTTATTAGCAGAGATTATCCTTATAGGCTTAGACACCATCACTTTATGTTTGATGAGTTATTTGTTTGCAAAGTTGATACTCATCATATTGTAGCTGAAATTGGCGTAGGAACAGGTTTCTTTGCATACCTATTGAGCAGAGTCTTTCGCCCTCGAGCCTACCATTTGAATGAAATAGATACGTCCATAGTATATTTTTTTCCTAAGATAAACAAATTTCATGAAGACTCATTGCAAAATGATTGTCAATTAATACTTGGTAATGAAACTGTAACAAATCTTCAAGGCAAATATGATAAGATTATCATTAGAAATACTTTTCATCATTTTAAAAAGAAAGCGCTCATGTTGGAAAATATAAAACAACATTTGGCACCTGCCGGAGAATTAGTTGTTATAGAAGTTTTCCAGGAAGATTCTGATGAAACTTTAGACGAAACGTATGGATCCTATTCTTGCTTTTATCAAATGAAAGAAAAAAAAATTCTAAGTTATTTTGAAAAAGCCAAATTAGAAGTGGTCTCAAAACATAAATTTTTGAATCGTAGTATGTTTGTTTTTAAAAAAAGCAATTAATATTTAAGTTTGAGATTCTGTTGTGACTTATTCTTATATCGGCCGATAATTCTCCTTCTTTGCCAATGTTTTTGCAATCAACTTATCTACCATTTTATCAGGAAGGTAATAAGCCAGAAGTTTAAATAGCGTTGGTTTTCTGTGAATAAGATATCGTGTTTTGGGATTGGAAGTGGATAGTATCTTGTAAATAGTATCGGAAATCACGGATACTGGAAATGCAGATTTTTCAGCGCCTTCTATCATCTTATCTGCATTGGAAAGGATTTCTCCATAAGCGGAGTTCAAAAATCGATCAAGTTGACCTTTATTTTTACCCCAAATTTCGGTTTGTATAGGTCCAGGCTCGATAGCTATCACTTGGATGCCAAACGAACTTAATTCTCTACGATACACATCTGTCATACTTTCTAATGCATGTTTGGATATACAGTAAGCCCCATTATAAGGCGAATTAAACAAGCCTGATATAGAACTGATATTGATAATTTTGCCTGGAGTATATTCCTTATTGGTTCCCAAGTAAGGTAGTAATAGATTGGTGATTTTGTGTACTGCGAGCACATTGACATTCATTTGATATGATAGTTCTTCAGTTTGGAGTAATTCCATGGGACCAGGTACCGCAAGGCCAGCATTGTTGATCAGGCAGTACAGCCCATGAGACGACAACATTGGTCGAATGGAATCTATTTCCTTTTCCATCGTTTGATAATCGGTTACATCAAAGGTAAGTATACTGGCTTTTGATCCAAATTCCGCTTTCAATCGATCAGCATCTTCAATTTTACGCACACTCCCGATGATATGATATCCTTTTGATACCAAGGTTTTCATGGCATCATATCCTATACCTGTGGATACTCCTGTGATAAATATATTTCTCATTTTACTCTAATTGTAAATTTGTTATAATTGTTTGATTCGTTCAAGTGGAGCGATTTGTTAAGTTGTTTCGCATCCCTTTTCTCCACTATCTATTCCTTCTCCACCATCTCAACCTTCTCCACCTTCTCCACCTTCTCCACCTTCTCCACCTTCTCCACCTTCTCCACCTTCTCCA
>CAZGMB010000012.1:0-26261 GCA_964526715.1 uncultured Aureispira sp. | reverse complement strand
CCTTGACCTTCGTCATTTCCTTTAGCTTTTCGATGGTATATTGTATTTCCTCCATGGTATTCATATCTGAGAAGGAAAATCTTATCGTTTTGCGATCGGAAGGATGTCCTATGGCTTGTATTACATGTGAGTCTTCTTCGATACCTGCACTGCATGCACTTCCTGATGAAGCAGAAATACCGGCTATGTCCAAATTCATTACCAAAAGATCTGCTTTTGGGCCTGGTGGAAAGGAAACGCTCAGTACGTGATGAAGAAACATTTCATCTTGTCGGCCATTGTATTTGATATCATCAAGGAATTGATCTAATCCAACTTTGAATTGATTTCTAAGTTTCGATATTTTATCACGCCAAACCAGCATGTTTTCATTAGCGATCTCAAGCGCTGCTGCCAAACCGCAAATGCCAATCAGGTTTTCGGTACCGGCTCTCATATTTCTTTCTTGAGCGCCACCATGTATAAAAGGAGATAACATGTGATCATTGCTAATAAAAACAAAACCTACACCTTTGGGACCGTGAAATTTGTGAGCTGATCCAGCTAAAAAATGTATTTTAGATTGTTGTACATCAATGGGATATTTGCCTATGGTTTGCACGGTATCACAATGAAAAAGTGCTCCATATTGATGACATAATTGACCAATAAGGTCTATATCTACCATGGTGCCTATTTCGTTATTGCCATGCATAATGGAGACCAATGTTTTTTTGTTGGCATCTTTTAACAGGGTCTCCAACTGTGTATAATCAATAGTTCCCTCATGATTTACATTTAGTATGATGACTTCACAACCTGGAAGATGATCTAGTGTGTGTAGAATACAATGATGCTCTGTAGGTGATGTTATGATACGCTCTACACCTAGATCCTCCACAGATTTTACTAGTATCATATTGTGTGCTTCGGTGGCACTGGAAGTAAAAAATACTTCACCAATCGATGCGTTGATGATTTTAGCTACCGTTTTTCTGGATTGTTCTATGATGCTTTTGGCTTTTCTTCCATGCTGATGGATAGAAGATGGATTACCATACACATCTTCCATGATGTTGGTCATTTTTCGGATGACAGCTTCATGCATGGGTGTAGTGGATGCATTGTCTAAATAAACGCGCATGGGATCAATAATTGCCAAAATACCTTCTTAAAAACCATTCAGTACTCAAAAGAGTAAGTATCAGGAAGAATAACCATTTCAAATGGATAATAGCTTTGGTACTACTTGTCTGATATAGTACAGGTTTGATGTTTTTGTTTTGAAGTAAAAGATCCTTTAAAGACATAATATCGTTAGGGTAAACCATTTTACCATTATACTGATTGCTCAAACTTTTTAGTAATCCATGCCTGGCAGTGAGATCGTATTGTTCCAATTGTATGGCTTCCACATTAAATCTACCATTGGTGGTCAATGCTTTGTTATTGTAAGTGGTGGAAGCTATATAACTATATGATCCTTGTGGGAATAAATCCGCATTTAAGGTGTAATAATTTTGGGTTTTAGAGAATGTAAAGCTATACTCTTTGCCAGATTCGTCTTTAATGACTAGTTTTACATCAGGGTCATTGATCATCTCATAACTATCATTGTATAACTGTGCATCAAAATAAACCTGCTCGTTGTCTTTATAAAGATTTTTGGAAGTATTGGCTCTGAATTTCCTTTTATCTGTTTTTACAGAGGTAAGTAAAATCGTTTTATTGACCAATTCACTTACTAAGTTGTAGTTTTTGTGCTGTAAGAAATCAAAAAGCCTCCATTTCCATATCCCTTCTCCGCAGAAAACTGTGGTTTTGATACCATTTTTTTCGTCAAATGCGATTAATGGATAATTGGTTTTGACTTTTTTGATATTTTGATATAAATAAACGCTTCCTGCCCCCGAGAGCTTATATTCTCCGAAAGGAGCCACTAAAGGTGGAAAGGTTTTAAGCTTTGCTTTAAGATCATCGCTAGTGATAAATTGATTAAATCCGCCATTAAATTCTCCTTGGATTTCTTCCTTATTTCTACTATTTCCAGCTATCTTGATGACATCCTGAGCATTATTAAACTTAGGAAGTGATGTTTGTAGACCTACTATAAATATTCGTGGGATATTGTTTTTGGACAATTGACTCAGTATGCCTGAAATATCTGCGGTCTCAGAAGGGAGATTATGTAAGATTACTAAGTTGTAGTTGGCTATATTTTCTTTGAAGTCACTAATAAAAGCAATTTGGGCATCATAGTTTTTATTTTCAGTAATGATGTTTTTTAAAGCACCTAAATCAGGATGTGGCGCATTGGCCAGAAGCAAGATTTTCTGACGGGCATCCAGAATTTCAACAAAAAACTCTTTTACATTATTTTTAGTATTGAACTCACCACTAATAGGACTTAGTGAAACTCTGAATCTTATGACGCCACTCTGATTTGCATCAATAATGAAGTTTTTGGTGGTGAAAAAATTATTGCTGTTGATATTGATGGTTTCTTCACTGATCCTTTTGGTGATACCTCCACTGATCATTTCGAGTACCAGTTTAGAAGTGGCACCTGCACCATTATAAGATGAAATATCAACCTGTACCGGGAATTTATCACCTAGATATGCAATTTTATTGTGCAGAATATTTTGGAATAAAAGGTCTTTTCGCTGTATAGTATCACCCAATGCAATAGTATATAATGGCGCATTGATACCATGATTAGAATACAATGGATTGCTGCCTTCATTGTAGATACCATCAGTGCCTAAGATAACCGCTCCTAGATTTTGATCACCGAAGTTTTCCGAGATGTATTTAAATACTTGATTTAAATTACTGCTTTTGTCAGTCAGACTGTCTTTGTATGTAGCATGGACATCACTACCAAAAGATAATTTTTTTACTTCAAATTTGTCACCAAAAGCTGTAGAAAGTTCCTGTATTTTTTGATTATATAAAGATTGGTTTTCTTTACTTTCAGTGGATGCAACAGATTCACTGCGATCAGATGCAATGACAATGAGTGGCGTTTTTATATCTTCTTTAGTAGTTTTGACAAAAGGTGATAGCAGTAATAGAGAAATTAAAAAAACACTGCATGCCCTCAATATGGCCAAAGCCCTTTTAAACCATATATTGTATTCTGCAAAACGGGTATCTCTGTAATACATCAAAAATGCATATCCAATACCCAAAATCAAACAAAAAATCAAATACCACCAGGGATATGAAAAACTAAATGTACTAATCACGTGTTTTTATATTACAGTGCAAAGATTAAAAAAAAGCGCATCATTTTACAAAATTAAACCTATAATCCTAATTCAAGCTAAAATCAAGATGATTTCAGAACTACTTGTATTCGAAATATGTTAAAGATTGTAATGTTTTGCTAAATTAAACGTTTTAAAATAAAAAAAGATTTGATGAAGATATTTTTTAGTTTGATTTTGTCTTTTGTGTGGGTATGCTCAGCGAATGCTACTTATCTGTTGGTTCCTATGGAACATGACAAACAAGCCAACCACCTTAAAGCATACGGAGTCACTTATTGGGTCATCAATCAAGGTATTGAAGCGTATTGGTTGCTCAATTATAAAGGTGGAAGTTTTGCTTTTCCTCACTCAAGAGGACTAGAGAGCGAGCTCAAGGTGAGAGGTGTAAGTTACAATGTGATCTCTGATGCACAGTGGATTAGCATACGAACAGATATTTCCAACCCAGAGCTTAATCAAGAAGCTATTAAACTCGAAAAAGCTCCTAAAATAGCCGTATATACGCCTGACTTTAATCCCAAGGGAAATAGAATTCAACCTTGGGACGATGCTGTGACTTTGGTACTTACGTATGCAGAGATACCTTTTGAGAAAGTTTATGACAGAGAAGTTTTGGAGGGAAAGTTAGCTCAATACGATTGGCTGCATCTACACCATGAAGACTTTACAGGGCAGTATGGAAAGTTTTATGCCAGTCAAGGAGGTACACCTTGGTATAAACTCAATCAACAAAAGACAGAAGAACTGTCCAAAAGTTTGGGATTCAATAAAGTATCACAACTCAAGTTGGCGGTTGCCAAAAAAATAAAAGAGTATGTCAATGCAGGAGGATTTATGTTTGCTATGTGCTCTGCAACTGATACTTACGACATAGCTTTAGCAGCAGAAGGCATCGACATCTGTGCCGAGATGTATGATGGAGATGGTTATGACCCAAATGCCCAAAGCAAGTTGGACTTTAATAAAACCTTTGCGTTTAAAGATTTCAGTATCGTATTAAATCCGGTTACTTACGAGCACTCTGATATTGACAATAAAAATAGGACAGTAACGCCTGAAGTAGATTATTTTAATTTATTTGAGTTTTCAGCAAAATGGGATCCCATACCTACCATGTTGTGCCAAAATCATACAACGACGGTTAAAGGTTTTATGGGACAATCTACGGCATTTAAAAAATCATTGCTCAAGTCTGATGTTTTGATTCTGGGAGATACCAAAGCCGCATCCGAAGTTAGGTATATTCATGGCAGTCATGGGTATGGCACTTGGACCTTTTATGGTGGACATGACCCTGAAGATTATCAGCATTTTGTAAATGACCCTGAAACCGATCTTAATTTACATCCTAATAGTCCGGGATATCGCCTTATTTTGAATAATATACTGTTTCCGGCAGCTCAGAAAAAGAAAAGAAAAACCTAGTCAACCATTTTTAGGTAGAAACGTTATAAATCATCATTAAACAAAATTTAAACAATAATTGATATGTATCCTATAGAATTAACCACTCCCATTTCAAAAGATTTAACTGATTTTGGCTTTTCAGGTTTGACTGATGCCAATGAAGTGACTGAAGTGTTAGATAAAAAAGAAGGTACTACCTTGCTTGTGGTAAACTCAGTATGTGGTTGTGCTGCTGCCAATGCTAGGCCGGGAGCAAAAATGGCAGTAGCCAATGGCAAGAAGCCAGATCATTTAGTGACGGTTTTTGCAGGTGTAGATAGAGAAGCGGTAGAAAAAGCTAGAGAGTTTTTGTTGCCTTATCCACCATCGTCACCTTGTATTGCGCTCTTCAAAGATGGTAAATTGGTACATATGCTAGAACGAAGACATATAGAAGGTAACTCAGCACAAACTATAGCACATAATCTCATTCAGGCTTTTGATGTGTATTGTTAAACTTAGCTGAGGAGAGATCAACGAAATGAAAACATAACACTTCGTGGCTTCGGCTTCTCTCAGCAACCGACTTTGATAACGGTAATTGAGCGGAGTCGAAATCACAAAGTAAAAGTTATAAAATCGTGCTCTTATTTTTTTAATGAAATTACAACTTTTAAGATTGAATATTTTGAATAATAAGAAATGAACATATCTTTACATGAAAAAATCCTGAAGAAAAATTCATCTTATGAAGCCAATAAATAAGCTATATCTCAAAACATTTCTTTTTCTGGGTATTTCTTATGCTCTTACTATGTCAGCAATAGATTTATTTCTTGGGATTGATTTTAACCTGTGGAAGTTTTTGTTTTCGATTTTCTTTTTTGGTTTTTTTATGTCTGCATTGTTAGTAACTCAACATAAAAATAGGCTGTATGAGATAGGAATTCATGAAATCACAGAAGATAACATTAGGACAAACCAAAAAAGAACTATAAAAAGCCAATTAAATATAAATGAAATCTTAGCTAAGCTCAAAGCAGACTTCCATATTGGGAGAATGAAGATGAGGGTAACGGGCAATGAAATTTTGTTAAGAACAAGTTATTCTATGTTCTCATTTGGTGAAAACATTAAGATTTTACAAAATGTAAGTGCAAACACTGACCAAGAATTTGAATACCTGATTTCAAGCAGCCCAAAATTCAAAGGTACTCTAGTAGATTATGGGATAAATATTGAAAACATAAATAAGGTAGAATTGGCCATAAAAAATGATGCATAAAGTCAATAGCCAAATGCAAAACATTAATTTTAAACTTTAAATCTCAATTCAATGAATAAACTAAAATTCTTAGCCATTTTATCACTTATAGCTTTCACAACATCTTGCTCCCAAAATAAAACTTCTACAATGTCAGAGATCGAAACTTGGAAATTGGGATGGCGCATGATAGAAAGTTCTATGCTTGAAAATTACGATCTTGCTAGCTTGCAATTTGATACGCTAAGGCTTAGTTCCAAATCTATGGATTACAAGTATTTGGTCACAGGTCTCGAAGTATGGAGCCAAAAAGGAAGGACCGCGGATATTTTAGAGTTACTGAAAGTTCAAGACCAAAGTATGTTGCAACAAATTTGTCACAAGCAGTTTCTTTCTGAACTTGAGCCGTGTAAAGAGAATGCCATTGAAAATGTAATGAATAAAGAACTGCAAATCGAAATCATAAAAATGTATATCAATGATCAATACGTAAGATCAAAATTAATGACTGAAGTTTTAGAAAAATATAGCTTAAAAAAGGAAGAAATCATTGAAGACCTGAGCTTATTATACACTGATGAAAAAAATAGAGAAAGACTAAAGCAGATTATTGCTCAGTATGGATTTCCAACCTGTAATCTTGTTGGCAAGGATGCTATGCAAGGCATATTTCTAATTATTCAACATAGTGATATGGACATAGAATGGCAAAAATCACAACTGGCTAATATAGAAAAAGCTGTAAAAATGGGTGATTTGGATGGACAGAGTTATGCATATTTATACGACAGGATTAAAATCAATACTGGTGAGAAGCAATTGTATGGAACCCAATTTGAAAAAGTGGATCCAAAAAACAACATTGCTGAATTGGCACCCACCGAAGACCTAGAAAATCTTGATCATAGAAGAAGGGTTATGGGTATGATGCCTGTAGAGATGTTTAGGAAGTTTATGCTTAGGAATTAGCAAGTATGGAAATGTTTATGCCTTAAGAATTTTGTGAATAAATAAGTCTCAGGCAACGTTAATTTATACCTACGATAAATACAGCGCTAAATAATGACTAGCACAACCCAATATCACGAATATATGCCATATAGCATGATGCCAAGCTAGCTTCGTTTGTATATAAAACAATACGCCTATGGTATAAAATGCACTGCCCGCCAATAACCAATTTTCGACGACGGAAGACATATTTGCGGTGATATCCTGATAAATAAAGACCACCATCCAGCCTAAGCAGAGATACAGCGTAAGCGAAACGATTTCAAATCTGGTTTTGAAGATGACTTTAAATAAAATGCCAAAAATAATGATTATCCAATGCGCGGTTAGGAACTTCAGTCCAAATGGGGTAGGGAAGTACAATAAGATAAATGCCGTATATGAGCTACCGATAAGCAGAAAGATAGAAATATGATCCACTATGCGCCATTTATTTTTCAAAATGTCTTTGTTAGTGATGTGATATATTGTCGAACTAAAAAACATCATGATCATGCCGCTCAAAAAGATGGCAAGTGCCCACATATCTAGTCCTGCTCGATGAATCAATAAAAAGGGAATTCCTACGATAGCTAATATTAACCCAAAACCATGGGTCCAAACATTAGCCTTTTCGTCCAAGGGCAACGCTTCAAAATTTGATTTTATCCAATGAATCATTTCTTATAATCCAAGTTGTTGTCTATATGCAGGATCAATGGCCTGGAATTTCATTTCGATGGCTTTTTGCAAGTCCGCTTTGGCTTCATTCATTTTGTTGAGTCCAAAGTAGGTTCTGGATCGTTCGTAATAGAAAAGACCGTGGTTTCCTGATTGGTGTTTTAATGCTTCCGTATATGCAGGAATAGCTTCTTCAGATCTGCCCAGCAAACGCAAAGCCCTTCCTTTTTCGTACCATAGGTCACCATTGTAAGGGTTGAGTTTTAGGTAGGATTCTATGTCTTTCAGTGCAAGATCCACTTTACCTAGGTTATGAAACATGATCGATCGGTTAAGATATCCAACAGCGTGGTCAGGTTTTAACTTCAGGCCTTCATTCAGATCTTCTATGGCTTTTTCTATATTGCCCAGTCTGGCATAGGTGGCCCCACGATTTACCCGAAATTCTCCATCTTTGGGATCATATTCTATAGCTTTATTGTAATCATTAAGTGCCAGCATTAAGGAGTCTCTTCCTCTGGCTAGGTCAAAATACAATCTTGCTCTACTGTTGTACGCTTGTGGTTGTTGGTCTTTCATGCTGATAGTCGTATTGTAATCCGCTATGGCTTCTTTATACATTTTATTGTCCCTGTAGTAATTGGCTCTGTTTCCGTATGGTAGGGTAGTGTTTTTATAATACTTCAGTACATGTGTCCATAAGGTAGCACTGTTTTTCCAGATTTTATTTTGTTGGAAAGTCATAAAGGCAAAAACAGCAAGGTAAATTCCTGCTACACCTATCGCTGTTGAAGATTTGGATGGATTTTTTTGTATCCATTGGTCAAAGTAATATCCTGCTATAAAAAATAAGCCCAAATAAGCAATGTAGGTAAATCTATCTGCTAAATAACCTTGTCCTGCACCCAATATTTGGAGCAAGAAAACGATATTGAAAATAAAGAAAATCAAACCAAAAACTAAGGCTTTATACTCCTTCAAATACGATTTATACAATGCATAAATTGTAATAGGCGCAATCAACATAGACGGATAAAAATACCAAGGGAAATAATTTGGGTACGGATACAAAGGTGACATTCTAAATGGAACAACCAGTTTTATAAGGTATATCACAAAACTAAATGCTCCTACAAATAACCGTTGGATAAAATTGAAATTGGTAGTATCTTCTACGGTGGCCAATGAGCCGAAATCCTTTAGCATATATACACCAAAGGCTCCAAAACCAAGAGATAAAGCAAAAAATGGCAGTTTTTTTATTATGGAAGGCATGAGTGACTTAAAATCCCAATCTTTATCCATAAAGTAATCTACGGCCATCATACTCAACGGTAAAGAAACCGCTTGTATCTTTGAAAATAGTGACAAGATGAAAAATATGGTCAACCATAGCCATCTGATGCTTTTATTGTCTAGCTTGATTTTTACATATTGAAGCAAAGCCGCCAGATAAAACACACCAAAAAGAACGTCCTTCCTTTCTGTAACCCAAGCCACTGATTCGACGCGCATGGGATGTATGCCAAAAAGTAGCGCGGTCAGTAGTGCCCCACGCCATCCGATACCCATCAATAGTACTATCCTGTAAGCCAAATAAACACAAATAAGGTGTAAGAGTACATTATTCAGGTGCCAGTTGAACGGCTTATCAAAGTCAAAATATATTTTTTCTATGGCAAAGGTCCAAATAGTAAGTGGATTGTAGTTTCCGATGACTCCCGAGCTAAAGATTTCTTTCGTATTTTGCCAGAAATTTTCTTTGGTGATATTTTGCACCAATGGGTTTTCATAAAAATTACGATCATCATCCCAATTGACGAACTCATTGTTTAGCGCAGTGGTGAAACAAATAAAAGTAATAAAAAGAGCTAGAAATGGTGGCCACCAAGGTGATAGAGAAGACATATTTTCCTGTATATCTTTATTTCCGTTGCTACTTGTTGGATAGACTTTTTTGTTTTGACTTTTATTTTTTGACATCTTTTTTTGATTGAGAGTTCATGCAGACGCAAAGATATATTTAAATTTTCAAAATATGAAATTATATATAGGGAAATAGATGATATGAATAAGCTATTTTCGATTATGATCAAGTTGGTTTTTTGGGCGTGTCCCAAAGGGGGCAGGCTATCTAACTAAAGCTAGACAGGTCCGCTTTGCTTCATGTCCGCTCTAATCCTTCACGCAAAGGATGTCCACAGTAAGCATAAGAGTAAGATTATTTTGCAAAAGCCACTCTGATACTATCTTTTGAGTCAACATTTTGATGGTGTAGTCGGTAGTTTCTGACATCTTCTCTATGAACAAGCTTTGGATGATTCTTATGGTCACAAAACCTATGTCCTGTCAGTTCGCAAGGGCAGCTGATCGTAGCTAGAAAAAGTAAAGTGGTCAGTTTGATCAGGAATTTCATTTGGATCTAATGATAATTTACTAATGAATCAGTGACAAAGATATTAATTTTATTTCAATCTTCGGATTACATTCATTTTTCATCGTATATTTGATGATCATTTTAGACCCTCCAAAATCGGCACTTACTTCAATGTTTATATTATGAAATCCATTTTGCTTATTTTATTTTTTAGCTTATTGTCTTCGGCTGCTTATAGTCAAAATTTTAAAATCATGACCTACAATATCAGGATGGATACAGAAGCTGATGGTGAGAATGCGTGGTCAAAGAGAAAAGAATTTTTATTACAGCAAATTCGAGATAATGATCCTGAAATTATTGGTTTTCAAGAAGTTACTCCTGGTCAACTTGAGTTTTTATCAGCACGCTTAAAATCATATCATTATGTAGGAAAAGGAAGGGATGAAAATAATTTGGGAGAATCTTCTAATATATTTTATCAAAAAGATCGATTTGAGTTGTTAGATGAAGCAACATTTTGGCTTTCAGAGACTCCTGAAAAGGTTTCCAAAGGTTGGGATGCTGCTTGCAACCGGGTATGTACCTATGTTTTGCTCAAAGATAAGTTGAGTAACCAAATATTTTATGTTTTCAATACCCATTTGGATCATATGGGAGAAAAAGCCAAAACCCAAGGCTTAGAATTAATTGTAAGTAAAATGCAGTCCATTAATGAAAATAAGCACCCAACCTTTTTGATAGGTGATCTAAACACTGAACCCCAAAGTGAGCGGATCAGATGGCTTTCGCGTATGATGATTCATACTAGGTCGATTTCATTGAAGCCCTATGATGGGCCGCTATCCACTTTTAATGGATTTGTATTTAATAACCCTACGAGCAAGGAGATCGACTATATCTTTATGTCTCAAGATCAGATGTTTGACATTCTTGAATATCGTGTAATTATAGACTCCCATAAAGACCGCTATCCTTCGGATCATTTTCCAGTTATGGTAAAAGTTAAGCCCAAAGCTAAATAAAGCTATAGGATCAGATATTCATTTCGGGTATATCACCTTCCACGATCAGCGTACCTTCTGTGGATGCCTGAATATGTTCCACACTGACTCCTGGCGCTCTTTCTAAAAGTTTAAATCCGTGGTCTGTCACTTCTAAAACGGCCAATTCAGTGACTATTTTTTTTACACAACCAACTCCGGTAAGTGGCAGACTACATTTTTTGAGAAGTTTTGACTCACCTGCTTTGTTGACGTGCATCATAGCTACGATAATGTTTTCAGCGGATGCAACCAAATCCATTGCGCCACCCATACCTTTGACCATTTTGCCGGGTATCTTCCAGTTGGCTATATCACCTTCTTCTGATACTTCCATAGCTCCTAAAATGGTTAAATCTACGTGTTGACCCCGAATCATGCCGAAACTCATAGCGGAATCAAAAAAACTGGCCCCAGGCATTGTGGTTATGGTTTGTTTTCCGGCATTGATTACGTCAGCGTCTTCTTCGCCTTCATAAGGAAATGGCCCCATACCGAGTACACCATTTTCACTTTGAAATTCTACATGGAGACCTTCAGGGACATAGTTGGCCACTAAGGTGGGAATGCCTATACCTAAATTTACATAGTATCCATCTTTTACCTCCTGTGCAATGCGCTTTGCAATACCTGTTTTATCCAGTGCCATGTTTATATTTGTTATCCGACTACAAAAGTAAATGTTTTTTGCTCATTTTTTGGGATATAGCCATCTATTTATTTGCGTGAGAACTTAAATTTTTGTTTTTGATCTCCACCAAAATGAAATCACTAACGCACTGATGATATGCCAAATGCTCCACCAGGCTGCAATAAGTGCCATACCACCATTTCCATCAAAGAAATTGAAAATAATGATCAAGGCCAAACCCGAATTTTGGATTCCGGTCTCTAGACTTATTGAACGGCTATCATTTTCAGATAAGTTTATGATTTTTTTAGCCCAAAAATATCCCACAATTAAGGCTAGAGCATTGTGTACCAAAACGATAAAAAATACTTCTTGTAAATAATTACTTAGATTTTCCAGATTTCCAGCAACGGCAAAAACTACAAAACCAATAAATATAACAAAACTGAGTTGGCTAACGGTACTTTTTATTTTTTGTGTCATTTTAGGTAAAAACCGTTGAAACAAAAGGCCTAATAGTAATGGAACTATGATCAATTGTATGATAATCCAAACCATTGATGCGAAGCTAATGTCAAAATCCAGATAAGTTTTATCCGCTTCCGGCAAAAAATATTTAAGGATGTAGAATATTCCTGGTGTGGAAAAAACACAAAAAAGTGTAGAAATCATCGTCAATATAACAGATAATGCCACATTTGCTTTGGATAAATGCACTGCATAATTGGATATATTGCCACCTGGACATGCTGCGATCAATATCATGCCCAAAGCCAGTGAAGGAGCCGGTTGTATGATATAAACCAAAATTATAGAAAACATAGGTAGTAATATCCATTGAGAAACTAAACCACCTAGGACGGACTTGGGATATGCCAAAATATATTTAAAATCCTGTAGTTTAAGATCTAAGGCGATACCAAACATGATAAAACCCAGACAGAAATTTAAAAGCGAGACCTGATTCTGGTTGAAATTGATTTGTATGGCATCTAAGTCATTCACTTTCTTGATTTGATTTTATTGATGACAAATCTAACATGTTTTTTTCATACCATGATAAAATTTTGCAAATAAAAAAAGCCCGTCTTTGATGGACAGGCTTTTATAATATGAAAGAAAAGGACTTTAAACTATAAATTTCCTCTCAATTCTTGCTCTCTTTCGATGGCTTCAAAAAGAGCCTTGAAATTTCCTTTACCAAAGGATTTAGCTCCGTGGCGTTCTATGATTTCAAAAAATACCGTGGGTCTGTCCATGAGTGGTTTGGTAAAGATTTGCAATAAATAGCCTTCTTCATCTCGATCTACCAAGATATTCATTCGTTGGAGTTCTTTGATATCTTCTTTGATTTCCCCTACGCGTTCTAGGACGGTATCGTAATAATTGTCAGGAACATAAAGAAATTCGATACCATTATTTCTGAGTGATTCTACGGTGTGTACGATATCATCACAAGCGATGGCTATATGTTGAACTCCGGCTCCTTTATAAAAATCAAGGTATTCTTCAATTTGGGATTTTTTCTTTCCTTCAGCAGGCTCATTGATGGGGAATTTTATATATCCATTTCCATTACTGACTACTTTACTCATCAACGCTGTGTAATCTGTAGATATATCTTTATCATCAAAGGTTACTAAAAGCTTAAATCCGAGCACATCTTCATAAAATTTAACCCATTTGTTCATGTCTCCTAGTTCAACATTACCTACACAATGGTCCACATATTTGAAGCCTAGAGATTTAACTGGTGCTAAGCTCTTTTTGGCCACAAATCCTGGCATAAATGGGCCCGTATATTGGCTTCTTTCTACCAAGGTGTGCACCGTTTCACCATAAGTTTTTATCGCTGCTAACTTCACAAATCCAAATTCGTCTTCAACTTTATAAGGTTCGAAGGCACTTTCTGCACCACGCTCTATAGCTTTGTGATATGCTTCTTCGGCATTATCAACCCAAAGCGCTAGCACTTTTACTCCATCTCCATGTTTGGCTACATGCTTAAGTATTTCATGTTCAGGATTCAATGATGAAGTGATTACAAATCTTATTTTTCCTTGTTGCAGCACATAAGATACTACATCACGGGATCCCGTTTCAGGCCCTTTATAAGCAATCAATTCAAAACCAAAGCAATGCTGATAAAATAATGTGGTTTGTTTGGCATTGCCCACATAAA
This sequence comes from uncultured Aureispira sp., assembly GCA_964526715.1. Classification (GTDB taxonomy): domain Bacteria; phylum Bacteroidota; class Bacteroidia; order Chitinophagales; family Saprospiraceae; genus OLB9. Next base: position 12,453 of record CAZGMB010000012.1, on the reverse strand, counting down.
ATTCAATAAAATCTGTTCCATTGATAGGAAAAGTGTCTTTATTCGTTTCTGTTTGTAAAATGGTGGATGTATTCATTATTTTTTAAATTTCTATTTTTATTTTAACTTTTTATACTTGTGATAGCCATCTGAGCTAACCCCTTAATCTTTATCTCAACCCTAATCTCAACCTTAATCTCAACCTTAATCTTAATCTCAACCTTTTATCAAAGCCAACTCAGAGCATAATTTTCATCTTCGATTCCCATCGCATAATTGGTCATCAACAAAGGTCTAAATGTATCTACCATAACTGCAAGTTCTTTGGTTTCTGTTTTTCCAATGCTTTTCTCCGCAGTTCCTGGATGCGGTCCGTGAGGTATTCCTCCGGGATGCAATGTGATTTGACCCTTCTCTACATGCTTTCTGCTCATAAAATCACCATCAACGTAATATAAGACCTCATCACTATCTATATTGCTGTGATTGTATGGTGCAGGTATGGCAAGTGGATGGTAGTCATAAAGTCTAGGAACAAAAGAACAGATAACAAAACTCTTGGTTTCAAAAGTCTGATGTATAGGTGGAGGTAAATGCACTCGACCGGTGATAGGTTCAAAATTGTGTATCGAAAAAGCATAAGGGTATAAAAACCCATCCCAACCAACTACGTCGAAAGGATGGGCTTTATAATGGTAAGGGTAAAGGTTGTCTTGTTTTTTGATATATAACAGAAAGTCGCCTTTTTCGTCATAAGTAACTAGTACATTGGGCTTTCTGATGTCTCTCTCACAATAAGGTGAATGCTCTGCCAATTGGCCAAAGTCATTTCTGTATCTTCTTGGAGTGAGAATAGGCGATGTAGATTCAACAATGAAAAGTCTGTTTTCTGTAGTATCAAAAGATAATTGGTAAATCGTTCCTCTAGGTATTACCAAATAATCACCATACTCAAATCGGATATCTCCATACATGGTTTTGAGCGTACCGCTGCCGATGTGGATAAAAATACACTCATCGGCATCTGCATTTTTAAAGAAGTAATCTGACATACTTTTTTTAGGAGCAGCCAAACTTATACGACAGTCATTGTTTACCAAAACAGGCTTGCGGCTTTCTAGATAGTCATCTTCAGGTGTAATATTGAAACCTTGCAAGCTCCTATGCTTCAATTGTTTGTCGTGAACAGTCTTAGGCGCTACATTAACCGGCTCACCTACCTGTGTGATCATTGTAGGTGGATGGTTGTGGTATAAGATAGAATATAGATCACTAAAGCCCTCTGTAGAAAATAATTGCTCGCTGTAAAGACTACCATCAGGTTTTCTAAACTGAGTGTGTCTTTTAGGAGGTATTTGTCCTAATGAATGATAATGCATATTAATTGGATTTGGATAAGTTTGTAAATATGGTGTCCAAAGCGATTTCAAGGGTGGTGAGCTGCTCGTCTGTCAGCCCTGCGTATGCTTCCGATCGGAATTCATCTACCAATGGCTCAATGATATTGTGTTTTTCTTTGCCAAAATCTGTGATTTTGATCTTAAACTTACGTTTATCGTCTGTATCAAGATGTCGCACCACAAGCCCTTTGGATTCCATAAGGTCTAGCATCCGGGTTATGGTAGGCGCGTCTTTAAAAGCAAGATCAGCCAACTCTTGTTGACTTAGTTTTTTGTGAATGTAAAGAAAGTGCAATATAACCCACTGATCTACTGTAACATCAATATCTGGGTGCAGCAAAAGTATGCGCGAAAAAGATAGTTTCATCAGCTTGACCGTTTTTTCCAGTTTAAAGCCAGATAATACTGTTTTTGCCACTCCAGAATTAATTAATGTTGTCATACTAATAATTAGTGTACTAATTAATTGCAAAGGTATGCAATTGTTTTTCTTTTCAAAGTAATACTATTGATTTTTTTTTTTGATATTCTAAAATCGAAAGTTTGGTTTTGCTTTGTTTAAAAAACTAGTGCTTATTCAAAGATGTAAAATCTGACAATACTTTGAATTTGATCTTACTTTCATCTACAGGATTGGTATATCCGTATTCTTCAAAAGTAGCCATCCAAACCGTTTTGGTTTCTGTGAGTAATTTTTCAGTAATCATTCTACTGGCTGGGTATTTGATTTCTTTTAACGCATCAGAGAGTGTAAACCATTTACATTTAGGATCCTTTAAGATGTCATTGGATGTATCGGTCACATAGACTACAAAGTAGGGTCTGATGAAAGTATTGTAAGACTTTGGATATATATAAGTAAATAGACCTCCCAATCTATATCCATCATAATTTACGCCCAAATCCTTTGCCAAGCTATCTATATACTTTGTAAAATCAATAGGACCTTCTATAAAACCGTTGCTAGGCACTTCAAAAGCTTTGCGGTTTTTATCGTAATACAATAGAACATCATTATTGTTATTGACAAACAGTACTTTAGGGAATGTTGGGCTGATACTATCAACAGCTGTTTGTGCAATAAGATTTAAATTGTGAATAAAACAAACCCAGATGACCATCATGAATCTAATATTAGACATAATCAATTTTTAAAGCAAATTTATGACTTAATCTGTTTTTATAATATGATTCTTATAGTAAGGGATGTTAAAATACTGTTATTGATAGATAAGTACTGGCCGAATCTGTCCCTTTACTGTCCATAAAGTAATGGGATAAAAGTCATACCTTTGCCACTGCAAATATTCAAATTTATCATGATCCATTATCACAATAAATACTTCAGGCCCGTACAAAACACAGAAAATGGCGAGACTTCTCAGGATACGGTTTTTCATTATACACAAGAAGGCCATATCATAACTTCCGTGTACCATGGTGGTAAAATTATCAAAGGTCATCTCATCGGAATCGTGGATCACGAAGGTAACATCGATATGCGCTATCATCAAGTCAATGATCAAAATGAGATCATGACAGGCATCTGCCATTCTGTACCTGAGTTGCTTCCAAATGGCAAAATAAGATTGCATGAAACATGGAAGTGGACTTCAGGAGATGAATCTGAAGGAAGTTCTATCATTGAAGAAGTTTAATTATTTAATTGAATATTTGATGAACGATATTACCGTCCAACGAGCCACATTTGCTGACATTGATGATTTGGTAAAGCTCTTTGATGCCTACCGGGTTTTTTATAAAAAGGCTAGTGACCTTGATGGTGCTCGGCAGTTTCTTTCGGATCGGATAAGACAAAACGAATCTGTAATTTACCTTTGCAGAATGAAGGGGCTTGCTACAGGGTTTGTCCAACTTTACCCATTATTTTCGTCTACCCGTATGCAAAGATTATGGTTGTTAAACGATTTGTTTGTAGCGCCAGAGTATCGTGGGCAAGGTATGAGTAAAACTTTAATCGATGCCGCAAAAACATTGGCATCAGAGACCAATGCCTGCGGTTTATCACTTGAAACTGATAAGAACAATCTCATTGGCAATAATCTGTATCTTAAAACTCAGTTTGTACTTGACAACGACCATAATTATTATTTTTACACCAATAAATCATAAAAATGAATAAATCAGATATCTTACACATGCCAGAATATTTTGATCGTTATATCGCGTTGGCAGATGATGTTCCAGTTTTAGAAGCCTTACACATTAGCCTTCAAGAATTGGAGAATGCACCCATAGATAAGTGGAAAGCTCTTGGCGACCAAGTTTATGCGCCAGGGAAATGGACGATAAAAGATATTTTGCAACATTATATTGACACAGAGCGCGTTTTTGTATATCGTATCACCGCTATCGCTAGAGGTGACAAACAAAAGCTTTTGGGTTATGATGAAAATGAATATGCAGATAATGCAAACGCCCATCTAAGAACCATAGATGACTTAATGGAAGAATTGATTCTAGTTCGCAAATTGACCATCATGATGTTTACACATTTTACATCAGAAATGTTGCAACAGCAAGGGTTTGGGCAAACTGGACAGTATGGTCCTTTGGCGCTGGGTTTTATGATTGCGGGCCACCAAAGATGGCATTTCAGGGTTTTGGAAGAGCGATACTATCCTTTGCTAGGTTAAGAATCATATCTTTTTTCCTACATCAAAAATGCTTTTTATTGAGTTGTCTGAAATACTCACGTAGTCTAAATTCTGTCAATAAACCAATACCTAATTCAATCCCGGATATTAATGCGATTGGAATTGCGGTACCCATGATCAATCCTTTTTGTTGAGTGAATATTCCAACAAAGGCCATGATAGAGCTTAGAGCCACTACATACACATAAATACGACGGTTTCTTTGTTTCTTTTCTATTCTGAATGCTGTATATGTTGTCTCTTCTGAAATCAATGAAGGCGTTAAGGCTGTTTTAGCTTTATAAAACTCATATCTTTGTCTAGAAGAATAAAAGAGTACAGCACCTTTACCCAAACAGTATAGAAAGAACATAAAAAAACCATAACTCAGATATTTATATCCTATGGAAATGGTAAAATATTGCAATATCAGGGCAAAAAGCAATAAAATCATACCTGTAAAGACATAAAATGAGGCTGCTATCATGTCACCTTTATACAATATTCTACATTTTTCTAGCATCAGATTTTTATTTTCGATTCTTCAAGGGTTTGGCTCTTTCGGTTTGTTAAAAAATGTCTTCAATCACCTTGTCATCTACTAAATTCGGTACGGTCACTCTTAAATTCTGATTTTCTTCCATGGCTCTATTGATGGCAAAAATGGCTTCTTTATTTCTTGCCCAACTGCGTCTCGCTATACCATTGTTTACATCCCAATGCAGCATGGATTTGATTTTCTTTTCCGAACTTTTACTGCCATCAATGACCATTCCAAAGCCTCCATTGATGACTTCTCCCCAACCTACACCACCGCCATTATGCAAGGATACCCAAGTGGCTCCTCGGAAAGCGTCACCCACAAAATTATGAACTGCCATATCAGCCGTAAATTTTGAGCCATCATAGATATTGGAAGTTTCTCGGTAAGGCGAGTCGGTACCAGATACATCATGATGATCTCTGCCCAAAACTATAGGCCCCTTGAGTTTTCCTTTTTTGATGGCTTGATTAAAAGCTAGTGCAATTTCTATGCGCCCTTGGGCATCAGCATACAAAATTCTAGATTTTGAACCTACTATGGGAAGATTGGTTTTGGCATTTTCTATCCAAAGTATGTTGTCATTGAGTTGGCCTTTGATCTCATCAGGAGCTTTTTGATGCAATTTTTTAAGAACTTTGGCCGCAATTTTATCAGTTTTGTACAAATCTTCCTCACTTCCAGAGGTACATACCCATCTGAATGGCCCAAAACCATAATCAAAACAAAGTGGACCTAAAATATCCTGAACATAAGAGGGATACTTATATTGGTCTGACCCTTTTTTGACAAAAACTTCTGCACCAGCTTCACCTGCTTCTTTGAGAAACGCATTGCCATAATCCCAAAAGTACATGCCTCTAGCTACTAAATTATTGATGGCTTTGACATGTCGTTTTAGCGTTTTATTGATTTCGGCATCGAATTTTGCTTTATCTTTTATCAATAGGTTTTTGCCTTCTTCAAAAGTATATCCCACAGGACAATATCCCATATCGTCAATATTGTGCAAAGAAGTCTGATCTGAGCCGAGTTCAATTTTAATATCCGAATGCACTAATCCTTCCCATAAATCTACAATATTACCGTGATACACTAAAGCTATACCTATTCCTTCATGTTTACATAACCTGATTTTGTCCATAAGCAATGGAAGATTAGTAAATACATTTTCTTTTTTTACATAGCCATCTGTTACTCGTTGACGGATAGCGTCACCATCTACTTCAGCAATGATACCTACTGCACCTGTGATCACAGCAGCAATTGTTTGTGCACCAGACATCCCTCCCAAGCCAGAAGTGACAAAAGCCACACCTTTAAGATTTTCCTGACCTAAACCCATTCGTCTTCCTGCATTTAGTAATGTGATCGTAGTACCATGCACGATACCTTGTGGGCCGATATACATAAACGACCCAGCGGTCATTTGTCCATATTGGGTCACACCCAATGCATTGTATTTGTTCCAATCTTCTTTTTTACTATGATTGGGTATCATCATACCATTGGTGACGACTACTCTAGGGGCATTTTTATGTGATGGAAACAATCCCAAAGGGTGACCTGAATAAAGTACCAATGTTTGTTTTTGGGTCATTTGAGACAGATACTGCATTGTAAGCCTATATTGTGCCCAATTCTGAAATACGGCACCATTGCCACCATAAGTAATGAGTTCTTGAGGATGCTTCGCTACTTTAGGGTCCAAATTATTTTGAATCATGAGCATAATAGCCGCAGCTTCTTTGCATTTGGCTGGGTACTCAGAGATTGGGCGTGCATACATGTCATAATCAGGTAGATATCTGTACATATAAATACGGCCGTAGGTGTTGAGCTCTTTGAGAAATTCTTTGGCTAGTGTTTCGTGGAGATGAGGTTCGAAATATCTCAATGCATTTCTAATAGCAAGCTTTTTATCTTCTTTGGATAAGAGATTTTTAATGTTTCTCTTGGGAGCGTGGGAGAGCTTCTTATCGATTTTTTTTTCAACGGGCAAAATAGAAGTTACGCCTTCCTTAATACTAATAATTGGATCCATCATCTTTAAATCTATTTGAAATCATTTGGTGGTGTAAAGGTAACACATAACATTAATTTTATCAAGTATGTTGATATTATTGTTATTTTACATCAAAACAGGAACCTTTTTGAAGATTGTGGGTTTCTTCTCGAGTATTCACCCTAAAATTTAATGCTGTGCGATCTATTTTAATCCTGATCTTATTTATTGTACCTTTGGGGGCTTCGACCCAAATAATCTTTGACAATTTCGAAGGTAATGGCAATATAACAACATGGTTTGGAGATGACTGCCAGATTACTCTTGGTGCCAATAATCCATTTAAACAAGGTATCAATAATTCTGAAAAAGTACTTCAATATCAGGATGTCGGAGGACAATACGCTAATGTCAGATTTGAGACAGCAAACAAACTCAATTTAACTGGGAATGCGGCATTTACATTAAAAGTTTATTTGCCATCAAATGGAATCATAGGAAATCAAATACGTCAAATCTCGTTAAAGCTACAAAATGGAGATATCGCTGAACCGTGGACGACTCAATCGGAAATTATAAAACCTTTATTGACTGACCAATGGCAAACCATTACTTTTGATTTTAAAAAGGATAATTACATCAATCTGGATAACCGAAGTATGGCTCCAGCCAAAAGAAAAGATTTCGATCGTATCGTCATTCAAATCAATGGTGAAAACAACAATGACAGGGTTTTGGCCTATTTGGACGACGTATTTCATGATGGTAAGTATGTACAGAATGCGGTTTACGATCAATTGATTTGGTCTGACGAATTTGATAAAAATGGAGCGGTAGATGCCACTAAATGGTTTCATCAAACTAGATTACCCAATGGAGAAGGCTGGTTCAATGGTGAAGTACAGCATTATACCAATCGATTGTCCAACTCTTTTGTAGAAAACGGTTTACTCAATATCGTAGCGAGAAAAGAAAGTTTTTCCAGCCAAGGCGTTACCAAGCAGTATACATCAGCGCGCTTAAATTCAAAATTTGCCTTCAAATACGGAAAAGTAGTCATGAGAGCCAAACTGCCTACAGGCCGAGGTACCTGGCCTGCGTTCTGGATGCTAGGTAAAAATATCAATGAAAACGGTTCTTACTGGCAAAGTCAGGGATTTGGGACTACATCTTGGCCTGAATGTGGCGAAATTGATATCATGGAGCATTGGGGAAATAATCAGAATGTCGTATCAAGTGCTACACATACGCCTTCAAGTTTTGGCAATACTATTAATACGGGCAGCCAATTTCTAGGAAACGCTTCCACTGAGTTTAATCTTTATGAATTGGAATGGACACCCGACGAACTTATATTTAGTGTCAATGGCGTGATTCATTTTGTTTATTGTCCGGATGTCAAAGATAATAGGACGTGGCCATTTGACGCGGAGCAATTTTTCTTGCTCAATATTGCCATTGAACCTACTATAGCGGCTTCTTTCACCCAAAGTGCCATGCAGATTGATTATATCAGAGTATATCAGCAAAGTCCGACATCTCAGGTAAATGTATCTACTGCAAAATCTCCTTCATTTTATCCCAATCCGGTGACAGATGTACTTTATTTAGATGTCAATAGCCAAGGCTCAGATCCTATCTTAATTAAGATTTTTGGTCTGGATGGTACATTGTGGAGTCAAAAATCGTACAATGTCACAGATCAAAAAATTAGTATTGACTCTTGGAGTCATTTGGCGCCCGGCATGTACATAGTTCAATATGAATTGGATGGTAAGTTGGTGTCGGTCAAAATTCTGAAATGAAATTAGTTTGGCCTGATTGACATTTTTTTGAACAAAACTGCATTTTATTCTATTAGTAAAGTTATTTTTGCGACCACAATGGTGAAACTTATGCAGTTTTTATACCCGTCTTTTTTATGGGCTTTGCTCGCTTTGGCAATCCCAATTATTATACATCTATTTTACTTTAGGAAGTTCAAAAGGGTATATTTTACCAATGTAAAGTACCTCAAAGAAATCAAAGAAGAAACTTCCAATAGGAATAAACTCAAAAACCTTTTGGTCTTGTTGAGCCGATGTTTGGCCTTGGCAGCCTTAGTCTTTGCGTTTGCTCAGCCGTTTTTGCCTACAGGGGATGCCGTAAAATCAGGTTTGAACAGCATCTCTGTTTTTGTGGATAACTCATTCTCCATGACCGCAGCAAAACAAGATATTCCTTTGTTGGATTTTGCCAAAGAAAAAGCTACTTCTATTGTAAATTCATACAGTGATGACGACCGTTTTCAGATACTGACTCATGATTTCGAAGGCAAGCACCAGCGTTTTGTGAGTAAGGAAGATGCTTTATCGTTCATCAATGAGATCAAGATTTCCCCTGCGGTACAGCCCATTGATAAAGTGGTCAATCGGCAATTGCAACTTTTTGAATCTACCACAGACAATAAGATCAGTTATGTGATTTCAGACTTTCAAAAAAGTATCACACCGTACGAGATATCTAAGGATACTACCGTAGAGATAAATTTGGTCCCCTTGCAGACCTTGCGTCAAAAAAATCTCAGTATTGATAGTGTTTGGTTTGATGGTCCTATTCCATTTCTTAATCAAAACAATAAACTTATCGTCAAAGTCAGAAATCATAGTAATGAAGATGCTGAACAAGTAAAATTATCATTCAAAAAAGATGGACAAGATAAACCAATAGGCATCAGGGATATTCCTGCTAATGGTTTTGTGACTGATACCGTAAATGTGACCGTAGATAAATCAGGTTGGCAAAAAGCAGTGGTATCGGTTACTGACTATCCAATACAATTTGATGATCAGTATTACTTATCATTCTTGGTGCCGGATACGATCAAAGCTTTGTTTATCAATGAAGGTGCCCCAAACAGGTACATGGACGCCCTTTTTAAAGGTGTTAAATCTTTTTCATTGTCCAATCAAAACGTAAATCAGTTACAATATCAGCAATTTGTAAATTTTGATCTGATCATTTTACATGACTTAAGAAGTGTGACTACAGGATTGGCGAGCGAACTCCACAATTACGTTAAAAATGGTGGCAAATTATTGGTCTTTCCGGGTCAAAATCTGGATTTGAATAGTTATAATAACTTTTTTGCTTTATTGGGAATGGTACCTTTTCAAGCAGAAAACAAGAATGCTAGAGAAGTATCTGCCATCAATACAGAAGAATTTATCTTTTCGGATGTGTACATCAATAACTCAAGAAATTTAAAGCTTCCTAAGTCAAAGATCAGTTTTGATTTCAGAACCGTATCTTCTGCTCCGGCCGAAAAATTGTTAACATATAGAGATGGCGGTGCTTATCTCCAAAAAAGCAGAGTAGGGGATGGATTGGCTTTCGTAAGTGCTGCACCATTAAACAGTGAAGTCAATGATTTGGTATTCAATGCTGAAATATTTGTGCCTTTGATATACAAAATGGCTATCTCCACTACGAAACAAAAAGAATTGAGCTATACGATTTCCAATAATATAGTCATAGAAACAGAAAATAAACGCAAAACGGGAGAGATGGTCTATAAAGTTTCTAATGGCGAGACAGAATTGATACCCGGACAAATTCCTACTGGAAACAAAATTGCTTTAGATTTGGATGACCAAATTAAGGTTTCTGGCTTTTATGATCTTTCACTGGATAATCAGGTAGTCAAAAATCTAGCCTTTAACTATAATCGAAGTGAGTCAGATATGAGCTTATACAGCGAAAGTGATTTAGAAGATATCGTGGCTAAAAATCCAAAAATGAAGGTCATCGGAGAAGCACTACAAGCCAATATTTCAGGATCTATTGCCGATAAGGACAAAGGCATCGTACTTTGGAGGTGGTTTGTTATATTTGCATTGATATTTTTGGCGATTGAAGCCTTGTTAATCAGATTTTATAATCCGTAAGTGTTATGAATTATTTAGTAAAGGGTGCCGTGATTTTACATGCTGGATCACCTTATCATCTGCAGAAGAAAGATATATTGATTGCTGACGGCATCATTAAAAAGATCGGAGACGTCTTGGAAGATGGATCTGCGCAAATCATCTCTGGAAATGACTTGTGTTGCAGTATTGGTCTGTTTGATATAGGCGCTCACTGTGGAGAGCCAGGATATGAGTCCAGGGAGACCATGGATTCACTGACTAAAGCAGCATTAGCAGGAGGATTTACCGCTTTGGCTTTATTTCCCAATAATAAACCTGTGACTCAAACTAAAGCCGATGTAGCTTTTTTAAAAAATCACCATCATCGCAATGGTGTCGAGATACATCCTATAGCTGCCCTGAGTAAAGACATTAAAGGACAAGACATTACAGAGTACTATGATCTAGCATCTGCAGGTGCCATAGGTGTCAGCGACGGTCTTCATGCTATTCAGGACACAGGATTGATAGGTAGGGCTTTACAATATGCAACTACAGCGGGATTAAGTGTGATACATCACCCTGATGATCGTTTTCTCAGTCACGACGGCGAAATGCACGAAGGCACCATGAGCACATCGTTGGGTATGAAAGGGGTTCCCGATATCGCAGAGTTGCAAATGCTGCAAAGAGATATGCTTGTCCTAGAATATCATAGTGGTCAAATCATAGAACATGCCATCTCATCCGCCCGAAGTGTATCCGCGATAGAACAAGCTAAAAACCAAAAACAGGATATCAAGGCCACCGTATCTTACATGAATCTTTTGTTTACGGATGAAAACTTGTCTGACTTTGACAGTAATCTGAAAGTACTTCCTGTACTGCGGAGTGAAAACGATAGGGCTGTTCTCATCGAAGGTGTAAAGTCGAGTATTATTGACGCTATTGTATCTAACCATAAACCCTTAGATGAAGAATCCAAAAATTTGGAGTTCACATACGCTCAGCCCGGAGCTACAGGTTTAGAGACTTGTCTTCCGGCTTTGGTAGATCATCTTGCTGATAGATTAGGCTTGGAGACCATCATAGAATGTCTTACTACATCTCCTCGCAAAATCATAGGCCTGTCTGTACCTGAGATTGCAGAAAATGCGCCTGCTAACTTATGTATTTTTGATCTCAATGCACCTTGGGTGTATGATCAACAAACTTGTAACTCATTATCCGTAAATAATCCATTTTGGGGCAAAAGTTTTAAAACCAGGGTTGTAAGGGTTATATTGGGAGCGTAATTTTTTTTGATCTTGGTTTTCTAGTGGTTTACTGAGTACATTGTTTTAATTTTAAGTTTAGAAATTAGAAATAAGGGTTGCATGTGTGCTATTAAAAGCGCACAGAATGCAAGGAATTCAAAGATATATATCTTTTGTATGGTTTTAATTTTCCCTTACATTTATATATGGTCTATCCTATGACTTCCTGATCATTGTAAATCGTTACAAACACAGGTGAAATTTGCCATCCTTTGGAAACCAACTAGTTTATTATTTTATAAACTGGCACTCTGACTTTGTGAAATATCAAAGAAATAAGAAGAAATAGGAACGTGACTTTATGGAATGGTCATATGATTTTATGGAATTACCGTGTGCCATTACGGAATGGGCATTTGACGGGGCACTTACTTTTTTAGGGGATTATTCCCTACCGTAAGCCATATAGATTTCCAAAGATTTGTACCTTTAAGTACTTGATGACCTTCTCTGCGTACTTCACAAGCTTCTCTAAGTACTTGGTAACTTTCTCTGAGTACTTTACAAGCTTCTCTAAGTACTTGGTAACTTTCTCTGAGTACTTTACAAGCTTCTCTAAGTACTTGATAACCTTCTCTGAGTACTTTACAAGCTTCTTCAAGTACTTCACAACCTTCTCTGAGTACTTTACAAGCTTCTCTGAGTACTTTACAAGCTTCTCCAAGTAC
>CAZGMB010000011.1:42184-112329 GCA_964526715.1 uncultured Aureispira sp. | reverse complement strand
GGCAGATTTGGTGGCTAAGTTATTTCCACCGCACTAAAAGGTACAAGTCAGGAAAAGTTGGGTTTTAATGAAAAATAGAGCGAAAAATAATATATTATTGTTAATATCATAATACTTATGCATTAAAATTATGTAAAAGTCACTAAATTTAGCTAAAATGTCTTAATAAACTATTTTTTGCAGCAGTATCAGCTTTAATTTTTGAAGTTTTCCAAATTTACTGTAAGTTGAAAATTAAACATATGCCCTTATTAAAACTAACGTTGATGAAAGTAAGTTAAGCAGCTTGAAAGGATGAAAGTGTATAGAATTTTGTACTAGGCTAAAGAGTTTGTTTTAATCACAATGGCTGATTTTTCTAAAAAAATGTTTAAAGCAGTTTTTTTGGGTTCGTCTAGTTGATATTGGATGTTGTTTTTAAAATAATAATACAAATCCAGGCTTTCACTACTTTCTTTTTCAATGATTTTATCCAAATTATCTACACCATATTTTAAAGCAGAGTTGAGGTTTGCTATGACGGATGGATTTATTTCTGGTTTGGCTATCCATACCGCAAAAGCGAAGGGTAATCCTGTCCATTCTTTCCATAAAACACCTAAGTCGTACTTGTATTTAAAATTATTTTCGTACTCAAACACCTTGTCACCAATCATCAATACAGCATCTTGATCATTATGTTTATAGTTTTCAATACTGAGAGATGCTACAGGCAAATGCATACCTAAATATTGTGTCGCTAATATCTGAGACAATAAAAAGGATGTCCTAGAATGATCATCCAAAAGTAACTTTTTACATTTGGACAATTCTACATTACTAAAAATACAAACGGTTCTAACTTCACCATCACAACCAATACAATAATCACTAATGATTTCATAAGATTTTAAATCTGTAAGTGCTCCAACGGGTATTAAGGCAATATCTACAGAGCCATCCGTAAAGAGTGAAGCACACTTGGCTGGTGTTGCAGTGATGATTTCAAAGTCATTTTGATTGATATTTCTTAATCCAAACTCAAATGGTTTTGAATTTAGATAACTCACCATAGCTATTTTTGACTTTATTGCCATTACTGTTTTAAAGTTTTACAATTTTAACAGCTTGTCCTGAATAAGTATCTTTATGCATAGGTTGAACAATATATACACCGGAGGGTAACATACTTAAGCTTACTTTTTTGTCATGTAAAGGCAACAAGTATTGCTGACCGGTAAGGGCAGAAACCTTGATGAAATCAGCATTGCTAGTTTCAATGTTTAAGATGTCAACCGTCGGATTGGGGTATACATTGCTTGAAAAGGTGGTACTTTGAACTATACTTGAAGTGCCTTCAGGATTTAACGTGATTTGTCCAAAAACATTGGAGTCTCCACTTGTATTTCCATTACTATTAATAGCTAAGCCGGTGAAATAAAATTTCACTTTTCCAATATTTGTGGACGGGGCTTTCCAGTTTGCTGTAAATACTCCATTTGTTTTGGCACCAGATTGTACTAAATATTTTCTGGCTTTACCTTGTACGGTAAGATTTTGTTGCCTTACTCTATCACCTAGTTGAGACCAAATACCTTGATCATTGTTATTAAGGGAGTCCAAGCTTACCATCTGAAATCCATAAGCTTTTGGAGCATTGGAACCTTTTACGGTTAATCTCATGATATACGTTTCACCTGGAGTATACCTAGTGACCTTGGTAGAATCAGATTTTAAAACATCTAAGGTAATCGTAGGATTAAAATTTCCAGCAGGTGTATGACAAGTTGCACAAGAATTGTGGTTCGCTTCACCTGGTGCTTTGGTTACTGCTTGTGGTACTCCTCCTGCATTGGCTATAAGCAATAAGATTCCACAATAAAAAGCTGAATATATGATCAATTGCTTTATGGACATGTTTAACTATTTTATTTTTTTTGATGGATTACTTCTTCTTCCCATTGACATGCATCTTCAGGTCTATACCCAACCGTGCCTTTGAAATATTGCACAATGTATTCCATATCGTCTTCATAAACTCCGGTGGTATAAAAAGGTTCGTCAAAGTGCACATCTTTTTTGCCATGGTCCCATTTTACTAATATCAGTGGAACTTTGGCTTTGTGTGCTATATAATAAAAGCCAGTTTTGAATTTTTGTACTCGTTTACGGGTGCCTTCGGGTGCTAATGTAAGTCCTAACGGGCTGTATTTGGAGTACAAATCGGCCATTTCATCTACAAAGTTATTGTTTTTGGATCTATCTACCGGAATACCTCCCAATGCTCTGAAGAAATAGCCAAATGGCCATCTGAAAAGTGAATTTTTGGCTACATAATTGACATTGATTGGCATGGCAAACTTGAGCAGAATACCCAAGGGAAAGTCCCAATTGGATGTGTGAGGGTAGACTACAAATACTTTTTGGGGAGTCAGTTCTGGATTGTATCCTGACCATTTAAAGCCCCATAATTTTAAAATAAGTCTGCAAATATACTTTAGCATTTTCTTTTTTTATTGGTTTTTGTTATTTTTGAAATCTGTATATTCATCTATAGATATCTGAGCTATGATCATAATTATACCAATGAAGAATGCACTGACCATTAATCTTTTTATATGCACCACTTCTGACATAATGATGTGGTCAATCGTATAAGTTGCTATAGCATAAAGTGTACAAAACAAACAAAACTGAATAGCATATCTTTTAAATAAGGATCTCATACTTTTATTTTACAACAAAACTAAGGTATTAAGTTCAATATTTCCTACACTCAAATTCATTTAGTCACAAAAAAAGTCTATATTTGTCTAATAATACATCATGTCATGCGCTTAAAGTTTTCCATTATATACTTAATAGTTACATTTGTTGTAGTGTTTAGTAATTCACAGGACAGAATCACAGGCCATAACTTCGCCACTAGGTCAGAAGTTATTTCTCAACAGGGCATGGCGGCAACATCACATCCATTGGCTACTCAAGTCGCACTTGATGTACTCAAAAAAGGTGGCTCTGCCATAGATGCAGCTATTGCATCTAATGCTTGTCTAGGTCTTATGGAGCCGACAGGATGTGGCATTGGCGGAGATTTGTTTGCCATTGTTTGGGATGCAAAAACTAAAAAATTGCATGGATTGAATGCCAGTGGCAGGTCTCCCAAAAGTATGACCAAAGAGGAACTATTTATGCGTGGCATCACACGATTTCCTGCTCATGGTCCATTGCCTGTATCTGTACCGGGTGCTGTAGATGGTTGGGATCAATTACATAAAAAATTTGGTATTTTGCCTTGGAAGGATGTATTGCAGCCTGCTATCCATTATGCTGAAAATGGTTTTCCTGTTACAGAATTGATTGCTTATTATCTAGCAGCAAGTGCACGCAGTCTTTCCAAATACGAGGGATTTTCAGAAGTGTACATACCCAACGGTAAAACGCCTGCTAAGGGAGAAATATTTAAAAATCCTTATCTGGCCAGTACCTATAGGAAAATTGCTCAGGGTGGCCGAGATGCTTTTTATAAGGGAGACATAGCCAAGACCATAGGTGATTACATGAAACGCCAAGGTGGTTTTTTGTCCTATGAAGATTTGGCTTCTCACAGCAGTGAATGGATAGATCCCGTCTCTACCAATTATCGTGGATATGATGTTTGGGAATTGCCTCCCAATGGCCAAGGTATTGCTGCGCTACAGATTTTAAATATTTTGGAGCTATACGATATTAAAAAAATGGGATTTGGTTCAGCAGAGTACATTCATCTGTTTACCGAAGCTAAAAAATTGGCTTTTGAGGATCGTGCTAAATATTATGCAGATATGCAATTTGCAAAGGTACCCGTTCAAGAGTTGATTTCTAAGGAGTATGCTCAACAAAGAAGTCAATTGATCAAAGCTGATCGTGCTGCCAAAGCTTATGATCCTGGTGAACTCAAAGCTCCAGAAACCATTTATCTCACTGTTGCTGATAAAGAGGGCAACATGATATCTTTGATACAAAGTAACTATCGCGGTATGGGCAGCGGTATGACGCCAACAGGTTTGGGTTTTGTACTGCAAGACCGTGGAGAAATGTTTACTCTCGAACCCGGACATAATAATTCCTATGCTCCTGGCAAAAGACCATTTCATACCATCATCCCGTGTTTCATTACCAAAGAAGGAAAACCTTGGGTGAGTTTCGGTGTGATGGGAGGCGCCATGCAACCACAAGGTCATGCACAGATAGTGGTCAATCTAGTAGATTTTGGGATGAATCTCCAGGAAGCAGGAGATGCTCCACGTATTCAACATGAAGGAAGTTCAGAACCCACAGGCGAAAAGATGACCAACGGTGGTGATCTTTATTTGGAATCAGGTTTTGACTACGAAGTCATCAGAAAACTGGTACAAATGGGTCATAAGGTGGGTTACAACATAGGCGGATACGGTGGATATCAAGCTATCATGTGGGATGAAAGAAATAAAGTTTATCTAGGTGCCAGTGAAAGCCGGAAGGATGGACAAGCAGCTGGGTATTGATTAGTTTTTAATGACTTTTTTGGTTCTTACTTGACCATTTCTCAGATAGATAGTTGCAAAATAAATGCCTGGCGAAAGGCTAGATATAGTGATTTCATGTTGAATTGAAGTCATTAAGGACTTGCCATTCAGGCCAAATATTTCGACTTTTTCAATGGGATATTCGCTTTCAATCCATATTTTATCGTTGCTTGGGCTTGGAAATATTGTAATGTCTGACGGAAATTTATTATGGTAAACGCTATTCAAAAAGTTGCATTGTTCCAACGTCCCTTCACAATATGAAGCATAAAATGTGTTTTGAGTGTAATTTATTGGGTCATAGTAATCGAAGCCCACACCTTCTATGAGCCTCATGGGGAATGTATAATGCAACCCAATTTGGTTAACTCCTTTGAAGTAACGGATGCATCTTTCACGTCCATAAATAAATTCAATTTTAATAGAGTCAATTTTCCCAATACTATGGAAGTCACTTGAGTATATGTTTCTTCTGTGACAATCTGATAAACTATCACCCAATGGTAAATCGAAATCATACAATTCATATTCCGCATTTGAGCATGATTCTGACGAAGCAGCCTTTGGAAGGTAATATACCTTTTTAAAGTTGATGTCTTCTCGGCCATAGCCAATTTCTACAGGAAGTTCGGTTTCATATGGTATATTTGGAGTAAAGCAGGGAGGAAATTGGCAATGGTGCGTGCCCTTTAAAGATGCCTGAAATAGTCTTTTATATAATCTTTGATCTATAATTGTATCACCTTTAAAAAAGTGTACAAAAACACCAATACTACTCGGATTAGCATCTGCACCAGAGTGGGTAGTGTAAAACCAAAATTTGCCTTCCTGAACATATGGAATGTAAGTTTGGCAGGTGATCTTGTCACAAAGTCCCCAAAGTAACCATAAAATGATTTGTGTTCTGAATGCTGTCATTCATAATTGTTTCTGCACAAATATAAGTCCGTATTTTGTCATATTTTATAGATATATTTGGATTTGTCTTCCAGGAGACAAATATAGTGATAATTATTCCTATAATGCAAAATATTTAAAATTTACATAATAAAATTGGACAAAAGTCGATTTTATGACTGATGATTAAATTTATTATTGAAAAACAAATAAATAGGTAAGACATGACATTAAATTTGACAACACATCTATACAATCCAAAAATGAAAAAAATAAATATTTGGATCGTCTTTATACTTATTGGGATAATAATGCAAATTTATGTGATGTCCATAGGCAGACATGAGCAAAGCTATCTTATAAATCCATTACTTTGGTTTTGTGGAGGAATACTGAGTAGTTGTGTGGCTATATTTTACTCGTGTCAAAGTGTCCAAGGTAAAAGTAAACAAGATAGGGCTTTCATTTTTGAGGCATTGTTTATAGGTGTCTCATTATTAATGCTGGCGTACTTAACTTCATTATTCTACCAAAATCCTATAGACCCGACTAAGTCAGATGTGATTCCTACGTTACAAACAATGGCTCAAAGAATTATGAATTTAGAATATCCATATTATAAGGTACATTATCCGGGATGGTCCTTCGAGCCTGGATATCTACCAATGCAATATTTACCATTTATCAAAGCAGAAATATTAAAGATTGATTATAGAACTATGTCTTATCTTTATTTTGTATTTGTGACATATTTATTTTGTTATAACCTTGAAAGATATCAGAACAGTCTTGAATGGATTTGGAATTTGGTTTTGATATTGATACCTTTTTTCTTCATTAAACTCATTTATTTATACGATGCTTCTGTATTTATTTATTCGGTAGAATTACTGGATGTTGCTTTTTATATGTTTTTGGCATACAGTCTGTTTTCTGGCTCTGTCCACTTAAAAGCCTTTGCTATCGTTTGTTGTTTATTGTCTAGATATGGCATTGTGTTGTGGTTACCTGCCTACGCTTTTATATATTTTAAAGAAGAAGGCTTACAAAAAACTATGAAACTTTCTGGAGTGGTTATTGGATTACTGATGGTGCTGTACGTAATCCCTTTTTTGACTAAAGATCCCTTATTGTTTTTTAAAGGTTTAAAAAATTATGATCAGATGGCATTAAGTCAATGGTCAGATGTACCTACTTGGTATGCTCATATAGGTAAGCCCT
Source organism: uncultured Aureispira sp. (assembly GCA_964526715.1). Taxonomy (GTDB): domain Bacteria; phylum Bacteroidota; class Bacteroidia; order Chitinophagales; family Saprospiraceae; genus OLB9. Next base: position 105,685 of record CAZGMB010000011.1, on the reverse strand, counting down.
ATATTTTGAGCCAAGGATTAGGTTTTGCGATTTATTTTTTGGAGTTTTGGGATGGTGAAATTATAGATAAGATTAAGGCCATTAAATTAGTTCATATCATGGCTTCGGTGTTTGTCACTGTATTGACAATATCGGTATATCATTTTAGAAGACAAAAAATTAAGGATGTCAATCTATTTTTGCTGGGAAGCTTAGGTTTATATCTTACGGTTTTTTACAATTTTGTGTTTGCTCCATTCAGTTATTTGTTTTTAGTTCCGTTTTTTGTGCTCATGACTATTCTTTATAAAATTCCTATTTATCAATATGAGAAGTGAACTTAGTGAAATGATGATATCTGTGGTTTCGCCGGTATACAAAGGAGAAAAAATGGTTCAGGACCTTGTATCAAGAATCAATTTATCAGTAGTTCAAATATCAGCGAATTTTGAAGTTATTTTAGTTGATGATGGCAGTCCTGATGAGTCGTGGCGAGAAATTGAGAATGTATGTGCAATTTTCCCATTTGTAAAGGGTATCAAGCTTAGTAGGAATTTTGGTCAGCATTATGCAATAACCGCGGGATTACGGCAGGCTACTGGGCAATATATTGTCGTTATGGATTGTGATTTGCAAGATTTACCAGAAGAGATTAATAATCTTTATCAAAAAGCAACAGAAGGATATGATATCGTTTATGCAAGACGTGTTTTGCGACAGGATTCTTACTTAAAGAGACTTTCATCAAAGGCTTATTATACACTCTTTAGCTACTTGACAGATACAGTTCAGGATCACACTATTGCCAATTTTGGAATCTATCACAAGCAGGTGATCGATGCTATTCTTTCTATGGGAGATCACATCAGGTATTTTCCTACTATGTCCCAATGGGTTGGTTACAATAAAACAACTGTCGATGTCAGTCACGGCAAAAGAGAAGATGTGTCTTCATATTCCTTTAGTAAGTTATTACACCTTGCGTTCAATAATATGATTTCATTTTCTGACAAACCTTTACGTTTGACTGTACATTTGGGTATTCTTATTTCCGTCATTTCTTTTGTGGTGGGCATTTACTACTTTTTTCTATATTTTAATGGACAGATTAAAGTTTTGGGTTTTACAAGTATCATGATTTCGATATGGTTTCTAGCAGGAATTATTATTATGATCTTAGGTGTCTTAGGATTGTATATTGGAAAAATATTTGAAGCTATAAAACAACGGCCACATTATATTATTGAAAAAATATTAAATCTATGAGCATTAATTTTTTAGAATGGGATAGTAACTTTTTTGAGAAGAAAATCGGATCTATTGATTTATCAAATGATTGTTGGCAAGATATGAACCGTATTTTTAAAATTGGGAAAGATGAGAGTTTTGATCTTGTTTATGGTTTTTTAAAGGTGAAAGATAAACAAACCATTATTCGTAAGTCATTAAAAGTTTATTACCAAACTACCAATGTGACCTATAAAAAAAAGCTATCCAATCATCTAGCTATTAGAGATGGACATATCAGGATTGCAGATTCATTATGCGACGCTTCTTCATTGAAAGATCTCGCTTTCCAAGCTGGGCATTCATCTAGATTTGTCAAAGATCTTAACATGGGCTTGAATGCTGGACAAAGATTGTATCATACATGGATTGAAAACTCATTAAATAAAAGTATTGCACATGAAGTGTTGGTGTATGACAAAGATGATATAACTGGTTTCATTACTTTAAAATGTAATGATAATCATACTGAGGTCGGATTGATAGCTGTGGATGCGCGGTTCAGAAACCAAAATATTGGGTCTAGACTTTTAGATGCCGCCGAAATTTTCGGACTACAAAATCAGCACGAATATATTAAGGTAGGAACGCAGATTGAAAATGCAAATGCTTGTCGATTTTATGAAAGAAATCTTTTTGTACCTGAAAGTTATACACAAATTTATCATTTTTGGCTATGAATATTCCATTTAATAAACCTTATTTGAGCGGGAAAGAGTTAGAGTATATCACTGATTCGGTGCGCTCTGGAAAAATTTCCGGAGATGGAAAGTACACAAAAAAGGTACACGATTTTTTTGAGAACGAATTGGGCTTTCAGAAATCGTTAATGACCACATCTTGTACAGATGCACTTGAAATGGCAGCTATTTTGTGTGAAATTCAGTCAGGAGACGAAGTTATTGCACCATCTTATACATTTGTTTCTACAGTTAATGCGTTCGTGCTTAGAGGAGCTAAATTAGTCTTTGCTGACAGCATGGTTAGTCATCCCAATATAGATACATCTCATTTAGAGTCATTGATTACGAGTAGGACTAAAGCTATTATTGCTGTACATTATGCTGGTGTAGCTTGTGATATGGGTGAAATCATGACGTTAGCAAAGAGATATCATTTGTTTGTCATTGAGGACGCAGCACAAGCTATTGACAGTCAATACAAAGGTCAAACATTGGGTAGCATAGGGCATTTTGGCGCTTTTTCATTTCATGAGACCAAAAATGTGATATCAGGAGAAGGTGGCTTACTCACTGTAAATACTCCAAAATACAATAGCAGGGCAGAAATCATCAGAGAAAAAGGAACTAATAGAAGTCAGTTTTTTCGCGGCGAGGTGGATAAATATGGCTGGACTGATGTTGGATCTTCATTTTTACCTTCAGATATCATTTCGGCATACCTTTTTGCCCAATTGGAAAAATTGGAAGATATACAATCAAAAAGAAAAATGATTTGGAATAAATACTTCGACCAATTACAATTTTTATTAGAATTTGGAGTGGATCTACCACAAATTCCAGATTATGCTACCAATAATGCTCATATGTTCTATCTAGTTTGTCTAGATTTAAATCAAAGGGCAGCCTTGATAAATTACTTGAAATCGGCAGGTATTCATGCAGTTTTTCACTATCAAGCATTACATAAAAGTCCTTATTATTGTGCAAAACATGATGATAGGTCATTGACAAACTGTGATAAATTTACTGACCAATTGGTTAGACTTCCATTGTTTTACGAGTTGTCAGACATACAGCAACAATTTATTATCGAAAAAATTAGCGATTTTTTTATGCCTATAAAAAGATCACCAAGTCACTCCAGGATAAGCTCGTTGTAAATATTGCATTTCTGTGAGGATAAATCCAAGATGCTCTGAATGAATACCCGATTTCCCGCCTTTTTTAGCGAATACATTTTGGGGATAAGCAAGTGTAGCTTCGTCCAAAACATCACTAAATTTAGCCATGGCTTTATTTTTGACCATATGGAGATCAGGGCTGATGCCTTTTTGCTGGCTGTACACTTCAAAATCGGCAGCCATAAAAAACTCTTCGAAATAGGGGAGCAGATGTTCTACCGCATCCTGCATCTTTTCGTGACTTTCTGGGGTTCCATCTCCTAATCGGATGACCCATTCTGACGAAAATGAAAGGTGATAACTGGCCTCTTTAATGCTTTTTTTGGCAATAGAAGCGAGTCGTTCGTCATTACTTTTGGTCATGGCTTCGAGATGGAAATAATGCCAGCAATCAAACATAAACTGTCGCATCATAGTATCACCCCAGTTCCCATTGGGCGTTTCTACCAAAAGTACATTTCTAAATGCTCTTTCTTTTCGAAGCATAGGGTAGTCGTCTTCCTTTTTGCCTTCTATTTCCGCAAGGTAAGCATAGTAATTACGTGCTTCTCCTATGATGTCTAGTGCTATGTTTGTAAGTGCTATGTCTTGTTCAAGTATAGGACCATGGCCGCACCATTCGCCGAGTCGCTGACCCAAAATCATGGAGTTGTCGGCCAGCATCAAGATAAAGTCTTTGATTTCTTTTTGCATGATTACATATGTTTGAGGGCGTCAGGCAATTCGTAAAACGTAGGATGTCTATATATTTTGTCCATTGCAGGATCATACAATGCTTCTGCATCATCAGGATTAGATGATGTGATATGATTCGCTTCAACTACCCAAATACTCACACCTTCATTTCTTCGGGTATAGACATCTCGCGCATTTTGAATGGCCATATGTGGATCTGCAGCATGAAGGCTTCCCACATGCTTATGATTGAGACCGTTTTTGGATCTGATAAATACTTCGTAGAGTGGCCAATCTTTCATTCTTATATATTTATTTGGTTAAGGTCAAGATGATTAGTTAATTAATGCAAATAGCAGGAATTGTTAGAATATTTCCTGTATTGCTGATATTGGTAAGATAGCATGTGTTATCTGGGCTTCTCAGTAAAAGTCCTTTTTGACCGTCAGAGACTTTTAAATCTCCAGTGCTCAATTCAATATTAGTAGGTAAAGTGCCCATGACGGATGTAGAAAGCTGACCGTTATTATCAATGATAAGTTGCCAATAGGTATTATTTGGTGATCTTAATATGATTTTGGAGTTGGATGTTTGCATATTTAAACTTCCATTATTGACCAACATAGAGTTAGGAGCGTGTGTCCCTACTAAGGTTTTGGTGAGTTGTCCCGAATTATTAACTTGTATTCTATATTGATTGTTATTGGCACTGACCAAAATGACACCACACTGTGCACTAGACACCACAATACTCGCAGGTTGGTTTACATAAGGTGGATAGTTGCTTGCCATAGCAATATTTACTGCAGCTACGGCGTCTATTCTTCCCCAGCCAAAAGTATTATTAGGTATGGATGTACCTGGTACGCCATCACAAGATTGGGTACTTGATGTCAGGTTTAGTGCTGTTTGTTCTATAATGTCTTCAATTTTGTCTACTTCACCAGCCAGTTCAGGATTGGCTGAAATTAACAATGCTACTAAGCCTGCCACATGTGGTCCTGCCATACTTGTTCCAGATAGGTTAGCAAAGGTTCCATTTTTCAAACATGAGAGTATACTTACGCCAGGAGCAGAAATATTCGGCTTTAGCCTGTATGAGCCGTCTACACTCACCGCACCCCTACTGCTGAAATTAGCTATATCATTAACACTATTCGTTGCCCCCACACTAAAGCTGCCATTGAAGATTGCGGAAGGGTCATTTACTGTATTACAGTTTGACCCTGAATTCCCTGCCGATACCACGATGACACAACCTGCATTTCTGAGATTATTTAATGCTGTTTCCATGGTGGCAAAATTGGTGGTATTGCATCCTTCAGATGGAGGACATCCCCAAGAGTTATTGATGACATGAGGCATTTTGGTAGGATCCCCTGTTCCACCGGTCACTGGGTAAGGCGCGAGAAACCATTCAAAACATTCTACGTAAGTAGTCAAAGTACCCCAACCTCGCTCCATATTGCGACAGCCAACCCATTTAGCACCGGGCGCTACGCCTATCTCATTGTTATTATTATCTACACCACCTACCATAGTACCCATTGTATGTGTGCCGTGATTGTTATCATCACACGGATATGTCAAGTTTAATCCGCAAGGATTGTTACCACTGTTGTGGGTGTCTATCTGATGTATCGCGTCATGCCAATTGTAATTATGATCAGCTACATTGCCATTCCATCCACGATATTTGCTTTGTATAGTCGAAAGGTACCATTCGTATCCTGTGTCCTGTCCACCAATCACTACATTCTGGCCTGTGTAGCCCATAGACCAAACTGTTGGGGCACCTATTTGTGTGATATTCCAGATGGGAGCTCTTTTACCAGATTGTTTTTGCGTGCGATCCGCTTCCGGCTGATCCAGCATTTTAAAACTACCGTCTTGTATGATTTCACTGACGTCTTCCCTAGTCGCTATTCGTTCTATAGTGGATAGATCCATCGTAGCGGATATCATATTTACGATATAAAAACTTCTGTGTGGTATGCCTTCTCGTTTTAAGAATTGTAAAAGCGCTGTTTGGGTTTCGTTGGCTTTATTGAGCAAGGTGTGATAAACATAGGTTGCTTTTGCATCTTTGCCTTTGATATCTCTTACTGGAGAAATATCTGCCTGTTCCTTCATCACTATCACCACTGCTTGTTTAGACGCACGTGTGGCACTTTGTAATTTGGTATCTATTTTGCTCACCATCTGAGCTGAAATAGATATGGTGCACATGGTTAGAACAGTGATGAATATAATGCGAAACATATGTTAAATATTTTTTATGCTACTGAAGCTGATGATACAACCTTATTTTTTTGTTTTTCTGCATAAGCCGTTGCTGCTTCTCTCACCCAAGCGCCTTCTTCGTGCGCTTTGACTCTGGCAGCAAGTCTTTCTTTATTGCAAGGACCATTGCCTGCTACCACCTGGAAGAATTCTTCCCAATCAATAGGTCCAAAATCATAATGACCTCTAGCTTCATTATATTTTAATAACGGATCAGGAAGTTGTATCCCTAATATTTCAGCTTGCGGTACGGTGGCGTCCACAAACTTTTGTCTGAGTTCATCATTCGAAAATCTTTTGATCTTCCATTTCAGGGATTGAGCACTATTGGGTGATACGTCGTCATTGGGTCCAAACATCATGAGTGAGGGCCACCACCATCTGTTTACGGCGTCCTGTACCATTTCTTTTTGTTCTTCTGATCCTTGACACATGGTCAGTAAGATATCATACCCTTGTCTTTGGTGAAATGACTCTTCTTTACATACGCGTACCATAGCGCGTGCATAGGGTCCATATGAAGCACGACAAAGGGGTACTTGATTCATGATAGCAGCACCGTCTACTAGCCAGCCTATCGCGCCTATATCAGCCCAGGTCAATGTAGGGTAGTTAAAGATACTGGAATACTTTGCTTTTCCGGTATGCAATTGGTCCAGCATTTCGTCTCTGGATATACCTAAAGTTTCAGCCGCAGAATATAAATACAAACCATGACCTGCTTCATCCTGGATCTTGGCCAAAAGTGCTAATTTCCTTTTTAGACTGGGGGCACGGGTGATCCAGTTGCCTTCAGGAAGCATACCTACGATTTCTGAATGGGCATGTTGGGATATCTGTCTTATCAATGTTTTTCGATACGCATCTGGCATCCAATCTCGGGGCTCGATCTTTTCTTCATTATCCACTCTTGACTGGAACCTATCTTCTAATGAATGTGTGCTCATGGTATAAAATATTTATTAATGCTTAAATAATATTAAAGCAATTGTGTTGAGAAAAGTGGTTACTTATTTAAAATTTTTATCACTAAACTATTTAATTCTGCTTCTAGCTCATCTCTGTTATATTTTTTGATGGCTGTATGTGACCAACTTAACATTTTGATTATGATATTGAAAACGATATCTAAGTTTTGAAAATCAAATTTGCCTGCTTTTTTACCTTCGGTAAGGATCTTTTTGAATTTTTTTTCATAATCCTTACGTGCATCTAGAAATGATGACAAGACAGGTTCTTGTAGAAAGCGCCATTCATCATTAAATACCGTAACAGAAGCAGGAATGTCAAAGGCAATATCCAAATGCAATTGGATGAGTTCTTTTACTTTTTTACGTGCGGAAGTATCCTGATCGAATATATCTTGCATGCCTAGTGTAAATCGCTCTGCGCAAGACATACAAATTTCCGAAAGCAAATCTTCTTTGGAGCGAATATGACTGTAAATGCTGGAAGGTTCTAGTCCTACTTTTGCAGCAAGATCACGCATAGACGTAGCGTTGTATCCTTTCTCTTGAAAAAGATCTGCTGCTGTGTTGATAATATTTTGTTTTTTACTGATGGCGGTTGTCATGATATTTACTTTTGATCAAAGTCCACATAAATGGTAGCTGTCCTGGGATGAGACTGACATAACAAGACATATCCTGCGGCCACTTCATCTGGTTCCAATGCATAATTGAGATCCATGACTACTTCTCCCTCGGTGATTTTGGCTTTGCAGGTACAACAAACACCACCTTTGCAGGCATAGGGAAGATCGGCCCCGGCTGCAAGAGCTGCATCTAAAATATTTTGACCGCCATATTCCAATGAAAATTCAAAAAGGTCGCCATCCATCTGAATGGTTACTTCACTTTCTTTTTCTTTATCTGTTTCACTCAAGTCATTACTAACGCTCGTTCGTTTTAAACCTTCAGTGCTGAAGAGTTCGAAATGTATTTTATCGGCAGGCACCCCAAGTTCACTAAGACCATCCTTGACATCAAAAATCATTTCAGCAGGGCCGCATAGTAAAAACTGATCTGTATCCTCCACAGCATAAAGTGATTTGGCCAATTCGAGACTTTTAATTTTGTCTATCCTTCCATGCAAGAGAGGAATACCAATTTTCTCTTTAGTAAAAATATGATGGATAGCCATTTGGCTCATGTATTTGTTTTTCAGTGCTTCCAATGCTTCTCTGAAGATGATGGAGCCAAAATTTCTATTGCCATAAAATAGGGTGACCTTTGCATCCGGTTTCTGTGCTAGTATGGTTTTGATTTGTGAAATCACCGGAGTGACGCCACTACCTGCTGCAAAAAAGACAAAGTTTTGAGCGGTTGGATGTAGTAGGAAGTTGCCCATAGGTGGCATCACTTCCAAAGTATCACCTACTTGTAAATTTGTATTGGCATAGGTAGAGAATCTTCCATCTTTGATTTGTTTTACAGCAACGCTCAGTTTATCTTCATGAGGTGCCGAACAAATAGAATAAGATCGTCTGATGTCTTCTCCATTGATGTCAGTTTTTAACGTAAGATATTGACCAGATTGAAAAGAAAATTCGCTTTTGATATTTTGAGGTATATCAAAGGTGATCTCTACGCAATCGACAGTCTGACGAATAATCTTGCTAACTGTAAGCGGCCAAAATTTATTGTTACTCATTAAATACGAACATTTGTTCGCAAAGTTAAATGAAATTTGAAAACTATCAAGAATTGGGTAAAATATTTTTCAATGATATTGTACTGTACAAAGGGATATGGATGAAAGTATCTGTCGAAAAGTGTCAAAAGTATCAAAAATTATCTGTCGAAAAGTGTTAAAAGTATCAAAAAATATCTGTTGAAAAGTGTCAAAAGTGTCAAAAAGTATCTGTCGAAAAGTGTCAAAAGTATCAAAAAGTATCTGTCGAAAAGTGGTAGTTTAAAAAAATACTTAGTTTAGTGTGTTGATATACAATGATATAAGAATATCTTAATGTAATTTTTTATTTTGCTATATATAATGGCAATGAAGGCCGATTTTACAACCTAGTTTTATAACTATATTAGTAACTTACTAAATCACACTTTTGCACTAATTTCCTTTGATAGGATGACTACCGTTTATACTTCCGCTGCTAAGGTACAAGCCTGATAAATGGCACTCTTGGCGTCCAATTCTGCTGCTTCATACGCTCCTCCTATCAGATGAGATTTAATACCTGAAAGAGTAAGTTCATCATAAAGGGACCTGGATGACAACTGACCTGCACAGACTACTATATGATCTACATCTAGTATTTGTTTTTCGCCTCTGATTTCGACATGGAAGCCGTTATCATCTATTTTTTCATAAATAACATCAGCAAGCATTTTTACTTGTTTAGCTGCTAAGCTTGCTTTATGTATCCATCCTGTGGTCTTACCCAAACTAGCCCCGTGTTTGCCAGTAGATCGTTTAAGTAAATAGATTTCTCTTGGTGATGGTGCAGGTGCTACTCTCTGAAGGGCGCCACCTGATTTATATTCATGGTCTACGCCCCATTCTTTAAGGAATGTCAAGATGGTGTCTTCATCATGGTGTTGATGACTCAGATACTCCGCTACGTCAAAACCGATGCCGCCAGCACCAATGATAGCTACTTTTTTACCTACCGTTACTTTGCCTGTCAAAACATCAATGTAGCTTACGACTTTAGGATGATCTGCCCCAGGGATATCCAAATTTCTAGGCACAATTCCATTAGCAAGTATGATTTCATCATGCCCAGTTGACTTCAATGCTTCAGAGGTAACTCTGTGGTTTAGCTTTACATGTACTTGATATTTTTCCATCATCTTTTGATAATATCGGATGGTTTCACCGTATTCTTCTTTGCCCGGGATAACTTTGGCGAGGTTAAATTGTCCACCCAGTCTATCAGATGCCTCGTATAGTGTCACTTTGTGGCCACGCATAGCTGCTACATGGGCGAAAGCAAGACCTGCAGGACCGGCTCCAACGACGGCTATATTTTTTGGATTTTGTGTTGGATGATAATTTAATACTGTCTCATGACATGCCCTTGGATTGACTAGACATGATGAAATTTTCATTTGAAAAGTGTGATCTAAACACGCTTGGTTGCAAGCTATGCAAGTATTGATTTCATCGCCACGATTTTCCATAGCTTTAAGTACAAGCTCAGGATCAGCCAAAAAGGGTCTGGCCATAGATACCATATCTGCACATCCATCTGCGATGACATCATCTCCGACTTCGGGAGTATTGATTCTATTGACGGCGATCAGTGGAATATTTACTGCTGATTTTAGTTTTTTGGTGACCCATGCAAATGCTTTACGTGGTACCATGGTTGCGATAGTGGGTACTCTAGCTTCATGCCAGCCTATACCCGTATTGATGAGCGTTGCACCCGCTTTTTCTATTTCTTTGGCTAGTATGACTACTTCTTCCCAAGTGCTGCCATCTTCTACCAAGTCAAGCATGGATAATCTATAGATAATAATAAAATTTTCGCCGACTGCTTCTCTGGTTTTACGGACGATTTCTATGGGAAATTTGATTCTGTTTTCATATGATCCACCCCATTCGTCTGTACGATGGTTGGTCCTGCGTGCTATGAATTGATTGATCAAATACCCTTCTGAACCCATGATTTCTACGCCATCGTATCCAGCTTCTTTTGCCAAAACGGCACAATTAACGTAATCGTCAATAGTCCGTAATATATCTTCATGACTAAGTTCTCTAGGTTTGAAAAAATTGATAGGTGCTTGGATAGATGATGGCGCCACCAATTTAGGGTGATATCCATATCTACCTGTATGTAGGATTTGCATACATATCTTTCCATCTTCAGCATGTACTGCATCGGTAATGATTTTGTGGTGTGCTACTTCTTCTGGTGTTGAAAGTTTAGCAGCCATAGCGGCCACACATCCTTCGTCATTGGGTGAGATGCCACCTGTAACGATGAGACCGACTTGTCCCTTGGCTCGCTCTGCAAAATACACAGCTGCTCTCTCAAAACCACCAGGTATTTCTTCCAGATTGGTATGCATGGAGCCCATCAGCACCCGATTTTTTAATGTGGTGAAACCCAAGTCTAAGGGTGTTAAGAGATTTTGATACGGCATATGCTGAGCTTTAATATTGATTTTAATAAAATTAAAGTCAAAATTATTAATATTATTTTACTTTTTTAACTTTGAGTAAAGAAAAATGAGCATTTAACTAAATAAAAAAACCACTCAAAACTTTTTGGATCTTGAGTGGTCGTTTATAGAATATACTTTAATCAATTATTGTCCTGTCACCGTAAGACTAAAACCTGTGAGAATATTTAATGCGGCATTGGCTGCTAAAAAGATGTTTTTTATTTGAGCATTGGCATTGACTGATGGATAATTGGGTACAGCGTTAGGAACTATCACTGTGGAAGTTGGTCCTGGAACTTTACTATTATTCCAATTACAACCATTTGTCCAGCTTGAATTAACACTTCCACTCCAGATATGTGTGTTGGTACAAGAAGATGGCGGCAATTCATCAAGTAGAGCTTGATATTTTGCTGCTGTAGTAAGATAAGGTGGTTGAACATCTATATGCTCCATCACACCCCATGAACCATAAACACTTTGTTGTGGTCCTGCCAGGCTAAAATTGGTCGCCAGCTTACATCCCCAAAATCTAATGGAATCGTGCATCATACGATACATATTGTACATTTGAGTACTGTTCTGTGCATTCCACATAGCTTGTTGATATGGATAGGGCGTTCCAAAAACATTACCTACAAAATGTTGACCACCTTCATAGGTTATCACAGGTTTGCCATAAATTTGGATGTTTCTATAATCTTGTTTTACCAAAGTTTTAAAGTTGTTGAAGTTATTTTGGGCATTTTGCATCACATCATTGACTGTAGCTGCAGCTCCTAATAAATCCAGTCTGGGTACGCCATTAGCATCGTGATCCAGTCCGAAATAGTGGGTTGGAGATCCAAAATCCCAATCTTCCTGATCCAAATGTGCAAGGATCTGTTCATTCAGGTAAGTAAAGCCTGCTTGAATACCCAATACACGTTTAACACGACATTCTTCACCTGCAAAAACATTATGCCAAATTTCGAAAACGTTTTTTGCTTTTAAAGCCATAGCTCTGCCGTAATTTAAATTATATGGACGGTTATTATTGTTGTAGCCTGCTTGCGTAAATATCCAATTCCACACTTCATTACTATATTCTAGGTATACCGTTATATTGGGATCCAATTGATTTTTGAATAGGGTGGCCATTTGAGTAATGTAATTATTGTCTGCTTCATGGGGCACACAAATCCATATATCCTTTTGAGTTTGGTTGGCCAGTTGTATGATAAGTTCATATGGTACACCTCTATTGGTTCCATAACTAAATCTTCCCGGAAGTGTCCTTTCGCTCCATTGTACCGTTGGATTATTGTTGGTATGTTGCCAATCCATAAATCGCAACACTGAGAACGGCTCTATTTTATCTAAGAAACCTTGGTAGAAAGGATTTGTATTTAAATTTACAAATTCATCGGCGAGTCTCACCACTCTAATATTACGAATGTGATTTCCTGAGGTAGATTGTGTGATTTGAAACCAAAAAGTGCCATCTCCGCCCAAAGTAAATTGTATTCTGCCGGAAGTCTGAGTAACACCAGAAAGGGTTCCACTTAATTGTATCTGCCCCATACCATCATGCAATAAAACATAGGTTTGTCCTGGAGGCATATTCCTTCCTTCGGAAGATACAAAATACCTAAATAATATGTTGCCCTGTGTTGTGGATTGAGGTAAAGAAGTAGGATATCCATCTGCATCAAAGGTCATTTGACTTAGTATAGCATTGTTTGTGGCTTCATCAAAAGACCAACAATTGCAATCCAATGTGTAAGGAATAGGAGTTCCTCTAGTGTTTTTCATAAAGTTTCGGGTAGCTCTGTGTGGTTCCCAGTCTGCAAATCCGGGCAGATTGGTGCCAAGAGCCATGGAACATGCTTGTGGTTGCCAATTGGTACATTTACTACTATCAATGGCAATGGTCAGAACGTGGCTATCGATGCAGCCATTGGTGCCTGATACGGTCATTACATAATGGCCAGCTGCTAGATTGGTGTAGTTGTTTCCTGACGAAGGATTGATTGGCGTGCCATTTAAGGTGAGCGACCTTGTTGTATTTGCGTCAGAATGAATCTGAATATGTCCTCCGGTTCCGTTGCAGATAGCTTGGCTCACCGATGTTACCGATGATAAACATCTGAATGTACCATTTTCATCTAAGACCGTAATTAAAACAGCTGCGGAATGCGTATTGTTATTGATATCAGTCACGGTCAGTGTGGCCGTAGCTTGACCTCCGCCAGTAGTATATGTGTAGCTAGGATTGGGAAGTGTGCTACTTGCGCTTCCATCATCAAAGTTCCAGCTATAACTAAGTGTGCCACCTGCTGGATTTAAAGATTGACTACCATTGAAACTTACTGTTAATGGAGCCATCCCACTGGAAACACTTGTAGTAATAATTGCTGTTGGGGGCACATTGAATACTATATTTGGATCTGGTGCTACGCAAGGAAACGTACTTGCCATCCTGATTTCGTCTATAGAACATTTATCAGGGCTACTACCCCCATAAAAAGATATACTTCTAAAAACCAAAGGTGATGAGCTGGTTTGCGTTAAAGTGGGTGTATTTGATCCGCTGTTTCCTAAATTAGTCGGATTTACATACATATCCACCACTGTATTTGCACTATTGAATTGAATTCTCAAAACAATCAATGCAGATGTATTAATAATGATCGGTGCTGCAGATGGATAAATGGTATTGTTGATGCCTAAAGACCATCTTCTCTGACCACCAACATCAGAAGCTGCACCAAAATATCCTACTTGAATTCTATGATTATTAGGTGCATGAGGGTAAGTAACAATACTTTGATTATGAAGCTCTACTACGGTTTCATCACCATCGTTTATATCTTTTCTCATCAAAAGACTGACCCACAGCACTTGACCATTATTTTGACTTCCTACAGAGTTACCTTGGCCAGAAATATAGTTTTCAAAGGATCCATCCACATTTATATCTAGGGCTCTACCTGATACGAGATATGCATTACCACCAGAAGCATTTACACCCGCGTTTTGTAAATTTTGATAGCTTAGACTTTGTGTTTTGGTTTGGTATCCGGGTATGGATTGGTTATTGTTTTGAACTTGCCATGGACCGCTAAATCCAGTACCTGATTCTAAGGAATGAAGGGGTACATTAGCTCCGTAGCTAAATGGTTCGTACAAGATATAGTCGCAGTTTTGAGATTGAACCGATGTAGTCCAAACTAAAACAAAATAGAAAATAAAGTGTGTTGGTTTCATTTTTTAAAATTTTACTAAAGTTTATTATACCTGCATTGAATAGGCCAGAGGTTTAAATATTGAAAAACAAATCGTGACTAATGCGATAGGCAACTTTCAGATTTTAACTAAAAATCTAAAAATGTTATTGACTTATTCGTTAAACAAATTTTAAATCAATTCTTAATGAACTTCTGTTGATCTCGACCTTTTTTTAGAATGTAAATGCCATTGGGTAAAGGTTTCACGTCGATTTCATTACCAAACGCAGACATCATTTTTCGTCCAAGATAATCATAGATTTGGACTTCGGTATCATTCGCATTTTCAACCGGCTCACAAAGAATTATGGTGTTTGAAGTAGGATTAGGATACAAACAAATTGAGGCGGAATGTATACTTTCGATATTTGATGTGATGTCCTTAATTCCAGTTCTAGGATATGCCGTAACCACTTCCCATATCATTTTTTGAAGATATTGGGCCAATGCAGGTGAAGGTATAGGTGTACCTGCAGGAGGATTATCGATGAGTTTATGGGGCAAACCTAGTGGGTTCTTATTGTAAATACACGCATAATGTAGCATGGCAATGGCATATGCCCCTAATTCATTGGTATGTATATTGTCAGAAAAGAATTGACTAAACTGTGTAATCTCAGGTACTTTTCCGTCTTGTACATCATCATACAATCTAGCCATCATTTTATGCCCGGGTATCATATATACATGTGGTGTACCTGCAGGTCGCATTTGATTGGCATGGTCTTGCATCCTTTCCCATTCGGCACCCAATTTATCCAGCATTTCTCTGAATGGTCCGTCAGCACCATTGATATTTACCCAATTGGAATACAGTAGGGTAGCTGCGCCTTTGCCTTGATTTCCATTATTCCAAGCATTATTTACAAATAGGGAAAGATATTCTTTCTGCTCTCTTATACAATCCTGATACCAAGCTTGAGTACTTCCACCTTCATAACACAAATTGGCCACTTCTGTGATACATAACAATTCAAATTGATTGATATCACGTCTTGCATCAGGATTTCCGGATGAGTTGCTCCATCTGTATCTCATAGGAGAGCCGGGTATAGTAGATTTTCCAATGTCATTTCCTGCCCACGTGCCCCGCAATTGTGTCATGAGGGTCACATATTGACCAGGCCAATGTGGGTGAAATAACGGATCTGTAAGGCTATGTCCAGAATGAATTTGCTTTACAGTATATGGATAGGCTTGCTTTGGTGGCAAATTTTGTCCAAAAGAATTATAAGCAATAATAGACAACATCAAAATTATACTAAAACGAACCATGTTTAAATATTTATTAAGCTGTAACGAATACGTCATGGTTTACCCTAGACATTTTAATTATGTTATGCCCATCTTTTTAAAACCCACATAAAATGAATGGTTTTTTTGAATTAAAACATTACATCAATATGTTTGCAATAGCTTTGCTATAAGAGGTGTCAAAATTAACGCCACCCAAACCAGTGAGTAGAACGCAATGATAACTGTCTTAAAGTTATATTATCTGCTCGATCATGCGGACTTATCAGTCTTGGCACAGACAGAAACATAGGCCAATAGGTCCAGCTAAAAGCGTAGCTCTATCATCTTTGTAGCTATCAGATGCACCCTATGTTTTTTAGTGACATAGTCCTGATATTTGCATATCCTCGCTATGAACCTGATGTTGCATTTGTCTGCCAAAGTTATGGTAGAAACTTTGACCATAGGATGATCTGTTGCCTTTGGATAAGCTTAGGGTCACATTAAACCTGAGTAAGTTTTGGCGACTCTGCCAAAATAGTTACGGATGTAGGCTATAAATTAAGACTGCTTTTTATATCCTCAAATTTTAAATTCATAAACTCACAAAATTCATTAACGGTCAGGATTTGATGACGGTCTTTTCCTAATGCTTTTTTAATTTTGTGGAATAGTGTAGTTGCACTTTTGGCACTTTTTCCCGTAATGTTGGCTATGTCTTTTGAATAGATAGCACTTCTAACACTTCTATTTGAATGCTCCATGATGATAAAATAGATGATTTGATTAAGACAAAATCAAGCATGAGTTAACATTTTAAAAAGTTAAAAAAAAAAGGTTTTCAAATGATGTATTGTTTTCAACTATAGGTATTGCAGTCAGACAGATCATTGTGCTTGGGCTTGTACAATGGATAGCAAACTTAAATAGGATAGAGATAATGAGCTATTTCAAAACCTATGAAATTAGACCATATTAAGCAAACAGATGACCTGAATACGTTGATGTTATTCTAAAATCAGAAGGTATCGCTGTACTGTAGTGGGAACTCGTGGGAACTCAGTGGGAACTCGTCGGAATGCAGTGGGAACTCAGTGGGAACTCAGTGGGAATGCGGTGGGAACTCAGTGGGAACTCAGTCGGAATGTGGTCGGAATGCGGTTATACCATCTACGGAGTATGGTGCTAGTATCATGGGAGTATCGTTGGAGGAGGTACGGAGTATGAAACTGATCGATAGATTTGGACAATGGCATATGAAAATAAATTTTACATATACATAACGATATTTTGGATGATATGTGTGTCGGGCAAATGTTAAAATTTACTAAAAATGGACGCATGCTATGCAAAGCCACATGCCAAAATGGGAAGAAAAAGGAAGAAAAAGGAAGTTTGGGTCGTTTTTGGACAAAAGTGGACAAAAGTGGAAAAAAAGGACAAAACTGCCCAAAACTGCCCAAAACTGCCCAAAAATGCCCAAAACATACCCAAAAGGGACAAAACCGGAAAAAACAGGAAAAAACAGGAAAAAACAGGAAAAAAGAGGAAATAATGTCCCATTAAGGACCGGGCCTCTTGAAAAATCGAAAAGTACCCCTGTATCTTTGGGGCATTGTTTAACTTTTTAAATTTTTTTATTTATGGCAAAATTAAGTAGTTTGTTCAAGTTTGAAGGTACGGTAGGAGATATCACCGTCACCAAAAATTCAGGTCTTATCAGACGTAAAGGAGGTCTTTCTAAAGAAAGGATTGCTACGGACCCCAAACTGGCGCGTGTCAGGGAAAACAACATGGAGTTCGCCATGTTGTCCGCAGCATCTAAAGTATTTAGGGAAGCTTTCATGAGTCTGAAGCAAAGCATACGGGTTCAAAACCTAAATGCAAGGTTGTCTTCAAAGTTTGTTCAGATCAAAAAACTGGATGGCACCTCAGCGAGGGGCTATCGTGAAGTGGCCAAAGGTATACTCAGTGATGAGGCCAAAAATTTGCTGTACGGGTTCAGTTTTAATGAAGGCAAAACCCTGAAAGCTATTTTACAAAAACCTTATGTGCTGGACAAAGAGACGGGAGTGGTCACCATAGACGCACTAGCTCCCAGTTTTGATGTTTTGGGTGGCATAGGCTCGGATGTCGTAGCCTTTAAAGCTTATTGGGCCAAGATTGACTTTGCTACCGGTACTTATGTCACAGTGCAAAGTAATGAGGTCAAACTCAAAATCAGTAGCGAGGTTTCTACAGTGGAGTTAGTGCCTGCAACTGTTCCCACAGGCGATGGTATTGATGTGTTTGTGTTATCGGTCATGTTTTTCCAAAACGTCAATGGCATTGACTATCCACTTCAAAATGGGGAGCACAATGTGGCTGACATCATTGGTGTAGTGTAGTTATGAAGGCCCTAATCGAATTAGTCAGGACATACGATGTGGATGTCACCAAAGGTCGAATCTATTTTAATGATGTTGAAATATGTCAGAGTATAGAGTTGCCCTGGTTGCACAATGTCCTAGAAATGTCTTGCATACCCGAAGGCGAGTATAGGCTCTTGCATCGCCATACTGAAAAGTTTGGCCATCATTTGGAAGTAGATATGGTACCCGAACGAAAGGGTATTCTCTTCCATCCGGCCAATAATGCGCAAAAAGAACTGAGAGGCTGTATTGCTCCGGTGATGGAAATCAAAGGTGTCTATGGCATGCACTCGCGTATGGCCCTCAATGTATTGCTGAGAAACATCAGAATGGTTGGTATTCATTTTTGTTCACTTAAAATCAGAAGTTTATGACATCACTTATGAAAAGGTGGGCTGCACCCACCCCAAAATTTTTTAAAGTACTCAGGAATGTAGGTATCGTCGTCGGTGCTGTGGGTACAGCCATACTCACCGCGCCCGTCACCTTACCGGCTGCTTTGATCACCATTAGTGGGTATATGGTGACTGCGGGCGGCGTGGCGACGGCGGTGAGTCAACTGACGATGTTGCACGAAGATGCTCCTGAATCCAAGCCCGTCACAGATGAATCATAATCATCAGATAGGCATGGCGGGCGGCAGCATTACGGGCCTGTGGGCAAGCATCAGCACGGCAGATTTGGTGACTACGTGTGTGATGGCTGCTTTGGGTACTATCGTAAGTTACTTTGTATCTGTACTATTAAAGCGAATTTTTGATAAAAAAGTTCCTGAATAGCAAAAGCATCTGAGATTGGAGTTTTGAGTTTTTTCAGCCCTGGCGCTATGTGGGATAGCGTCGGGGCTGTTTTATTTAAACTCCCGCTAAAGATAGGAGTTCTGATAAGCTTTAGCGTCTTCGCTAAGCTTGGGTTAGTAATGGCGTCCCCGCCAATGTTTTAATGTTATCGTTACAAACAGGTAGCCCCCATTAATGGCATGGCAATCTTCGATTGCAAAAAATATTCCATTCAACTAAACCATCTCCACCAACTAAACCATCTCCACCAACTAAACCAACTCCACCAACTCCACCAACTAAACCAACTCCACCAACTCCACCAACTCCACCATCTAAATGTATGTTCCAGACCGGTCATAGACCGTAAGATATGTTCCGTCAAAGTCTATAGACTGTGACAAACGGCTTCGATAAGCTTTAGCGTCTTCGCTAAGCTTGGGTTAGTTTTGGCGTCCCCGCCAATGTTTAATGTTATCACTTCGGCAGCATCCAGACCGGTCACAGACCGTAAGATATGTTCCGTCAAAGTCTATAGACTTTGACAAACGGTTTCGATAAGCTTAGCGTCTTCGCTAAGCTTGGGTTAGTTTTGGCGTTCTCGCCAATGTTTAATGTTATCACTTCAACAGCATCCAGACCAGTCATAGACCGAAAGATATGTTTCGTCAAAGTTTATAGACAGTGACAAACGGTTTCGATAAGCTTAGCGTCTTCGCTAAGCTTAGGTTAGTAGTGGCGTCCTCGCCATAATACTATCTTTTAATATAAAAATCATCCTCCTCTCCATCCATAATCCACCATGAATCGTCATACAGCAGGATATATATCGATATAAAAAACCATCCATTTTTTTTATGTCATTATTTTGAAGGTCTTTGTCTTCATAAAATCAGGCATTAATTTCCCAATAATAAGTAGAACCTTCTTGGTTGGAAGTGATTTTAATGGTGCTGTTCATAGATTTACATATTTTAAGTGGATAGGGTAAATATACGGTTATCTAAGTCTTAAAAAGTGTTTATCTTGTATTGAAATATTTTTAATATATTACATTTAAAATGTTTAAAAATTAAATAATGTATAAAAAATGTTGTAAAAATATTTTGTATAACAAAAAGATGTAATATATTTGCATCGAAATTTATAGTGTCTTTATTAATTGACACATAAAGACCGCACCTGTATAGAGAATATATTTAGAATCTAACACACCTCATATCCATGTGGTGATTAATGGTATTTTTTCATTATTAAAATATTATTCTTTATGAAAGCAAGAAGTTATTTTGGTTTAGTTTTTTTGTTTTTTGCGTTTATGGCAAATGTAAACTCACAAACATGTAGTTGTAAAGAGTTTATCTATGTCAATGAACCAGGTGGAAACATTCACAAATTAGAAGTCAATCCTACCACAGGCCAGCTCACAGAAGTTGGTGGTGTCAATGGTATTCCATGGGTAAGTAACCCGACTGTATTTCCATCTCCCCATGGATTGGGAGTAGATAGGAATGGTTTTTTATTTATAGGTACTAATTATCAAAGTCCAAATAGTATCCGAAAACTGGATTGTACAGGTAATCTTTTTCCAGAGACAGGTTCTACAGGATTTAGGGCGCCTGCCATCGGTAGTTGGGGGTTTTTATTGACCAATATTCAGTCCTTTGATGGATTTATTTATGCCAATGGACCTAGTAACAGAATATATAAAATGGACCCATGTACAGGTAATACTATTGGGTATGTAGTTTTAAGTAATGATGGCAGCAATGATTGGGGACTATACATTGATAAAAATGGAAAATTTTATGCTACCCAGCCAACGGGCAAAATTTATGTTTTCACCCCCGTTGCTGCAAACTTTACATCTAATACCGTATTTAATCCATTGATAGATTTGGGTGCGAATCCAACTTATGGTGGACTATCTCCGCAGTATTCAGGCACTGGCTTGCAGGGTATTGTAACGGATAATGTTGGCAATATGTATGTTGTGGAAGGTAATCGGGATGCAGGAGGTACCCCTTCTCGTTTACTTAAATTTTCTCCCACAGGTTCATTTTTAGGAGCAGGACCAGTAGACAATTTAAATAATGGTGCTGGATGGTGTCAAATGACGGGTATCATATATAGTGAAAATTCGGGCAAGTTATACACTACATCCCTAGACCCAGGTGAAGACTGTGTTTTTATTTGGAATACCAACCTGACACCCGTAGGATCTGCCATAGGGCCTGTACCCACCCTTAGTGGCCAGTGCAAGGCCATAGGTATTTTATCAGAGTGTTGTCCACAAAGTGAAACGATCGTCAAATCTGTATGTGGAGTAAGCACCGGAGACCGAATTTCTCTATCAGAATTGCTCGAATGTGAAGGTATTGTTTGTGAGGGGCAATGGGCCGCTGTGGCAGGAAATACCAATCTGACCTTTAATGAATGTGACCTTACTGTAACCGTAGGACCACTTCCGGCGTGTGGCTCTTTTACGATCACCAATAATGGGCTGACAGGTACTCAATGTCTGCCGTACAATATTACGCTAGAAGTATCCTATCTGGCCAGTATCACTGCTCAGGTCATCAGCGGTAATCAAACCGTGTGCCCTACAGATGATCCTGCCGGTTTTACCGTAACTACAAATGCATCTACCAGCCCGCCGGGCGCTACCATAACGTATCAGTGGCAAAGAAGTACAACGTCTGCAACCGCAGGTTATAGCAACATACCTGCCGCTCAGAGTGCTATTTATGATTCTGGTCCCGTATCACAAACTACTTATTTCAGAGTTATTGCTTCTATTGATGGATGTACAGGTGGTACTTGTAGGGATACTAGTAATGTCGTGGTGTTGACACAAAATACAAATTGTTGTGTAAATCCTACTGCAACCGCAAACTCAGTGAGTCCAACATGCTTAGGTGGCTCAGCCCAGAGTAATGGTTCGATAACTATTAACGGCTTTACCATAGGACAAAGATACAGATATTCTACTGGTGCTACCTTCAATAGCGGAACGGCTATTCCAGCATCAATCACTGCCATTCCCGCAACAGGAATTATTGTTAATAATCTTACCAACACAACACAACAATATACCGTAAGAATCTATGATGCTACGGACAATACATGTTTTGTGGATAGGACGGTGAGTATAACAGCAGTAGTATGTGGTACTTGTAACTGTAAGGAGTATATCTACCTGAATGAGCCTGATATAGGGGCTGTGCTCAAATTTGAAGTCAGTTCAAATCTTCCTTTGACAGAAGTCATAGGGGCAAACGGTGGTACTCCACCTAATCAGCATTGGTATCCTGGACTGGGAATAAGTGAATTGCCATCACCGCATGGTTTAGGAACTGATTTGAATGGTAACCTATATATAGGTGCTACGGGCGGTAATAGTCAGATTCGTAAGTTCAATTGCGACGGTGTTATTTCTCCTGCTAGTCCCACTACTATTAATAATCCTGGAACGCATCAAAATCTATTCAGCATAGGTAATACACTTTATGTCAATACGAATGGCGGACCCACAGCATACAATACCTGTACTGGTATGGCCTTAGGGCAAGTTTGTTTAAATGAATCTGCAGGGGATAATCTCTGGGGTTTATCTTACAACGAGGTAACAGAACGTGTCTATATTACTAAACGCGCGCCTGGTACGCATAGGGTATGGGTGCTAACCAAGGCCCAACTAGAGGCAGGTATTGCTGCAAACGGTGCGATCTGTTATGATCCTATTTTAGTGCAGACAGCATCACCGACTATCAATCCTGGTGAGTCTTTCATTCCTTCCGTGACTGGAGGTGGTATGTTTGGTATCACAAGTGATAATGCTGGTAATTTTTATGTGGTTCAAAGCGCCGTAGATGGTGGAATAGGATCCGTCATTCTTAAATATAATGCAAATGGTCAATTTATGGCTCAAACACCAGTATCTTTGGTAGGTTCTGTACCTATAGGATCATATGCATTTTCTATTGGTATAGTATGGTCAGAGTCTACCAATAGGCTTTACTTATCTAACTTTACGGATGATGCTGCTGTAGATTGTATTTCGGTTTTTGATGCAAACACCATGACATATCTTGGGGTAGGTGCTCCGAACCCTAATCTTCCAATAAATAACCAATCCAAAGCCATTGCAATATTAAAAGAATGTTGTCCTGTGAATCTTCCATCCACTTTCAGTAAAGAAGTATGTGGGGCAGTAGGAACAAGGTTTTATTTAAATCAAGAAGCTTTTGATGATTGTGATGGTATAGTATGTGGGAGTAGCTGGACACCAGTAGGAACTTTGACCAATATGACCTTTGATGCTTGTGACAATAGTGTGGTAGTTACAGGCCCGGGTTGCGGTACATTTACATTAAATATTGGGGCTGTATCTAGTACAGGGTGTGCGGCTCAATCGTCTACCTTTACTATATGCAACACTTTACCATCAGCATTAGTTGCTGCTGGACCAGCTGGCACATGTAACGGTCCAACACCTAATAATAATACTAGTATAAATGTAAGTTCAATAATGAATGCAAATAGGATTGGTATCAGCACTGGAGCCACTTACTCTGGCCCTACTTATAGTGGTGCAGGTATAATCACGGGAAGCAGTGAAACATTCTCAAATTTGATGCATAATACACAATACACTATAAGGATTTTTAATGGAAGTGATGTTTGTTATGTGGACTACGTAGTTACGACGCCTACGATACAATGTTGCAATATATCAGCTATTGTACCCATTAATTTAGAGTGTATCAATAATGGAACTCCTACATTGATTACTGACAATAGAATTAGATTTTCTGCCAATGTTACCAATTCAAATACATCACTCAGTACATACAATGTGACTATCAATGGCGGTACCACCATTACACCTAATACCAACGTACCTTATGGAGTTACACAATTTACCCTTGGGGCAGGTACTGCTGGCGGTGGCGCTACATTTACGGTGACAGTGACAGATAGTGCTACACCTGGATGTACACAGACGTTTCAAATAGTAGATCCAGGCACTTGTAATCCAGCTACACCAGAATGCCCACCTGTCAAGTGTGGGACAGCAGCGATACAGGTCAATGGAAATTAATAACTGATTGTAAAGTTGATGAGTTGCTGAGTTGTTGAGAGTTATCAAACAACTTAACAACTCAAACAACTTAACAACTCAAACAATAAAAAATAACGCTTTCATAAAGAGGGGCCTTCACAAAAGAGTGTTGGCTCTTTTTTTTGGCTAACAACTTAACAACTCAAACAACTTAACAACTCAAGGCATGTTGAATTGTTGGATTGTGCAATTGCTGAACTGCTTCAAACCTGCCTGAATGATGTTTAATCGTTAGACAGGTCAACAGGTCTAGAAAATATTAAAGTATGATCTGATAGGTCGTTTGCGAGGTGAATATCTCTCCGGGTCTCAGTATGGAATCGGGAAAATTTGAATGGTTAGGCGCATCCGGATAGCATTGTGTTTCCAGACAAAAGCCTACGTAATCTTGATAAGGTCCGTTTTTTCCTTCTACACCATACAGCCAATTGCCTGTATATAGTTGAATAGCAGGTCGGTCTGTAAATACTTTTAAAATTCTGCCCGTAGTGGGTTCTTTTACAATAGCTACAGGTGTGTTTTGGGTTACTCGTTGCAGTATGTAATTATAATCAAATCCCTTTTGATGCTTGAGTAGTTCATGGCTTATATCCATGCTGTTACCCATAATTGTAGGTGTAGAAAAATCCAAGACAGTATCGCGAATGTCTAAAATATTGCCTGTAGGGATAAGGAATAAATCGCTTTCGGTTACGGTATTGGATTGGATAAACATCTCGTGGTCGAGGATGCTTTTATTGGTGTTTCCAGAAAGATTGAAGTAACAATGGTTGGTTAGATTGAGTGGTGTCGGTTTATCTGTGGTCGCTTCATATGTAATGATCAACTGGTTATCATCGGTGAAGGTGTATTTTACACAAAGATCAAGATTTCCGGGATATCCTTCTTCGCCATCTAGACTTACAGTTTTGAGTATGAGCGTGGCTTGATGATCATCATTTGTGATTTCATAATCCCAAATCTTTTTGTCAAACCCCGCATTGCCGCCGTGCAAATGATGGGGTGGGAGATTACATTGGAGTGTATAATCTTGACCATCAAGGGAAAACTTTCCATAAGCTATTCTATTGGCACATCGCCCAATGATGGCTCCGAAGTAAGGATGTTTGTTTTGGTATCCGCTTAGATCTTTACAACCCAAGAGAACGTCATCAAGTTGGCCGTTTTTATCTTTACATACCCAGGAGTGTACAATGCCGCCATAGTTTGTTATTTCAATATATTGGCCAGAAGATCCTGAAAATCGGAATAAAAATATATCTGTAGTATCTATATTTCCCCATTTTATTTTTGTTATTAGCATGTGAACGGATGTTGTTGTATTATAGAATATTGATATATATAAATGATTAAATGTATGGTTTGTTATCTCAGAAAGTGTAAGACTTACGACAAAAGTAATAAATTTTAAAATTTTAACACTTTTTTAAGCAATAGAATACAATATATAACTTATATTTGCCCAATAATTTACTTTATTATGGGTAGACATTTACTTTCAATCATTTTTTTACTTTCAAGTTTTGTTATATTTCAAACAAATCTTGTAGGTCAAAGTGCGTCTGCTGCTCAAAGTCAATTGGAATACAATAATGATGATCTCAGGGTATTTCCTAATCCAGCTACAGAGTATTTCCAAATCAATAATGCATTGTCTATCAAGAAAGTGGTAATTTACAATATGTTTGGTAAAGAAGTGAAAGTGCTTTTTAATCAAAACAATACCCAACATGATGTGACCGACCTCAAATCAGGTATGTATATCATCAAAATGCTAGATGAAAGGAATAAAATAGTGAAATCAGTAAAATTGCAAAAAATTAGTTCAGGAGCCTAAAATTTAATTTATGAAATATTTATACTTAATAGTTTTTGTTTTTATTTCATTGGTGAGCCAAGCGCAGATCACGCACACTCCTACACCTGCGAAAATGGTAGTCAATAAAGACAGTTTTGATGTTAAATTTACCATCACCTATAAATCTGAGTTTGAGGATGATACTAAAATATATTGGAAAATCATAAAAGATACGACTACTTGGAAGAGTTCTTGGTATTCGTACTTGTGTGACAACATCTTATGTTATGACAGAAATGTCGATAGAAGTAGTCCTTCTGTTCCAAATACATTTTCAACGGGAGAATACAAATGGGATTTTCATATTCAACCATTTGGTGTAGAAGGTGGTACTATAGTTCAATTAGTATTGTACACGGATAGAAATTTTACTGAAGAAATTTATCGTACTAAAATTTATGTTAACGTAGATCCAACATCTACACAGCAAACCATAAGTGCAAATCAGATTAAGGTATTTCCTAATCCAGCATCTGAATATTTCTCTATTACTAACCAAAGTAATGTAGACAAGATTAAAGTGTACAACATGTTCGGAGCTGAAGTAAAGTCATTTTTTCATTACAACAATGCTCAGCATCAGATAGATGAACTTAGATCCGGAATGTATTTACTACGCATGTTTGACAAAAACAATAAAGTGGTAAAGACTGTAAAACTAAATAAAATACATTCAGGAGCTTAATTATTTATAGGCACTGATGGTAAGAAATAAAAAAGGAGCTTTGATTCGCAATTGAATCAAAGCTCCTTTTTTTATGCTGGATATTTAACGTAATTTCTGGGTGTCTCCCAAAGTTTTATAGACAAATCAAACTTGGTTTCGATTTTTGCCCTGAGTAAATCGTAAATGACTACGGCAATATTTTCAGCACTGGGAATGAGTGTTTTAAACTCTTCTGTATCTAAATTTAGATTCTTATGATCAAATCGGTTTTCCACTTCATGCTTAATTAAATCCGCAAGATCTTTCATATCATAAACATAACCTGTATCTGGATTTATATCACCCGTAATTTTGACTTCTAGTTCATAATTGTGGCCGTGGTAGTGATAATTATTGCACAAGCCAAAAACTTCTTTATTTTTTTCTTCTGACCAAGATGGATTGTTCAATCTGTGTGCGGCGTTAAAATGTCCCCTGCGATAAACCGATACTCTCATTTTATATTTATTTGATGCCGCCCTAACAAAGGTCTGTTGCATTTTGTTCTATTTTTTGAAAATCAGTTCTTTTTAGACTATAATCCACTATCTTTGCCATCCATAAAATCTGTTATGATACAACATATATTTAGTATTGCTATAGAAGATATACATGGTAAAACGCTAGATTGGAATGCCTTTGCTGGTAAAAAACTGATGATTGTAAACGTGGCTTCTGAGTGTGGATATACTGCACAATACGCCCAATTGGAAGCTTTGTATCAAGCCCATCAGGATAAGTTGGTTATTGTGGGTTGTCCTTGCAATGATTTTGGTGGACAAGAACCCGGTGACGAACATCAGATACTGGAGTTTTGCCAGCTTCATTTTGGGGTGAGTTTTCCAATGACTCAGAAAGTTGGTATTTTGGAAAATACACATCCTCTATACCAATGGCTTACTACACAATCTCAAAATGGGGTAGGAGATTATGAAGTAAAGTGGAATTTTCACAAGTTCCTGATCCACCCTGATGGAAAGATATTTGCGAGTTTGGCATCTGGCATAGAGCCTTTTGATGATGTTATTTTAGATTGGTTAAAAGCTTAATGGGATTATGTATTTTAAGGACATACCAGGAAAAGAAGACCTAAAAGTATCACTGATTAATACTGTGAATAAGGGACGAATTCCGCATGCCCAAATATTTTTGGCCAAGGAAGGTTTTGGTGGTTTGCCAGTTGCCTTAGCTTATGCTTCATTTATCATGTGTGAAAATAAAACTACAACAGATAGTTGTGGTGAGTGCTCATCATGCCGGAAATCACATAAGCGCATCCATCCAGATATTCATTTTTCCTTTCCGGTCGTAAAGTTTGGCGATAAGAAAAGGGAGATCACCACAAGTGATGATTATTTGCCACATTGGAGATCCATTTTGGATAGAGATCCTTATATGAGTAAAAGTGATTGGTTAGAGCATATTGATGCAGAAAATCGTCAACCAAATATCAATGTCAAAGAATGCAACGACATCATGCAAAAGCTCAACATGATGTCATATGAGTCTGACAAGAAGGTACTCATTATGTGGCTTCCTGAATATTTGGGCAACGAAGGCAATAGGTTATTAAAACTTATAGAAGAGCCAACTGATAATACATACATTATTTTAGTAGCCGAAAATCAGGAGCATATTTTACAAACCATTTTATCTAGATGTCAGTTAGTAAAGATTCCTGCATTCACCAGCATAGAAATCAAAAATTTTCTAATTACTAACCAAGAAATTGAAGATACCAAAGCCCTTCAGATTGCAAACCTTGCTGATGGTAATCTAAATTTGGCCATTCACATTTCCAATAATGAATCTGATGATTACTCTGAGTTATTGATCCATTGGCTCAGGGTAGCTTATAAATCTGATCCTCTGGAAGTTAACAAATGGGTAGATAGGGTAGTTAGTTTGCCCAAAGAAGAGCAAAAAAATTTTCTGGATTATGGTCTTCATTTTTTTAGGCAATTTAATTTCAGAACACAGACAGGCAGTAATGAAGTCAATCTCACCAATCAGGAACTAGATATTATTGCCAAGATGTCTAACATTATTTCTTTAGAAAAGTCAGAAAAAATTGCATTACTTATTAATGATGCCATAGATTATATCACTAGAAATGCCAATATGAAAATTGTATTATTTGCTGATACCATTTCAATAGGAGAAGTCATGCGTACAAAGTCATAACAGCAATCCTTGTAAGGAGTAATGGAGTATTAAAATTTTGCAGGAATAAAATCCATAGGATTAATGATGGCTGCCGAATCACCGGTGGCTCTGATTACAAAGAGATCTTGATTTTGTGCAAATATTTCACTTCCCGCATCTGCTTGTAAAAAAGCAATAGCCCCATAAATAATGTCATCATCAGCCATTCTCAAAAATTTTCTTGTATTTTTGAGTTTTTGTATGAAGTTTTTAACGTCTTTTACTTTCAAGGTTGTTTTGACTTCAATGACTACTGTTTCTTTTCCATTGTGTGCTATGATGTCATATTCATAGTTTTGTCCTTCATAGCTTCCTTTACGTCGGGTAGATGTATCTTGCACCTTGATGCCTCGTTCATTTAATATGCGTAAAATATCACCTTCTACAAGACTTTCCATAAGCCTGCCCCATTGAGATGTGAAAAGTTCAAATGCTTCTTTGACTTTTTTGTCTGTCTCTTGAAATTTTTTGTCCGTCTCTTGAAATTTTTTATCAGTTTCTCTAAATCTGACTTCTGTATCTTTTTGTGAAAGTATGACTTCCCTAAGTAGTTGACGTATTTCTAAAATTTCTGTAGACATAGGATTAATTTTTTAAGAATATTATGGTTTTTATTTTCAAACAATAAGCAGATAAAAAAAGTTCTTTTGCTACAGTGGTTAATGATTGATATAGCTGAATTTTGCGATGTCCTTACCCATTCTGATCAAGTAAATACCTGATTTCAGACATGATCCAATATCTATGCTTGACGAGAAGTGTGTTTGTAAAATTAGTCTGCCTTGGATATCAAATAAACAAACAATCTCACGTTCATCTGCATTGGGATGGTTTAGCATTAAATGTTGTCCACTTTGGTAAACTAAAAACTTATTGTCTTGAAAGTCAATGGTCTGACTTAAAGTTTTTTTTTCAAAAAGCCACTTATACATTTTGGGGAATTCTCGACGCCAATACCATTCACTATGTTGACCATCAGCATGGTTTTCTTTAAAGATTTGCTCGTTTTTCATACCTTCTTGTAGGAGAATTTGGTATATTTTATTCATATCGCCGGTTTGATTTCCACCTTCTTTATCACCTGCAATCATATAAATGTATGTACCTGCCGAAGGCTTTTGTAATTTAGGGTACGTGTAAGAAGATGACGAAAACCAATAAGATGTCGAAAGTGCACCTATTCTGCCAAAGACTTCGGGATGTTTTAATCCTGCATAAAAGGATATCAGCCCACCCATAGAACTGCCCATAATACCTGTATGGTCCGGACCTCGGAGTGTTCTGTAATTTTGGTCTATAAATGGTTTTAGCTCTTGCACAATAAAATCTAAATACGCATCTCCTTGTCCACCACCATATTGACTGTTGACCCACGGCGAGTATTCATTGAGCCTTTCACTGCCACCATTGTCAATGCCTACTATTATCGCACCTTCATCACCTTTAAGGTACATACTGTCCAAGGCTTCGTCAATGCCCCATTCAGCTGCAAAGCTTGTTTTTTTGTCAAATAGATTTTGACCATCATGAGCATAAATGACTGGATATGATTTTGATGTATTGGCATATTCTTTAGGTAGATAAAGCCAAATGCGGCGTTTTCTATTTAGCGACTTCATGTAGAAGGTATCTGAAAGGATTTGCACTTGTGGTGTAGCTGTGGATATGTTATTAGTTTGGCCTTCCCATCCTGCTATGGTTACTTCTATGGTTTTTGGGCTTCCTGAATAGGTCGTCGTGCGGTCTGGTATAAAGCTACCTTGTGCCGTACCTTCCACGGTATCCCATGACCCTCTAGTAAATTTAAACTTGACCGTACCTACAGCTGGTGTGAAGGTAATGCTGTAAGTACGATCAGTGTTTTTAGTTAGGATGTATCCAGTGGCTTTAGGATTCCAATTATTCATGGTACCTGCTATATAGATAGTAGCTTCCTCAGGGGTGTTTTCAGGTATGGAAGTCACTTTTATGGTCAACTGACCCAATGCTATGGAAGTCCAACTTATAAAAACTATGAAGAAGAAGTTTATTTTATTCATTTTTTATTGAATTACTGCACCATATTTTTCTACAAACTCTTTCATATCTTTGACCATGTCTCTAGACCCCATTGCTATAGAGGATGTCTGATGCAAACTATGGATTTCAAGGTCCATCACACGCTCTAGTTTGCAAGTTAATGCAGTACCACCGGCTTGTTCAATAAGGTAAGCCATTGGATAACATTCGTAAAGGAGTCTGAGTTTGCCTTTGGGATACTTTCTGGTATTGGGATACAAAAAGATGCCTCCTTGAAACATGATCCTGTGAATATCAGAAACCATACTCCCTATATATCTTAGCCTGTAATTGAGATCAGAACAGTGATCAATATATCTTCTCATTTCAAGATCAAATTTGAGATAGTAACCTTGATTTACGGAGTAATAATTGCCTGCGGCAGGCATTTGGATATTTCTATGTGAAAGGCAAAACTCACCGATGCTTGGGTCTAAGGTAAAACCATTGACACCATTGCCAGTAGAATAAACTAATAGGGTAGATGTTCCGTAAAGTACATATCCAGCTGCTACCATTTCTGTTCCCTTTTGCAAAAAATCTTCGGGTAAGCAAGGACCATCATTAGGCGATTTACGTTTATATACACCAAAAATGGTTCCTACAGATACATTGACGTCAATGTTGGATGAGCCATCCAGTGGATCCATAACTACCACATACTGTGCTTTTTTATTGCTGACAGGTTTTACGGGTATAATTTCTTGATTTTCTTCTGACGCTATACCACATACTTCGCCGCTGTAGGATAGCGTTTCAATAAACTTTTCATTGGCAAAAACATCGAGCTTTTGTACGTCATCACCGGTAGAGTTTGTGCTGCCTTCTACACCAAGGATATTGACAAGACCGGCTTTGTTGACTTCGCGATTTACAATTTTTGCAGCAATACCGATGTCTCTTAAAAGCCTGCTAAAACTACCGGATGATTCTGGGTTTTCTTTTTCGGACCGGATGATAAATTCATCAAGTGTAACGATTTTGTTTTGCATAGGATAAAATATTTGGTTAGGTGGTGTAAAAATAAGGGTATGATTCCATTTATTTGAAAAAAGATCAAAATGATTTTTCTTTTTTGAACCAAATGAAGACTTAAGGTTGGATAATATCATGTCGCTCAACATTTTTACCTAAATTTGCACTTTTTTGGTCAAAATCGATTTTTTAATATCTTAGAAATAGAAATGAAAACAGTATTATCTGCTATACAGCCTACGGGAGACATGCATTTGGGAAATTATTTTGGAGCCGTACAAAACTGGGTCAGATTGCAGGAAGATTATAAGTGTTATTACGGAGTTGTAGATTATCATGCGATGACGATGCCTTATGATGTCAAAAAATTGCGTACCAATACTTGGGATCTGATCACAAACCTTGTAGCTGTGGGTGTCAAGCCAGAAAATCTTTTTGTACAGTCACTAGTTCCTGAACATACAGAACTGGGATGGATATTCAATTGTTTTTGTTCGTACGGACAACTGACCCGAATGACACAATTTAAAGATAAAAGCAATCAGGTCAATGAAGCCACAAAAGAAAGCTTTATATCCGTAGGACTATTGGATTATCCGGTTTTGCAAACTGCAGATATACTGATCTACAAAGCAGATTTTGTGCCTGTGGGCAAAGATCAGGAGCAACACTTAGAATTGGCTAGAGACATTGCCCATAGATTCAATACACAAGTAGGCCGAGAATACTTTGTTTTGCCCGAACCATTGTACACTGAGACTCCAAAAATAAGGTCAACAGCCGATCCATCCAAAAAAATGAGCAAATCTGCAGGTGAAAAACACTATATCAATGTTTTTGCAGATGAAGCCACCGTCAGACGACAGATCAAGTCAGCAGTTACGGATTCTGGAGATACTCCTGTGGGTACCATGGCTGAAGGTGTTCAAAATCTTTTTGAGTTGATTAAAGCTTCTGGGTGGAAAAAACAATATGACGAGCTGATGTCCAACTATCAGGATGGCACATTGAAATATGTAGACCTCAAGCAAATCACTGCAGATGCATTAGTAGAACTGACGAGCGGATTTATAGCTAGAAAGCAAGAGATCAATGCCGATAAAAAAGCGCTTAAAGACCAAATCAAGCAATCTTCGTCTGAGATTCGTAAAAGAGCTCAGGAAACCATGAGAGAAGTTAAAGAGTTGGTAGGTTTGCTCAATGTGTAAGATCACACCATATTTTATGCCATATGGAAGGGCGCAATTATATTTTGTAAATGTTATAAAAATCCTAATATTGGAGCTAAAGTGGTTTGACTTTCATAAGTAAGTGTTAAAATTTTGAAAAATGTGACTTCTGGAGTAACTTTTAACATTTAAAATTTTTTTGACTAAAAAGTTATCTATACCTTTAGGTCATGGATATTACATTACAACTTAACGGACAGGACGAGTCTGATTTCATCAGAGCTTGTATCAATAATGAGAGATGGGCTCAAAAGAAGCTCTATGAAGATAATTATAGTGTTATGATGGCGGTAGCTATGCGATACTCTAATAATCATGATGATGCGCTTGATATTTTGCATGAAAGTTTTTTTAAAGTATTTAAAAATCTGCATAAATATCAAACCAATACATCATTGTCGGCTTGGATAAGGCGCATTCTTATCAACACATCTATAGACTATTACAGAAGGGATCTTAAAAGAAATATACATGATTTGGATGAAGCCGTACATGTATGCAGCAACATTCCGGATATCATTTCTGAAATGAATAGTGAAGATATTTTAAAAGCCATGCAGCAATTGCCCTATTCTTATCGTTCTGTATTTAACCTGTTTGTCGTAGAAGGGTATTCTCATAAAGAAATAGCTGACATGCTACATGTGAACGAGAGCACATGCAGGTCCAATCTTGCGAAGGCGAGAATAAAATTAAAAGAAATATTATTAGAAGCGGGAATCAAAAGATGAATCAGGAAGGATTTGATCACATTATAAAAGATAAACTTAAAGGATACAATGCTGGGTTTCCTCCTACTGACGTATGGGAAGCTTTTGAGCAGGCCTCTGTTCAGTTTGAAAATAAATCTTCTGATGATCAATTTGATAATGTGGTGAGAGACGCTGTTGCGGACCAAAAGGTAAATTATAATAGTGCACATTGGAAACTTATGAAAGCTCAGCTCAAAATCAGCGAAGAGCGAAAGCGCACCGTATATATATCAAAGATTCTAGAAATAGCGGCTATTTTCCTGATTTTTATTACAGCATTCAAATGGCCCGTGTATAAATATCCGGTATATCCTATAAAAACCAATGTATCAACGCACAAGTCTGAATATGCTGCGCAGGAAAAACTGATGCCAAAACTTAAAAACAATATTACGCCAACCAATACTTCTATAAATCAATTAGTTAGTGGTGATCTACGTGCTGATGTAGTAACATTTCATGATTTGACGGATAATATGACTGTAGATGAGTTTCTTGCTAATGTTGGCGCCATATCACCTACATCTTCTTTATTTCTTACAAAAGCGGAAAATGCCTTAGAAGCTGATGTAGCTGCCACAGATGTTATGCATGAATCAGAAGCAGTTTATGGTCAGGATTCAAGGATTGCTGATTCAGAAAATATTGATTTTAATCTGAATATAGATAATGTAAATGGGAGTGAAGTGGCAATATCTCCACTACCATTGATTGGATCCAATGAATTGGCTTCTGAATATCCTATGATGGTACCTATGGAGTTTGTAGCCAATAAAGAAAAAGCAAAATACTACTTGGGAGTCACAGCATCTGCTGATGTCAACTTGATCAATACACCTTTTGATAAAATCTATTCTATAGCTTCGTACAATAAGGAAGCACTTAATAATTCATTTGGTATGACTTTGTCCAAGAAAAAGGGCATGCTAGAATTAGAAACAGGTGCTATTTATACTAAAAGAGCTTATCAGCCTGAAGCTATCCGTGAGAAACTTGAAAATGATTTGTACTATACCGAAAAGACATTTAGCAAAATTGAATTTGATATAGTCAATGTCCCATTGAATATCAAGTATCATTTCATAAACCAACCGAAGTGGAGTGCATTTTTAGTTGCTGGGGCAGCTTTAAATTTAATTTTGAATGCAAATTATGCTATCAGCGAAGTTCAGTCTTTACATAGACCGGCTCCAGGCGAATATATAGCACCAGAATCAAGGCTCCAAGAAAAACCATTTATCAGAGGACTTTTAAACAATGATAACCTAAAAGATAATTACTTTGCAACATTGAGTTTTGGTTTTGGAATAGAAAAGAAACTTTCCCAAAGTACGTCTTTATACCTTCAGCCTTCGTATCACCGCCAGGTGTTAAGTGCTGATATTGGCATTGGTCCCAATAAAGATAAAATTCATACTTCTTCACTTACATTTGGTGTTAAAACGATAATTAATTAGAACATAGCGATGATGATGATGGGGTTTAAAGTGAAAATTCGCTTCATTTTTGTAGTCATGTGGGTTTTTCTTAGTTTAAGTGTTTGGGCTGTAGATGTGTCGGCACCTTTGCAAGCTTTAAAATCCAAACAGTACGAAAAAGCTTTCAAGCAGTATCAAGACTTAGAAAAACAGGGGTATCAATCGGGGGATATGTATCAGAATATGGCTGTGGCAGCTTTGGCCTTGGGAAAGGATGTCGATGCTATCATATATATAGAAAAGGCATTGAAATTTAAACCAGGAAATAATGATTTGTCTCAACTATTGTCTTCAGTACTCAAGCGAAATAGTAAAATAGAATCTGAAGAAACTAAGTCTACATTAGTGCTTTATTTCAATTCATTTGTTGGCATTTTTAGCGTAGCAACCTGGGTGTTACTGTCACTTTTATGTTTTTTGGCAGTTGGGTGGTTTGTTTATTCAGGATTTCCTGATCAGATTAAATCACGTTTTTATAAATTGATGCTTATATTATCACTATCGTTGTTTTTTATATTTTCAATATTATCCAGTTATAGAAACTTTCAGATACATAATCACAATACCATTATCATTACGGCAGATCAAGCCATTCTTAAAGTTAGTCCTGATAAGGAAAGTCCCGATTTATCCAATTTAGTGCCAGGGAGTAAGGTGTACTATAAAGACCAAATCAACGATTGGTGGTATGTATCTACTGTGTATGGAGATGAAGGTTGGATAAAATCTGTTGACGGTCTTCGCTTGTGATGAACCCAAAGATTTTATACATATTAAGATTAAGGGCAAAACAACTTTTTAGAATACTCCAGGATATTGGTTGGATTCTTTTCGCTGTATTTCTATTGGTCTCATTTGGTATGTTTTTTTCTGTTGGAGCTTCCTTGATGAGAATAGACTCATGGTATGCAGTACCCGGTTGGTTTACTCTTCTTATCTTGATCGATTATGGCAGAAAAGATAAAGCTTTTTTGGTTTCTATTTTTCAGGATCAGAAAAGTTTATGGCTCCATTATTTGACGGAGTATACTTTAATGTCGTTACCTATATTGTTTTTTCACTCGTTTTTGCAAAACTGGGTGATTTTATGGTTATTACTTATTGTAGTTTTATTGATCAGCCTGATATCATTATATTTAAAAAAGCCTGAAACTACTTTCTCTAAATTGTCTTTAGCTTTTATTCCTATTCGTTTTTTTGAATTCAAATTTTTTGTGGAGTCATTTTGGTTTTCTTTCTTGTTTTTATGGATGATTGGTATAAGTGGTCTGTTGCATTATGCATTATTCTTGATATTTATATTTATTGTTGTTTTGATGACGCCGACTATGCTGACCCATTTTGAAGCTAGGGAGATGATCGTATACCATCCGTTTTTTATATGGAAAAAGGTATTAAATTTTGCTTTACCTATGACATTATATGTAACAATCCCCTTAATAATTACCTTATGGTATCACGCTGATATGGCTGGTGTTGTTTTATACGGTGTTGCTTGTTTGTTGGTATCCTGCTTTTTGTCTGTGGTACTTAAATATGGAGTTTATACACCGGTAAGATCTAAATTTGAAATGTCGAATGTTGCTTCAGTATTATTATTGTTCATTTTACTTCCGGGTGGCATTTTGATTACTTTGTTTTATACCCTATTTAAATATAATACTGCTTCAAAGAATTTAAAATCACTGTATGCTTAGTATCAAAGAAGTGTCTTTTTCTTTTGGGTCTAAATCTGTATTAAAGGATATCGAAATGGATTTTGCTTTAGGTAGTGTGACTGGTATTTTGGGTCGAAATGGTACTGGAAAAACTACTTTATTTAGGGTATTGACCAAGATTTATAAGCAGCAATCAGGTGTTTTTACTTTGAATGGAAGCCCATTGAAACCCGAAGACATTGCATTCATGCCCACAGATCCCTTTTTTTACCCATATATGAAAGGAAAGGAGTACCTTAAAATTGTAGCCAATAATGATGATGAACTACAAAATGCCATGAAGGTTACAGAACTATTGGAGTTACCATTAGATTTATTGGTAGACAATTATTCTACCGGAATGCGCAAAAAACTGGCGTTTGCTGCTATTTTTAGTTTAAACAAACCCATTGTTATTTTGGATGAACCTTACAATGGAGTGGATTTAGAGAGCAATGAAATCATACAAAGTATCATCAAGCGCAACCATCAAAATAAAATTGTAATGGTTTCCTCTCATATACTGAGTACTATCACTAGTACGTGTGATCAGGTGTATCTCATGTCACCAGATATGCCAATACAAAAATTTGAAGCTGAAGAATTTGATCAATTAGAAATACTTATGAAAGAAAGTATCGATAAAAAGATGGATGATTTTTTTGGTAGGTAAGTAATCGACAAGCTTTTGAGTTATAAGGTTTCATTTTATAACTCATAAATTGGCACAAAATGATTTATAATTACTCGTTTTATAACTCATCATCCAATTAATGAAGCTAAATTCAGTGCTACAGTGATCTTTTTCAAAATTATTTGTTAATACTACATATTATAATTAATTATAATATATCTTTGTCCTTTATTTCAAGTTGTTAGTCTATTATATTTTTTATATTTAGGTTATCAGCTCATTTTTGAATTGTTTTTAGATCAAATTCATTCAACAATTTAACTTTTAAAGAATATGAGTAAAGTCGCTTCATTTTTTATATTTTGTTCTGGGGCTGTCACATCTGTATTAAAAAGATGCCCTTCGGATTACAATAAGTATCAAGGTATCGGTGCTACGATACTTTTTACGGGTATTTTTTCTGCGTTATCAGCAGGATATGCTTTGTACACGGTATTTGAGTCTTATGTAGCTTCTACTATATTTGCTATCATATGGGGTATGATGATCTTTAATTTGGATAGATATATCGTCTCTGGGATGCGTAAAAAATCTAATTTTATCAAAGAACTCGGCATGGCAGCACCTAGAATGATTCTTGCGGTGTTCATTGGTATCGTCATTGCTACACCATTAGAACTCAAATTATTTGAATCTGAGATCAATGCTGAGTTGGGTATGATGCAGCAAGAAACATACAAACAGCAGGATGATTTGCTTAAAAAGCGGTATGAGACTGATATGAAGATTGTTCAGGATGAAATCAATCTACTGAGAAACAAATTGAGTAAATTTGATCAAGAAAGAACAGCAAGGCTCAGTGAGGCACTTTCAGAAGCAGATGGAACAGGTGGAAGTAAAATTAGAGCCATGGGTGCCATATACAAAGCCAAAGCAAAAGCCGCTGACAAAGCAGAACAAGATTATCAAATGACACTGATAGAGATACAACCCAAATTGGATGAGCAACTGGCCAAACTGGAAACGCTGGAGGCTCAGCGAAATGAAGAATTGCAAACATTATCCAGAGCTTCTCTTACTGGATTTGCTTCCAGACTTAAGGCATTGCACAGACTTTCTGCCAAAGAAGAAGCCATCTATATTGCAGGATTATTTATTACTATTTTGTTTTTGATCATAGAATGTTCACCCATCTTGGTAAAACTCATCAGTGAAAGGACACCTTACGACCAAAGACTAGAAACATTGGAAACAGAATATCACCTGGCTAATCTAAAAAGTACTACCGTATCAAAATTGGCCGTAGACAGTCAACTTACTTTTGAGAATAAAACTGCAGGATTTAGAGTCTCTGAAATGATCAATGCCGAAAATGAAGTCTTTGCTCATGCGCTGAGACGAGAGAAAGAACAGCTCATGTCCAAGAATGAAGGTTGGTTTACTTTGCTGAAGAAAAGAAGAATTTTTGACTTTTGACGAAAGTTAATTTTACCTTTTTCGTTAAATTTTATTTAAAATTTCAAACATTCTTTGTAATTATACCGTTTGTGTGTTACAAATAGTAACTTTACACCGTATAAACAAAGAAGATTAATAGTAGCATGAGTACAACGTACAGATCAGATGTGGAGGCAGTGGATGCAATGGCATCATCATTTAAGGAGTTAAGATCAGAAATAGGCAAGGTCATTGTAGGTCAGGATGATGTAGTGAAGTCAGTCATTATCTCACTTTTTAGTAATGGTCATAGTTTATTGGTAGGCGTGCCAGGATTGGCCAAAACCCTATTGGTAAGTACCATAGCAGATGTGTTGGATTTAGATTTCAAAAGAATCCAATTTACACCTGACTTGATGCCTTCAGATATTACAGGTTCTGAAATACTGGACGAAAGCAGACATTTTAAGTTTAATCGCGGTCCATTGTTTACCAACATTTTGTTGGCGGATGAGATCAACCGTACGCCACCCAAAACCCAGGCAGCACTGCTCGAAGCGATGCAAGAGCGATCAGTGACGGTGGCAGGATCTAAACATGTACTTCCCAAGCCTTTCTTTGTTTTGGCTACCCAAAACCCTATAGAACAAGAAGGTACCTATCCACTTCCGGAAGCGCAGTTGGACCGTTTTATGTTTAATATACCATTGGATTATCCATCATATGCGGAAGAAGTACAAGTAGTAAAGAGTACCACCTCCAATGATAAATACGTATTGAAAAATATACTGACCGGTGATCAGATTTTGGAGTTTCAGTCATTGGTCAGAAAAATACCTATTGCAGACAACGTATTGGAGTATGCTGTTTCATTGGCATCCAAAACAAGACCCAATACAGCGATGGCTACCTCAGAAGTTAATAGTTATATTTCCTGGGGAGCTGGGCCAAGAGCTTCGCAATATTTAGTTTTGGGAGCAAAATGTCATGCAGCCATTAGCGGAAAGTATTCTCCTGACAAAGAAGATGTACAA
This sequence comes from uncultured Aureispira sp., assembly GCA_964526715.1. GTDB lineage: Bacteria > Bacteroidota > Bacteroidia > Chitinophagales > Saprospiraceae > OLB9. Next base: position 65,582 of record CAZGMB010000011.1, on the reverse strand, counting down.
GCTATTGCAAATTATGTTCTTCGTCACCGTATAGTGCGTAACTATAAGGCTGAAGCTGAAGGCATTTCTGAAGAGCAGATTATCAAATCATTGTTTTAAACGGTGTTATTTGATTAAACTAGCCGGTACTCATCTTAAAGTTTAAAACTTAAAAATTATAAAATGCGATATTTAAGCTTTTTATTAGTGTCTCTATTCATGATTTCTTGTGATCCTAAAGACTTGCAAAAAGTATTGGATGGTATGGGTAATGTGCCGCTAACCAATGCAGATATCGCTTCTGGACTCAAAGAAGCATTAGATAAGGGTGTAGACCAAAGTGTGAAAACGCTATCTGCCACAGATGGGTATTATGCTTCCATGTATAAAATCTTATTGCCTGATGAAGCTACGAAAATCATAGACAAACTAAAGTTTATTCCTGGTTTTACCAATCTAGAAGAAGAAGCCATCAAAAGAATCAATAAGGCAGCTGAGGATGCGGCATCAAAAGCTGGTCCCATATTTTTAGGAGCTATCAAACAAATGACTTTTGAGGATGTGATGGGTATTTTGATGGGTAATAAAAATGCTGCTACTCAGTATCTTCATAATAAAACATACAACAACCTTTATGCAGAGTTTAATCCCGTGATGGTCAACTCTCTTAATAAGTTTGGTGCATTAGATCTTTGGAAAGATGCAATTACCAAATACAATAGTTTACCATTCATCACCCGTATCAACCCTGATTTGGCAGATTATGTAACTTCAAAAGCTTTGGTAGGTTTGTTTTCATTGGTGGAGAAAAAAGAGTTGGGTATTCGCACGGATATCTCTCAGCGAACATCAAATTTGCTCCAAAAGGTATTTGCAAAGCAGGATAATAAATAAGCTTTTCCACATCTAATTACAGACATTTCTTTCAATGTAGCTGTAAATACCTTGTTTATGGTTACCTTTGCACGTGCAATGACAACTTAGCTTATGCAAAACTGGAGTGAATGTATTTCTTACCGTAGATTTGGGTACCAAACATCTGGTACTTCAGGTAGCAGGTCAGAATTTACCAGAGATTATGACAGAATTATCTTTTTATCTGCTTTCCGAAGACTACAAAATAAAACGCAGGTATTCCCTTTGCCAGGCAATGTTTTTGTTCATAACAGGCTCACGCACTCTCTTGAGGTAGCGTCTGTAGGTCGATCGTTGGGTTCGATAGTGGGCCATGCATTAGTAGATGCGTACCAAGATCAGATGAGTGAAAATGATCTGACTTTTTATAAATACGAACTATCAGGCGTGATATCATCTGCTTGTTTAGCGCATGATGTGGGCAATCCTGCTTTTGGACATTCTGGAGAAAAAGCTATTTCTCATTATTTTGAAAAACATAGTGAATTGATTATCAATAATAAAACATTGAAAAATCATTTTAGCGATGAAGAATGGTACGACTTGACCAACTACGAAGGCAATGCCAATGCACTCAGGTTGCTCACCCGACAGTTTAAAGGTAAGCTCGACGGTGGTCAAAGGTTAATGATGGTAACCTTGGCATCAATACTCAAATATCCATGTGCGTCTATCAATGTCAAAAATAAAGAAACTCATTTTAAAAAATACGGATATTTCCAATCCGATAAGTATGCCTTCAATCAGATCATAGATGAGTTTAATCTTAAAAATGCTGATTCATCGATTAGCAGGCATCCATTTGTATATTTGGTAGAAGCTGCTGATGATATTTGCTATCGAATTATAGATATGGAAGACGCACACCGAATAGGAATATTATCACGCGACCAAATAGAATCTGCATTTATCAAGCTACTCAAAGAATTAGGGGATAATTCTGAAAGAACTTGTGAAATATTGGCCAAAATAGGAGATGACAATGAGGCCGTATCCTTCCTAAGAGCAAAAATCATTAATGCATTGGTGATGAAATCTGCAGAAGTTTTTCATGAAAATCGAGATGCTATTCTTCAAGGCAGCTTTAAAAGTACGCTGATGGATGAAGTACAAAAAAATTGTCCTTTTTTAAATGAAGTTGCTCACATTTCAGTTAATAAAATCTATAACCATCCTTCGGTAATTGAAGTAGAGTTGGCAGGATACAATGTGATGGACGAGATACTTTCGGTTTTTGTCCAAGCCGTACTATCTGATAAAAGAAGTCCACTACAAAAAAAATGTATATTGCTGATACCACAACAGTACAATCTGGTCAATGATGATGTATCACCTTATGAAAAGACGATGTCTGTATTGGATTTTGTCTCAGGTATGACAGATGGATATGCTACTGAGCTCTACAGAAAGATGAAGGGCATCGATATACCATCACATATATGAATATGTGAAAATCGTAAATTTGTAGCGATAGAGTACAATATTTTGGAATAAGATTAAGTTTTTCTTTTGGAATAATTTTATCAACATATGAATTTAAATACCGCTACCATTCTATGGACCATACTGTTTTGTTTTGGTCAAGTATTTGTTTTTGGTCAAGCTCCATTTTACAAAGTAAACGTTAAGTCAAAAAATAATTTTATCGGCCAAATTGTAAAGGAAGAAGGAAAAGTTCTGACGCTTAAGATCACGGATTCATCTTATGTGAAAGTACACGAAAATGACATTATTAAAATAAGAAAGCTGAACCCAAACAAAATAAAAAAAGGTCTCTTATGGGATGGAAGTATGCATAGCCACAGATACTTATTCAGTTCATCAGCTTATACTTTAGCTAAAGGGGACTTTTGCTACACCAATATTTTAGGTTTTTACAATGGATTAGAATATGGAATCACTGACCGATTGAATATAAGTGGCGGTTTAAATTTGTATTCTGTTTTGACAAATGAAAATCATACAAAAATTTATAACCTTGCATTAAAATATGGCAATTGGAAATTGTTAAAAAGATTGACAGCTTCAATTAGTTTTAATTTTAGTGAAGTAAATTACGATCCTTATCAATCTTTTAAAGACAACGACAAACATATTTCGCTCTCAGGACTTTTTACATACGGTAATACAGACAATCATCTGACTTTTGGTATAGGTGCTTATCGATTCAGAGGAAGCCATTTTCGATATGATTTTAATAACGCTACTGAAATATATGATTACAAAACCAATATTTTTAGCACTTTTCGTTTGAATGGTATCTTGAGAATTTCAAATTATTTTGCCTTAGTTACTGAAAACTGGATGGTAAACAGTTTTGAATACTCCGATTTTTTAAGCGTTGGCTTGAGATTTCAAAAATATAAATTTATGGCTGCATTAGCCATGGTATATAAGTCTGATACAGGTTTGGGAAATTATTATGAAGAATACTACCCATATGTAAACGTATCATATAGATTTTAGAATGACTAATAATGAACTCTAACCTATGCTGATAATCTAATTTAAAACATGAGTTCCGAAAGTCAGTATAAAAATTGGTACCTTCACAAGAAAGTGTAAATTTTTTTGTAAACCTTTTTTACAATTTTAAGCATTTACTCCTTTCAGAAATGGCACAAACTTATACTGTCCAAACTCTTCTTTTAGTAAAGAGCCATCAACATTTTTAGTGATTTTTAGCATCATTTGGGTACTTCCTGCTCCGTAGGGTATGACCATAATGCCATTAGGCTTTAATTGGTCTAGAAGCTTTAAGGGGATTTCTGCTGCACCAGCAGTAACGATGATTTTATCAAATGGTGCAAATCTAGGTGATCCTTCAAAACCATCTCCATAAAGTGTGCGTATATTGCCAAATCCCATGCTTTGGAGCAAAGCTTCGGTTTTATCGAAGAGTTTTTTTTGTCTTTCTATAGAATAAATTTTCGCACCCATGTAGTACAAAACACAGGCTTGAAAACCCGAACCTGTACCTATTTCAAGTATTTTGTCTCCTTTTTTGACATCAAGTAGGGTGGTTTGCATGGCTACAGTATAAGGCTGTGATATAGTTTGTTCAGCATCGATTGGGAAAGCTACATCTTTGTATGCCCAATCTGCAAAGGTTTTTTCTAAGAAAAAATGTCTGGGAATATCTAAAAATGCCTGAAGAATGCGGACATCTGTAATCCCTTTGGTTTTCAGTTCATTGACCAACTTTTGCCTTAATCCTTTATGTCTGTGTGTATCTATCACCTTAAATAAATATAGAAAATGCAAATGTATTAAATATTTTTCTAATGTGTACTTCTTAGTAAACTTATTCTTTAAATTTATTTTGATTTCGTCTAGGCTCAATCACCGTTCGTCTTCACTCAATCACCGGTTTCAAATAAAGCATTCTTCTTTCTCAGTTCTACGTCTCAAAATTAGTCTTAAAGTGTGATTTCGACTCCGCTCAATCACCGTTCGACTACGCTCAATTTTAAATCCTGCTTAAGCATGACATTGGTTCGATTTTCTAAACACTTAACATACTCAACCTTCTTTACTTTCTAAACCTCAATGTTAATCTCAATCTGCCTTCATTGAATTACAGCAGACAGGCCTTAAACTCAATCTCAATTTTAAACTCAATCTCAATTTTAAACTCAATCTCAATCTCAACATCAATCTCAACTTTTCGAAAATGTCGTTGTTGATACATTAGCTGATTTTCTAAACTCAAAATATGTTCAATTTACTATCTTTACGTTTTAAAAAGAATTTTCAAAATATGCCTAGATTTTTATTTTCTATTGTCTTAGTGTTTTTCATTTTTGAAGGAATATTTGCCCAATCTTATTGGAAAAATGCTGAAGGAATTAGTTTAAGATCAGATAACAGATATGTCATTCCTGATAGGTATAAAACCTTCAGTTTAGAAAATGTAGCTTTTAAAGAAGCGTTATTTAGTGCACCCAATGAAGATGACTTTAAACATTCTAAATCAGGAGTAAATGTATTTCTTCCCGATGCTCAGGGCAAGCTACAGGAATTTGTAATTTGGTCTTCCAATATCATGGAAGATAGCTTAGCTCAAAAATATCCAGGCATCAGGAGCTACAAGGGGTATTGTGTGTCAGAAAGATCGACAGTAGTGAGAATGACCTGGACGCCTACGAGTTTTCATGCAGCCATAAAAGGCGCTGAAGAAACGGTTTATATAGACCCTTATTTTACAAGTGGGAAAGATTTTTTTGTGGTTTACAATACAGAAGACCATATAGACGAAGCTTTAAAAGATAAAATATTGTGCGGCACAGATCCAGCTAATTTTGATCATGGTTCAGGTCCAAAATGGGGAGTAAGAAATGCTGCTAGTGAAATGAAAGAATTTAGAAAATACAGACTAGCATTGGCATGTACCGGAGAATGGGGCGCAGTTAGAGGTACTGTAGAGAAGGCCTTATCTGATATGGTTACTTTCATAGACCGAGCCAATGTATACTTTGAGGCTGAGGTCGGTCTAAGATTGATTTTAGTAAATAGTAATGATAAGTTGATCCAATTGGACGGGACTATAGATCCTTATGAAAATCCAAATCAAGGTTTATCCATTTTAGGTCAAAATACTGGTATTATCAATCAAAGAATAGGATTTAACAACTATGAAATAGGACATGTATTTTCTATTTGCTTTGATGTGGGAGGCGTAGCAGGAGGCAATATTTGCACTCAAGCCAAAGGAGCTGGAGTTACCTGTCATAATGGCGCTGGAATCAGCACTGGTATTGTATTGGTTTTTGTACATGAAGTGGGTCACCAAATGACTGCAAGCCATACTTTCAATAATTGTCCGGGCCAAGAAGGTCAGGCGACCAATACTGGATATGAACCAGGTAGTGGATCCACCATCATGGCATATCCTGGAGCCTGTGGTGCCAGTAATCTGGGAGTGCCTAGAGATGGTTATTATCATGTCAGCTCACTCAATCAGATTTTGGACTACACTGATCGTGAAGGAGTGGAAGGATATGAATGCGCTCAAAAAGAAGATATCGGAAATTTTAAACCGGTCATTAAAATGCCTTATAAAGATGGGTTTTTTATACCTAAAAGTACACCGTTTTTCCTTACTGCCGATGCTACAGATGAAAATAATGACCCAATGACATACAATTGGGAACAGTTTGACGCTCAAGGATCGAGTCCATTGGGTGCACCTACAGGAAATGCGCCTATTTTCAGATCATTAAGGCCTGGAACTTCCAAAACCAGATTTTTTCCCAGTATGACTCGTACGCTCAATTGGAACTTTACAGATGTGACAGAACTTATGCCTACTTATGGAAGGGATTTGACCTTTAGATTTATTGTCCGTGATAACAATCCGCTGGGAGGCGCTACAGTTTGGGAAGAAATGAAATTTAAAGTGGCTCCTACTAATATTGGACCCTTCCAACTGACTTATCCAGATAAAGAGTTACCTTTATTTACCGGAGATAAACTGGATGTGACCTGGGATGTAAATGGTACTGACATAGCACCAGTAAATGCTAGATTTGTAGATATATTTTTTGCACTCAACAATGATCTTAATTTTGATGGTGTCAATATGATTCCTGTGGCAAAGCAAGTGCCCAATGATGGGAAAGAAACCATTATCATTCCTAATGTTGTTTCTACGAGAGCTAGGGTCGTTGTTAAAGCTTCTGATAATATTTTTTATACTGTCGCAAAATTAAATTCGAGAATAGATAAGCCAACTACACCTTCTTTTTTTATGGATGTGGTAGAGCCTGTTAGAACTTTATGTTTACCGGCAGAACCAAAATTTGATATTACCACAGTAGGATTTGCTGGGTTGACAGAGCAAATCACTTATGAAGCTATAACACCTGAAGGTATTGAAGCCCAATTTGTTCAGCCCAATACGGACCCGGGATCATCAAATCAGTTAGTGTTAAAGCTTGATGGTGTCAAAACGAGTGGCGAATACGAAATTACCCTTCGTACATTTGTGCCTGGTATAGATACTTTAGACAGAGTTTTGAGGCTTTATCTGACAACTACAGATGTAGATTTTGTGGATCTTGCATCACCTGAAAATGGTGTAAGTGGTCTAGGGCCTACCCAAAGGTATAGTTGGATGAGAAAACAAGATGCCAACACATATCTACTACAAGTGTCTACCAATCCTGCCTTTAATACACAAGATATTGTTTTCCAATCTGAGCGAACGGATACATTTTTTAATTCTAATAATTTTTTGAAAACAGCAAGTGTGTATTATTGGAGAGTAAAATCATCCAATGATTGTAAAGATGGTGCTTGGTCAGAAATATATGCATTTAATACGGAGGCGAAAACTTGTACCACGACTCCTTCAGGTGCATTATCGCTAAATATCTCTCAATCAGGAACTCCTACAGTATCTTCTGAAATTTTTGTTGCTCAAAGTGGTGCCATAAGTGATGTTAATGTTAAGAACATCAGAGGCCAACATCAAAGATCTTCAGACTTGGTGTTTACTTTGGTTTCGCCTAAAGGTACAAAAGTAGAATTGTGGTCAAACCGATGTCCAGTAGGTAGTGGTATTTTTGTTAATGTGGATGATCAGAGTAATGAATTTTTTCAGTGTCCGATCAGTACAGGAAGAACGTATAGACCTACATCACCGCTAAGTGTACTCAATGGTGAAAATATGGAAGGAATCTGGAAAATGATCGTCGAAGATACTAAAACAGGTGATAGTGGTAGATTCCAGAACTGGGATTTGGAACTTTGTTCTAATATATCCTTGAATCCACCTGTTCTTACCAACAATAAGGTATTGGAGATACATCCGGGCAATACAAAAATCATTACAAACAGTTTGTTAAAATCAGATGATGCAGATAATGGACCTTCTGAATTGTCATATACATTAGTAGCAATGCCTAAGCATGGTGTCTTGGTAGTCAATGGCGCTCCTTTGGAAGCAGGAGCTACACTAAGCCAAAAAACTATAGATGATGGCTTGCTTTCATACATTCATGCAGGTAAAAATGAATTGGAAGATAATTTTAGTTTTACAGTGACGGACGGTAAAGGAGGCTGGATCAGCATTACCAATTTTTTAATAGATGTGGATAGTGCTTTCCCGTCTTCGGTTAAAAATATAGTACTCAATGCCAATGTATTGGTATATCCAAATCCTGCAAAAGATCATATTCAAGTCAAAAACCTAAGTGAGTTGAGTTTAAATCATTATATCATCTCAGACATGACTGGTAAAATGGTTAAGAGTAGTGCCTGTGATTCAGAAACGTTTATGATAGATATATCTGAAATATCTGCGGGTCTTTATACCTTGCAACTGGCTACTGAATCAGGATTGATTGTCAGAAAAATAGTGGTACAATAAGTATTGCAAAATGAATTCATAGGTCGGGAAGAAATAAAAAGAGGGATCATCTATATGTTGATCGCCTCTTTTTCTTTTGCGCTTACTGGAGCTTGTGCCAGATATCTGAGAGATGATATCAACCCTATACAATTAGTACTCTTTAGAAATTTGTTTGGTGTAGGATTTATATTATTCAGCATTTGGAATAGAATGCCTACACAAGTTGGCGGTAAGTTGGGTCTGTTGATTTTTAGGGGTATTATTGGTACATTGGCTCTATATAGTTTTTTTTATGGGATATCTAGAATAGGTTTAGCAGTTTCAATTACATACCAGCAGTCGTATCCTATTTTTCTTGCCATGATGGTGGCTTGGTTTTATCATGAAAAACTAAAAAAAGTGGAGTGGGCAGCCATAGTCATAGGATTTTTTGGGATATGCCTTATCTTTTTACCATCTATCAATGCTTCTTCACTATCTGTCCATAGTCACATCATCGGCGTCTCTAATGCAGTGATGACGGGGCTCGCCTATCTAAGCATACGTGGATTAAGTGGTTATTATGATCATAGAGTGATTGTACTTTCATTTATGCTATCGGGTATTGTTTTACCTTTGATTTCTTTGAGTTTGGGGTATGTCATAAATGTAGAAGCTTTGAAGTTTATTATAGATACTTTAGATCCTGTAAGTTGGAATCATTTGGTACCTGTACTTATTTTAGGATTAGCCGCATTGGTGGGTCAGATATTTTTGACTAAAGCATTTTCATACCAAAAGACGGGCATCATAGCCGCTATTGGATATAGCAATATTGTTTTTTCTGTAATCTTTGGTGTCATGCTGGGAGATGGTCTTCCTGATGCGGTGAGTATGATAGGAATATTCTTCATTATTTTATGTGGTGTATTAGTAAGCTTTAGTAAGAAAGGGTAGGGTAAACGACGAAAGTAACGAATGACGTAAGGTCTAAACAATCAAAACAAAGATGTAGATTGCTGTCGTACGACTTTTAGGCGTGCCATTGCTTTAGGCGCAGCTAGTGGCTGAGCGAGAGATACATGAAGTTTCGAATAAAAAAATGTTTTACTGAAAAATCCAAACTTATAATTGATGAAGGCCAAAAAATATTATTCTATTTTAGCCATTTGATGCCTAGCTGTCTCGTTTTATATTCTGTCATTAAATGTAATTCAGTATAAAGTTTTATGAATAATCTGATTTTGGTAATTTATTGCAATGATACGATACATACCTAAATGTTAAAATTTGATTCAAAGCTTGTTTTTATCAATGGAATGATTTAATTTTGTCTATAAATTTCAGGATTGCTACTATGACTATCATTCATCCGGCACATTCTGAAAGAGACTGACAAGTAATTATTTTTTAACTTAATAAATTTTGTTTTTATGAAAAATTTCAGTTTTTTGCAATCTTGCAATCTTGCAATCTTGTGTGTAAACCCTTAACTGCCATAGTTTTTGGGGTCTTATTGTTGGCATCGTGCGGGAAGGAAATAGAAGTTAAAGAAGAAAATTCTTCATTAAGTGACTTGGAACTTTACATTATTAAAATTAAGGAATTTAGTGATTCATCTCAAGGTGTAGAATCAAGAAATAAAGACAATTTGTTTCAGGATTTAGGTAAGGATGAAATGGTTGGTTTTATTGAAGATATAATAAACTATGATTATGGTACTAATTCAATGTCTTTAAATAAAATATATGAGGTAGAACATGAAATTAACTTAGAGAATATTGCAGATAGAGTCAATTATGTTGAAACTCAGAATATTTATAGAAAGGTGTTGAAAGAAGTTTCAAAAAAGTTCTATGAATTGCAGGGGGATGACAAGATATTTTCTTTTATTGATCTTGAATTAATTAATATGAACCTTAACGTTAAAATCTTCTATGGCATTGATCAGAATGTTTTAACGAATTTAGTTACTACTCGAAGTACAACCCCTAATGATTACTTTTTAGTAAATCAGTCGTTAGAGTTGCATAAAGGTGAAGATAACTTAATAACAGGTGACCAATGTTCATATGATTGTAACAACCCTGGAACATGTTCTTATACTAGTACTCAAATTGGTTCCAAAGGATTCAATAATTATTGGTTTAATAATTATTTACCAGCGGGTGGAACATGGATTAATATAACCACGAAGGCGCATTCATCTGATAATGTTAGTGGCTGGTGGCTTGCTCCTCGTTATTCAACAGTGCCTTGTGAAGGGTATATTGCTCTAAATAATTATGTTGATGTAACAACACAATTGTTGTATAATGAAGATGCAATTTTGGGTAAGAAATGCTTTTACTTTAGAATGGACGATGGAATTTTTACATTTCCTTGGAATAATCATCGTTATGTTTGGATGTCTTTAGGAAGATGGGGTAATTATGTAATTAACCCTGATAAAGAAGAATTACCCGGGTAAATGGATTTCAAAAACAGGAATGTGAGAATAGTAAATTTTATTAGTTTATTAACGATACTATTTTATTTTCAATTAGGGACAGCTCAAAATGCTGTTCCTAATTGGAATTTATTTGGTAATGAACAAGGGTTTGCAACTTTATTCGAGGAGTTTGGCAATTCTGGTATTTTTCTTTATATTAATAAGAGTTCAAATGCTTCTACAAAATTTGCTAATAATTATTCAATAATTGATTCCGGTGGTAAAATTTTACTACAAAAGTCTCTTGAGTTTTTTAATTTTGAAATCACATGGTCTAAAAGTTATTATGATACTTTAAGTCAGAATATTAGGTTGTTTGGTCTTGGTACAAAAAATGAATTTTTTAAATACGATCATTTCGTTACAATAACCATTGACAATAAAGGCAACACCTTAGGATTTAATAGTTATAAAATGAAAGGAGAAATAGGATATAGAAGCTTAAACTACCTATTTGACAAAGGTAAATTTAAAATATCCGTTTCATCAGATTTTGGATTTTAACAACGGTACGGAAAGTATTTTTGAAAATGTTTTTTTAAATATAACTGATGACGGTAATATTAATAATGAAACATATTTAAAATCAATAGAACCATTTTGTCAATGTATCTTACCTTCTTTGGTTAACGATGGATATCATTGTCCAGGTGTCGTTGGTTATAATTTAGACTCAGAATTAAACTTAATCAATACAGAAATTGATAGGTTGGGGGCTGTTTTCTTAAATATCTCATGGGTAGTTCCTTTTCTTTATAGAGAAACTCAAAATTGTTTGCCCTGGTCTAATAATTCTTATCTAATAAGTAATACAGCATTTGGACCATTTAGTACAAATGTTAAAAACCAAAATTTAGTTGTATTTACATATTCCCCTTTGGATTACAAACTTAAATCTTTTTACACTACTGGAAAAGGTCCTGTCGCATTTTTAAGCAAATCAATGGATGTAGCAAATGATTCAACTATTTACACAGGAAATAATCAGCTAACACAAAGTTTTAATAATAAAGAGATTTTAATTCTTGTCAAGTTAGATAAAACATTGAAACCAATTTGGGAGCTTAAATTTTCAAGTGAAAATGCTAATTACACCGTAGTTGGGATAAAAGCAACATCAGATTTAGGGTTTGTAATTTATGGTTTGAAGAGAAATATTGGAGAGTCTGATGGAGTTCCCTTTTTAATTAAATTTGATCAAAATGGCGGAATATCTTCAACTTTTAACGAGTTTAGTTATATGTACATAAAATCCTATCCCAACCCATCACCAGGTCCGCTAACCTTCGACATCAAAGGTATCAATGGCTTTGCGGAGGTGCGTATCTACGATATGCAGGGACGCAACGTCTTTGTACAACATCAGGTTACCGAAGGAGAGACGCATCTGGATTTATCTGCACTTTGCACGGGAAATTATATCTACAAGGTGTATCAGGGTAGTACAGAATTAGGTAGCGGACAATGGGCTAAGCTTTAGAAATTAAAGATACGAACGATCCGAACCATAAATGTTGATTGCTGTCGTACGACTTTTAGGTGTGCCACCGCTTTAGGAGCAGCTAGTGGCTGAGCGAGAGAGATATGGAGTTACAGACACGACAAGACCAGGCAAGTAAATTAACCAGTTTCAACAGCAATAGTCCAAACATTAAAAAAAGACAGCACTCACTTTTGGGTACTGTCTTTAATTCAAAACTAAACCAATTAATTATCAATAAACCATCAACGAAATATCATCTTGCTCTTGGGTGCTCTTTTTATATTATTAATTTTCATTTTCTGTATCCTTTAGCTCAGCGACCAACTCCATTAATGAGATAAATTCTTTTTTGTGCTGAGAGTCATCATTTTTAGTTGCTTGGGTAGCCATCCTAATGACACCTTCTATGGATTTGTCAAACACCGTCTCTGTATTTCTCAAAATCAATGAACCATGAGCTACTGCAAGTGAAAATCTGACATCATCACTTACATCATCAAGGTTAGTCAATTGATTTTTAATGACTTGTTCCCATTTTTTACTTTTAATGCCATTTGGGTCTTTATATCTAAATTTTATAGTAGCCAATTCATCCAGAAATTTGCCTTCCTTTTTGGTTTTTTGTTCAGGTGAATATTTCAAGATATCGACATCTAATGTTTCGTGGCGTATAATTTCGTAAATGGCAGTCATTTGGTGGCCCATTCCCAACTCACCGCCATCTTTTTGGTCATTATTAAAATCTTCTTTAGCCAGCAACCTGTTTTCGTAGCCAACCAATCTATAATGTTGGACCACGGCTGGGTTGAACTCGATTTGGAACTTTACATCTTTTGCCAAAGTGTACATAGTGCCGCCAAACTCAGAAGCTAATACTTTGATGGCTTCGTCTTTATCATCAATGTAAGCATGATTACCATTGCCCTTGTCTGCAAGAATCTGAAGTTTATCGTCTTTATAATTGCCCATACCATAACCCAGCACAGATAAAAACACACCCGTATTTCGTTTCTCTTCTATCAGTTTTTCCAGTGATTTATTGTCAGCAACACCAACATTAAAATCTCCGTCCGTGGCTAAAATGACTCGATTATTGCCTTCTTTAATGAAGTTTTGTACGGCTATTTCATAAGCGGTAATGATGCCCTGTGCGCCTGCTGTACTTCCACCTGCTTGCAATTGGTCTAAGACGGTCATGATCTTATCTTTTTCAGCTATTTTGGTGGATAAGAGGGGAACCGAAGCGTTTCCTGCATAGGTGACTATGGCTACACGATCATCGGGTCTAAGTTGATTGATGAGGATTTTCATGGATTCTATGACTAAAGGGAGTTTGTTGTCTGCCTGCATACTTCCTGAAACATCCAATAAAAACACTAGATTGGAAAGGGGCATAGCACTAATGTCCATCTTTTTACTTTGGACGCCTAAATGAAGTAACTCTAAGTCATCATTCCAAGGACAGGCAGTCAGTTGGGTTTGAACTGCTAAGATATCTTTTCCTTTAGGTTCAGGATATGCATAAGGGAAATAATTGATCATTTCTTCGATTCTAACGGCATCAACAGGTGGCTGCTCATCATTTTCAATAAATCTTCTGACATTGCTATAGGCAGCTTTATCCACATCCAAGGCAAAGGTTGAAACAGATTCATGTTCTGTACTATAAAATGAATTTTCTTTGATCTTTTCATAGGATTCTGTATTTGTTGTTTCACTTTGTGGTATTTGACTTCCCGTTACTCTGACTCCATCTAGGAAGTACACTGTTTCATTAGACCTAGAACCCCTTACAGAAATATCCCCTCCATCTCTGGATGATATACCCGTATTGGTAGTTTGAATACCATTGATTTGCTTTGTTGGTAAATTTCTGATGTAGTCTTGTGTTATTGTTTTACCTTGTGTGGTGTGGTCCCAATTAAAGAACGGGACTTTATATGCTTTAATTTCGACACCTAGATCCAATAAAATGGCATCATCTGAAATGTCAAAATTGACCCGATTGACTTTGCCGGCAGAAATGACAATACCGGTCTGTCTTTGTGGAGCATATCCTACATAGCTTGCTTCCATATCGTAGATGCCAGCCTGTACATTAGCTATAAAGTAGTTTCCATCAAGGTCTGTGCTTGCTCCCGTAATAAGGACACCATTTCTGTAAAGCTCAACACTACCAAAAGCTATGGCTTCCCCAGTTTTTGAGTCCCTTACTTTGCCTTCTATCGATGTAGAATTTAAAGCAAAGGAATAAGGTTTAGAGGTCTTTTGTACATCCTGTGAAGAGAACAAAAGTAAATAACATTGCAATACTAATTTGAATACCGTACTCATAACATATATTTTTATAGGTGAAATAATATGTTATCAAAAGTATAGCATCTGCTACTCTCTAAAAGTCGCCAAGAAGACTGTTTGGTAATTCTGGTACGTAATAAATAGTTTTGTGTCTCTTAGGTGACAGAAAGATATCATTATTAATACAAAACAACGACCCATTCTTCCATACCAGGTTCGTCATAGCGGTATATTTCTTGGAAGCCCACCTTTATATGTGCATGCATGGATCGTGTATTGCGTGCTGCTATTTCCGTAATGATATAATCAAAAGGACCTTTGTAAGTGTCAAAATATTTTTGGTACATGCCTGCGAATACGCCTTGTCCGCGATATTTTTCTCCAACACATACTTGTCCCATTACCAGGTAGGTATAGTCTTTTATATGTTTGCCGCCATACTCGAGACTATCTAATAAGTCAAACATTGGTGTTAGAATAGGGATTTTGTATTTAAAATCCTTGACCATAGCTAGTGCATATCCGGCTACCTGATCACCATCGAGTGCTATGATATGAGGACAGGCATCATTCATATCCTTGAGTAAATTATAATCATGCGAGACAGTTACGAATCCTTGGTCGCTTTCAGTCTCTAGGCTTTTGGTACCGCGTAAGTTCTCTTTTTGTAAAGCTAAGATTTGGTGGATGTGGTGATCTGTGGATGCTGTGGTGAAGGTGATTGGCATTGAAATTAATTTTATGTACACAAAGCTAAAATTTTTGTGGCTTTTTCATTGCATCAATGATTAAAAACCACTAAAGTTCAATGCTGTACCAATGACCTTTAAAATAATCGAAGTTTAATTTTTTTCTTACAGTTTTATCATTTGTATATTTAATCAATATCTCTGTACTACCTGAAAAATTTTCTAAAAATAGATTGTAAATTACTTGCGAGGTGGTAAAGGTATCGATTTTCAGATCGAATTCTGGAAGTAAGACATATTCAGGAGTAAGGCTGTCAGTGAGATTACTTGTAATCTTTAGGTTGATATAGGGTTGTAATTCTATTAGCATGTTTTTTTGACTATTTTCAACCTTAAATTCATCAATTTTATCATTTTGCTTATCTAACATGGATTTAGAATCGGGAAATCCATTAATAACCAATCGATGAATTCTCAGCTTGTTGAACTGATTCATATCGTCAATATCCAATCTGAAGTAACTTCTACAAGACGTTGTATAATAAACATCAAAATATCCAAGAGAGTCAGCCTGAGTATTTAGATTTACTTCTTTACATGAGAAAAACGTTGCATAAGGGTTGTAATCGTCAAAAATCCTAATACCTATACCTTTTAAAGATTCCCCAGTAATATAATTTTGTACCTTACCTTGTAAAGAGTAATCATCTTCTATTTCACAAGAATAAAGAAAAAATACACAACTCAAAATTAAAATTTTCAACATGACCTTTATTTTTCTACGTTTATACGAATGGTGGGATTTTTGAAATAGTCGTATTCTGTTTTGATTACCTTTTGAACATTATTTCCATAGTATGCGATGATATCAAAACTTCCCGAATATTTTTTTAGATAAAGATTTTGTCTGATACCATTCTTCAAGGAATCTGTTTGAATATCAAATTCTGGAATGCGCACCTCTTGCAGCTCTAAATCTTTGTTTTCCTTATAGTTTATATCAAGTATGATATAAGGTTGTAATTCTACCACGAGATCACTTCCATCGAGACTTCTAGCTATTTCACTGAAGTAAGGTTTGTCATTAATGATGAGTTGGTATTGAGTAAATTTGTCAAAATCTTCGCTGTTTTTTAAATCCAATTCAAATGAGTATCCGCATCCACCTTCGAAATCGAGAGAAAACCGTCCCATCTCGTTTGTGGTGGCACTTGATCTGTTAAATCCACAAAATTTAATGAACTGTCCTGCTGGATTGTGCTCTGCTATAACCGTAATATTTTTTAAAGGCTGATTGGTAATGTAATTCCTAACTACGCCATCTACTGAATATTCTTCGGTGTGGATTAACTCTATTGGAACACAAGCTGAAAATGCAATAGTTAAAATAAACGAAAGCAAAAAAATGATGGTTTTCATATTAAAGATTTTAATTTATTATAATTGATGTCTGTATCCTAAAGAGAAGGATATTGTGGTGTAAGATATTTGGTAATGATGTTTGATGATACTATTTCTCAGTTGCTCTGCAAACTGAACACCTCCGTAGATAAGTCCTTTTTTTTGTAGGGGTAATTTGGCTTGTAGGTTCATACCAAAATAACCGTTTTTTGTCATATTAAATGACTGCTTTTCTAAATTATTAATTTTAAAATGATCAGCAGATTTGACAAATCCTCGTTCAAATTCATTGGAATTAATGCTTATACCGAGCATTAGACCAAAATCAAAATATTGGCCCATCAAAATCGTTTCTAGTCCAATGCCAAGTTTCTTTATATTTAATAATTGATTGGCATGGAAATAATTATTGTTCCCTATATTCGAAATAGCATAATCCAAACCAAATGCGTGTTTTGTGTAAGAAATGTGCGTACCAACATGCAAGATATTGTGTAGCTTTTTAGTTCCTTTGATTTGCAAACCAGTAAAGCCTTTATCAAAATAAGTTGGATTTATTTCAGATATGACATTAGGCAAAGCGTTTTTGTTTATCACCAAGGTTCTTTCTCCATTGAGTCTCTCAAAGGACACATTTCCCAAAAGTATTCCGGCCTCAATGTGGTATTCTTGCGCATATAAATTCTCCTTTAGGCTAAAAACTAATAAAGCCAGTAATAAGTATATTTTCGTTCTCATTTTATTTATTTTAAAGTGTAAATTTTAACTGTATTTCCATCTACAGAATAGAATGAGTCAGATGATTCGTCAAACATGATACGTTCCCCAAGGGTCAAATTTATTTCTGATTCATAACAACCAGTTTCCATGTTTAATTTTCTAAATCTTCTTTCGAGTAAGAGATAGATAGAATTTTCGAATCTATGGATGATGGTTTTTGTGTCGTTTATCTTAAATGGTGATATATCAAAGAGTAATTTTCCAGTCAGAGGGTCATAGATGGTCGATTCTGCATAGGAAGTCATCAAATCAAAGGGTCTTATCAGGCCTTTTTCACTAAAAAGTTGATTTCCTGTTGTCAAATCGTAAGAGATTGTCTTATTTTTACTATAAAAATATATTTCATTATTGTACCCAAGCTGAAATGTCGGAAATGAAAAATCATCGGGTATTTTGGTTTGATAAATTATTTTTGGGTCAGACAGTCGGTATGTAGATATCTCATATTGTATTTCATTCTCATAGGTTTCGTAAATGTGAGAAAAAGTAGTTTGCCCATTTAGAGATTTATTCACCCTTACTTTTTGGTGAAACTTTGATGGTATTTGAGTGACTAATATTAGATTTTTATCCGTATTCTTTATCATAAACAGGCTAATAATTTTTTTAATATCGTCATTATAGGTAAAGTAAATAGTTTCATCCATCCATTGAAGATTATCAAATAGAGATGCTTCACTGGAATTCGAAATAGTATGTACTACAATCAATTGATTGCTTAATAGATCTAGCTTAAGTACTGATGCTGTATTTTGGGATTTTTGATTGTAGAAAAGGTATTTTTCCGATAGTAAGTATTGGTTTTCTTCATTTTTTTTATTCTTAGTAATGTTGTAGGTTTTCGATGTTCTGCAATATACAATGATTTCTTCTTGGTCATCATTGAAAACTTCTGCAATCAAAATGATTTTATCCTTATATGTCATAAGATTTTTCACATATTTTCCACTTATTGGCAGATCATATTTTAAAACAGGAATTTCCTTTTTTACAGGTAATCCATAACATGGGAAAATTTCTTCAGGATCACTTTTATTACAGGATAAAAGGAGTAATGCGTAGATTATCAAAAAAAATTTGAATGTTGTTTCAAGAGACATATACTAATATTTATGCAGCAAAAGTAAGATGCGTATAGTTGCAAATGTCTTTACAATAAATATTAAATTTAATAATATGTTAAGTTTGTTGCCATTTATCGTGAAGTTTATGTGTATATTTTATTATTCAGCGTACATTTGTATTTTATTGTTGTATTTATTAAATTATGGAAGACAAAATCGAATATAAAGAAATCGTTGCTTTACTCATAAAGGATAGCGGATTCAAGAATCAAAAGGAAATGGTCTCTCATCTGAGTAAGTGGTTGGACTGCACAGAAACTGCTGTGTATAATAAACTCCATGACCGAAGCAAGTTTACCATAGAAGATTTAGTTCTTATTTGTCATAAATTACAAATATCCTTGGATAGTATCATCTTCAACAGTAAAGCGAAAAGTGCTAATGTCAATTTTTTTGCAGATGGCCTTAAATATAAACCTCGCAACTATAATGATTACATTAATAACATCATCGGTTACTACGCCAAAATCAAGCAACTACAACAAGTCAAAGGCTATTTTTTAGCTAATGAGGTACCACTTTTTCACTTTTTGCATTTCCCAAATTTGATGTATCTGAAACTTTATATATGGAACAAAATCAACTGGAAGATACCTGGTGTAAGTGAGGAATATCGTTTTGCAGATTTAAAAAATAACCCGGAGTTAAAGCAATCTTTATTAGTTCTTAAAGACTTGTTTCATTCATTTCCTAATGTAGAGATATGGAATCCCAATATGCTGGACAATACGATCTCACAGTTTTTGTATCTTAAAGAAGTACATATCATCCACGATAAGGACGATCTCTATTATATAAGAAAAGAGTTTACAGACCTTATCACCTACCTTGAAGAGCTCACATTGACAGGCAAAAAGCTGCCCAATGCCAAAGGGCAAGAAATGGAATGTAATATCTATGTTACAGATCTAACGTTAGGATCGGAAGTCATTCTTGTTAAATCTGAGCAAACGGATATGCTTTTTCAGCAAATAGATGTACCCAATTATATGCAGACCACAGATCAAAAAATGATCAAAAACCAATACGATTTCTTTGAAAATATCCGAAAGATTTCAACTTTTATCACCCATGCTGGAGAGAAAGAAAGACTCATTTTTTTTGCTAGAATGCGGCAGCAGTTGAAAAAACTTTAATCTTTCAATCAAAATGAATTAAAAGGTTTACAAAGCTGCATACTAGTTATGTATCTCTTCTCCTTCCATCCGGCTAACAGCAACTGTGGCTACGGCATTGCCTACTACGTTCGTTGCTGTTCTACCCATATCCAAAAACTGATCTATGGGCAATAAAATAGCAAGCCCAATTTCTGGAATGCCAAATCCTGCGATGGTAGCTGCAATAACTACTAATGACGCCCTTGGTACTGCTGCTATTCCCTTACTTGTTACCATTAATACTAGTAGCATGGTTATTTGCTGTGAAATAGTCAAGTCAACACCGTATGCCTGTGCAATCAATAGAGAACCGAAAGTCATGTACATCATACTGCCATCTAGGTTAAATGAATATCCCAAAGGCAAAACAAAACTCGTTATTTTTTCATTTACCCCAAATCTTTCTAATTGGTTTAACAATTTTGGATAAGCTGATTCACTACTAGCAGTTGCAAAAGCTAAAATTATAGGTTCTTTAATATGTGATAATAATGTCCATACTCTTTTTCTTACAAAATAGTACCCAAACGCTAAGAGTATGCCCCATAATAGTGCTAGAGCAAAATAAAACAAAAGAATCAATTTTCCATATTGGACCATTACACCGATGCCTTTTTCAGCAATAACGATGGAAATGGCGCTAAACACTGCTAATGGTGCTAACCACATGATCATATTAGTCAATTTAAGCATCACATGGGCTAAGGAATCCATGGCTTTAACTATGGGTAAACCCTTTTCCCCAATCGCTGCAGTTGCTAAGCCAAAAAGAACTGAGAAAACTACAATTTGAAGTACCATTTTATGACTGGACAACGCTACGAAAATATTTTCAGGGACCAGTTGCTCTATAAAATGATCGAGAGTAAAGCTATCTGTTTTTGGGAGATTTGCTACGACAGTTTCTGAAATTTGATTTTGAAACTCCAATCCTGGTTGAAAAATATTTACAATCACCAATCCTAAAGTTAATGACATCAAACTAGCGAAAATAAACCAACCAATAGTTTTAACACCCATCCTTCCTACGGTGCCCGCATCACCTATTCCTGCAACCCCAACCACTAAAGTGCTTAGCACTAAAGGGCCTATGATAAGCTTAATAAATTTTAAGAATATGATACTTCCATATTTGGCTATTTCCACATAGCCCTCAATAAATGAAGCAGTGGCTGTATAATTAATTAAAGATCCTACGATGACACCTGCAATAAGTCCAATAAATATCCATAATGCAAGATAATTTTTTTGTGGTTTAGATTGGTGATTATGATCCACTATATATTTTTTAAAAAATTAAAATAAATGCGAAAGTAATTAAATTTCTATTCATTGGGTCAAATTTTAATAAATAAATGGGATGTTCAACAGCTTAAAACTAATTTATTTTCGCTTTTAGAATCGCTAAAGATTTCAAAAATAAAAAAAAACCTAAGTCATTTGGTTAATCCAATCCATAGCATCATATGCAGCGTGAATGTGCTGTATTTTCGATTATGATTTTTTAGCTATAGTGTGGTTGACTTCATAACATGAAAGTACTAAATATGCCGTTGATTGGGATTCATTTTTTGAAACACGTAGCGCTTCAAGTAAGATATTAAAAACACCGAAAAGACATTCAAAGCAAAGTCATTTTGAATGAAATACTTTCTTTTGGTTAGCTTAAAAGTATTTATCAAATAAGATAAAAAAATGGATATTTTACATTTTTTGCATCAGTCTGACCACTTCCCAATGCTCATCAGTCATAGCTCCTAATTCGAAAAACGAAGAACCTTTACTCCCGCCTTTAGCTCCTGCCTGAATAGCAGCTTTTATTTCCTTAGGACTTATAGATGGAATAAACAATCCACTGTAAATTGGAATTTTGCCATGTAATCTCTCCATAGCTTTTTGGGTATGTTCTGTGATGAAATCGATATCTCTATTGTAAAAATTATGGTATAACATTGGCAAGAAGCCATCTAAATTCCATTTATGCCATTCTTGACGAACACTTTCCCAATTGGGAAAGACAGCTGCGGTGATTTGTTTATTATACTTTTTAGCTTCTGGAACTAATATTTCGTTCACCAGTGATGTAATACTATCTCTGCGAAATTGTATCCATTCCTGATGTGATGATGGCTCCTTAAGATCTAAAAGTGGATCTATGCCTGTTTTTGCTTTAAAGTTTTCTCTACATTGTGGAGAATAAGAATAGTCATAATGAGGGTATTCTTTATCCTGTATGATATTGTACTTGGGCTGGAGTCCTTCTGCCAGTATCACGTCAGGTAATCTTACATAATCCAAATGAACACCGTCGATTTCGGATATTTTGGCCAAAGATGTTACATTGCCTTGGATAAAATCTCTGACTTCAGGATGACAAGGACACAGGAACTTATAATATGGCACATAAGCTGGATGTGTATGGGCGGGTTGCCCCAAACCATTGTGTGCAAACCAATCCGGGTGTTTGGATATGATCTCAGGGGCATTGCAAGGCATGGTCCACATCCAAGCATGAAACTCCAAATCCAAAGATTTGCAAATAGGCAGTACTATATCTGTAATATTGGATTTCATGGGCAGCTGTCCGCCATCATAATAATTATGTGTACCGTTATATATCTCCAGTAGTATAGCATCAATGCCACTTTCCTTAGCTTTAGATAATTTTCTTTTCCAATCATCTGCAGTCCAGGTGGTATTTGGGTGTGCCCATATCCAGTTTTTGGTTTTAGCAGTCAGATAAGAATTGATGCTTAAAAAAGGATCGACTAAAGCAGAACCAACAGTGGCTAGAGCGATATTTTTTATGAAGGTGCGTTTATGCATTTTTTTATGTTTGAGTGCTGTTGTTATATACAACTGATATGGAGTTTGTTGGATTACAAACGATATTGCGTCATTTATGCCATTTTATAAAGTTCCACTTAGCTCTGGGTGAGCAACCTGTTTATGGCACCAAAGGTGCGTGATATCGAACTCCGTAGGAGTGACCTGTTTAATCTATCCATTCAAAAAGATATTTTTCATCATATTCTATATCAAATTTTTCTAAAAATTCGATGTACTCTTCTTTAAATGATTTGGCTTTGTGATGTTCTTCTTGATTTAGTATATATTTAACCACATTGTCTATATGACTTTTGGAATATGAAAATGCACCAAAACCTTCCTGCCAATTAAATTTACCCATCACCCAATGGTTATCATTAATGTATTTTGATGATCCTGTTTTGATATCCCTTACGAGATCAGAAATGGACAATCTTGCTTTCAGGCCCACCAAAATATGAATATGGTCAGGCATCGCAAAAATGGATAACATTTTTTGATCTCTATTCTGAACTATACCGGTTATATATTTGTGTAACTCTTCTCTGCGACTACTAGCAATTAGGTTTTGCCTTCCCTTAACTGCAAAAACTATCTGTATATAAATTTGGGTGAATGTGTTTGCCATTTCTAATACTTTTGATTATAATTATCAAAACAAAAATAGATTAAATTTTGCATTCGTTCGCTGTTTTTGAAAAAAATGATTCATAACTTGATTAATAAACACTGAAACTTATCTTTTTTATTGCGGTAATATATATGGCTGTAAAGAAATTACATAATTTACAAAGATATAGTTAGTGATTTACAGGCCACTCCTACGGAGTTTGTGTATGATTGATTTTTTTGAGTTACAAACGGTTTTGCTCCGCTGGGGCCATTTTTATGTACTTTTTGCTCTTAGATATTCATAATT
>CAZGMB010000011.1:19187-42084 GCA_964526715.1 uncultured Aureispira sp. | reverse complement strand
ACTTTTTGCTCTTAGATATTCATAATTTCTTTTGATGAGTGATTTACGGGCCACACCTAGGGAGTTTGTTTTCATTAATTTATGAGGTTACAAACGGTTTTGCTCCGCTGGGGCCATTTTTATGTACTTTTTGCTCTTAGATATTCATAATTTCTTTTGATGAGTGATTTACGGGCCACATCTAGGGAGTTTGTTTTCATTGATTTATGAGGTTACAAACGGTTTTGCTCCGCTGGGGCCATTTTTATGTACTTTTTGCTCTTAGATATTCATAATTTCTTTTGATGAGTGATTTACGGGCCACATCTAGGGAGTTTGTTTTCATTGATTTATGAGGTTACAAACGGTTTTGCTCCGCTGGGGCCATTTTTATGTACTTTTTGCTCTTAGATATTCATAATTGCTTTTGATGGGTGATTAACAGATCACTCCTACGGAGTTTGTTTTCATCGATTTATGAGGTTACAAACGGTATTGCCCCGCTGGGGCCATTTTATCATGATAATTTTTGCTCTAAGATATTCATAATTGCTTTTGATGATTGATTAACAGGCCACTCCTACGGAGTTCGTTTTCATTGATTTTTTGGAGTTACAAACGGTAATGCCCAGCTGGGGCCATTTTTATGTATTTTTTGCTCTTAGATATTCATAATTACTTTTGATGAGTGATTTACGGGTCACATCTAGGGAGTTTGTTTTCATTGATTTATGAGGTTACAAACGGTTTTGCTCCGCTGGGGCCATTTTTATGTACTTTTTGCTCTTAGATATTCATAATTGCTTTTGATGGGTGATTAACAGATCACTCCTACGGAGTTTGTTTTCATCGATTTATGAGGTTACAAACGGTATTGCCCCGCTGGGGCCATTTTATCATGATAATTTTTGCTCTAAGATATTCATAATTGCTTTTGATGAGTGATTTACGGGCCATATCTATGGAGTTTGTTTTCATTGATTTATGAGGTTACAAATGGTTTTGCTTCGCTGGGGCCATTTTATCATGATAATTTTTGCTCTAGGATATTCATAATTTCTTTTGAAGTGTGATTAACAGGCCACTCCTACGGAGTTTGTCTATGGTTGATTTTTGTTTGGGTTACAAACGGTATTGCCCCGCTGGGGCCATTTTTATGTACTTTTTGCTCTAAGATATTCATAATTACTTTTGATGAGTGATTTACAGTCCATTAATCATATTATTCTTTGCTCCAGAGGAGCAAGCTGTTTGTAGCACCAGAGGTGCGTAGTATTGAACTCCGTAGGAGTGACCTGTTAGAATTCCGATAAAAAAAATATTTTCCTGATTACCAAACCTTTCCTTCTTCATTGATATAAAAACACCTTCGGTTTTCGCAATATCTGATGATATAGGTGTCCCCTGTCACTTTGATATCCAACTTTGATTTAGATAGCCCTGAATTTAAATTGGAAGAATATATCCCATGTTTCTTATAAAAATCTCTTTGCTGATAATACAATTGCCTAAGCTGCCATTTGATTTTTTCATCAGCTTTTGCTTCCTTTATGTAGGTGGTCATATCTGATTTTTTATCTGCAAATATAAGGACGCCCCACGTTTCTGGTTGATGCATGGCGATGATTCCTTGTGGTGACCAAACCCAATTATATTCGGGATAAGGTTTGTTGGTTTTTGGATCTACTTTTTTGAAATATTTATTTTGTTGGATATCCAATTGCCATTGTACCCTTGAAAAATTTGCTTTCCAGCGTTCTCCATGTTTTGGTGGCCCATCATGTGTATTGAGTTCTTCCAATACTGACCAAGGAACAGCCAATTCTACCGTCCATTGATCATCTACGTCAGAAGGATCATTGAGCGTGCCAAAACATTTTACGCCTTTTTTGAGATCTATAATGTTCCAAGTATCAATTGGTTTTCCTTTGTCGCGATATGGCTTTGTCAATAGTAAATCCCAAACTGTATTTAAAGCATTAATTTCTATCTCTGCATAGTGGTGTGTATCTCCATCCGGGTCTAGAAATACCTCAAAATCATTTTCATGAAATAGATACATGTCTTGCTTATCCATGGTAGCCCAAAGGTTAGGTTCTTTGAGCTCAGCCGCTACGTAAAGAAAATCATCATCCCACAATAAAGATATCTTGGTATCATAAAGTGGTTTTGGCTTGCTCTCTCCTTCTATATCTACTAATTGGGTAATCCACTCCGCCGACTGCCATGCTTTATCATTGAGATCACCGTCTATGATTATTCTTGCTTCCGAACTTATTTTTTGACAGATGAATATCTCAGGTGCATAGGTGTAAAGATCAGTTTGCTGGCCATTTGTAACCAAGGCTGCCAATAGATACACAAAGGATAAAAGGAACTTAAATTTGACCAAATTGCTCATTTTACACTTTTATTTTACGACTACTTCGTCAACAAATAACCAGGCTTTATGACCTGCTCCTTGACTACCTTCTGGTATCATGCCATAGTTAGTGGCAATAAACTTCAGATATCTAGTTTGATTATTTTTAAAATCAATGTTTATGCTTGCGATCTTTGACGAAGTAGCAATTTCAGTTATTCTTTTTAAAGATGTGAAAGTTTTACCATCTTCTGAGCCGAAAACTTCTATGCTTTTCGGAAGGTATATCCACTGTCCTTCTCCTTTGAAAAACCTAAAATTGACATTGTTGATTTCAGTTGATTTGCCAAAATCAAGTACACCGATTGCATCTACTCCATCAAAACCTAACCATTCTGTACCACCATATTTTTCGTCACTGCCTTTGACACCATTGATGATGCTTCCTGGACCATTGCCGGCGTATTGTTTTGCAGCCTCATGTTCCAAAGTAAGGGTTGCTGACGTAGCTTTGTGTAATTCAAAATCAAGAAGCAAAGGTTTACCATTTCTCCCGTCTTTACCTGCGGTGAAGGCATATTTACCATTTTCAATTATATCCAATGGTTTTTGGGTATCCATTTTTTGAGAAGCACCGCCATTGACACTATATTGAACCTCTGTACCCTCTGGTATCACAAAACTGATATTTACAGGTTTTCCTTTGCCTGCATCTACCATCGGTTTGAGATCATACACATGAAAAGCCATATTGGCTCCTTTTGATTTCCAATAGTCATTGTGTTTCATATAACGTGGTAGGAAAGCGGTGTAATCTTTATTTCTACTCCACAGGGCTTCCGACATGGCCATACCGCGGGCATATACCATGTACTCCACGCCAGAATACACTTTAATATACTCACTCCATAGATTGGATTGGCCACCTAGGATATATTTTCTTTTGTCTTCTGCTAATGAATCTGGAATAGGTTCCCAATGATACACTTTTTCTACAGTAGTATAACCACCGATGGCTACGGGCTCGTCAGGTGATTCGGATTGGTAATGATCAAAATAGCAGTGGGTACCTGGAGTCATAATAACGTCATGATCCTGACGAGCCGCTTCCAATCCTCCTTCGATGCCTCTCCAAGACATGACTGTGGCATTGGGTGCAAGTCCGCCTTCCAAAATTTCATCCCATCCAATGATTTGTTTGCCCTTGGAGTTGATGTACTTTTCCATTCTTTGTATAAAATAGCTTTGCAGTCCGTGTTCATCTTTAAGATTTTGTTTTTTAATCAGGTCTTGACAAAAGGCACTTTTTTTCCATGCTTCTTTGGGACATTCGTCACCACCAATGTGAATATACTTGCCTGGGAATAAAGTGATCACTTCATTTATGACATCTTCCAGAAAGGTAAAAGTCACTTCATTGGGGCAAAATACATCTTCGAAGACGCCCCATTTAGTAGCTACTTCGTATTTTTTATTTTCACAACCCAGCTCAGGATATGCTGCTATAGCTGCTTGGGCGTGACCGGGCATTTCAATTTCTGGTATGACATTGATATTTCGGGCAGTGGCATATGCAACGATCTCTTTGACTTCTTCTTGGGTATAAAAACCACCATATCGTTTACCATCAAATTTGTGAGGTTGATCATTATAGTGTCCTATGAGGGTTTCTTTTCTGTAAGCTGCTATTTCCTGAAGCTTGGGATATTTTTTGATTTCAATGCGCCAACCTTGATCTTCCGTAAGATGCCAATGAAAGTTATTAAATTTGTAGTAAGCCATGTAGTCCAAATACTTCTTGACATCAGCTACACCAAAGAAATGACGCGCCACATCGAGATGCATACCTCGGTATCCAAATTTTGGACTATCTTCTATCACCACCTGAGGCAATGGAAAACCATGATGCTGAACCATCTGAATCAAGCTGGTGAGTCCATATTGAAAACCCGTACTACTACCTGCACTGATCTCTATTTTGTCATTTTCAATAGTAAGTTGATAGCCTTCTTTCTCCAAATCTTTAAATTCTGTAAGGAATACATTCGCTTTTGACTGATCTACCAAAGAGATACCTTGTATACCTGATATGAGTTGTTGATAAAAATCAGGGTTCATCTGACTTTGAAGGGCAATTTTGACATCCTTCAGTGCTGAAGATTTATTTTTATCCAATACATTATTGGGAGCCGGAATGATACCCAAATTTACTGAATTAGATACGGTTGCATCCTGTTTTGAACTACAAGAATACAACATTACAGTAAGAAATGATACGGTCAGAAAATGATACAGCTTCATGATTGTGTTATTTAATGATTTTTAAACTTTATTTTTTATTTCTCTTTTGCCTAGATGATCATATCCCAAGTTTCTCATATAATCAATCATGGCTTTGGGTCTCAGATTGATGATTAGTGCCCTGCGATGTCTGTTGGATGATTTATTGCCCAAGGCTGCATGTAAGGTGTATCCATGGTGTACTATGGCATCGCCTGAAGGTATTTCACCATAAACGATGTCGTCGTCATCACTCACTTCGCATTGCAGCGCAGCATTGGGTTTAGGTTGGCTATGTGGCAATATGGGTCTTTGATGCGATCCATGCACATACATCATACAACCATTTTCTTGGTCTGCGTCATCTAGGGCTATCCAAAAAGAAAGTGCTCTTTTGTCTTCCATATTGGGCCAATACGCCGCATCCTGATGCCAAGGGGTCTTTGTGTCTGTACCAGGGGCTTTATCTATGAGCATGTCAAAATCCATTTCAATATCATCACCCATCAGTTCTTTGGCTATCTTAAATACTTTTTGATAAGTTTTGGTATGTAATAGCTCATTTACAATAAGCGCAGGTCTCATGATCTGGGTGATTTTTTCTACTTTTTTGGTTTTAGAAGTATCACCAGACAAATCCCCTCTATGACCCGTCAAATCATACTTATTATTTAGAAAATCATCATACAAAGATCGTAAATAAGTCAGCTCTTCTGGATGCACTACATTCTTGAATTTTCTGTATCCGCTTTCTGCAAAATGTTGTTTATTGTTCATTTATATCAATTATGGGTTCTATAAAACATTGATTTATCATTATAAATAGAAAAGACGATCATATCACCTTGACTTGTTTTTATGGTGGCCACATCTCTTACGTCATTTCTGCAATTAAATCCGGAGGCTGATTTTGGTATGAAGTGGATTTTATATTCCATTACGATATTTGAAATGTGGATATTTATATAATTTGATTTAAATAGGATAGATTTGCTTCCATGGGACTATAATTTTATTTCTACATAATTGATGGTAGCATTATATCTGCTTGTAAGCAACGTGTGACTTCCTTTATTTTTTAATAGTATCATAGCATCTATTTGTCCTTTTATGCCCAGGTCACTATGATATGTAAAGTTACCTTTTTTGTTATTTAGAAATATGGATACATCAGAACCGTCTAACAATCCAATCCTTACCCTTGGATTATAAATTGATCCAGCAGTGATCATGTCTGTATATCCATCACCATTAAGGTCGGCCATGATGCATGTTTTTACAGGAGTAAGCTGTACCTGATAGGGCAGATCAAAAGGTTCATTGGATTTTTGGTTTTGAATAAAAGTTGATTTAAACGTATTTGCTGAATATTTTTTGGCTTTATTGATTTCGTCTCCATATACATCGGTGGCATTAGCTTTAGCATAAGTTTCGTAGTTGAAAAATTTCTTTTTTAGTACCGGTGTTTGACTAAGTAATTCGTCCCTTGCAGCAAAGGGATATATCTCACCATCTTCTGAGATACAAAGTAAAGGTATGGATTTAGCGATATTTAAAAATGGAAAATCATATAAAGTCAAGCCTGTGGGAGATACGAACTGAAGTTGGTTGTTCAGTCCAATGTTACCAGAAAAAATCTCTGTTTTACCATCATTATTCAAGTCTCCTTTGGCTAATGAAAGCCATAGTCCTGTATCTGTAATGGACTCGAACTTTGAAAAATCTATTTGACCATTTTCGCTTCTCAATTTAATAACACTATTCCATTCTCTACTCAAAACTAACTCTCCAAGTCCGTCAGCATTTGAAATATAAACTGCATCCGTAATCATGCCTATATCGAAAGAATGACCCTTTTGCACATCAAAACTACCTTTTCCATTATTGGTGAGTAAGACTGAGGGTACTGATTGTGGGTATTGTTCCGGTTTTAGTCTTCCACCGATGAAAAGATCATTATCATTATCGTTGTCATAATCCAAAGCAATAATACAAGTAGAATTTACATTAAGATCTTTGCCAAAGAAGTCTCTTTTTTCTTCAAAGTGATTCCCATTATTTTGTAATAATTTTAGAGACTCTACTTTGCCAGATCCTTTAGTATCATATACATAATGTGTCACTACGATATCCTCATCACCATCCTTGTCTATATCTATAAAAACTGCTGCTCCTTCATTAGATGGACTTTGATTAAGGTTTTTTATCGGATGTTGCTTAAATGAATTATTAATATAGCTGTATGAAGTCCCATATTGATTTTTGTTACCACAAATATAAATAAGCTGCTCGTTGCTGCTTTTAGCTATTTTTGGGCTAGTGGAAGAGACGGCATAAGGAAGCAAACTTTGTAACTTGAAATCGCTAATATAGTCACTTTTATGTAAGTAATCAAGTGCAAATATTTTAGTGTTATTGAATGGGTAGATATATGGAATATTTTTTACTGAATGTTCTCCTTTCTTAACATTAAAAGTTTGATTTAATGGTGGATTTAGAATTTTATCGACAGTATCATCCATCCAAACAATTTTTATTGAATCCAGTTTGTCAATTTTTCCTAGTCCAATGTGTAGCGCTTGTTGTGCTGATGACTGATAGCCTCTGACAGGTATATATTCTACAAGTTTGATTTTACTTCCAAAATATGCATATACCTTTGTACCTATCAGTAGACTCTGAGATGCGTCAGATAGCTTGACTTTAAGAAAGGAGTTATTTTGTTCATTAGTATTATTTTGATAAATGCCTGCTTCGACATTGAGATTATTGGTGACTAGGTCAAGGTCGCCGTCATTGTCTAAGTCTGCATAAACGGCACCCGATGAATTAGTTATGTCTACAAAACCCCAATTTTGTTTTTCATTGATAAATTGAAGGTTTCCGTTGTTTCTAAAAATATAATTACTTTCTTTTATGGAAGGCATTTTAGAAATAACATCCATTTCATTTATTTTGCCACCAGTATTTTTTGTTTGGAGGTCGACAGTATAACTTAAAAAATCCATATTGGTATAATCCTTTTCATAGCCATTGGTAACAAAGATATCTTTTGCTCCATCATTGTCATAATCTGCTATCAAAGCTGACCAAGACCAGTCTGTGTTTGATACACCACTAAACTGACCTACTTCATTAAATTGAGGAATATACATACCTTTTGGTGTCTTATACATGGCGTGATTGCCTGAATTGATTTGAAGCATATTACGCATATATTGCTGATGAAACCCGGAGGATAAAAGATTTTGATATTTTTCATAATTATCGTCACCAGAAGTCATTTTTATTCTTTCATTTTTTTCGGGCAGCATATCTAGTGTCATCAAATCTATGGTTCCGTCATCATTAATATCTGCTGCATCTGAGCCCATAGAAAACAGTGATGTATGAGTTGTTGCATCTCTTATAGTTTCTGCAAATGTACCATCCTGCTGATTTATATATAGATAGTCTTCTTCATTGTAGTCATTGGAGACATAAATATCCAACCAGCCATCATGATTGTAGTCGCTGACCATGACTCCAAGTCCAAAGCTTAGTACATTAGAAATCAAACCAGCTTGCTGAGTCACTTCGGTGTATTTACCACCATTATTTTGCATCAATCTGGAACTGTAATGGGGGTCACGGACACTTTTATATGACTTAAGACTTTGATTAAATCCTGCATATTTTTGAATAGAATGATTAAGTATGAAACAATCAAGATCACCATCTTTATCATAATCAAAAAAGGCAGCTTGTGTAGAATAACCAGGATCATCCAAGCCATAGGCTGCTGCAGACTCGGTAAACGTAAGATTTTTGTTGTTGATAAATAGCAGATTTCGACGTAGTTGAGGATTTTCTGCTGCTGATCTGCATACATAGATGTCCATCCAACCATCATCGTTAATGTCAACTACACTTACACCTGTTTTCCATCCCTGATCTATTTTGATGCCAGCTTTATCTGTGATATCTTCAAAACCTATACTACCGTCTCCCTTATTTATATAAAGCCTGTCATCACCGATATTTGCGGTAAAGTAAAGGTCTAAAAAGCCATCATTATTAAAATCAGCAGTGGCGACACCTGCACCATTGTAAAAATATCCATATTTCATGACATTAAAGTCTTCAGAATCTGTCAGAATATTTTTAAATTTTACATTGCTTTTTGACGATTTGACCTTACTGTAAAGGGTATTGGTTTCTGATGATGTACAACTGAAAATTAAAATAATAAATAAACTAAGGTAGGACAAAAATTTTAAATTCATAAGGGATAAACACTAAATTTGATGGCTATGCAAAGTATTTTTAAAAATGGATTTAGAATCGTATTGACCCTGCAAGGTAAAAATATTTGATATATGTTTGTTACAATTCTATGGATAAAAGAAAGGCCCCATAAAGAGGCCTTCCAAAATTAATTAACTAAAATATAACAAATGTTATTTGTCCCACCATAATGGAGTACTCACTTTATCAGGACCACCTAATAGTGGTTCGCCTGTTTTTACTCCTTCCGCATGTGTTGCTTTTTCTTGATCTAAGAATGGAATACGTAAAGGTCTTCCTCCACCTGAGATATCTCCATTCTGATTATTGGCAACAGGATAAAGTACTGGAAGATCTGATCTTCTGTTGTCAGCCCAGGCTTCCATACCATCAGGATATAATGCCAACCACTTTTGAGTTGCAATCTGCAATTTTTGCATATTTGCATCACCAGAAAACTTAATCGGTGCATCATTTAAAGCAGGAGAATTTAGGAAATCACCAGGTGCAGTTGGCTTATCATTAGAATTGATATAAGCGTCTATGGCTGCTTGATCATTAATACCCCATTGCTTCATCGATGTTTCGATACCTTTGTTGTACATTGCCTGAGCGGTTCCTCCTACATTCCATCCTTTAAGCGCGCCTTCAGCTCTGATAAAATACATCTCAGCTGCGTGCATAATGTTTTGAGGTGTAGTACCTACTCTGTTCCAAGAGCCACCTGAGCCTGTCACCCATCTAGTTCCAATGTTTGAGTTAGCTCCAGGTAAGTTTGGAGCTTCGCCGAGTTGTGTTGGGGTAAGACCATTTCTTAAACCTTCATACTCCCCAGAGCCAGTAGGTTGGAAATATATGCCTATACGTGGATCTTTGTATCCTTTTAAGGTGGACTCCATTGCGGCACTCATCCTGAATTCATTCCAGACAGAAATACCTGCAAGGCCATTGACATCCGCACCATTTTCTGTCTTAAACATCAAAGCATCGTCTGCTGTAGATTCCATTACACCTCCAGCTATGGCTGATTCTGCTTCAGTTTTTGCTTTTGCAGGGTCCACATTGGAGATACGCATGGCCAATCTAAGTTTGAGTGAATTTGCAAATTTAATCCATTTATTGACATCACCCTTATAGATCAAATCAAAATCCCCAAATGGCTTTTTGGCTTTATTTGCATTTAAAACAGTGATAGCCGCATTTAATCTTGTGAAGAAATCAGCATAGATCTTGTCTTGTGCATCATATGGTGTTACATCTAATCCATCTCCAGCTTGAAAGTATGGTATAGGACCAAAGTGATCCGTCACCCTGTGGAATGTGTATACCCACATGATATTGGCTAAGGCATTTTCTGCTGATGCAGGGTCAGTATTTGCTATCAGTGTTTTTAGCTGTGGTACATTTTCTGTGTACGTGGGTATCCATATCCATCTGATCCAGTCCATTCTGATGACATTTCTATCAGATGGAAAGTAAGTAGCGCATGTAGCAAAATACTGAGCATACAAATCAGAAAATAAGTTTTGAGCTACCTGATATTTCCAAAAAGCCATGGAAGACTCGGTCTGTGCTTTTGAAAATGCAAAAGGCAACTCTTTTTCACCAAGAGCAGAAAGTTTTGTTTTATTTGAATTGATTTCTTCAAAATCACCTGTACAACCGTTGGCACCTAGAAGTATGGCACCACCTGTGATCAAGCCTAAGGCTAATTTTTTAATATTTTTTAATGATTTCATATTTCTATTGTTTTAAAATTAAAATCCAAATTTAAAGTTAACACCAATTGACCTAGTAGAAGGTACATTTCCATATTCTACACCTTGGAAGTTTCCTGCACCTAACATAATGTCTGGGTCAAAGTTGAGTTTTCTGGTGGGTATGCCAGGTAGATCCAGTATTGCATTACCTCTATACAAGAATAGTAAGTTTCTACCGATAAGAGAAACAGTAAGATTTTTAAAGGTACCGTTTCCACTAAGTGGGAAATTATATCCAAGTGACAATTCTCTGATTCTAACATTGGTAGCATCATAAGTAAAAAATTCTCCCCAAGCATATCTTCCTTGAGATACTGTCGTCCATAATTGCTCAGCACTGATTTTTTGTGTATTTTTTTCTCCACTTTCAGTGACTGCGTCTAACAAGATACTACCATCTCTTCCCGCTGTAGTGTAATCGGCATTGCCATCAAAAGCTAAGTTTTGGTCTGAACCCGAAGTCACTACACCGCCAAATCTACCATCTATCAACAATCCAATATTGATATTTCCAAAACGCAATTCGTTGTTCAAAGCCAATGTGAAATCTGGGTTGAAATTACCCACTAACGTTTTGCCTGCTCCACTACCTATAGGAAGACCTTTGGCATCAACTAAATATCTACCTTGAGCATCTCTCTTCCAACCTTCAGCATATAACTCACCATATGGAGCGCCTTCTCTAGCTAATACACCTGCTGTACGGCCAAAACCACCACTTAGGAAGGTCTCTTTAACTTGATCAGAAAGTTCTATCACTTCATTTCTATTTCTGGCATAGTTTACAGTTGCCTTATAATATGCTTTGTCAGTATTTAATACTTTATAGCTCAACGATGCTTCTATACCCGTATTTTGGATATCTCCAGCATTTATGTAAGACTCAGAAAATCCTGATGGTGTAGGTAGCGGAATTCTTATTAACTGGTTGATAGAGTTAGTTTTGTACCAAGTAAGGTCTAGACCCATTCTGTTACTAAACATACGAAGATCTAAACCAAACTCCAATGAGGATGTCAATTCTGGCTTTAAGTCAGCAATTGCTTTCAATCCATCTCTGGATATTAGACCACCTGAACCACCTTGACTTAAAGAGTACAATTGAGTTAACACAGCTGTGGGAGCGTCATTACCTACTTGAGTCCATGATCCTCTAAGTTTTGCAAAATTTATGGCTTCTGGCATGGTCACCATATCACTTAGGATAGCTGTCACACCTACTGAAGGGTAAAAGAATGAATGCGGAGCAGGCAAAGTTGATGACCAGTCATTACGTGCTGTCAAATCAAATATCAAATAATCATTGTAAGCTAAGGAAGCTGTTCCATAAACAGATTGAAGCTCTCTGCTTTCATCAATACCTTCTGCACCAATATTTCTACCAAAGCCAGTAAAGAATTGATTCGGAACTAATAGTCCATTAGCACTTGTTCTGGAATATTTGATGCTTCTTTGATTTAAAGCTGTACCAATGTTATAGTCTAATCTGAGTTTGGAACCCAAGTCACTTTTTCCAGTGATTAATAGATCAAAGTTGTTTTCTTTGACATCACTGAATCCTTCTGAATAAGATCCTCCTTGTTGTGCAAAAAGTAAAGTTCCATCATAAAACTTGAACCATTCTTTATCATTATATCCATCTAAACTGACACGACCCATGATATTAATATTGTCAGTAAGTTTGTATGTCAGTGATGATAAAAAGTTTACTCTGTTTCTGTCTTCATTGTTTAGCATTCTATTGACTGTCCAGTATGGATTCATGTAAATAGAAGATGTGGTCCAGTATTTTGGAGTACCATCAGCGTTTTCAAAATTTGGTTTATCAGTTGTAGAATTAATCTCATCATTGTATGTCGCTAAATCAACACTTCTTGGTATCTTGTACAAGTTCATTACAGTACCACCTTCTTCTCCTATCTTAATTCTATTCTCAATATTCTGTTTAGTATAGGTAATACGAGAATCTAAGGATAATCTGTCAGTAATCTGATTGTTAATTCTTAGATTTAAAGTATTTCTTTGAAGGTCATTACCAGGAACGATACCTTGAGATCTTGCGTTTGTAAAAGAAAAGTATGCTTGAGTTTTATCTGTACCACCAGATACTGCTACGCTTGCATTAGTAGAGAATGCATTTCTAAAGAAATCACTCACATTGTTTGAGAATGTTGCTCCTTGTCCTCCCCAGCTACCAGATGATGTCGTATTACTTTTACCACCGTTACCTTGAGTATAGGTGTTTTGAAGACTTGGAAGCAACATAGGAGATTCTGATGTTACACCACCATTGAAATCTACAGAAATTTTTCCTGATTTACCTTTTTTAGTTGTGATCAGAATGACACCATTGGCCGCACGGCTACCATAAAGAGCTGCTGCTGCTGCACCTTTAAGCACACTGATGTTGTCAATGTCATCAGGGTTGATATTGGCAGCACCATCAGAGGTATTGTAACCACCGAAGTCATTTCCTGCCTGTCCTCTGTTGCTGTTGTCTATAGGAACACCATCCACCACAAACATGGCATTGTTAGAGCCACTGATCGAACGGTTTCCTCTCAGTACCACTCTGGATGCAGCACCAGGTCCACCCGCACCCGTAGTGACTACTAGACCAGCAACCTTACCATTGAGCGTGTTTACGAAGTTCGCATCTCTGATGGTGTTGATTTGACCACCGTCAATTTTCTGAACGGAATAAGTTAGGTTTTTGGATTTTCTTTCGATACCGAGAGCAGTTACTACGATCTCTTCAATAGCTGTACCTTCTGAAAGTGAAATAGCCATACCCGATTGAGCACCAGCAACATCATAGGTCATCGTACCATATCCAATATAGGAAACTTCCAATACTGCAGGTACTTTGGTCAATTTAAGACTAAAGTTTCCATCAATATCTGTAATGGTACCATTGCCTGTACCTTTTTCTAAGACTGATGCACCTATCAAAGGTGTACCATCTTTATCTGATGAAACCGTACCGGAAACTGTCTGTGCACTAATGCTCCATCCAGCCAGTAACAACATCAGACATGAAACTAAAGATTTGACATCTCCTGCCCAATCTTTTGTTTTCAACATCATTTGTTTAAAATTCACTGTCATGCTTTAATGATTTTGTTAATTAATATTGGTTAAAAAAAATAAATTAAAATTTCCATCTTACAAAGGCTTCCATCGCCTCATACTCAGCAAGGCCTAAGGTATTATACATATTGGCTGTAGCTCTGTTTCTGTCTTCTGCTCTTTGCCAAAATTCTCTGGTGTCTTCACCAGGAAAAACAGGATGATCTTTTTGAGACTGGTGCATAAAAATTGCTTTGCGCTTTCTCATCAGTTCATCAGGGCTGATAGGTACAGCCATTTCTATCTCATCTATAGGCCATTCGTGCCAAGCGCCTCGGTACAGCCACAAGTAGCAATCATGCCACCATTTTTGGTCTTTGCTTCGCTCAAATGCTTCAAATATCGCATCCAGACATACCCTGTGTGTACCATGTGGGTCTGCCAGATCTCCTGCTGCATATACTTGATGTGGTTTGACTTCGTTGAGCAATTTGGTGATCAAGGTATAATCTTCATCAGTGAGTTTATTTTTCCTGACACCACCAGTTTCATAAAAGGGCATGTCCAAAAAATGGATGTTTTTGTCACTTAGCCCGCAGTATATCGCGCCGCTTCTGGCTTCTTGTCGTCTGATGATACCTTTGAGTGTGCGCAACTCTTTAATATCTGTATCATTGGCTTGCTTTTTATCAATGAATTTCGTGACTTTTCCCACGATTTTAGAAAGCTCTGGGTGATCTAATCCCATGGCTTTGGCATACGCTCCCATAAATTCAGCATATCTCCATGCATCCGTATCGTGTACGGCAATATTTCCGGATACTTGGTAGGCTACATGTACTTCATGGCCTTGCTCTACCAATCTCAGGAAGGTGCCACCCATAGAAATCACATCATCATCCGGATGAGGACTAAATATGATGACACGTTTCTTTGCAGGATTAGCTCGTTCCGGACGATTGGTGTCGTCTGCATTGGGTTTTCCGCCTGGCCAACCTGTGATAGTATGTTGTAGTTTATTGAAAATCTTAATATTTAAAGTGTATGCACTATTATATTCCGCTATTAGCTCCGATAAACCATTGTTGATATAGTCTTCGTCTGTAAGTTTTAAAAGTGGTTTTTTAAGTTTAAGGGACAACCATATCACTGCTTTAGCGATCAATTTATCATCCCAATTGCATATACCTGCTAGCCATGGTGTCTTGATACGGGTTAGTTCGGATGAAGCGGCAGCATCCAGATAAAATTTGACATTAGGATGATTTTGAAGGTACGTAGCAGGAATCATTTCAGTGATTTCGCCTTCTATAGTTTGTTGGACGATAGAAGCTTTGTGTGTACCCCAAGCCATGATGAACACTTGTCTGGCCTTCATGATGGTATTAATGCCCATAGTGATGGCTCTATATGGCACATTCTCTTCTTTACCAAAATCTTTGACTGCATCGATTCTCGTCAAGTGATCCAGTTTGACCAATCTTGTTCTCGAGGTCAGCCAAGATCCAGGCTCATTGAATCCTATATGACCTGTACGGCCGATACCAAGGATTTGAATGTCGATACCTCCATAAAAGTCAATTTTTTTCTCATATTCCTGACAAAAGTTTTCCACAAACTCCATAGGTAAGTTACCATTGGGTATATGGATATTGTCACGTTTTATATCAATATGGTTGAACAAATACTCATTCATAAACTTCACATACGACTGATTGGAGTCAGATTGCATCGGATAATATTCATCCAAATTGAAAGTGACGACATTAGCAAAGGAGAGACCTTCCTCTCTGTGCATACGCACAAGTTCATTGTATATTTTAATAGGAGAAGATCCAGTGGCCAATCCCAAGACAATATGCTCGTTATCCTGTTGCTTTTGACGAATACATAAAGCTATATATCTTGCAATGTGCAAAGCGCCATCATCAGGATTTTCCCAGAATTTAATAGGGATTTTTTCAAATGTTTTTAATTGGTATTTGAGACCTATACTTTCTTCAGTGATTAAGGTTCCGCTGGTTGCCGACATCTGTTACTGTTTAATTTGTGGCAAAATTAATAATATTGTGCACGCGCACAAATTTTTTAAACCTTTTTTCATTTTTTAGATAAAAATGATGTATTCTTTGCTCATCAATATTGGATTTTATGGACATCCATTATACTACCGATTATTTATATATATCACCCTTTAGAAATTCAGACCATAGTGACAAACCCTTGAATAGGGTAAGACTGGAAGCAAAAAGCGGGCTTTACAAAACAGCTTTTATTTTAAATATCTCATTTTTACTTGATTTTGATTTTAATTTTTACATTTACAGCTTTAAAATAACCGTACAGATATGTTTTCCAATAAAAGTTTATTTTTCTGGTCTATTACTGCAGCTTTAGCCGGATTTCTTTTTGGTTTTGATACCGTCGTGATATCAGGAGCAGAAAAAGCATTACAGGAACTTTGGCCACGTGGCGAAATTTTTCACGGCTGGGTCATTATGTCTTCGGCCTTGTGGGGCACGGTGATAGGAGCAATATTTGGGGGTATCCCTACAGATAAGTATGGTCGTAAACCTACTTTAATAGCGATTGGTTTATTATATTTTGTATCAGCAATGGGATCCGGTTTAGCTACTGACCCTTGGATTTTTGCCATATTTAGATTTATTGGTGGTCTTGGAGTAGGGGCTTCTACGGTAGCTGCGCCCATATTTATATCAGAGATTGCTCCGGCCAAAGATCGCGGTAAATTAGTAGCACTTTATCAATTTAATATTGTTTTTGGGATATTGATTGCGTTTGTATCCAATTATTTGCTCAAAGACTTTGGCAGTGAACCATGGCGATGGATGATAGGTATTGAAGCACTTCCTGCATTTATTTATTTTATTTTGGTCTTCTTTATACCAGAGAGTCCTAGATGGCTGGTGACTATTAAAGGTGATCTGAAAACTCCCATTTCTACCTTGCAAATTATGGATCCAGACACTCCTGCTGATTTACAAATCAGACAAATTCAAGCTGATCATGTTAAGGTTGAAACCAAAGAAAGTATATGGGATTCCAAGTATCGGTTTCCGGTGATGCTTGCATTTTTTATTTCCTTTTTCAATCAGTTTTCTGGAATCAATGCCTTTTTATATTATGCACCCCGTATTTTTGAGATTGCTGGTCTTGAAGCTAGCAGTGCTTTGTTGAGTAGTATTGGGGTAGGGATCACTAATCTTATATTTACTTATGTTGGTCTCATGCTTATAGATAGGCTAGGTAGGAGACAGCTTATGTATATTGGGTCAGTGGGTTATATCATTTCATTGTCTTTGGTATCATTTGCGTTTTTTGCAGGATTAAAAGGTATGGCTGTACCCATATTTCTCTTTATGTTTATAGCTTCACATGCTATAGGTCAAGGTGCTATTATTTGGGTATTTATTTCTGAGATATTTCCTAATCATCTTAGAGGCAAAGGTACGGCATTTGGCACATCAGTACATTGGGTGTTTGCCGCCATAATTCCAGCTATGGTTCCTTGGTTGTTTAAGGTTATTGGACCAGGAACGGTTTTTGCTGTCTTTGCAGCTATGATGGTCGGCCAACTCTTTTTTACATGGAAGATGATGCCAGAAACCAAAGGGGTTAGTCTTGAAGATTTGGAGCAAAAGTTGAAGCGGTAATACATGCTGTATCATCAATAATAGTTTTGATGGGCATGCGTAAATTAACATTCAGTCTATAATTTCGTATGGTATAAGCCATGGATTCATAAAGATGTTGTAATTCATTTTCGGCATGTTTCATCTTCTGGAATGTATTTTGAAGAGTTAGTACACATTGTGGTTTGATGCGCCATGGTTACCAATGGTTCTAAAAAAAGCATAAAGCCAAGTAGTTATTACCTGGCTTTATGTAAATGGTCAGGTATCGAAACCTGTCCTTGTTTTGACATGATTAATGACTTAAACATGTAAATGTAAATATATTTTTGTAAATGTATCTTAATTTACATATTTAAAATTAAAAAAAATGCAATTATGACAGAAAAATAACTCAATAATACTATTAAATCACCAATTAAGTCTTAAATTATATCAAAGCTTAAAAGATGATTTTCTTAAGGATAACTCTTCAGGTTTGGCTCTATTTTAGTTTCGAAAAGTAACCTTTTTTAGGGCAAGTTCATTTCGGTCTTTTTGTTCATTGAAACCTTTAGGATCCAATCAAGACGTTACGTATATCTCCCTTTTCTTTTTTTAACAGCCATAATATATAAGGTGCAAAAAATAGGAAACCTAAAATCATAGCTATGATCCCTAAAGCAATAGATATAGGTTTGAATTTATTTCTCCACATGATCCAAAGTCCTGAAAGTGTAAGGTAACACAGAAAGTCAAGATTAAACTGACCTGCCCAAGTAAGTGACTTGATATGGTTTAGAAATATACTAAAGAGATCTGCACCTTCTGTTTGAAAAGCTAAAAAAGTATAGATCAAAAGACCTATAGTTTGAATGATTAAAAGTATTTTTAACATGTGATTCCTATTTATAAAGTAAGATGAAGAAAATTAACCTTGAGCTGGTTTCCAAAGTGGGCCTACAGCAAGAATCAATATAATTATATTAAAAATGACATTGATTTCGTTTCCTGATGTTATAGAACCTAAGCTATCCAATATAAACCAAGCTAGTAGACCTGCTAAAACCGCTTTTCTAGTTTCCTCGGGTGCTTTATCGTAAACCCAACTTCTTAAAAACCAGATACTAACACCCCAACCTAGCAGAAAGCCTCCTGTAAGTGCCGTCAAAAATCTGGTAGTAGCATCATGATAATTTTGTAAGCCATCTAGCGGCCAGCTCAATATATCCAAAGTCCATTCTGCAGGTGCAGATGTAGATATCATAGTGCCTAAAAAAAATATTGGTCCAAAGGAACCAACCACTATAGCAGTAATTTTAAGCCAAAACTTATGAAACTTCTGTGTCATCATCAGGGTATATGCATTTGATTTATGACACAAAATTATGGATTGTTCTGAACAACTTTTAGTCGCTACCGTACAATGGGGTGCTCAAAACTTTGAGTAATTTTTTTTAAATTCTCAAAATAAATTTCCAACCATTCTCTGTTAATGTTGTCAACGTTTATTTGCAAATAAAAATTCTCTAAAGCCAATTCAAAAATATTTTCTGATTGCTTTTGCGTAATTTGTAGTTTGGTATCCTTTAACCATAAGTTGACGAAACCCTTTCCGATGATTTGGTCTGACTTTAGTAAGGTCTCTTTATAATGAGTACGATTTGCATTTATCCTGAGTTGTCTGTTAAAAAGTAAGTCCGTTTTGTGTTCAAGGAGTATATTGATCAAACCTGGGTTGATATTCACAGCAAGACTTTCTTTATCTGCTATTTCTTTAGACATTTTTAGGTGATGAAGCATCAATCTCTCTATAAATATTTCTAAATCAGCAAAGTAATGGTAAAAGGAAGACTTACTTATGCCCACTTCTAGAGATAGTTTCTCTACTTTCAACCCGTTTTCACCTAGAAGTGCAAATATTTCATAACCTTTGATGATCCATAACGCTTCTCTTTCGGATGTGGTATGTTGGAGACTCATTTTCCCGTGCTATTATTAATGTTTACAACCTGCTCTGCCACAATAGTGATATAAACTTATAAATCTATATATCATGATTCATAAAATCATCATTAAATGTTGTACATACTTTCCACAAAATATTTACAAACAGCTACAGCATTAAGTCATATTCCTATTTGTTGTATAAATTTAAATTATTTTAGTTAATATGTATACGCTTCGTCAATTAATCATGGGCTCCTTACTGGTTTTCTAACTGCAAA
This sequence comes from uncultured Aureispira sp., assembly GCA_964526715.1. GTDB lineage: Bacteria > Bacteroidota > Bacteroidia > Chitinophagales > Saprospiraceae > OLB9. Next base: position 22,508 of record CAZGMB010000011.1, on the reverse strand, counting down.
ATAAATGATTTCTTTAATATTAAATAACTTAATTATCCTGAATAATCAATTCTCCTGTATTTTGTATGGTAAGCGTTGCACCTGTTTGTATTTCTAAAGATTTAATCGTGTAGCTACTTCCATTAGGGACTATAGGAGATATGCCTGCATTAGAAATAAAAACGGGCGACAAAGCTTGAGGTACACTGATAGGAGACCAATTACACGGATTACTCCATGCTGCTGAAGCGCTACCCACCCAAGTACGTAAAACTTCGGGTGCTATCATAGGTGCCACTACGCTAACTGGGCAAATAGCCACACTGCCATTTCCAGAACCATCTGTAGCGAACAAACCAACATACTGAGTACCAATCTGTGAACAAACAAAATTAGTAAGAGGACTTGTTTCAATAAGAGTGCAATTATCAGTACTATTACCCACTAATGCATTTGCAGCTAATGTTCCGTTACCATTATTATCTAGGGTGACTGTAGGTTGGGTTGTAGGGCATATAGCCACCGGAAATTGATTGTCAATCACGGTCACGGTGAAAGTTGTGGATATTGCAGTATTTGATGAGGCATCTACACCACTCAACGTGACAGTTGTTTCACCTTTATTGAAAGAAACATTTGTTGCATTGCTTCCATCTGCAATACTAGTAACAGTTGCTATAGTTGCGCCTGATAATGTATAACCCCATGTTGCGCCAGTGCAGTTATCCGCAATCGGGTCAACGATGGTAAAGTTGGCTGCACAGGTTGTGGCAATGACGTTTAACTGTTGATTTGACGGCGCCGTCAAAACGGGTACTTCATTGTCCGTCACCGTCACCGTGAAGGTTTTTTGCACCGCAGTATTGGACGCTGCATCTACACCGTTAAGGGTTACCGTAGTTACCCCTCTATTGAAGGATATATTGGTTGCGTTCGTGCCATCATTGATAGCCGATGGTGTGTCAGCAGTGGTCGCGCCGCTCAGTGAGTAATTCCAGGTCGACCCCGGGCAGTTGTCCGCAATCGGGTCAACGATAGTATAGTTGGCTGCGCAGGTGGAGGCGATGACGTTGAGTGAAATATCGGCCGCCGGCACAGTCAAAACAGGGAGTTCGTTGTCTGTCACCGTTACAGTGAAGGTTTTTTGTACCGCAGTATTGGACGCTGCATCGACACCGTTAAGGGTTACCATAGTTACCCCTCTGTTGAAGGATACATTGGTTGCGTTCGTGCCATCATTGATAGCCGATGATGTGGCAGCAGTAGTAGCTCCGCTTAGCGCATACGTCCATGTTGTACCGGTGCAGTTGTCCGATATCGGGTCAACGATGGTGTAGTTAGCCGCGCAGGTGGTGGCGATGACGTTGAGCGGAATATCGGCCGCAGGCACAGTCAAAACAGGGAGTTCATTATCTGTCACCGTCACGGTAAAGGTTTTTTGTACCGCTGCATTGGTTGCAGCGTCCACTCCGTTGAGGGTTACAGTCGTCACCCCTTTATTTAAGGACACATTGGTTGCATCTGTACCGTCGGCGATGGCAGAAGATGTGGCAACAGTAGTTGCTCCGCTTAGCGCATACGTCCATATTGCACCCGTGCAGTTATCGGCAATCGGGTCAACGATGGTGTAGTTAGCCGCGCAGGTGGTGGCGATGACGTTGAGCGGAATATCGGCCGCAGGCACAGTCAAAACAGGGAGTTCATTATCTGTCACCGTCACGGTAAAGGTTTTTTGTACCGCTGCATTGGTTGCAGCGTCCACTCCGTTGAGGGTTACAGTCGTCACTCCTTTGTTAAAGGAAACATTAGTTGCGTTCGTGCCATCATTGATAGCCGACGATGTGGCAGCAGTGGTCGCGCCGCTCAGTGCGTACGTCCAGGTCGAGCCCGTGCAGTTGTCGGCAATCGGGTCAACGATGGTATAGTTAGCCGCGCAGGTGGTGGCGATGACGTTGAGCGGAATATCGGCCGCAGGCACAGTCAAAACAGGGAGTTCATTATCTGTCACCGTCACGGTAAAGGTTTTTTGTACCGCTGCATTGGTTGCAGCGTCCATTCCGTTGATGGTTACCGTGGTCACCCCTTTGTTGAAGAAAACGTTGGTTGCGTTCGCACCATCATTGATAGCCGATGATGTGGCAGCAGTGGTGGCACCACTAAGTGCGTAGGTCCAGGTCGAGCCTGTGCAATTATCGGCAATCGGGTCTGCGATGGTGTAGTTGGCCGCACATGAGCCTATTAGTGTCGTAAGCGTCTGATTACTTGGAGCAATGATCACCGGGATTTCGTTGTCGGTAACCGTGACGGTTTGCTGGCAGGTTTGAGTGTTGCCACTGGCATCGGTGGCCGTCCAAGTGACGGTAGTTGAGCCTTTCGGGTAGGTTGCTGGTGCGTTATTGGTGAACGAGTTATTTACCGTAACCCCTGCCACCCAGTTGGAGGTAGACCCATTCAAGCCAAAACCAGTAAGAGTTCCATTGTTGGCTCCGCCAATACCAGTTGCCAAATCGATAAGCGTTGTGATGCCCGCGTTATTGTTGTTAGCCACACCCTGATTGAAATTGTAATACACTACAAGGTTACTTTCCGAACCAGTTAACTCCAATTTCATAGCGCTCTGTATTTGAGCCTGTGTACGGGCGGTGTTCCAAATTCGTAGTTCATCAAGTCCTCCATGTATAGGATTACAGCAGCCAGAGGCTATACGCAGTACATCGAAACTAGGTGGTGCACTATTGGCTTTGGTCGCCAGCAATACGCCGTTTTTGTAAAACCTTCCCGTTCCACTGTTGTACACATAAGCAAAGTGTTGCCAAGTATTCAATACGACGGTATTGCTGGGAACATGAGAAGGGTCCATTCGGCTGCCGATTTCGGTTCCCACGAATACAGCGCCAGATGAAGTGGTGTGGAAGGTGAACCCATTCCAATGACCATTGCCCGCACTGCCAATGGAAATTTCCTGGTTGAAATCGCTTCGGGAGGCTGGATTCAGCCAAAACTCAACCGTAAACTGAGTCGGTGGAGCTCCGAGCAAGCCGGAAGCATTCACCAAATCATTCGAACCGTCAAAGTGTAAGCCATTCCCCAATACTAGCGGACAATTGTCTGTCATGGTCGGATCGGTTAGCGATGTTGTACCTGTGCAAAGCCCTGGAGTGGTGAAAATAGAGACAGGTCCGGCGCAGGTGATGCTTGGCGGGATATTGTCTGTCACTACTACGGTAAAATTGCAGGTGTTTGTATTATTATTCACATCTGTGACACTTGCAGTGACGGTTGTACTTCCTACAGGGAAATCATAAGGGAAAGTAATGGCGTTTCCTCCAACAGAGTAAGTAA
>CAZGMB010000011.1:0-19087 GCA_964526715.1 uncultured Aureispira sp. | reverse complement strand
TAACACCTGCTGTTGAGATACCACAATTGTCACTTGCTGTTGCAGAAAATATTGCTGTGGCATTGCATTCATTCGTATCTACATTCAGGGCAAGACCAACAGTTGGACAAGTAATTGTTGGTGAAATATTATCTGTCACTACAACGGTAAAATTGCAGGTGCTTGTATTATTATTCACATCTGTGACACTTGCAGTGACGGTTGTACTACCTACAGGGAAATCATAAGGGAAAGTAATGGCGTTTCCTCCAACAGAGTAAGTAACACCTGCTGTTGAGATACCACAATTGTCACTTGCTGTTGCAGAAAATATTGCCGTAGCATTGCATTCATTCGCATCTACATTCAGGGCAAGACCAGCAGTTGGACAAGTGATGATGGGAAATTCATTATCTGCAACGGTTACATTTTGATTGCAAGTAGCTGTGTTGCCACTGGCATCGGTAGCCGTCCATTGGACGATGGTCATACCTATTGGGAAAGCGGCTGGGGCGTCGTTTGTCAAGTTGCCAAAAGCGCCCTTCACCCAGTTGGAGGCTACGCCATTCAGCGCAAAATTGTTGAGCGTTCCGGTCGGTCCCACTGTCGCGATCGCCGTTGTGATACCAGCGTTGTTGTCGCCTGCGATGCCTTGATTGAGCTGGTAATACGCCACCAACCCGGATTCGTTTCCGAATAATTCGCCATTCATGTTCGCCTGGATTTGGGCCTGACTGCGCGCCACGTTCCATAAGCGAACTTCATCCAATTTCCCGTCTAAATAACCATCTAAGGGTTGTGGCGAGCGGCCCATCCAGTTGTTGGACGTCGCACCCACGGCCGCAGGGTTCAACGTGAAATTCGTGTTCTGCGCTACTTGAACCCCATTGATGTACATCGTGGCGGTTGTGCCGGAAAGGGTAACAGCAATATGCGTCCAGGTATTCAGCGGAATAGCATTCGGGGCGGTCAAAGATTGTGGGCTACCGCCACTGAAGATATAAAAGGCCGGCACTCCCGATGCGCCCACGGAAGAAGAAAGCATCACGAGGTTGGATAAGCCATTGCTGAAATCAAAGACCCGCGCCCAACTGGTATGGCTGCGTGGATTTATCCACGTCTCAAAGGTGAAGGCAGTAGCAGTGGCAAGCGAATTCAAAGGGAAAGAAATATAGTCGTCGTCTCCGCCAAAATCGAGGCCGTTGCCGAGCAGACAATTATCTGTCACAGTCGGAGTGGTCAGCGTCGTGATGCCCGTACACACCCCCGGTGAAGTGTTGATTGTCACGTTCGGGGCGCACATAATGTCCGGGGCAATATTATCCGTCACCGTTACCGTAAAGGAACAAGTCGGTGCCCCGCAACTGTTGGTAGCCGTGATGGTCACATTGGTTACGCCTTTGTTAAAGGTGCTACCGCTACCATGGCCACTGCCGCTACCAGTGGTTGCACCAGTGAAAACATACGTGAGTGCAGGTGCAGGCTCGCCGGAAGTAACAATTGTGTAGGTGACTACCGCCGCACATGTGCCCGCAGCTGTATTCGCTGACTGCGGGGTGGGGCAGGTAGTAAAAGTAGGGGCAACGCAGGCCCCCGTACCCGTCACCGCAAAATCATACACCGCTTCGTCGCAGTCGTTGTTGTTGATCGTGATCGTGGCGTTTTGTACACCTATAGCCGTCGGGCTAAAGGTCACCATGAACGTAGCCGAACTATTAGCCGCCACGGAAGTAGGTGCCCCGCTCACCACAAATCTTGCATTGTTAGAAGTTATGCTTGAAATGGTTAGCTCCGCATTTCCGGTATTGAAAATGGTAAACGTGCGCACGAGTGAGCCGTTGACCACTACGTCCGCAAAACCAGTGTGGTCGGTGGTGGAAGGTGTGTTGTCTCCGTCGCTGATGGTCGTCAGCGGCGAGCCGCCTTGCACATTGGCTTCGGGAGCCATCACAGCCGGGCAATTTGTTCCAGTCACTACACCGCCGGGTGTCACCCAATTGGAGGCCGTGCCGGTGAGTCCAAAGTTGTTCAGGGTACCGTTATTGTCGCCGCCTGCCGCATCGGTAAGGGTGGTCACGCCGCTGTTGTTCTCGTTGGCGAAGCCCTGGTTGAAGTTGTAGTAGGCCACTAGGTTGGGTTCCGAGCCGCTCAGTTCGCAGTTGCGCAGTTGACGGATTTCCTCGCACGAGCGGGCGGTATTCCAGATGCGCAGGTTATCCACATCGCCTTTGAACCAATTGCTGGCGCTCGCTCTAGAGCCGATGGTCAATGGAGCCGTATTGTTCGTTGAGCCGCTAGTCAAATCGTCAGCCGTACTGTTCAGCACTCCATCAACGTACAAATAAAGCGTTGGTCCACTTTTCACAAAGGCAACATGGTGCCAGTTGTCATCATTGAGTGTAACCGTAGAGGTCACTATCGCTGGTGTGCTGCCATTCCATCGTGCGGCAACAACTTTTCCAAAGGTGCCAGCACCGGAGGTATGGTTATAGTAACGAATCACATACGGATAACCACCACCTCCAATGCTTGTCTTTTCCACAATAGAATTGTCAATGGCGAAGACATTAGGCTGGTTGGTGGAAGGGATTTTGACATGCAGTGAAACCGTAAAGTCCTGGTTAAGGTCAAAATTGATGTTCGATGCATGGGGTATGATGACATTGTCGTTCACCCCATCGAAATGCAGCGCCGAAGCAGGCGTTGCGCCTTTACCAGTCACCGCAAAATCATACACTCCTTCGTTGCAGTCATTGTTGTTGATGGTAATGGTAGCATTTTGATCGCCCAAAGCTGTCGGGCTAAATGTTACCGTGAATGTCGCTGAGCTATTGGCTGCCACGGAAGTAGGTGCCCCACTCACCACAAATCTTGTATTGTTAGAATTTATGCTGGAAATGGTTAGCTCGGCATTTCCAGTATTGAAAATGGTAAACGTGCGCGAGAGTGAGCCGTTGACCGCTACTTTCCCAAAATCAGTGTGGTCTGTAGTGGAAGGTGTGATGTCGCCGTCGTTGATGGTCACTAATGGCGAGCCGCCTTGCACATCTATTTCAGGCACCGGTACAGGTGCTGGCCCGAAGGTCAAATTATCATACCCCGTACCTGGGCAACTAAACCTTTCCAATCTTACAGATTTTGCTGTTCCGCAGAAATTGACAGATAGCACGCTCCCAGGGGAACCGTTTGCAGTAACCAACTCTGTTCCCGTGCCATCCACTCCATCAAAAACACGGATACGAAATCCGACGCAGAGATCTGCGTATGCACTAAAACTCGTTGTAAAGCCAGCCTGGAAATTGACTGTAGGGTTTGCAGCGTTCGCAAGGGCATTGCCGGAAGCATCGCCTGGATTGAAAGTGATACCGTAGTTTGGTCCGGCCCCACCGTTGTAGTAATTGCCGATGGCTCCGTTGGGTATGCCGCCAAAGTCCAGAATGATGTTGGGTCCTGTGTTGCCTTGCACCACAAAGTCGTAGATAGCTTCGTCGCAGTCATTGCTGGCAATTTGGAGGGTTGTGCTTTTGATGCCCGTTCCTGTTGGGGTATAAGTGACTGTAAATGTCGCTGATCCACCTGCTGGCACGGGAGAAGCTGGTGTGAGTGCACCTATGCTAAACATGCCCGCATCGCCTCCGACAGTTGTTATACTGGTCACGTTCATTGCACCCGTACCTGTGTTCTGTATGGTATAGGTGCGGGTCATGTTATATCCATTAGCTACATAAGCAAAATCGGTATGGTTGGTGAACGAAGGCGTGGCATTTCCGTCGGCTATACTGGTGCTGTTACCTTGAACGTTGATTTCGGGAGATGTTACAGGTGCACAACTTGTACCTGTCGTCACACCGCCGGGTGCCACCCAGTTGGATGTGGTACCAATCAGGGCAAAATTGGTAAGCGTTCCGTTGTTGCCATTTGCTGTTGCATCCGTCAGGGTGGACACGCCGCTGTTGTTTTCGTTGGCGAAGCCCTGGTTGAAGTTGTAGTAGGCCACCAGGTTGGGTTCCGAACCAATTAGTTCGCAGTTGAGCATTTGACGGATTTCTTCACACGAGCGAGCAACGTTCCAAACGCGCATTTCATCCAATGGGCCTTGCCATCCTTGCGCATTGCCTAAAATGATTCCTGTAGTAGCATTTGCAGCAACGTTTGGCGCTGTGGCCGGGATGGTGCCCACATAGGTCAGATTTACCAGATTGCCATTTACATAAATTTTCATTCGTTCGGCATTGGTTGCACCGGCACCATTGTACACCACGGCAACATGTGTCCAAGTATTAAGCGGAAGGAGGTTATCCGTGGAATTGTACCCGTAAGCGTCGCTCGCACCAGAAATTCGTGCATAAATGCCAGGGTTGCCTGAAACCCAGCCTCCAACGTTTATAGAAGTGGCTTCACCCAAACCCGTACTTTTCGAGAATATGACCGGAAAATTTATCGTGTTCGTGGTACGCATTGCCCATGCTTCTATCGTAAAAGTTGTTGCTCCGTTCAAGGCGTTCAGGCTTCCATTATCAACATAATCGTTCACCCCGTCAAAATTCAGCGCCGAAGCAGGCGTTGCGCCTTTACCAGTCACCGCAAAATCATACACTCCTTCGTTGCAGTCATTGTTGTTGATGGTAATGGTAGCATTTTGATCGCCCAAAGCTGTCGGGCTAAATGTTACCGTGAATGTCGCTGAGCTATTGGCTGCCACGGAAGTAGGTGCCCCACTCACCACAAATCTTGTATTGTTAGAATTTATGCTGGAAATGGTTAGCTCGGCATTTCCAGTATTGAAAATGGTAAACGTGCGCGAGAGTGAGCCGTTGACCGCTACTTTCCCAAAATCAGTGTGGTCTGTAGTGGAAGGTGTGATGTCGCCGTCGTTGATGGTCACTAATGGCGAGCCGCCTTGCACATCTATTTCAGGCACCGGTACAGGTGCTGGCCCGAAGGTCAAATCGTCATACCCATCAAGTGGTTGGCTGTACCTTGCCACACTTACGGACCTTCCTGTTCCGCAAAAAGTGGCAGATAAAACGTAGCCAGGGGCACCAACATAGTCTCTATCGGCTAACAATGTTCCAGTACCATCTAATCCATCATAAATTCGGATACGGAATCCAACTTGGACACTTCCATACACACTAAAACTAGTGGTAAATCCCGCTGGAAAATTGACAAGAGGGTTAGTACTCTCTGAAAGCCCATTATTGTTTGCACTACCTGGATTGAAAGTGATACCGTAGTTTGGTCCGGCCCCACCGTTGTAGTAATTGCCGATGGCTCCGTTGGGTATGCCGCCAAAGTCCAGAATGATGTTGGGTCCTGTGTTGCCTTGCACCACAAAGTCGTAGATAGCTTCGTCGCAGTCATTGCTAGCAATTTGGAGGGTTGTACTTTTGATGCCCGTTCCTGTTGGGGTATAAGTGACTGTAAATGTGGCTGATCCACCTGCTGGCACGGGAGAAGCTGGTGTGAGTGTACCTATACTAAACATGCTCGCATCGCCTCCAACAGCTGATATGCTCGTCACATTCATCGCACTCGTACCTGTGTTCTGTATGGTAAAGGTGCGAACAATGTTGTAACCGTTTGCCACATAAGCAAAATCGGTGTGGTTGGTGAACGAAGGCGTGGAATTACCGTCGGCTATATTGGTGCTGTTACCCTGAACGTTGATTTCTGGAGAAGTAACTGGTGCACAACTCGTGCCAGACGTTACACCGCCGGGCGCAACCCAGTTGGAGGTCGCACCAGCCAGCGCGAAACCGGTTAATGTACCGTTTTGATCGCCACCTGCCGCATCGGACAGGATGGTCACGCCGCTATTATTTTCATTGGCTACGCCTTGGTTGAACTTGTAGTAAGCCAGCAAACCGCTTTCACTGCCCATTAATTCGCAGTTAAGGAGTTGGAAAATTTGGTCGCAGGTGCGAGCAGTAGTCCAGATTCGGACTTCATCTATTTTACCAGGAAAATAATCTGTACCTATTCTTCCTATCTCTACATTTTCAGTGGTAGAAGAGGTCATAGCCGGTATAGGATTGCCTGTAAAACTAAGTGTCTGAGCCACCCCATTGACATAAATCTTTAGTCGGTTGGCGTTTCCAGACGCAGTACCATCAAAAACGGCTGCAACATGCGTCCAGGTATTTAATGGAAAGGATCCCGAAGGGGTCATTCCAAATGCATCACCATTATTGGAGACACGGCAAATAAATGAATTATTAAAACCTGCAAGTTGTGTAGCAAAGTTAAAAGAAGGATCTGTTTTGGCAATAATCGGTGTAAAAACTGAAGAAGCTGTTTTGTAAACCCATGCTTCCATCGTAAATTGAGCAATATCATCCAATGCATTAACGTCGCCCACATTAACATAATCATTCACACCGTCGAAATCCAGCGCCGCTCCTGCCAACGCAGGTTCCAAATCCATCAAGGTTGCTGTGCCTGACATTCGAATTCTATCTATCGTCATACTCCCACCTCCAAACCAATAAGTATAAATATTATTCATGGTGGCGAGATTAGAAGCAGATGTAGCGATGGTCACCTTTCCTGTAATATCTGTCGGACCAGTCCCAATGGGAGCTGCATTCATGGCCGTTTGATCTAACGTAGTACCGTTGAAGAAGTTAATATATTGGCTCAAACTGAGTATCCACGCAGATGTAGAGCCATTGTCATATGAGAAAGCATACATATAGGTTGTGCCTTGCGTAAGCGATGCGCCACCTGTCATGGCAGATATGCCTGTTCCTCTGATTCCTAAAGCAGGCTTTCCAGCTTGACCGTCATTAGCAGGCATAAGACCTATATAATGGTTTTGATTATTCCAAGAACCTATAACGCCAAGCCCCAGCATTTGAACACTTGATGACGGAGAAGTCATCTGAAATAAAAAGCTACCAGAAACAGGGCCTGCTGCCGCGAAACCTGTAGTGATCTGTCTAGAAAATCCCGCACTATTATGTGCACCGCCTGGGGATGACATGGCACCAAAGGACAAACCTGTCGGGGTGTATCCGCCCGCACCTCCGGCCCATGCCGTTGCAAAACCTGATCCGCCATTTTGCCCTGCCAAATTACCTGCAGTACTACCATAGTCAAAATCTTCTGCTATGGTGATTTGACCAAAACTTTGCAGATGTAAATAAAAACAGAAAAACAGACCGAAAAGGAGCCGTAAATTTGATTTGAGCCCTTTTGGGTTTATTGAAACCGGTTCTGAAACCAAAGTTTTTAAACTACTACCTGAAGTTGAATGGACAGAATGTAATATCATTTTTGTTTTTATTTAGAATTTTATAATGGATTATATTTAGTATTAAAATGTGAGACCTTATTTCTTTTATCTGAATATCTACGTTATCATCCGTTTTTTGATTCGATGATCTTAAAACGGGTATTTCAACATCGCCATGACTTTCATTTATTAAGGATCATGTTGGACCACTAAATTAGTTATGACATTAAATTTCTTTGCGTATCTAATATGGGTGTCGAAAGTCCAAAAAATAAGTGGGTAACATCAAAAAATGGAGTTGACAAAAAGTTGACAATAGTTTTTGAAATTGATTAGTAGTGTTTTATAAATAGGTATATTATGTAATACAAATATAGTTAGAGATAGATTTTTTTTAGAAGTTATCTTATGTGTTTAGGATAAGTAGGGTTTGCTTGGTGTAATAAATATTATTGATTATCAATTCTATATCTTTAAATTAATTGATTTCGATGCACGGGAATTTCAGCAAAACACATGAATCACTTGCACTTCATTTTAACTTTTGCCTCTAGCCGGCAGGGCTTTTACTTTTTTTCCTGTCAAAAAAAGTAAACAAAAAAGACCAGTTCAAAAAAAGGCGATTGCGAAGCACCGTGCATTCCCGAGTCAAAATGCTTTTTCTATCGCCTTGATCATCTTTAGTTTAATTTTAATATTCTGCAAAGGCGATAGACGCACTTTTGACTCTTCATTTACTATCGCTTGTTTTTTGAACGATATCCCAAACCAAAAGCTGTCTTTAAATTGAATGATTCTGACTTTTTCAGCAGGCCCTAAGTAAACATGATCAGCTAATAAAAATGAAAATGTTGGTTTGCAATGTTTTTATAAGGGTCTTTTTCTAGCTGTATAGGTTGCTTTGACAGAAAGCCAGGATTCGAGTGAAGCATAAAATGGTAAAATTATTTGACATTCTAGTGCAAAATAGACTGGTTACTAACTGATACCTGCCTTTATGATACCCATTATGATTTGTAAAATAGCATAAAAATGGACTAATAATGTGATTTGTGTTTTCGATTCTCTGAGTTACACATTTAGGTTTTCTTGCATGCCAACTTTCTTTTTCAATCGATATTTGGTTTGGTGAATGGTGGACTTACCTACTCCGAGTGTATTGGCCATAGCTTGTAAACTGAAGTTGAGTTTTTCAAGTACCAATATTCTGGTTTCAGCAGGAGTGATGTCTTGATAGGTCATTTTGATATCACCGATAAAATTGGGATATACTTTTTCGAAAAGCACCTTAAAGTCGTGCCAATCCTCATCTTTTAGAATCGTATATTGATGTAATGTTTCAAGAATATTTTGGCGGTCAGCATCAGAGTGCACCTTTGCCATTTCTGATTTAAGTTGTTCCAAAAGTTCAGATTTATCTTGTAGGTTTTCTGTCAGGGTCTTTAAATTGTTTTTAGCATTTTCCAGCTGCTTATTTTGAGCTTTTTCACGGTTTCTTAAGGTTAGATATCGGATATAAAACAACGAACCACCCAATAATAAAAGTAGTAAGGCAGCATTTCGGAACCAAATATTGATCTTTTTATCTTTTTCTATAAGTAGTAAACTATTTTGAAGCGTTTCTATCTTATGTTTTTGGTTGAGCTGCTCAATTTTCCTGGCATCGTTGCGTATATTCAGACTGTCTTTGATGGGTTTCGAAAGGTTTATATTGGCTATAGCCTTAGCAAAATCTTTTTTGTATTCGGCAAGAATTGCATTCTGATCATAATAGTTTATTTTTTTGAAGTAGAAATCTTCGTTATTTTGTAAAGAATCAAAGATTATTTTTTGTCTGGAAAGTAGATTTTCGGCTTCATTATATTTTTTAAATTTCATTTTAATCCTAATCAAAACGGTGAGGGCATCGAATTCTGCTGCGATATTATTGTCGTATCCTAATCTATTGCTAATAAACCCATATCCATTTTCAGCGAGTTGCTCTGCCTGAGTGTTTTGATTCATATGCATCAATATGTCTGCCATATCGATGTGCGATAATCCTTGCCAGAAATGACAAAATCCTAGATCTGTCTTACAATTTTGGGTGGACTTCTTGATGCGCTCTGCGTACATTAATGCTTTGGGATAATCTTTTTGGTTTTGATATATCACTTGTATATTGTTCATGACTTTTACGTAAACGTACAAGTTTTCAGGATCTGGTTGTATGGATTGCTCAGCTACCAAAAAAAATTTTAAAGCATTTTCATTATCACCCAATTCATAAACAAATCGTCCTGAATGACTGAGCAACCTTCCTATTTCAAAATCTTTAAAACGTATTAAACCAATGTCTGAAATATCTTCAAATTCCTTGAGAATAAAAACATACAACCTATTGACATCTTTTTTGATATTATGATAAGAGAAAAACTCATAATAATGCGTAAATACTAATGCTTCTAATCGTAAACTATATTTTTTGGATATCGTAAGGGCGTCCAGGAGTAAGGTTTCTTCTTCCTTAGGTTTTAATCCAAAATTACTTCGATCTTTATATTTTATGTAAAGCAGTCTTACCTTACTCTGATAGTCATTTTTCTTTTCGCAGATATCCAAGTATTTTTTAAATCGGAGTCTATTACTTAAGGTATCTTTGGTTTTAAACGAAAGGTGTAGCACGGCTTCAGACCGCTGTACGTTGGTCATGGACTCAAACGCTCCAATAGATGGCTCCACCATAGGTCCAGCATAAGCTTGAACCAAACTGAACATCAATAACATTAGAAAGTACAAATATCGTTGCATCATCATTTTCTTCCTTAGTCAATGTTGGAATACAGGCCAAAGTTAATTAAAGAAATAAAATGGAGCAACTAAAGTGCCACAATTCTTTGAAATTTAATATTTAAATCATATCGATTTTTGGCGCGTTTTCGTGGAACAATTAGCCGTTTCGGATGGGAGTATACTCTTGATTTTAATTTTAGCATATCACGCTGGTCAAAATAAATGAAAGTAGAAAGTAATAGTGGATCAATGGTTGATGATTAAATAAATTTTTCCTACATTTGAGTCATCTTAACAAAAGAAGAGCGCCGAAATGCAAGAGTATCTAAAACAACATCTTATAAAACGATTAGGAAAAGATTTAGATCATATCGACCTTGTCCTTTCTACATTTAAACCGATGATAACTAAAAGAAATCAATTGATTTTAAAGGAAGGGGAAGTGTGCCAATATGTGTATTTCATTGTGAAAGGTTGCCTACAAGTGTATGTATATGACCATGAAATGAACGAAACCACCAGGGATATAGTTATTGAAGATCATTGGTGTAGTGAGTTGATCAGTTTTGGAAGTGGTCAGCCGGCTACTGAAAATATTCGAACTGTAGAACCTTCGCATTTATTGGCTATTAACAGAAAAGGATTTCAAGAAATGATGGAAACGGTTCCTCAATTTGACAAAGTATATAGACAAATACTAGAAGCTTCCTATGCAAATTCTGTCTATCGTATCAATACATTTATTGCTCTTTCAGCATTAGAGAGGATCAAATGGCTTATGGAAAATCGACCTACTTTAATGACAAGAGTCTCGAGCAAACTTATTGCATCCTATCTGGGCATTCACAAAGATGTATTTAGTCGACTCAAATCGAAATTGTAGACTTTTGTCATCGTGTAACAACATTGCCACCCATAACTTTGCGTCATTATTCACACTTAAAAATGTAAAACAATGACTGAGTACCTTTTATTATTTCGCAATGCAAGCGCAGAAAGCGGTTACATAGCTACATCACAAGACATGGCAGAAGACATGCCTAAATGGCAAGCTTGGATAGGCAACATTGCAAGTCAAGGAAAACTTATACATACAGCACCTATGCAGTATGATGCATCTGTCGTAACAGACAACCAAGTAAGCACTCCACATCCATACAAAGAAGATAATAGTGTGTTGGTTTCAGGTTTCTTGCTTTGCAAATCAGACAACTTGGAAGAAGTGCAGGGTTGGGGCCACACTTGTCCTATCCATAAGTACCCCAATAGTTCTGTAGAAATTAGAGCATTAATTCCTTTTTCAACTCATTAAAACTTCATTTCATGAACAAGATATTGCAAACCGGAAAATATATTTTTCCTATTTCGTTTTTATTATATGTAGGCTTACATTTAGGTAAGCCTGACGTGGGCGCAGCATTTGTGCCTGACTACCTACCTTTTCCTTATTTTTGGAATTACTTTACGCTCCTTTGTATACTATTGTTTATCATTAGTGCAGTATTGGGGAAATATGATAAACTCGCGTACACCTTGATGTCACTGTATGTACTACTTATGGCCGTATTGGTGCATTTACCTAGAGCTATGGGATACGAATTGGGTCTAGAAAATATGACAACTGACATCAATAAGGAAAAAGAACTGGAAATGGTCAACTTTTTTAGAAATATCATGGTCATGGGAGCTTTGATGGCGTTTGCTACCTATGTGGCAAAGGATAAAAGAATTGTTGGGTAAATCAAAGTGGAAAGGGTGTATTTTTATTTTTGGTAATGTATGATCACGTAATGATAATAATTGAGCTTATAAAATATGTGGGTATTTATGGGTCATTAATGTATATGTTAATGAGGTACATACATGGCTAAAACAACATCATATGAAAATATTTTTATAAAAATATTTGATATGATTCAAAAAGTATGTACTTTTGTAATAGCATTTTGTTTAGCATAGACGCACCAACAAAACGGGATGAATTACAAGCAAACAAAAGTGACCCTTGCTTACTTGATCGTAGTATAAAGCATACATCAATACCATTTTAACAACTTGTAATTGGAATTGTATTTGTGCTTGCAAACATAAAAAAGTCCCCCTTGAAGAATCAAGAAGGACCATTTCAAAAGACGGTGAGATCAATAGACTAAGTTTGGCGACTGACTATTGAACACTGGACATAGCATCGGGAGAAGTCGACTGAGAAGATCGTCTTCTCCTGTCTTTTTTACGGACTCCTCCGATGGCTAAATACTCCATACTGCTAGTTCCAAATTTAGCTGCTGTGGCTTTCATGTACCGATCATTGAGATCTCTCATTTCTCGTTCCATTTCTACCAACAATTTTCGCTGTTTTTGAATTTCAGCAGAGAGATTGTTGACTTTCAATACCTGCTCATCTAATGCAGCGACTGAAACTCCAAACGCTTGAGCACTCAAGCCGTTTCCGAGATCCATAACAGGGTCTTGACTCAATAGGCCCTGCCATCTCGATTTGGCCACATCTAGAGGTGTGGACTTCCTCCTAACATACTTAATCATAAAAAAAAATTGATTAACTATATTTATGATTCTTTATAACCACTTTACTACCTTGCTTTAGGGTCAATTATACAAATCTAACATATTTAAATAGTTATTATTAAACATGATGTTACGACAGAACAAAGATTTTATACTTTTATAGAATTACTTTTTTGAAGATTTTCTTTTTTAAATTTTATGTGCTTCATGGGTAGAATTCCATGGCAATCTTAATAATGGAAATTGAGTCATTTTTGATAAATGTTTTTATTTGTAATTATCCTTATTAACGATATTTCCCCATTGGAATAATAAATAAAAGTATAAGTTTAACTTTTTTTTAACGCAGGATTTTGCTTGTTATATCGGGTAGGAATAATCAGGGTAGGATGGTCCTTTGACGATAGGTAATGAAAATTAAATGAATTACTTTCTAAGTATTTCATTTGCTTTAATGAGAGATGTCTATTTATTATTTTTATGGATTCAAATTTCGGTTCAATAAATCTAGTTTCAAAACAACCCAAAACCCATGATCTTTCTTTTTCTTTTAAATTGTATTCGTTCAAATATTTGTTTTGAAATTATTGATTGCTTTTTGTTTTATTAATTCCAGATGTATCATAATGGTTGGATTCGATTCTTGTGTTTAAAGCCGTTAAATTAACTTTTGCCTCATTTTCTTGAAAGATTAAAGTACTCATATATTTTATTATTTATTCAGATATTCACTTTAATATCTCAGTTCCCTTCCACAATCCTAATCTCCTCATCCGTCAATCCATATAACTCATATACCAATTGGTCGATTTGTGCTATTATAGCATTATCTCCACCTTTGATTTTCTGTATATAATTTTTGCAGGTTTGTAAAACATGATCATCTACCTTTTTGACTTTGATCTCTTCCATAAATACTTTGCGGAGTTCTCTTGTACCACCTAGTAACTCAGGAAAATTATCCTTAAAACAGTATGCCCAGAGTTTGCTATTAAAAAAGCAAGTAAGCCATTCTATTTGCTCTCCTAATAAGGTGAAAACTTTATCATTTCCATAAAAACCTTGGTCATCATAAGCAAAGTTTAGAAATTTAGTCATGACAGGATACATTATCTTTGGCTTTTCAAAGTCTTGCCAGTAAGCTATGTTGTCTTGAGTCTCAAACCATTTATTACTAGTCTTTTTCCTACTTCCTTTCTCTCCAGATTGATAAATGCTAGTGCCAAATAATTCAAGATAATTCTTTATTGATTTGTATTCATCGATATTCAAAGATTTTGCTGGAAATGTCCCGATTAAATACAATTTTTCAAACTCCAAATTATATTTCTGTATATCCCTACCTCTTACCATAGGTTTAATAATACCTTCCGATTTAGGATCTTCTTGAATAAGTCTGTCCCTAGTTTCTTTATCAATAACAAACGCTTCATTAAGACCTGTTTTTATTCCGTAATTAATAACTATATCCCATGCTTTTAGTGGTATACCTTGCGATTCAACTTTTTCTTTGATCAATAAAATATCTCCTGATTGAAAAGACCAAGTGCCTTCATTCAGTATATTCTGATTAATTTCGGTTACATTCTCTGATACATAGTTTTCGAAGTCAGCAATGATTACCTGATCTTTTAGTACATTTAGATATTGAAACTCAGCATCTTTTCCTTCAGCTTTTATATAACCCAAAATAGCAGCATCTACTGTAGCTTCGTCAAATACAGGCACTCCGCTAAAATCAATAAAATGCGTTAATTGCGTTTTGTCTAATAGAAATTGCCGCATTACTTTTCCATAATCTGCTCTAGTAAATTTGTTGGAAATGATAAACTGAAAAATTCCATCAGGTTTTAAAATATTATAGGATAATTCCACAAAATAGGTTAACAAATCCGCAATAGAATGATAAATCTTGAATTTTAATCTCAAATGATTCTTAATATCTGAAAACTCTTCTTGCCTGATGTACGGTGGATTTCCAATTACCACATCAAAACCTAAAAAATTACCGTCATCACTTAATACCTCCGGAAACTCAAATCGCCACTCAAAAGAATTTAAGTAGATTGTATTATTTTTTATTTCATCCAGTTTTCTATTTATTTCTTCTATTTCCTTTTCAAGTTTTTCTTGCTCTTTTTTACCTTTATCTTTTAACTCTGAATTTTTATTCCCGTATGGTTCTTGTGGCTCAAATAGGAAAGTGCCAGTAAATCTATGATATAGTTCACTTGCCAGTTTATCTAATCGTTTTTTCAAAGGATCATTTCTTCTGATTTGAGAAGTAAAATTTTGCTTTATTGTCAAAATCAGCCCTTCTAGTTCTCTTTTTTCATCTTTATTTCTCGCATGATGATATGTTGTTATTGCATTTCGATATGAACTAATATTCCATTTGCTTTCCCTAAGTGCTGGTTTTAGATCCGCATCTATAGCAAACCGACTCACCAAGCTATTGCCACATTTGATATTGATATCTATATTCGGAAGTGTCTCCAGCTCTTTTTGATTTTTATAATAAGCATTTTTGAGCAGCTCTATCCATAGTCTGAGACGACATATCTTGACAGAGTTGGGGTTGATGTCCACACCAAAAAGACATCTCTCAATGATGTTTTGTTTTTCGTGAAAGAGTGCTTCTTGTACCCGCTGGCTTTCTTTATGGTGTGGGTAGTATTGATATAAATCGCCATCCTGATCTTTGATGATGAGTTCGTCATTGACCACTTCTATATGGTACTCTTTGAGCCGTTTTCCTTCACGGTCTTGGAGCACTTTCAGATCACTTTTGATGGCTATCATTTCATTGAGTGCAGAGACTAGAAAGTGGCCCGAACCTACAGCAGGATCGCATATTTTGATACTGTTGATGATAGTATTGGCTTCGTTTCTGTTTTCTATTTTTTCATACAGCTGATCTAGGGTCTCACAATGCCACCCTTTAGTTTCGTTAAATTTTTGCACCACTGCCCTGCGTATTGTTTCCCGACACATATACATCGTGATGAATCCGGGCGTAAAAAACGAACCATCTTTGTATCCATTGATTTTTTCAAAGATCAAACCCAATACGGATGCATTGATGAGTGGTTTGTTGTCTTCCTGTATATCTTCAGATCCTTCACCACTGAAGTCGTAGGCGTCTAAAAAAGCAAATAGATACTCAAGTGTGGACAATTCACCATTTCGTTTTGCACCATTTTGTGCTTTAAGTACAGTATTAACATGTATAGGTATGGTTTTGTCGTCCGACAGATTGCTGATAAATAAAGTGTCGTGTTCGAGATCAGTGGGTTCGAATAGGGAAGAGTTGAGATAAGGTACATGGTCAAATTTAGCATTGACGTGCGCATTCCGCTCTTCAAAACGCTTGGCCAAAACTTGAAAAAACAAGGCATCCAATTGATCAAATTCCCTTATTTTTTGATGATTTAGAAATAAATATGCTTTATCCCCTTTGTGATAGGACAGCAATTGACCTTCGAGCAATTTCAAAAACAGAATTCTATTGACCCACGTTATGGTCAGCTCTAGAGCTATATTGAATAGTTTTTCTTCCTTGGTACTTCCATATTGGCTTCCATTTTTGACTCTATTGAGTTTATCCCTGGCATCGAGTTGTAAGATGGTATCTTCTAGGATAGTGCCTATCATGCGATCATCTTCTTTATGTCTCCCAATCAACTTTTTGCTGCCTTCTTTGATTTCTGTAAGGCCTATGATGTGCAAGAGCTCTGAATAGAATCGTTTATCGAGTTTATTACTATCATTAGCAAAAGGTACTTTGAGTAGGTGAAACTCTGAAAGTAACTTCTGGAGTTCGATGAGTTTTTTGTCATCGCTAAGATCGGTATTGCGGAGTGCCTTTTCGTATGATCTGATATCAAAGTAAGTACATGGAATACTTTCATCTATACTGTCAATGTGTTTGGCTGCAATTTCGTTATAAAAGAAAGCTGTGTTGGGTGCAGTTGTGGTTTTATTGCACCAGTCTTTATATTCCTTTACCAGTTTATGGTTGCCATAAAAGAACTTTTCAAACCAAACGGCATCAATGATATACCACTCATGTATGTTGGTGATGATGATGTTTTTGATATAAATATTTTGTTCATCAATTCGCTCTCTGAGATAATAAAGAACACATTCTTGTAGCGCTTTACCATTGGGTTTGTCTGCCGTGATCCATTCTGCTTTATTGGATGGTCGTTTGGCTTCGATGATGACACCCACAGTAGATTTATTAGTATTATCTGTATGAATGACTAGGTCAATATTGCCCTTAGTATTAACCTCGTTTTTACCTTTATAATAGGTGTTTATGAGAAAGTCACGCACATGTGTTTTCTGGTTTTGTTCTTGCTCTAATATATCTATTTTGTCCAGTAAATTGATTAGATTAAGCTTAAATATATCTATCTCACTGCGTAATGGGCGCACTTTGAGAAAAGCTGCATTGAGCGATTTTTTAGGCGTCGTAGTGACAAGTTTTAGTGGCATGGGTTATGATAGCATTATTTATAGTGGTAAAGGTAATGATATTTTGTAATGGATAAAAATAAAGAACATAAGTTTTGCTTTGGAAATTGATCAAAAACTAATCTTCAATGTGGTTTCATCTGATCATTAGAATTTAATGCTAACGTCTTTTTCATTTCCACTTAACATCGCGCCGAATAATCCTAACGTTGCGCCGACTACACTTTATAATGTGCTTAATACTATTAATACCGTAACAAATAGTCTTAACGTCTAGTCACCTAGCCTTAACTTCGAGCCGAATTCTTTGAAAGAGACATCGAAAAGCAGTTTCAATAGGTAATCCGATGATATTGTATGAGTTTGGCCACTGACGTCGTACTGATGCTATAGTTACGATTTCTAAGCTCTTTAGTGATTTCTTCTATGGTCCATTTAGATTTGTGTGAAGGTGGTGAGGAAACCAAAGCTTGAATATCAGAAACTAAATGTGGATATTTTTTTACTGACTTGGTTACATAGGGGCCATGATTAGATTTGTTTACTCTTTTCTTTAAGGTGATGCATTGTATGCCAGCTTCTTGATATCGATGATATACCCGATAGATCATACTTTTGCTTACTTTGGTCCTTTCTTCTATTTCTTTTACGTTGGTTTCTTTATTAAGTTCCAAACAAATAATGGCTCGCATTCTGCTCAATCTAGGCACATCAGGGTTTTCTGATATCTTGGTAAGCGTATCCACTTCTGTCTTGGAAAGTGTAATTTTCTTTTCTACTATGTTTTGGTTTTTATGGCTTTCTTCCTTATAATATTCCCATCGGGGAAATTGGTTTTTCAACAGTTTGGAAAATTTATAAATACTGAGTTTAGGCAGATTATAATGCTTTTTATAGCTTACAAAAACATTAAAAATAGTGACAGCTTTTTGATCCGATAATAAATCTTTGATAATGTTTTCTGTCAAAGCAATATCTAATTCATAATCATTAATAGCCTTACTTACTACAGTATCGAGTATATTGACTAGGTGTGTGATGGTTTGGTAATGTACATCATTAATATCCAGTATTTGATGTTTCCATGCATTAAGGTCAATTCCTTTAGATATCATAATAGATCTGAGTGTACATAAACCGATTTCATTTTCGAAAAGAGCGGATTGATTGATGATTTCAGTAAGGTAATTATAAGTCCATTTTTTATAATTTTTGGGTGGTGAGTGCCTGACTAGACTGTGCAGAAGACTAATTTCATCGTTATTCAGCTTCTTTTGCTCCTTTTTTTGTCTTAATCCAAAATCTCTTTTTAATAATGCTTTTAGGCCATAGGTTTGGAACATACGAATGATTTTATCACAGTATTTTTCTGTCACGGACAGTTGAGTAGACATATAGGCTACACTATATCCCATATTAAAATAGGTAATGATGAGCAGTCTTTTATTGACAAACTCAGGTGTATTAACTTTTTGATACAAGAGTGGAGACTCTGTGTACAAAGGTGGATTGATTGACACGGGTACATATTTATGTGCAAATGTACATGATTGTCATATTTTAGATATGTGTAATGTGTTTAAGTGGTTTATTTGCGGGCTTAAAACATAGATTAAAGGGTAATAATGTTCATAAGTCATATATTTAATATATATCAGTGCTTGTTTTTCTTGAATGTCATCTTAAAAATTTCAAACGGTAAACCATGACCGCCAAAACTCGATGATCATAAAAATAGTGTTTTTTGACACATAAAAATATACGGTACTTTTTCTCTTGTCGTAGGGACATAGGATCATTACGCAGTGGCAGGTAGTCTCCATGTTGCACCTAAAACTGTTAACGTCGCTACAAATACACCTTTTATTATACCAAAAAGTTTTAATGTCATGAGAGATACCCTTAATGTTGTTTTGAATAGACTCAACTTTGTTACAAATACTCCTAACGGTAGCCCGAATACTCTTAACGTCAGCACGAATGCTCTTTACGTTGTAACGAATAGTCTTAACGTCGCGACGAATAGTCTTAACGTCGTGACGAATAGTCTTAACGTCGCAACGAATAGTCTTAACGTCGCAACGAATAGTCTTA
>CAZGMB010000010.1:0-113234 GCA_964526715.1 uncultured Aureispira sp. | reverse complement strand
GCATTCCCGAGTCAAAATGCTTTTTCTATCGCCTTGATCATCTTTAGTTTATTTTAAATATTCTGCAAAGGCGATAGACGCACTTTTGACTCTTCATTTACTATCGCTTGTTTTTTGAACTATATCCCAGACCAATAGCAGCCTTTAAATTGAATGATACTGACTTTTTCAGCAGGCACTATTTAAGAATCTTTATTCCTATGATCAAATAAATCAGAAATATAACCCTGTTAAATGTAGTTTCTACATCTATAATTTATGATAGGGTAGAAAGAAGTTAAAAAACTAAAATATATAATTTTTCGTAATAAATTAATAAATTGTATAGTTTTGCGCTTTATTTTACATTTCAGTTTGGGAGAATACTAAATTTAACCAAGTCTGAAATCCTTTAAAAATCAAATGCATGGCAAAAAATTTACTGATCGTAGAGTCCCCGGCAAAAGCCAAAACGATAGAAAAAATATTGGGTCCGGATTTTATTGTAAAGTCCAGTTTTGGTCATATTCGTGACTTAGAAAAGGGAAATAAAGGCATCGATATTGCCAATAATTTTGAACCATTTTATGTGGTATCTCCCGAGAAAACTAAAGTGGTTAGAGAACTGAGAGAACAAGTAAAAAAATCAACTGAGGTGTGGCTTGCCACGGACGAGGACCGCGAGGGAGAAGCCATTTCATGGCACTTAGCTCAGGAGTTGAAGCTCGACCTAAAGACCACAAAAAGGATTGTTTTTTCAGAAATCACCAAACCCGCCATCCAAAAAGCAGTAGCCAATCCCAGATTGGTTAATGTCGATTTGGTCAATGCGCAGCAAGCTAGGAGAATCCTTGACCGTATTGTGGGTTTTGAACTGTCTGAAGTACTTTGGAGAAAGGTCAAAAATAAACTTTCAGCGGGTAGGGTACAATCGGTAGCTGTAAAACTGGTAGTGGAGCGCGAGAGAGAAATTCAAAATTTTCAACCAACTCCCTTCTTTAAAGTATATGCTTTTTTTGATGTGGACAATGGACGTGGTGAAAAAGTTTCTTTAAAATCAGAATATACCACTAGGATAGATAATGAGCAAGAAGCCAATGACTTTTTAAAAAAATGTAATGGTGCTGCATTCACCATTAATAATATAGAAAAAAAACCTTTAAAAAGATATCCTGCTGCTCCCTTTACGACTTCTACCTTACAACAGGAAGCATCCAGAAAACTTGGTTTTTCCGTAAATCGTACTATGTCAACAGCACAGAAGTTGTATGAAGAAGGATATATCACTTACATGAGAACCGACTCGTCCAACCTTAGTGAAACGGCAATGACCGCTATCGCTCAAGAGATCGAGACCAGCTTTGGTAAACAATATTTACATCCCAGGAAGTTTAAATCCAAGACGGCCAATGCACAGGAAGCGCACGAAGCGATCCGTCCCACTTACATCGAACGGAAAAATATGGGACCAGATCGAGATATGATGCGCTTGTACGATTTGATATGGAAGCGTACCATAGCATCGCAAATGGCTGACGCAGAGATAGAAAAGACCATCGTCAAAATAGATATCTCCACGATGCATGACAAACAGTTGGAAGCGGTAGGCGAAGTGCTGAAATTTGATGGTTTCCTCAAAGTATATCTTGAATCTACTGATGATGACGAAGATGAAGAAACCAAAGGCATGCTTCCCCCATTGCAGATCAAACAAGCATTGGCACTCAATAATATGGAAGCCACTGAAAGTTTTACCAGAGCCGCAGGTAGATACACCGAAGCGAGTTTAGTGAAGAAATTGGAAGAATTGGGTATTGGTAGACCATCTACCTATGCACCTACCATCTCCAAGATTATGGAAGAAGAGCGCGGATACGTCACCAAAGAAAGCAGAGAAGGTGCGCCGCGTGAGCTTAGAGTCATGCAACTTAAAGCCGGTGTCATTACATCCAAAATAAAGACAGAGATCACCGGAGCAACCAAAAACACCTTACATCCTTCTGATTTGGGTATGGTGGTTTCAGATTTTTTGAGTGAGCATTTTGCAAAGATCATGGATTATAGCTTTACAGCCAATGTAGAAAATGAACTTGACAAAATCGCAACAGATGGTGTAGATTGGAAAAAGATGTTGAAGAGCTTTTATGGTCCTTTTCACGAAACCGTGGAGAATACTATGGAAACAGCCGAACGAGCCAAAGGCAAACGTGAACTCGGCAAAGATCCTGTTTCGGGTTATAGTGTGATCGCTCAGATGACAAGGTTTGGTCCAGTCATACAGATAGGAGATCGGGAGGAAGTCAAAGAAGGCGAAAAACCAAGGTTTGCAAATCTCAAACCAGGCCAATCCATGGAAACCATTTCTTTTGAAGAAGCTATGGAACTATTTAAACTCCCGAGAACCGTAGGCCAGTATAAAAATGAAGAAGTAACGGTCAATATCGGAAGATTTGGTCCTTACATAAAGTTTGGGGAATTATACGTCAATCTGCCAAGAACCGTAGATCCCATGGTCATTTCGATGGATGAAGCCCAAAAATTAATCGATGATAAACTCGATGAAAACGCTCCATTGGGTTACTATCAAAATTTGCCCATCACAAAAGGTAAGGGAAGATTTGGTCCTTTTGTCAAGTGGAATGATTTGTACATAGCTATTCCAGTAAGATACAAATTGGAAACCATCACCGAAGCCCAAGCTATCGAACTTATCGATGCCAAGGTAGATAAAGAAGCCAATAGATATATACAAAATTGGCCATCCGAAAAGATATCTATTGAAAATGGAAGATGGGGCCCTTATATCAAATTTGGTAAAAACAATCTAAAGATACCCAAAGTAGATGGTGTAAAGATAGAAGATGAAGCACTAAAATCGGTTTCTTTGGAAGTGGTGAAGTCTTGGATAGAAGCAGAAATACCTGATGCATTTAAGGCTAAAGCAACCACAAAAAAAGCAAGTCCAGCAAAAAAGAAAAATTAAATGTTTCTTAACTAACAATATTTGATGTAAATTTGTCTTTATACATGTATGGATTCTTTTTGGAGTGAGCATCATATGATTTCATCAAAAAAAGTGTTTCCTACTTTACATTGACAATCATTTAAAATTTAAACAGAATGAAAAATATAGTTGGTATTTTTATCATGCTTTTAGGTATTTCCTTCAGCAGTAAAGCTCAGACTTTAGACGAAGAACTTGGTTTTGTATACGTCAAAGCAGAATATCTGTATGAGACCGGTAGATTTGAAGATGCCATAGTGCAATACAACCAAGTCATTGCAAAAGATCCTAAATATAAAGATGCACTGATACATCGTGGTTTGGCAAAGTATGCGCTTGCAGCTTACAATGGATCCAAAAGTGACGCCTTACAAAGTATTGAACTTAAAGGTATCCAAAGTGAATCAGCAGCGCTTTTAGGAAGGTCTTTTGGTGCCCTGAATAATTTTGGGCCTGCGATCTCCTGCATGACCGCAGCTATTTCTTTAGACTCCAAAAATTATAAGCTTTACGAATGGAGGGCCGGATTGTATGAAGTAGATGGTCAGATGCTCAAAGCTTGCCAGGATTATGAAGCGGCTGTTTTAAATGGCAGTCAAATGGCAGAAGTGAAAGCTAGAAACCTATGTGGTAGCCGCGTCAAGCCCAAATCAGATGTTGTAGTATCTACTCCTCCATCTCAAAATGGAAATACGTCATCAGATCACCAAGATCAAAATGTTGACCCTAATCAAGGTAATTCAACCAATACCACTCCGACCGACCCAAATCAGCTGGGTGAAAATGAAGTATTGTCAGATGGTCAAAAGTCTGAAGAAAATAATGGACAGCCCACAGATAGTAATCCCGTTCCAATAGATGATTCTGAGCCTGCGGTGATCGATGAAAATCTGCCCAAAAATGATAATACGGTCAATAACCTAACGATAGACGATGATTTGTCCATAGCTATTTCTGGTCAGGAGCTAGGCATCAGAAAAATCAAAGAAATACCTAGTATCTTGATATTAGCAGATGAAAATGGTAAGGTTACCATCAATTTTTGTGTCAATAAAGATGGTGTAGTAACCACAGCAGAGTTTAATGGAAGCTTGTCTACCATAGCGAAAAAGAGTTTGGTATCTTTGGCCATCAGAAAAGCGAAAGAGTTCGAATTTGAGCGTGGAAAATATGATATGCAATGCGGCATTATGGTTTTCAATATCAAAGGCAGCTAAAAACCAAAAAATTAATCATGGCGAAGCTTTTACCAACCGGTAAAGGCTTCGTTAAAGATATTTTCCATTAGTTGCTTGAATATCTCATCGATCAGTCGGTCCTGAATACTGATAAAATCTTTGTCACTTTCGAAAGTCCTGAAGAAAGTAAATTGTTTCGCTTTCCAGTTTTTAGTTTCGTCTTTATGGTAGGTATAATCTACCGTAACTGCTATTTCGAGTTTGTTTAAGGCTACCGTATTTCCCGCTTGTGGTGCTTCAGGTGTCAATGCAAAACGAATTATCGTACCACTAAACTCTATGTCAGGATTTTGTTCATTGTATTTAAGTTTAGATTCATTTCTTATTTTGGTACGAAGTGCTTCAGCAAATCTTTGATTGATATCTCCGGGTGCCCCGAGCGCACTATTCTGAAAATTGTCAACAAAGTAAGTATTTACATCAGGAGGAATAGCTATTCCCTTAAAACTAACACTACACCCTGTAAATAATAAGGGAATTAAAATAGTTATATATATGATTCTCAAAATAGGATGGATTTTATTTTCTTAAGATTTAACGAATTTAAATACCTTTTTGTTTTTATGCTCTTAAAAATTGTCATGACGAATATCATATGATAAAAAACTTAACTTGAAATCCTTTTTTGTTAGCGTATCTGATTTTCTATCCTTATCTTTGCAACGCAATGGAAGCATTGCCAAAATTAGAACGCATAAAATATATTTTTAATAGCGGCATTTCGTTATGATCAAAAATTATTATTTTTGCACACTGATTCACATTCACAATTAATAACACAAATCTTGGAAAATTTAAAAATAGACAAGTCCTTAATTAAAGCCTTCAACAAGTATACCCAAACCAGTAAAAGTAAGGCTACTATTCAGATTATCAATTCATTCGGTCCTTTTGTAGCTATTTGGATATTAATGTATTGGTCATTAGATTATAGCTATTGGCTCACTTTTTTATTAGGCATAGTCAATAGTTTCTTTTTAGTTAGAATTTTTATTATACAACACGATTGTGGTCACCGTTCTTTTTTAAGCAACAGTACAGCCAGAAACATAGTCGGATATGCTTGTAGTATTTTCAGTACCATACCTTATCACTATTGGGCAAAATCACACCACATCCACCATAGTCACAATGGTCAATTGGAGCTGAGAGATATTGGAGATATAGATACCCTTACAGTAAAGGAATTTAGCCAACTGAGTGCTTGGGGCAGATTTAAATACAAAATCTACAGGTCCATTCCAGTGATGTTTGTCATAGGCCCGATTTATTATGTTTTGATACACAATCGATTGGCCATGATCAAATTGGATGTATTTAGTAATGAGAAGTGGAGACTTTATCTAAACAATCTAATACTGATGATTTTATTTGGTGTTTTAGGTTATTATTTGGGATGGTACAAGTTTTTCATGACCCATCTGACTATCGTAGTTTTATTTTCAGTGATAGCTATTTGGTTTTTTTATGTACAGCATCAACACGAAGAAGCGTACAAACAATGGAGAGATAAATGGGATTATCTTACTGCCGCCATACGTGGTAGCACCTATTATAAAGTACCCAAAGTTTTCAATTGGTTGACAGGAAATATTGGAATCCACCATATCCATCATCTAAATCCTGCCATACCAAATTATAATCTTCAAAAGGCATTGGCTGAAAATCAATGGATTAATCAATATGTGACAGTATTATCCTTTTGGGAAAGCTTAAAATTAGCCACCAACAAACTTTGGGATGAGTCGTCACAACGTATGATCACTTTCTCAGAATATTATAGATTGGAGAAAGCCGGATTGGTATAAATCCTATTAAAGCTAAGATCAAAAATACCCCAAACCTATTTTATTAAATGGGTTTGGGGTATTTTTTTGAAATAAATTCAAGTTTAAAGACGGTTTATATTTTTTTAGATTCGCTTTTTTGGCCCTTATAAGCTGCTAAAAATCCAAAGACATTGTATTGAAATTGCCTGATGTCATCAATAAAATATGATGATCAGTGATTGTAGTCAAATATTGATGTAGGTCTTGCTCATTGGTGTAAACACTAAAATTGGAATGTCCGAAAGCTTGGCTTAAAAATTCTTTGTCTAGGTCAGGCATATTTTTCATTTTTAAAGTATGCTCATTAAAAAAGACTATGGCTTGGTCTGCTGCATTCAATGAGTCTTTATATTGCACTATAAACTCTTTATTCAAACTAGAAAAAGTATGCAGTTCCAAAACGGCCAATAAAGGTCTATCTTCAAACCAATCTTTAAATGATGCCGTTGTGGCTTTTACTTTGCTGGGAGCGTGCGCAAAATCCAAATAAATCATTTGCCCAGATTTTTCAGTAATCTTTTGAAGCCTTTTATTGGCACCTTTAAAATCTTCGATGGCCACAAAAAAGTCGTGTTCCGTGATACCTAACGCCACACAAACGTTTAAAGCCGCATGCATATTCTGCAGATTGTGATGCCCAATGGTGTTGATTTTATAACTTTGTCCACTATAGATCACGTTTTTATCAGCATCAATGGATAGTGCATCGTAAGCATCTGCATTCAAATCGACAACTTGAGTCACCATTTCGTGCAATATGGTATCATGGGCATAATAAAAGAGATGACCGTTTTGCGCCACGATATGCTTACAAAAGATCGTGAATTGTTCTTTGTAGATATCGAACGTAGGAAATACATTAATGTGATCCCAAGCAATACCCGTAATCACTGCAAGATCTGGTTTGTAATGATGAATCTTGGGCACTCTATCCATAGGACTGCTCAGATATTCGTCCCCTTCTATAATTATTAGAGGAGCATCTGAAAGTCTTACCATTCGGTCAAAACCGTCCAATTGTGCTCCAACCAAATAATCAAAATCGATTCCTTTTTTGTGTAAAACATGCAGAATCATTGCGGTAGTTGTTGTCTTTCCGTGACTACCAGCTATGACAACCCTTTTTTTATTTTTAGAATGGTGATATATAAATTCAGGATAAGAATACACCTTTATGCCCAGTTCTTGTGCTTTAAGTAACTCAGGATTATCGGCTTTAGCATGCATACCCAAAATCACCAAGTCGAGGTCAGACGTTACTTTTTCAGGAAACCAACCAAAAGCATCAGGAGCAATCCCTACTTTTTTTAACCTACCCAATGATGGCTCATAGATTTCGTCATCTGACCCTGTGACATGATTTCCTTGAGCATGGAGATCGAGCGCTATATTGTGCATGGCAGCACCACCAATAGCTATGATATGAATGTTTTTTGGACTCATACTATATATAATCTAGCTTTACATTTCTTTTTTAAGGTATTCTGCGGTGTGACTCTTACACTTTTTGATCATGTTTTCGGGTGTACCTGAGAATAGGATTTGTCCACCAGCTTTGCCACCTTCCATACCTAAATCTATGACATGATCAGATACCTTTATGACATCCATATTGTGCTCTATGATGATGACCGTATTGCCTTTGTCTACCAATTTGTAGATCACATGCATCAACTGTTTAATGTCGTCAAAATGAAGTCCAGTAGTTGGCTCATCGAGAATATAAATCGTATTGCCCGTATCTTTTTTGGAGAGTTCTTCAGCCAGCTTAACTCTTTGGGCTTCACCACCCGATAGCGTCGTAGCTTGTTGGCCCAATGTGATATACCCAAGACCTACGTCATTTAAGGTTTTAATTTTGCGATATATCGAAGGTATGCTGCTGAAAAATTCTGCCGCTTCTTCTACAGGCATTTCCAAAACATCTGAAATAGACTTACCCTTGTATATGATCTCCAAGGTCTCGCGATTGTATCTTTTGCCTAGGCATGTTTCGCAATCCACCAGTACATCAGGAAGGAAATTCATTTCTATCAGTTTTTTGCCAGCACCTTCACAAGTTTCGCATCGTCCACCAGCCACGTTAAACGAAAACCTACCCAATTGATAGCCCCTTATTTTGGCTTCAGGCGTACTGGCATAAATTTTTCGGATATCAGTAAACACACCTGTATAGGTAGCAGGATTGGACCTCGGTGTACGTCCTATGGGTGATTGATCTATTTCTATGACTTTGTCCAAATGTTGGAGTCCATCTACAGATTTATAGGGTAGCGGTTTTTGAACACTATTATAAAAATGTTGCCTTAAAATAGGGTAGAGTGTCTCGTTGATCAGTGATGATTTGCCAGAGCCTGACACGCCAGTCACACAAACCAAGGTGCCAAGTGGAATTTTAATATCTACATTTTTGAGATTATGTCCGGTGGCTCCTTTGAGTTCCAAAAAGTTACCATTTCCTTTTCTTCTGGTTTTAGGTATCTCTATTTTTAATCTATTGCTGAGATATCCCGCCGTGGTTCCACCCAATTTTAAAAACTCAGATGGAGTACCTTGCGTGACGATTTCTCCACCGTGACTTCCTGCGCCAGGTCCCAAGTCTATGATGTAATCAGAAGCCAACATGATATCTTTGTCGTGTTCTACAACTAGTACGGTATTGCCTATTTCGGTGAGCTCTCTTAGTGCGGCGATTAACTTATGATTATCTCGCTGATGCAATCCTATGCTTGGTTCGTCCATGATGTACGTGATCCCTGTCAATTGGCTACCTATTTGAGAAGCTAATCTGGTACGTTGTGATTCGCCACCAGAAAGTGTTCGTGTGGTGCGGTTTAGGCTGAGATAGCCTAGTCCTACTTCGAGCAAAAAACCTAACCTTAATCTTATTTCTTTTAGTATTTCAAAAGCGACAACATTTTGTTTTTCGTCCAAAAATGCAGGTAGATCTGTGACCCATTGATGCAATTCGTCGATGTTCATATCCGCAAGATGACCAATGTGTTTGCCACCCAACTTAAAATGTAAGGATTCTTTTTTGAGTCGATATCCTTCACAACTTGGACATGTCACTATACTTAAGAATTCTTCAGCCCAAGATCTGATTTTTTCTGAGCTAGAGTCACGATACCATCTCTCTGTCATATGGGCGATACCTTCTTGAGCTAAATCATAAAGGTATTCGTTGCTAGTATTCACATAAGCTTTTTCGAACCGTTGACTTCCACCATAAAGAATGATATCAATGGCTTCTTGCGGTATCTTTTCAACAGGTGTGTCAAATGTGAATTTAAAGTCCTGAGCTATCTTTTGTAATTGCTTAAAGGTACTATTGTCTCTGACAGCCCCAAAGGGTTTGATACCTTCTTCCTTGATCGATTTTTTATAATCTGGTATGATTTTGTTTAAATCCGCTTTGTGTTGTTCGCCCAAACCATTACAATCTGGACAAGAACCATAAGGAGAGTTAAAGGAAAAATTATTTGGCGACGGTTCATCATAAGAGATGCCTGATTCGGGGTCCATTAGGGTTTTGGAGTAGGCTTTGATTTCTTTACTATCCGTATCGATGATCATGATAAAATCATTTCCCAACTTCAGTCCGATCTCCAAGGATGCAGACAATCTATCTCTTTTATCTGATTCTACTTTGAGTCTATCAACTACGATCTCTATATCGTGAACTTTGTAACGGTCGAGTTGTAAACCTGGCTCGAGGTCTACAATCTCACCATCTACTCTCACTTTTGTAAATCCTTTTTTGCGCGTTTGATCAAAAAGTTCTCTATAGTGGCCCTTTCTAGCCCTGACTACTGGAGCGAGAATGGCTATTTTCCTATTTTCAAAATGTTGTGAAACGTGAGTTAGGATTTGATCGTCTGTATATTTAACCATTTTGTGGCCGGTGACAAAAGAGTAAGCTTCGCCTATACGAGCGTATAATAATCTTAAGAAATCGTAAATCTCTGTGGTAGTACCGACCGTGGATCTTGGATTCCAAGCTGTAGTCTTTTGCTCTATGGAAATAACGGGACTCAGGCCATCTATCTTTTCAACATCAGGTCGATCCATAGACCCGATAAATTGTCTGGCATATGCGGAAAAGGTCTCCATATATCTTCGCTGCCCTTCAGCATATAGTGTGTCGAAAGCCAAAGATGACTTGCCACTTCCACTCAGACCAGTGATAACAACCAACTGATTTCTAGGGATTTTGACAGATACTTCCTTGAGGTTGTTTTCATTAGCTCCTATGATTTCTATAAATTCTTCTGAGACCGTGTCTGCACTTGCTGTTTCCTGAAGCATATGAAAGTTATAATTTGAATTTAAATACTATAAATTGGAAGGTCAAATATACCAATTTTTCAGGAACTAAGACAAATGAAGAGGCTGCATGGTTTAGAAAAGGAAGGTAAATGAATGGTAAATAATTCTTTCAAGCCAAATGTAGTAATAAAGGTTTGCTAAAACTTAAAGAAAAGAAAGCCACTTAAAACCGATATTCTAAACCAAATGACATGTTGCTAAGACTGAAATTTGTCCTAAGAATATTGAAGTCTTGTTCGTCACTTAGGATTTTATTGGTCCAATTTCCAGCCACGTAAGAAAGCCCACCGATTCTGAGAAGTGCACGAAATCTTGAGCTTATATCATAAAAGATTCCAGCACTAGCTCCTAATTCTATTTGCTTTTGACTAAAGTCTGAAACTAAAACTCCTTCATTTTTAGAATTTTCAGTTCCATATCCAATATTTGCATAGGGTTGAACGAAGATTTTAAACTTTTTGCCTGAGATTAAATTATAACGTGTGAAAAACCCCAAATTTAAAGTATGAGTTATTCTTTTTTCTAGACTCCCGGTGGTTGATAAACTTCTAAATGATGGAAAACTAAATTGGCTAAATCCATAAGTCAGTTGTATTCCCGCCAATACATTGGAATTAATTTGTTTGGCTAGGTATGGGGCAAAATTAATATTTAATCCTTTGGTTTCAGAAGTGGTTGATACAAAAAATATTGGAGAGCTAAGTTGTGTTATAGCGGCAGAATTCGTTTGTGTGTTAAAAGAAAATGATCCACCCACAACATATTTGAGTGAATCATTTTTGTTCTCTTGACTATAACATGTTACACTAGCTAAAAGCAAGACTATACATGTATATTTGGTAATTAATAGTTTCATTTTCTAGTATTTAAATGGGAAAGAAAATTGAGTTAATAAGCATTACTTTACTGATTCCCACTTTTATACTCGTCCAAACATTTTTCGATAAGCGCTTTTGTGGCTTTGATACCATCTTCTTCAGAAGCGGACTCACCTTCATACTCCACACCAATAAATCCTGAATAACCTGCATCTTTGACGATACCTATCATTTTGGGGTATTCTATGGTTGTTTCATAGCCAAGTTCCCCAAAATCATAGGATTTGGCACTGACTGCTTTTGCGAATGGCATGAGTTCAGCTACACCTTGGTATTTGTCATATTCTTCTATACAAGGAGTTCCCCACATGGCACCATCTTTTCGTTTAACACAAAAATTTCCAAAATCGGGTAGGGTACCACAATTGGGCATGTTTACCGTTTTCATTACATTGGCTAGCCACGCTCCATTGGATGAATATCCGCCATGGTTTTCAACCAAAACATTTATATTTTTAGTGGCAGCGTATTTTGACAATCTACTTAGTCCATCTACAGCAGCAGCACTCACTTCTTCAGCGGTACCTTCACCGTGAGCATTTACCCTTATGGAATGGCAACCCAAAAAAGCAGCAGCATCTACCCATTTAAGGTGATTATTTATGGCTTCTGTTCTTTTGGTCGAGTCTGCATCAGCTAGATATCCTTCACCATCTATCATGATAAGTAGTTGCCTGACATTAGCAGCTTTTGCTGCCTGATTCATTGCTGCTAGATAGGTGGTATCTTGTGCTTTATCTTTAAAAAACTGGTTGACATATTCCACACCGCCAAAACCCATTTCTCCAGCTTTTTTGATGAATTCCATATGCGTCATTTTGTCTGATTGCAAGGCTTTATGAAAAGACCACTGAGCCAGTGAAATCTGTATTTCAGGGGTGCTTTCTACCGTTTCAATAGCTTCCTGACTTTTTTCTTTGCATTGCCAAAAAGACAATACCATACACGAAAATATCAAAATTCTATACATTTTCTTTGGGTTTAAATATTTAACTAATGACATAACCTTTTCCAATAGTGCTGTAGTCTATACAACCTTGATATGGTCCAGGTACTGGTAAAAATGCACAAAGACCACCTTTAGCCCCAGCTTCACTGGTAAAATATCCGCTAATCGTTGCTTCTTTTATTTTGCTAAAAATATGTGGTTTTTTGCCACTTTCATCTTTATAATCTTTGGCTTCAGCTGCCAACACTCCCAAAATTTCTTCTCGCTCACCAGGATTTAAGGCGATAAATGCTTTTGAATATTTGGCCATAGATTTGGTGTTGAAAAC
Organism: uncultured Aureispira sp.; assembly: GCA_964526715.1. Lineage (GTDB taxonomy): Bacteria > Bacteroidota > Bacteroidia > Chitinophagales > Saprospiraceae > OLB9. The sequence continues at coordinate 100,700 of CAZGMB010000010.1, read as the reverse complement.
TTCCAAGCTTTTGATATAATATTCTTGATCTTCTTTAGCATAAAAGTTGGTCAACATTTCGTCTATATATCGGTGACACAAAGCATCTTTTGCTCCGGGCGTATCGGTTTTTGGCAAAATAGCTTCACAAATTTCTGCTAACAAATCAACTTGTTCCTGAGATAATGTTTTGGGTGTCCAGTCAGATTTGGTTTCGGCTTTGCAACCTTGCAATAGTGCTGCCGCTGTACCCGCAGTAAGGGTATATCCCAGAATGAGTGATGATGCTTTTAAAGCTTCTCTTCTATCCATTTTTATGTATCTTTAATGATTTTGAAATTATAAATTACCCTTTTTAAGCTCTTCAACAGCATAATTGGCCGCTCGGGCTGTAAACGCCATATAGGTAAGTGAAGGGTTTACACAGGATGCTGATGTCATGAATGAACCGTCCGTCACAAAAACATTTGGAGCAGCATGTACTTGGTTCCACTTATTCAGAACCGATGTTTTAGGGTCTTTACCCATTCTTGCAGTACCCATCTCATGGATACCAAGTCCAGGGTTGCATCCTGCATCATATGTGGATACATCTTTAAGACCACCGGCTTCGAGTATTTCTGCACCTGCTGCCATCATATCTTTACGCATTTCTAGCTCATTGGTTTTCCACTCCGCATCCATAATCAATGTGGGTAAACCGTAGATATCTTTGACGTCTTTATTTAATGAAATTTTGTTTTCATGATATGGTAGACATTCTCCAAATGCCATGATACCAAATCTCCATTCACCACTTTGGCTGAGGGCATCTTTAAGTCCCTTTCCATAATTGGCCTCAGCAATGTAACGTCCCCAACCTTCTCGACTAGCTCCGCCTTGATAACCATATCCTCTGATGAATTTGGGCATTTTGGATTTGGCGTCTAAGTTTCTGAATCTAGGAACATATACTCCTGTTGGTCTTCGGCCTTTATAAGTTTTGTCCAGAAATTCGTCAGATTTGCCACTAGCACCCAATCTGAAATGATGATCCATGACATTATGGCCTAGTTCTCCACTTTCATTTCCAAATCCATCAGGGAATCTTTCAGAAGTACTGTTGAGTAAAATCTGAGTACTGCCAAATGCTGATGCACATAGGAAAACAACTTTTGCATAATACTCGTGGGTTTCTTTGGTTTCTGAATCCACAATTCTTACACCTTTGGCTTTTTTGCCGGATTCGTCCAGTATGATCTCTGTAACAATGGAAAACGGTCTGATGGTCATATTGCCAGAAGCTTCACCCGCGGGTAGTGTAGAAGCATTGGAACTAAAATAAGCTCCAAAAGGACATCCTCTCATGCATCTGTTTCTGGTTTGGCAGGTACCACGTCCATTATGCCCACCTTCACTGGTGATATGAGCTGTACGTCCCATGGTAATATCTCTTCCCAAGGCTTTTTTGACACGTTCTTTAACTACCTTTTCGAGACAGTTGTAATCAAAAGGTGGGAGGAATTTACCATCAGGCAATTGCATCAGGCCTTCATTTTGACCACTAACTCCGATAAAGGACTCCACATAGTCATACCATGGCGCGATGTCTTTATATCTTACTGGCCAATCGACTGCTATACCTTCCTTCGCATTAGCTTCAAAATCAAGATCTCCAAGTCTGTAGGATTGACGCCCCCAAAGCAGTGACCTACCACCTACATGATATGCCCTAATCCAGTCAAAGGGTTTGGCTTCTGTATATGGATTTTCAGTATCCTTGGGCCACCAATGCTGATATGCAGGTGTCATAGTATATCCTGTGCGTTCCTGTATTTTATAGTCTTTCATTTGTTCAGGAGTCATTTTATTACGGTTTGGAAGCTCCCAATCTTCCATATTGGCTGTCGGGTACTCACCATGTTTTACCATTCGACCTCTTTCGAGAACGAGTGTTTTTAAGCCTTTTTCAGAAAGTTCTTTGGCGGCCCAGCCTCCACTAATACCTGATCCCACCACGATGGCGTCATAAGTTACTTCCTTTGATCCTTGAGAATTGAAATACATGCTTTAATGATTTATTGATATAGTGATATGATTAAATGTTAAATGATTAAATGTCACAAATGTGTATGGCATCTGTCAATGCTTTTTCTTTATCTTTTAAGGTTTTTCCTGTGGGAATAAATTCCTGAGCTACATAACCTTGATATCCTGTTTTATGTATGGCCTTCATGATGGCCGGATAATAAAGTTCCTGAGATTGATCTATTTCATTTCTTCCGGGTACACCTGCCGTGTGATAATGTCCGAAGTATTGATGATTGTTTTGGATGGTTCTTATAATATCACCTTCACTGATTTGCATATGGTAGATATCATATAGTAATTTGAAATTGGGAGAATCCAATCTCTTGCATAACTCTATACCCCATGCAGAATTGTCACACATATAATCCTTATGGTCTACTTTACTGTTGAAAAGTTCCATTTGAATGATGACTCCTTTTTTTTCAGCTTGGCTGAGGATAGACTTTAGGCCTTTTACACAATTTTTTAATCCCGTTTCGTCATCCTTTCCATCTCTGTTGCCTGAAAAGCAAATCAAGTTTTTATATCCGGCTTGCGAGACCAGGTCGATATGTTCTGTATAGTTTTTGGTAAGTGTTTCGTGATATTGTGTGTCATTCCAACCTTTGACCAAGCTGATTTCAGCACCGTTGCACATGGACGAGTCAATGCCGTACTTTTTCAGGATGTTCCACTCTTTGGGGCCGATCAAATCTATCGCTGAAAAACCAATTTTTTTAACTAACAAACACAGTTGTTCCAAAGACCATTCACTGTAGGTCCATCGGCAAACTGAGTGATGAATATTGTTTTTCATTTTTTTTGATGGCGCAAATTCGTCCCATGCTGTTGTGATGGAAGATGGGGATACTAAAACGGTACCGGCGATGCCGATTAAACTTCCCTTTATGGCTGACCTTCTGTGCATGGCTTTATTGATCTATTTGAAATAGAAATGAATTTTAATATCCAATCAAATTCGACAAAAAAGAATTTATTAATGTCCGATTTAACCCACTTTAAAATTGATCTCTTTTTGAAAACAAAACGTAAATCTATAACTTTCTATAAATAATATAGAAAAGATTTGCCAATTTATTTTTTTCAAAATTTTACGTCGTATTTTTATATCGAAAATATTATGTTTTTAAAACAAAATTTTGATACTACAATGAGAATTTTAGGATGGTGAATTTCAATGAATAAAGATGTGCTTAAATTTCTCTTTGTCAAAATTAGGGTCAACGACTTCGAAAAGTGTTTTAACGGCGTTTTTTCCCTGATCACCCAATGATTGAGAATATTGGTTTACATAAAGGTCTATATGGGCAAACATTACAGATTCGTCCATTTCTTGAGCATTTTTTTTGATAAAGTCTCTCCCTGAGTCTGGATTAGCAAATGCAAATTGTATACTATTGTACAGAATTTGATTGACTTTTTGTTTGACATCTTCAGGCAATGAAGTTTTAATGGCAATACCACCCAATGGTATAGGGCTTCCTGTTTTTTGTTCCCAATGTTCTCCCAAGTCCATGATTTTGTACAAGCCTTTGGTAGGATAGGTAAATCTGTTTTCATGAATGATGACACCTGCATCGACTTCGCCCGTTGCTACGGCTTCTTCTACATCGCTAAAAACAACTTCTTTAAATATTTTGGTGTGCGGAAAAGCATATTTTAGTAAAAGAAATGCTGTAGTGTTATACCCAGGAACAGCTATCTTGAGATGATTGACTTCTGAAATGTCGTATGGTTTTTTTGAAATCAATAGCGGCCCACAATTGTTTCCTAAGGCACTGCCGCTATTAAGAAGCTGGTATCTATCACAAACTTTTGTAAAGGCGTTAAAGCTAAGTTTAGTGATATCGGACATGTGATTGAGTGCTTTTTTATTGAGGTGCTCTACGTCACCCAATTCAATTTTAAATGTTAAGCCCATCAAATCTATCCGTTCGTTAACAATAGGCTCAAACATAAAGGTATCATTGGGACAAGGAGAAAATCCAAAAGTCAGGGTCATTTATTAAAACTTTAAGCAACTTAAAACATAAAATACACCGCAATGTTGCTACATATTTCGGGTTAATTTTTGAATGACTTTAAACTCACTCAAGAATACTTTTCCGATCACCCTAAAAGCTGTATAAAAAGGTATGGCCAAGACCATTCCCGCAATGCCGCCAATTTTGGCACCCATCATCACTACGATAAAAATTTCTAAAGGATGTGCTTTGACCGATTTGGAGAAGATATTGGGCTGTAACAAAATGTTGTCAATCAATTGCATAAATGCAAATACACCCATTACTCTAAATAGAAGTGGGATCATTTCTGTATAAAAAGGTATCTCCGTATTGGAAGATAAGGTCAGAATTACCGCGAAGAATACACCTATTATAGGTCCGATGTAAGGGATAACATTCATCAATGCAGCAAAGAAGGCTATCAAAAGTGCATTTTTTACGCCAAAGAAGGTCAATCCAATAGAAACGATCAATATGATGATTATAATCTGCGTCAAAATACCCACAAAATATCTGATGAGCAACTTACTGGTTTCATCTACTGCTTGCTTGGTTTGTTGTTCATAGCCTGTTGGCACCATAGATGTCAGGATGTTGTCAAAGAGTCCCTGCTCCCTCAAAAAGAAAAATGCAATAAAAAATACTGAAAACACACCTATCAGGATATCTCCAAATGCATTGAGCGCATTGCCAAAAATCATTTGAATATTAACCGGATTGAGATAGGTACTGATATTTTGTTTGAGGATGGTAAAAAAATCCTCCTTTACTTCGGGTTCTTCAACTAAGGCTGCTTCCTGAAATTGATTGTGTAAATGAATATCAATTCTCAGGCCATCAGTGACATGGTTAGAGTCTATGCTGATCGTGTGTGTCAAAACCTGAGAAGTATCTTTTGTCGCGGTTAATAAGCTGGCATTAAGCATTGTATCTTGCTGTATGACCAATTTCTTTTTTACCAACCATTTTTCCCAATCTTTAATAGGTTCTTCCAGTGCAGCTACTACCTTATTGTAATCTACCTTGGACAAATTGTCGATTTGATTGACCAAAGGCGGTATAAATGTATAGACCATAACTAAAAACCCTATTACGAAAAGACTTAATGTCAGTAAGGCAGAAATATTTTTGCCCAAATACTTTCGTAGGAATACCACGACCGGTGCACCAATCATAGATATCACCCAAGCAATCAAGATATAAGTGACGATCTCGCTAAAATAGTACAAAACCGCACCTACTGCGGCAAGCGGAATCAGCGCTAGAAGATATTTATAATTGAACTTCATGAAAAGACTTTAATATTTGACCACTTTTGTATAGGCGCGTTGGTTGTTTTTATAAGTTAATTCTATGTATAATAATTGCGATGGTATTTCCTGTAGGTTCAAAGCTGTGCCGGAAGTTATAGACTCTTGATGGTAAAGGACTTGGCCTTGAGTATTGTATATTTTTAGCGAAAAGTCATCTTGATTTTGGGAATTGATTATCAATGTGCTTTCAAAGGGATTAGGATAAATGACGAAATGGTCACCATCCCATTCACTTGTAGCATTGCTGATTTCGACATTAAATTTATAATCGCGCCAATATCCATGCCAATCTTTATCAAAATTTACAAAAGATTCGATGTTTAATACGTCTCCGCTTTTTATGTTGTTTTTGGTTTTTATAGTATAAAAAAACTGGTGGATTCTTCCATTTTGAGTTTGACCTTTCATGGAAATTAATAGTTTTCCGTCTTCTGTCGATAAGGAATAGGGTAGGGAGTTTTGTAAAACAGTGATGGTATTGAGATCAAAAAGATCGGAAAACTCATCTTCTATTTGGATGGAAAACAAACTATCGGTACCATTATAAATCATGTTGTTTTCAAAAGTAAATAATTGTGGTTGACTATTATTTACTGCAATACTGGAGTTGGAATTTATTTCCTTACCATTGAAGATCACTCTTTGAGTGAAATCATTATTCCAAGTATAATTTTTGGCACAATGTTTCAATTCGAAAGATTGCCCACATAGAGTTTTATGTGTAAGCTTACCTGTAATGCAAATATCTTGTATGGGTGTATTGCAATCGATATCGTAATTAATGATGTAGTTTTTACACTCATTTACTTTAAGTTTTGGAATTTTTGTTTTCACCCACCAATCAAAAGATCCGAAAGGATCATTTACATGCTCCACGTGACCAAATAGGTAAGGTAAGGTGCTTTCAAATAAAACGTCTTCTGCATCAGCTCTTCCATTGTTGCAAATTTTGAAAATTAAGGTGTTTGCTGAGCAATTTTTAAGTTCAAGTTTTTCCAATGAAGCTGTCAGCTTAGGGCATTTTGGCAATCGATTGTATCCTACATCGAGACGTTTGGTTTCTGGTAATCCTACACCAACATCGAATGTCAAACTATCTGCAATACAAAGTGATAAATCCAATGTATCATAATAGAATTGAATCTTATTTTTTTCGAGTGGTGTTTCATATCTAATGATTCCATCAGCATTAGGAGTAAGGAAATCAGAATCATTAACTTTTACTTTGATATCGGCAAGTGTAAACAACTCGTCATTGTCATATATACAATCTTTATTGGTATCAAAATGCAGCGCAATTTCTATGGTTGACGGTTTGTTGATCGTTTCATTGGATTTAAGGATACCTTTATTGGAAACAAGGTAGAGATAATGATCAGGGCTGACTTGAACATCAGATATAACAGTACCGGCTGGTAGGTTTTGTCCTATTTCTTTCCAAGTATCACCTTTATTTTCTGAGACTGCAAGGTAGTTATCTCTAAATATGTATAAATTGCTTTGGTGGTCTGATGCTAAGATTCCAGCAATTGGAAGTTTTTTTACTTTTTGGGTTTTAAAATTATCATCAGTAACAATGATAAATCTACCGGAAGTATTTTTATTTCCTGCATAAAGATAACAAGTATTGCCAATGAATTCAGTGTGAAAACTTCCATATAAAATTAAGGAGTCTAATTTGTCAAATGTATGCTTATAATATTCTCCCGTTAAGAGATTTTGGTGGTGTATAAGTATTTCAGTTGAATTGTTTATATAATCTTCTTCAAATGCAAAAACATTTAACTTTTCGGTAACTGCAATTTGTCGATCATTGTATTGCTTCATTTGTGGTAGAAGGTTGTATTTAAGCCTAGTATCAAATTGATCTGATGAGACTAAAATTGAGTCAAAAGTGACAACAATTGAATTTTCCCTTTTTTGAGTAATATAGGTAGCATAACTGTAAGGAGCGACAACAATCTTATTCCAATTTTGACCTTTATTTTTTGATCTATATATATTTCCATTCACATTTAAAAGAAAGGAATTGTTATTTGCATATAATGGATTTCCAAAGCTAAATTCTGAATTTTTTTCGAATGAATTATTTTCATTAAACTTATATTCGGTACCACCAAAGTAATGAGAATATACTATATTTTCATTATTCCCAGTGGCAATTTCAAATGAAGTACTTAACAAGTTTGTATTCACAATAACTTCCTTCCAATTTAATGCTTTAATGTTTGTCTGAAATACGGATGTTCCACCTGAATAATTTGATTTTTGGATAAAAATATCATTGGTTTTGCTAATGAAAATGGAAGTAGGAATGAATGGCAGTTTTATTAAATTTAAATTTGCACCAACATTTGCCCAATACATTAAACTATCGTTTTTAATTCTAAAAGTATAATCTGATTTCGAATTTACTGCTTTAAGATTTGTCAGATGGAATGGTGAATTAAAATTTTTCCAAGTGTTGCCTTCATCAAGGCTATATTGGTATAATGTCATTAATGCACTGTTTTTTGCTTCTACTATTGGAATAAATTGATTGATTCCATTAGTAGTTTTAAGCAAATTTAAATTCAAGTCATAGATTTCAATTTTACCATTGGTTTTTTTTAAATAAAGCTTTGAGTCATAAAGTAATAAATTACCATTAAAATTAGACGCTTCTTTTATTATTTCTCCATTGAGATTTAGTTTTGTAAGGTTACCATTATAAGTTAAAAAAATAAATTCTTCACTCAAAACCAGATTATTAATATTAGCATTAAAGGACAAGTTGATCGTTTGAATTTCTTTGATTTTCTTATCATACCTGTGTATTGTGTTACCGATTAAAAACAAAATATACTTCCCATTTTCTGCTATCCTGGTTGGATTTCCTTTAAACAAGTATTTCATACTATCATGAAAAATAGACTTCCCAGAGTACAAGTCCTGACTATCACTTAAATGTGTAAAATATGTGGAATCTTCACTTACATATTTAATTATATGCGTTCTCTTTACCGGCACATCTATTTGCTTCCAACTTTTAATTTGGCCATATCCACTATTGCATAAAACAAAGAATAGCATAAAAAGACTGATTTTAATTTTCATGTTTTTCATATTTTAAATCTATTAGTATTTCCTATTTTTATTGCTTCTCTCTTTTAAATATCAGTACCAACTCATTGGATCCACCTTCACGTAGGTTGGTATCTGCGGTATTTACCAATTCCCATCCATCTTCTCCATATTCGTCAAGCTTTTCAATTAAGCTATTACCATCTAATTTTACAGCGGTCAATGACCAACCTTGTCGAATATCCATAGTCAAGACTTTGTATTCAAATTTTTTCATGGGTTTAAATTTATTTGATTTTTAATATGCAAAGTTAATAATTGTTCTGATATGAGGATAATTGGATTTGTAAAATCTTTTTATACATAGGGTTATATAATAAATCGGCCGTATTAGATGGTACCATGGCAGCGATAAAAATGCTTATCTTTCATTGATGTAGCCCCAAAATATTGTTAAGAAATTGTAATTACACGCCACAATTAGATCAAAACAGTAAAATATTTCGTTACTTTGTCCTAACCTATCCAATAAAATTAACCTGAATGTATTCAAAATTCAGTAAAATTAATCCTGTTACAACGTGTAATTTTTCTAGGTGGGCACATAAAATGCCTATCATGAAATTGCAAGCAACTATGCTTATGCTGTTGTTTTGGGTAATATTTACAATGCATAGTTTTGCTCAGGTGGTAGTGAGTCCTGCTGAAAATAAACGACAACACATCCTAAAGGAAGCCGAAAAATACTTAGGTATGAGATACCGGTCCAAAGTGGGAAAACACGTTTTTGATTGTTCAGGATATGTCAGATATCTAATGAATAAAATTGATAAAAACGTAACCCGAAGTTCAGTATCTCAGATTCATGATGGTAAAAGGGTGGTAGATGTAAAGGCAGCCCGTCCCGGAGATATCTTGGTTTTCAAAGGAAGAAATGCCAAAAATAATCGGCCGGGCCACGTAGGATTAGTACATCATTGGGGCAATGATACTTTATATTTTATACACTCATCTGTGGCCAAAGGCATTGTCATCGACCATATGTATGATCCCTATTATAAGAAGAGATTTCTACAGGTCAGAAATGTTATTGGTGACTGAGTGTACTTTGTCAAATTACATCAAAATCAGATTTCTCACCAATCCATGGATCGAAATTACGATGTGAAAATTGGGAAGTGGTGGATATGAAGTGGTTTCGACTTTCTCGAACCCACTTCATATCCACCAAAAAACAAAAAAAAAATCGTCATTTCGAAGGAGATTTATCGACTGAGAAACACATTTTATGACAACACCCTTATCAAATTTTAAATTTGACAAAGTAGAGTTGATCACTCATAAAATGCTTTAAATCAATCAACTTGGTCTGCTACCCATTTCCCATATGCATCGTTGGCTGCTGCATCCCATTGCAATATACAAGGGACATCATAAGTGTGCAGCGTTTCGAGACGTTTCATCAAGTCCGCTTTATGTGCAACGGTGGTTTTGAATAGCACTATCCATTCCTGATCTTGGGCTTGTACTCCATTCCAAATAAAATGACTCTGTGCAGGTACCACATTGCCACAAGCTATGATCTTTTCATTCAATAGGGTTTGGATCACATTTTGGGCTTCTGCTTCTGTTGGAAACGGACAATAAGTAAACGAAATGATCATTACAGAGCCAAGATTTCAGCCATTTTTACCAAGTCTTTATTAAGATGTTTGGTCTTGGTGATGGCATCGTGAAAAGGCGTAAAGGTGATTTTGTCATTGATGATACCCAAAGCTACACCACCTTCTCCTCTGATCAATGCCTTTACGGCAGAATGTCCCATTCTGGAAGCCAATACTCGGTCCATAGCGGTAGGCGACCCACCTCTTTGCAAATGACCAATGATAGTTACTTTAATGTCAAAATTGGGATTGAGTTTTTTGATTTGATTGGCTATGGCTGTGGCGTCTCCATTGGTATTACCTTCTGCTACGATGACAAGATTGAATAACTTTTGTCTTTTGGCAGATTTTTGGAGTGTTTCTGACAATTCTTCAATACTGGTATCTGTTTCAGGTAAGAAGATAGCACCTGCACCACTTCCTATACCCGTATGCAAGGCAATGTATCCTGAATGCCTTCCCATGACTTCCACAAAAAATATTCTGTTGTGTGAGTCGGCGGTATCTCTGATCTTATCTACGGCTTCTATAGATGTATTGATCGCGGTATCAAATCCTATAGTGTAATCCGTTCCATAGATGTCATTATCTATGGTTCCTGGCAAGCCGACAAATGGTATGTTGTACTCCTTCATGAAAATATCAGCACCAGTATAAGTACCATTGCCACCTATAGCCACTACACCGTCTATATCGTGTGCAAGCAGCGATTCATAGGCTTGTTTTCTGCCTTCAGGAGTTCTGAAAGCTTCACTTCTAGCTGTTTTCAAAACGGTGCCACCACGTTGAATGATATTGGCCACATCGCCTACTTCAAGCCTTTTGATATCCCCATTTACCATGCCATCATATCCTCGGTAAATACCATATATATGAAGATCGTGATATACTGCGGTACGAACTACGGCTCTTACTGCTGCATTCATTCCTGGGGCATCTCCACCTGATGTAAATACGGCTATTCTTTTTACACTACTCATTGATATCTTAATTTAAAGTGATAATCTATTAATCCCTCTAAGGGTTTTTGTATGATATGGTTGATTTCGATATTATAATTACTACATATGTGCTTTAGTGGTTCCTGATACACATAAGCGATGGAACCCGTAAATGACACAGGCAACGCTTTGACCTGGTATAGGGGCAAAATCCTGTTTTCTACAAAATCTCTGAAGACTTTATGTAGCAGATTGGTTTTCCAGTCATGGTGGATTTCCATAAGAAAAGTCGAAAAAGATGCAATATACGCACTTCCCTGATTTTTTTGATATACCTGATCTAAGACAATATCTTTGGTTATTGGAAACAAAGACTCAAAACTGGAAACTAATCCGTCAGGCATAGTACCATAAAAATAAGCTTTTAAGACTTCTTTACCTATCGCCACCCCTGAACCTTCGTCGCCCATGATATAACCCAATGATGGTTTGGCATAGGATATCTCTTTACCGTTATAAATGCAAGCATTGGACCCTGTACCCAATATGGAAATGATGCTTTCTTGATCTCCGGAAATACCTCGTGCGGAACCCAACAAGTCTCCTTCCGCAATGATTTCGCCTGTTGCACCTAATTCCCTAAGCCAAGATTTCACTTGATTTTTGGAAGTTTCATTGACCACTCCTGCACCATAAAACCAAATGTGCTCTGCTGATTTTAAATGTGCGATCATATCTTTATGCTCACCAATGCTGCCCGTAGAAAAGTGAGTGGTAGGGTTCAGCCCGTGGGTACTGAAAGTAAAAGTTGTTTGATCGGCGTTGATAAACACCCAATCAGCCTTTGTCGAACCACTTTCTACGATTAAAATCACGAATATATTTACATTTGGATTTGCAAAAGTACATAAAAACCTAAATAGTTTAAACAATTTCATTATTAGAAAGTAAATTGGATCTCAAGTCAATGATATTAAATGATGTATGCAAACCTAGTATCTCTTGGGCTTAAAATTTTTAATCAGATGAGCTAAACTAAGTTTTCTTAAGTTAAGTTTGTATATTATTCTCTCCAAAGGTAGATTTTAGGTTCCAAAAAAAAAAAAAAAATAATAAAAAAAAAGTCAGAATAAGCACTTGGTTAAAAATTAATTGCTTATATTTGACCCGACATTAAATTTATTAACTAATTTTGTGAACTGACATTATGGATTACTAAAAGTAAGTACGTTTTACCCACGAAAAAAAATGTATATTAGACTATTACAGGATTTTGATTTTTATTTAGAAGATTAAATAATTAAAATGTCAATTTGTAATAATCGTTATCCTTAAAATCTATAATTATATTTGTTTAATAAGCTTACTAATGTAAGAAATTCTGCCTTTTCTAAAAATTGCAAATTATTTTATTATGAACAAGAAGTTTCGAGTGTTTAGCATTTATTTTATTTTTCTACAATTACAATTTTATTATTTCTTTAAGAGACAAAGTAAGCAAGTGTTATCAGCATTTGTTTTATTTATGTTTTTACTTAATCTTTCAAAAATTTCGGCCCAAGCATGTAATGGTACCCAATTTGTAACTCTTGATCAAACAACAGTTATAACTGGAGTAGTTGATTTTACTGAACCTACAAGCGGAAATACAATAATTGTTAAAGGTGTTTTAAATGTTCATAGCTTATTAAGTATTTTTTTTGGAGGAAACTTAATAGTAGAAAGTGGTGGAACATTAAATTTACTAAATTCAGGTCACATTACATTTTGTGGTGTTGGTTTTTGGCCAGGAATAAGGGCAGAAGAAAATAGCACAATCAATATAAACGGTGGAACTATTAGTCAGTCTCTTGTAGCTATAAAGGCATTTAGACCAGCGAGTTTAAATATCAATTATGCAAATTTTTTTGATAATTACACTGATATCGAGCTAACTGGTCCAATTCAAAATGCATCATTTTCAAATTCATATTTTGGAGCCTTTGAGAATGGTGTTATAATTCATAGTGATAGGGTTGACCCATTTGTATTTAATAACTGTACGTTTACAGGTCAATCTGGTTCTGGAATAATTACAAACTATGGTGCTTCAGTAGATGTAAAAAATAACTGTCATTTTGTAGGTTCTAATCATGGAATTTCATTAGCAAACGTTTTTAGTAAAAGTGGACAAAATTCTATAGATGGTAATCAATTCTACAATTGTAATAACGGGATATATTCGGTAAATAGTTCTTCATTTATTAAAAATAATCATTTTAGCGGAAATGACTATGGAATTGTTTTTAGGGGGTTAAATTTATTTGAATCTAATAATAATAATTTTATGGGATCAGGTTATGCTGAATTGATTGATGGTACAAATAATGTTAATCAATCCTATTTGAATGATTATTCAACTGATGTAGGTATTTATCCTCACAACTCCAATGATTATTATACTTTTACTAACAATTGTTTTAATACTAGATGGTGGGATGTTGATGCTCATGGAACTTTGCCAGATCAATTTAAAGACGTTGATGTTGCAGCTGGAAATTGTTTTACAGGTCCAAATGAATTTGAATGCTACACAAATGATATTCTTTATGGTGTGCCTAAAGGGAATTCTTACTCTTTGTGTTTTAAACCAAATGATGCTAACTTTAGCTTTAAAAATTTTGAAGTAGATAATGCTAATGTACAATCTGAATGTGGGGCTGGTGTTTCTACTGACAATCAATATAGTTATCTGATTCGAATGGGATGTAATTTGCAAAGACTACAAAAGAGTATTGATTCTCTACAAACAATTGTAAACACTTTGAAAAGTTTACCTCATACTTCAAACTCATTTGTAAACAGAATGCGTTTATCTATTGCTCAAAGACATTTATTTTTTGCTATAAATCAATTGGGAATATGTCTTCGAAGAGAGAAAAAATTTAAAGAACTAAAAGAATGGTACATAAAATGGTCAAAAGAGTTTCCTACTAATAAATATTTTGCCTTGGAAGTTGCTGCAGCATCAACAAATATGAGGAATTACTCAATAGCCAAGTTAGAAATAGATTCAATAGCTTTGAAATATAATATGCACATTGATATAACTAAATCAATAAAAATGAGCATTGATGTTATTGAACTTGAAGGGTTAAAGTATGATGAAGTAGAAATTCATAATAATGATGGTTTGAATTTTAATTTGGAACAAGATTATACAGATTACAATTTGACAACTGAAGGGATCCAGTTGCTTAGAAGGGTAGCTCAGATGACTGTGCCAGAAGCAGCTTATGGCAGGGCTTTACTTACATATCTTACAGGTGAGATGTTATATCCAAATGATTCTAGACCAATAGCTTTGAGGAAAAAACATGATTTAGGTACTGAAGAATCTATAAATGAACAATATAGTATGTATCCTAACCCCTCATCAGACTATGTTACGATTGAATTGTCTAATTCTGACCCTAGAGCACAATATCGATATGATATATTAGATATGATAGGACAAAAAGTTGACACAGGTGATCTCACTGTGGAAGCAAAACTTTCAACTAGCGGGAGGGCATCAGGAGTATATGCATTAAGAATTCTTAAAAACGGCGTGCCAGTGCATATTAAGAAGTTAATTATACAAAAATAAATCATGAACTTAGTCATTCGTTTAAGCATGATATTTATAGCAGGTACTATTGTGGTACCTGCTTCTTATGGCCAATATTATTACAAACTTTTTTTTGAAGATGAAATAAAATTTGGAAGGGCTTTCAGTGTGGTGGAAGAATCAAATGATTGTTTTGTTTTTGATGCTGGTATTATTCATGATTCATCTAGATTTGAATCTAAAATTTTATTCAAAAATTGCAGAATATTAAATAATCAAATACTAAAAGATTTTAGTAATAAAGAAGTTTTTACTACCTTGTTAGGTAAAGCATTAAAATTTGATGGGGAAAATTATTTTTATTTAAATTATGATTTCAATACATCTGTGGAGAACACTGACAGTGTTGGTTGGAATTATTTAGTATTGGATAAAGACGGCAAGCAATTGGTCAACAAGAAAATATTAATCAAGCCTATTGCAGCGGCACCCAATTATTCTCATGGAATTGAATTTATTAAAAATAATCAGGTTATCCTATGGGGTAGTGCAAACAATCCAGATTCTGATCCAAATGTTTTAGATCTTCATTTTATATGGTTTAAATTGAAAAAAGATGGTACCTTACTTAGCGGTCCACATTACTTTAAGCCTATACAGAAGCTTAGAATAGGTAATACAGGCGATGCAGGCATTGATATAGATAGTAATATGGTTTTTGTATATGACGCATATGATATTCCAAATGAGAAATATTTATTTAAGATTTATGAAGATGATAGTGTTAAGCAAATCATTAAAATCCCTTACGTTTCAAGGGATGAGAGATATCTACCCAAAATGGTATTAACTAATGATAATTCATTTGTTGTTACTAGTCATTTACCGCAAAATAATGAAGGTATTGAAGTGATAAAGATTAATCGAAGCGGAAATATTTTATGGAAACAAAATATTGAAGTTTTGCGTGGTGATTTTCTAAACTGGGTTAATGGGATAAATACTAGGTCATTGTATATTTCTAGAATCATAGAAGCTAAAAATGGGGATATTGTTATATGTGGAGGTAATTCAGTTGCAGATGACTTTTATAATCACCAAACAGATAAAAAAGAATTTTCTGCATCAACACAATGTTCTTTTATGGTTCGAATCTCATCTTCGGGAAATTTACTATGGAAACATTTTTTAGTTATTATGGATACAACAGTACATAAACTTGCAAGAATAGCTCTTCGAGATGTTATTGAGACTTCAGATGGAGATTTAGTATTTACAGGAGATTATGGTATAAGTATGAATCCTACTAAATTTGTGCCGTTTATGATGAAGGTAGGACCAAATGGATGCTTTGATAAACTATGTAGCAATGTTGACAAATATTGGTACTTTCCTGAAGGATTTTCTTCTTCTTTGAATATGCAGGCTCAGAAAGAATCTCTTGCAATCTATCCCAATCCTGGGTTTGATTTTGTAAGATTGTCTATACCCAAAGCCTTGCTTTCAAATGCAAGTTTGCAATATATGATAACTGACTTTAAAGGACAAATTTTTATGAATGGCTTAATTGAACCAAATAATCTAGCGCTAGATACACAGTTTATACCTTCGGGAACGTATATTATATCAATTATGGACAGAAATGGAAAACTTTGGTACGGCAAATGGATAAAAGTGTAGGTGGATTTATTGGATATTAAAAAATTCTATAAAAAGCTAAGTTTTTGAAAATCAATAAAGTTGTTAGTATAGCATAATGCAAAGTGACTTGCTCATAATAGAACTTTAAAATGTGTAATAATTTTATTCATTCCCAATTTTTTTGGAAACGAAAGGGTAGTATTTTGGATGCTAGAACTTGAGTATTAGACACAAACATACAATAACTACTACAAAAAAGTGTTACATCTTAGTTAGTTAAATAACAACTGGTGACTGCATCAAATTTAATTAAACAAATTTGTTTGAAATTTAAAACCTACAATTTTTTTTATTAAGTGATATTTTTAAAAAATCTTTACTGAATACCCTAAACCCACTTGTAAGTAAGAAAACTCTGTAAATTCAGGAAATTTAATCTTGTTAAAACTTATCGCTCGATTGTAATTGGCCGTTAAATAAAACCGCTTATATATTTCATACTTAGCATTAAAACTTATAATATCAGTATCAAAAATATACCTTTTGGAGAGTTTGTTTTTGTTGTAAATATCAATAAAGTAGAAATTATTTACCAAACTTTTACTGTAGCCAAAGCCTAAATAAAGTTTAGGAATGATTGAATAATAATAAAGTGCAGATATGTTGTGTCTATCAAAAGAAATTCCAGAAGGGGGATAAAATACATGACCGAATTGTGTACCTTCAACTGTTAATGAAGACCAATCATATTGTAGATTTATAGACGATTTACTTGACATTTTGTATTCGAAATTTCCACCTAGAATAGGTCTATAAATTTTTCTAGGATTTAAAACAAAAGTGTGATCGTTGGTTTTGAGTGTGAATATTCCGCCAGACGTATTTACCCCTAAAGAAACCTGGCAATTTGAGTATATTGGGAATGCAATTAAAATATAGATTATTAATTTTTTCATGGTTAATATTTTAATATTTTGAAAGTTTTATTCATACTTGATGTATTGAACTGTACAAAATACAATCCAGTATTTTGATTAATTAAATCGTCAATTTGAATGCTATGTTCTTTTAAATTATTATTTAAAGAGATACTTTTTTCACTGATCAACATTCCATTTTGATTGATGATTTTATATACAATTTCGCTATCACTTAAATCTGTTAATAATAAGTTGAAATCACCAAGGTTAGGATTTGGAGAAATAGAAATTTTAGTTGCATTGCTATTGACTTCGTCTAAACTATTTTTATTTCTATTGCTAATAATACTGAAATAATCATTGCATGTTGGATCATCACCATCACAATCAATTATTGTAATATTAAATTTTTTTGTGCCAAACCCAGGAACATGAAGTTCAATAGTTATGATTTGAGGGTAGTAAGGAAAATCTGGAAACTTTGTAATGTGTAAACAGCTTCCAGTATGATAATTACTATTATTGCTTTTCCCAGCAATGCTGAAATCACTGCCATATTTACCTAAAATAGTCCATGTAAATTGACTCGTAGAGACACCAGGAAAGTCATTTCCTGCACAAAGATAAAGAAGGTTGCTTTCTTCACAATAGTAGTCTTTCATACCATTGATAGCAAAATTACAACTGTATTTTTTATAGCCAGTAATTATTTTAGAAATCTTTAAAAACTGATTGTTTGGGTCTGATATGTTTAAGGATTCGCAGATTATTTTATCCCATGCTCTTCTGAATGCCACACCACCTGGACATACTCCTAATTCTTTGTCGGCAATTTTGACAGTCATTTCGATAAATTGTTCTAAAGTTGGGGTAGCACTTAATGAATTAACAGCATCAAGTATAATTTTTAGAGTTTTTTCCATACCTACTTTATCTATGCCCGCTGTTCCTTCAGAAAGCAGGTAATAAAAATGGCCTATAGCCTGTGCCCAAGAATGAGAAAGATGGCCGCTAGACATATAGTTTGTTGATAAGCAATCAAAAGAAGGATTTTGCAAGTTTCTCCCATCTTTAAAAGGTACGTCTTGAGCCATGTGCCAATTTACATTTCCTTTGATTTTACTAGCTATATATACACCTAACATATCACTTATACCTTCGTGTAGTAATTTGTTATCATTATTTGTATAACTTAGTCCTAACTCATATAGAACTATATGCCCCATTTCATGGGCAAAGACATCAAATACAGCCATACTGTTTCCGTTGTCAATGTCAGATGCAACTAAGATATAAGCATCAGTAAAGTATGACTTAAAATTTAATGGGACTCCTGCAGTGCCATTTGTTAAATTTGCACCTATGTGCAAATTAGAAAAATTAAATCCTAAATATTGCTGAAATGCATCTCTACACTCTACTCCAACATAATGCGCTTGATAGGTACTTTTTGTAGCTTCTGATTCTGTCCATTCACTCGAATTTGTTTGTGGTATTTTCGTATCTGAGTAATCTAATATAGAAACAGTTTTAAAAGTTTCACGAAAATCTGCAAGATTAAAATTATAGGTGGTAACTTTATTATCATTTGATATTAATTTAGTAATGCCATTGACAGTTTTATCATTGAGATTCACAATGCCATTAGTACCATATTTTTCTACCGGTGCGTTCAAGTTATATCCTTGATTTATTGTAGATATGATTGCATGACTATTTGCATCAATCCAACTGATTTTGTTACCATCTTTATAATATAGAACTTTATAAACAAGTTTGTACTGACACGCATCATTACTAAGTACTTTAATTTCTTTATCGAAAGTGTTTATATTTGTTACATTAGTATTTAGAATAGTAGAAATTTGAGATACATCTAAATTATCATTTACATTCAAATCGATATCATTATATACAAAAGGTGTAAACATATAAACAAGGTCACATGGTTCCACTGGCGGCGGGCAGTCAATGCATGGTCCCGCAATATAATCGATATTGTCCTTTTTAATCATCATTGAAAAACCACTTCCTTCAACTTTTGTGTTTTTATAATAATGTTGAAACTTAAGGATATAGTCATTAGACCCAGTTAATGCCTTTCTATGTGACTCCATTTTGAAATTATTGTGATTGTCTTTTCCTAAGGAATTATAAATATTTTCAAATCCACCTAATTCAAAGATAGATACGCCATTATATTTAAAGCCTAATTCAAAATCATTTGCAAATGTATTCACAGATTTAATTGGATTAGACTCAACCACATTTTTTATAGCGTTATTGTATTTGGGGCAATAATTTGGGTGTTGGAAAAGATCTTGAGAACTTCCAAAATTTGTCATCAGAGTAAGCAGAGAGATTAATAAAAACTTATTCATGTCATTAAAGTTTATTACGTTATTTTTTTAAAAGTTTTAATATCAAAACAAAGATAGCAAATTGTATTTAAAATTGATAATTTTTTTTAAATTTTTTTCCAATATTAACAAATATCTCCTGTTTGTTTATAAAAGTTGTCGCATTCAATGGTACATTAAATTTAATCAGTTTATTTTCATTTCTTAAATTTTACAAGCTAATTTATTAATAGCAACAAATATAGACTTTAGGTTTTCTCAAAACAGCTTTACTGAATACCCTAAACCCACTTGTAAGTAAGAAAACTCAGTAAATTCAGGAAATTTAATTTTGTTAAAACTTATCGCTCGATTGTAATTGGCCGTTAAATAAAAACGCCTATATATTTCATATTTAGCATTAAAACTTATAATATCTACATCAAAATCATCCTCCTTTTCTAAGATGAATTTATTGCTATAATCTATAAAGTAAAACTTATTTACCAAACTTTTACTATATCCAAAGCCTAAATATATTCTGGGGAAAATGGAATAAAAATATTGAGCTGATATATTGTGTCTATCAAAAGAAATTCCAGATGGTGGATAAAATACGTGACCGAATTGGGTACCTTCAACCGTTAATGAAGACCAATCATATTGTAGATTTATCGTTGATTTGGCTGTCATTTTGAATTCGAAGTTTCCACCTAGAATAGGTCTATTAATTTTTCTAGAATTTAAAACAAAAGTGTGATCAATGTTTTTGAGTGTGAACATTCCACCAGATGTATTCAGTCCAAATGAAACTTGGCCACTTATAAATAATGGTGACATCAAGATGGTTATAATAAAATATTTCATCATTTATAGCAATAATAATCATTCATAATACTAGTCAGAAAATTGAATATAGACATAACAATGATCACGACTTAATTATTGCAATCATTTAGACTTAATTTCTAAATGTTGATAATTTGTTTATCAAATATATTTTTTGGTACTTTGTCAATTAAACAAAAATCAGGTGACGCTGCAAAATAATGTTGACATTTTGCAAGAGATTTATCAACAAAGAAACCAAGTACTACAACATGAAACTGAACAAATTTTAATTTAACAAAGTCCAATTAATCAATGTTCTTTAGCAAAAAAAAAATAATTCTCTTACTCCTTACTAGCTGATGTAAAAATCCGATCCCAGTTTATACCGTTTTTGATGCTGCCTTCCTTGGTAGAAAACCAAATAAATAGCGGTTTTCCTACGATGTGATCATGAGGCACATATCCCCAAGCGCGTGAATCTTCAGAGTTGTGTCTGTTGTCTCCCATGGCCCAGAAATAATCTTGTTTAAAGGTGTAAGACGTTACTTTTTGATCATTGATATAAATGTCTTGTCCTTTGACTTCAAGCTTATTTTTTTCGTAAACGGAAATAATTCTCCTGTAAAAAGGTAAATTTTTGATGCTTAATGGTGTTGTAGCGCCTGCTTTAGGAATCCAGATAGGTCCGTAATTGTCCACATTCCAGTTTTGAGAACCCACAATACTATCAAAAGGGAAAAGTTTGGTTGGCTCATTAGGCTGTTTTACAGCTTCTATGATTATATTTTTGTCTAAGGATTTTAGCTTATTGACTTGATCATTGTCTAGAAATAAAACACCTTGTCCGTTATTCATCAAGTTATTATTACCAAAATAATTGTCGCCAATGTCTATGCCCCAAGAATCCAATTTTTTGTTGCTAACGGATACATTTGCTGGCATCTGAATTTGATATAAATACTGTAGATGTTTTGGATTCTTCACCGCTTTGCCATTCAAATATATCTGTTTATCTTTGATCAAAAGGCTATCTCCAGGTCCTGCAACACATCTTTTGATGTAATGATCTCTTTTGTCAGTAGGACGAACTACATATTCTTTTTTGGCTACTTTATCACTTAGTTCTCTATCACCTTGTATGTATTCTGGTTGGCGAGCGATTTGGCTTACAAAATATGATCTAGACGATGTGATATACACACTATCACCCACAGGCCAATTGAAGACAATAGGTTTTCCTGCTTCTATTTTTTCTATGGCGGGCATTCTGTAGTAAGGTAAACTTGGGTTTTCTAGATAAGACTCTTTATTGATGACGGGGATGACATTATGTACCAAAGGTAGCATAGCAACCGTCATTGGCGTGCGGATACCGTAATGGGCTTTGGATACAAACAAGAAGTCACCTACATTGAGCGAACCTTCCATGGATGGGGTAGGAATGACATAGGCTTCGATCAAAAACATACGGATAAATGACGCTGCAAACACTGCGAAAACAATAGATTCGACCCATTCGCGGGCCACAGATTTTTGGTAAGGGTTGTCCTTTTCTAACTGTGACAACTTATAAGAATCACCACTAGCTTTAGCATTGGCTATGTTTTGGGCATACTCAGCTTCTCTGATCAATGTAGGGCCTACATACTTATCATTTGGGTTGGTAGCTATTTTGAAAAAGGCTGCGGGTGCATAAATCACTGCAGCAGCCGAATGTTTAAATTCCAACTTGCCAAATGATCTGACCAAATCCACGGCCATGGCACAGAATATAAATATATTGACTATCGGAAAAAGCAACCAAAGAGCGTGGGTAGGTTTTTGGCCTATCAGTTTGCACCATTCTGCAAAGTTGACTCCAGGTATCAGCCCTTTAGTAGCATCCACTCCGGCTTTAGGGAAAAGCATATATAAACTGATGCTCAAAAGAATGTAGGAAATAATCAGAAAAATTAGAATACTCACGATGTGTTGTTTTAGTGATGGTGCAAAGATATTATATTCGTAAACAATTGGCTTTATTTGTTATACTAAACTTTATTTATGATCGATGTTATAATGTTTTTTGTTGCTTTTTCCAACGTATAAAACCAGAAAAAGCCATAAATAGAAAGACCACATACATTAAGGTAAAAAGCATAAATCCTTTATAGAAGTTTAAGGGTATAGCTACTATATTGCTAAAAATCCAGGCCAGCCAGTTTTCTATTTTCCGATTGGCCATCCACCACATAGCTGTAAATGCGGATGCGGAAACCAAGGAATCCAACACAGGAGTATTGCTATCGGTGACTTGGGTCAATAAGAGATAAATCAAAGCCCATCCAGCGGCGAAGCCCAAAATACCAAGTGAAAGCTCTTGGGAAGTACACCAGGTAATGGGGTATTCATATTCTTGATCCGTTTTCTTTTTAGTCCACAGGTACCATCCTAAAACGCTCATGCCAAAGTAATATACATTTAAAACGCCGTCAGCATATAAAGGTGGATTGGCAATAAAAAAATAAACCCATGCTGCCAGAAGTACGCCAATGATTCCGGTGGGATATACCAGAATGTTATTTCTTTGAGCATACCAAACACTTAAAATCTGACACAATGTACTGACCCATTCCTGCCATCTAAAGACTTGGATATCCGTCAAGAATTGAGTTGAAATTTGATCTAAGGTCATACTTTAGAAATGATGTTATAAATTTCATGGGCTGCCTTCATGGATGCACCTTCGCTACCTAAGTGGTCAATCAATTGGTCATAATTTTCCAATATCTGTGCTCTATTATGCTCAAGATTTTGTAATTCTAGTTGTATATTTTCAGGGTTTAAGGCGTCCTGAATCAATTCTTTGACGATTTCTTTATTTTCTATGAGATTGACCAAGGATATAAAAGGTATATTGACCAACTTCTTAGCAATAAAAATTGAAATAGGGTTTCCTTTATAACAAACTACTTGAGGTACCTTAAAAAGTGCTGTCTCTAGGGTAGCTGTTCCACTGCCCACCAAAGCGTATTTGGCCACGGATAAAATATCATACGTTTGGTTTTTGATCAGTACCACTTTGTCAGTCATGCCTTCTGCTGCCAAGATGGTTTGATAAACTTCGTCTTGGAGCGATGGGGCAGCAGCAAGCAATATGGTGGCACCTGTATGGCGACAAGCCCTAAGCATTTGCGGTAAAATATAATGGATTTCTTGCTTTCTGCTTCCGGGAAGTAAAGCCAAGATGTTTTCCCCTTTTTGGTATTGGGCTGCAAATTCTGGATTAGGTTGATATTGGGCAATAGCGTCTAACAAAGGATGGCCTACAAACGTGGCATCATAACCATGTTTCTGAAAAAATGCTTTTTCAAAGGGTAGGATAGTGAGTAGCTTATCAGTGTATTTTCCTAAATCATGCACCCTACTTTGGTGCCAAGCCCATACCTGCGGCGTGATATAATAAACGATCTTAAAACCTTGTTGATGTGCCCATTTGGCTATTCTCAAATTAAATCCCGGATAATCTACCAGTATGATGACATCGGGTTGTGTATGGAGTATATCTGCTTTACATTTTTTGATGAATCCTAAGATGGTTCTCAGGTTTTTGATTACTTCTATGAATCCCATAAAAGCTGTATTCTTGTAATGCTCGGCAAGCGTGCCGCCTACAGTTTCCATTTTTTCTCCACCCCAACATCTAAAGGTGGCATTGGTATCCAGCGATTTTAAAGCTTTCATCAGATTGGATGCGTGTAAGTCACCTGAAGCTTCTCCCGCAATGATATAATATTTCATTTAATTTTTGTTTGACACCTAATATGGGGTATGAATGTTTTGTTGATGAACATTATGTGTTAATTATACCAATGTTTCAATTTGTTCTAATTCCTTTTTGATGGTTTGCCTTTCTTCTTCGATATCATTATTGATCATCCTAAGCTTTCTACTTACTATTTAATTTATGGGTGTACCCATGTGCTTCAAAATTAAGGATTTCAATTTTTTATTCTTACAACTTGCCGTTGTATTTTGGGTCAAAGTCTATCATCCATTCTATACCATATTTATCTCTAAACATGGCAAAATATGAACCCCACGGACTGTCACCAATAGGCATTTCGATTTGACCACCTGCGGATAGTCCGTTGTAAATATAGTCCGCTTCTGCCTTACTTTCTGCACTAATAGAGATTTTACTTCGGGTTTCGTTTAGATTATGTACACCTAATGCTTCGGGTGTGTCACTTCCCATTAGTATATCGTTTTTACCAATTGGTAAAGCAATGTGCATTATTTTATGGGCTTCTTTTTCATTGGAGATACCTCCGGGTATTTCTAAATCTTTAAATCTCATTACCATAGCAAATTCGCCACCGAAAACGGATTGGTAAAATGTAAACGCTTCTTCTGCATTGCCATTAAAATGAATGTAAGGATTTATTTGTGCCATGGTTATTTATTTTATTTACAATTTAATTTGAAACACTTTAATACGAAAATTACAGCATTGCTACATGGGTTTGAGACTCACACCACACCTTTCTACCACAAAAATAAAAGGTAAAACAATAGGTTGGTAGTATTTGTGTAAAAGAATTTAAATAGTTGATGGGAATTTATGGAATTGGCATGTGACTTAATGGAATAACCATGTGATATTATAAAATTAGCGTGTGACATTATAAAATAACCGTTAGCATTAACAATTGGAGCATGCGCATTTATAAAGTTACCGTGCGCATTAACAATTGGAGCGCCCGCATTAACAATTGGAGCACGCGCATTTATAAAGTTACCGTGCGCATTAACAATTGGAGCACCCGCATTAACAATTGGAGCACGCGCATTTATAGAATTGCCGTGCGCATTAACAATTGGAGCACCCGCATTAACAGTTGGAGCACGCGCATTTATAAAGTTACCGCTCTCATTTACAAATCAAGCACCTACATTGATAGAATTGCTTCCTTCATTAACCATTGGGGCGACTATATATATATAATTATGGTCGGTTTGCGTCCCATAATAAAATAGACCGGCCGTTATTCAATATCCTTGAGCCTTTGCGGTATAGCCATATGAAATTGCAAAGAAAGCAAAGGTGAATATAAAAAAGCATACGGATTAAAATGAACGCTAGGTAGTTCGAATATCATTTTTCTTTTTGGATGACTCGATTCTTAACCCATGAGGTCGCCATAAAACTTATAAATCCATGCTCCTACATAGATTAGTGTAGGAAAAACAATGCCTCGCATCGTATCATCCCATCTTTGGGCTTTAGATATCTGGAAAGGTATCAGATTGCAACATATAGCTAGAAGTGCTAAGGTACGGAATCTCCTTCCCGCTGATGATGCACTGACCTCGTCCATCCAACCCATTTGAGTGAGTGTATTGAATATGAACTCTACGGTGACAAACCCTAAAACAGGAACAATACACCCTAATACTAAGCCAAGTAGCAGACTATTTTTTTCTATCATTTTATATACTTTCTAAATGTTTAAAAGACGATAATCCAGCATAATGAGTCAGATCATGACCCGACGGAACTACCGAAACAAAATTATTTTTTAATGCCCAAATATCGTTATCTTCATTTTCAGGACTTTCGTAAGATACAAATTTGCCTGTCAGCCAATAATATTTTTCGCCACGTGGGTCTGTGCCTTCCTGAAACTCCTCTACCCAAGTACCGTCTCCTTGTCTGCACACTTTGATACCACGGATTTCTGATAACGGGACAGCAGGTATGTTTACATTCAAAAGTTTGCAAGCGCCCATTTTATTTTCCAAACAAGCTTGGATGATCTTTCTTACATACACCTTAGCCGCTTCAAAATCTGCTTCAAAACTAAAATCCAACAGTGAAAACCCGATCGAAGGTATATTTTCCACACTAGCTTCCATTGCTGCTGACATCGTGCCACTATAGATGATGTTGATTGCAGCGTTGGACCCATGATTGATACCTGATACGCAGAGGTCTATAGTCTGGTTTTTAAGGATAACATTTTTGGCAAGTTTGACACAATCCACAGGAGTACCTGAGCATTCATAAGACGCTACACCATCAAAAGCATCTACTTTTCTTATTTTCAGTGGCTTGGTAAGCGTGATAGCATGACCTTGCCCAGATTGTGGCGAGTCAGGCGCTACGACCAATACTTCTCCAAATTCGCGTGCAACTTCCACCAGTGCTTTGATACCGGGTGCTACTATGCCATCATCATTGGTTACCAAAATCATGTTATATGGTTGTGTTTAGGATGCAAAGAAACAATAATACTGAAATCTGACCTAGTTTAAGGACGTTAATTTTGTAATAACTTTAAGTGTGGTTATGTTAAAATCTGTTCCTTTATGTCAAGGTTACCAGCTACCAAATCATTCTAAAACGATCATTTTGACAGAACGATGCAGTCCAGTGTCGGTATGAATTTTTAAGACATAAGTACCTGGATTTAAATGAGTGGTTTTAAAATAAAGTTCGTTAAGTCCAGATTTTACGCGATCATCATACAAGGTTTTGATGAGTTGGCCTTGAATATCACAGAGTACGATTTTATAAGCTTCTTTTTGTGATGCTTCCCATTTTAAAGTCACATGTGCATCGCTTTTCGCAGGATTGGGATATAATGTAAATGAAGTTTGGTCAATATCCAAAGTATAAGAAACGCCTACATTAATGTATTGTTCAGCCACAATACTATCGGAACCGATTTCATTGATTACTTTGAGCTTAACAGGATACACACCTTTAGTCGGATATTTTACTACCGGATTTTTGGCTTCAGAAAATGCTGGAATTCCACCTTCAAATTGCCAGAACCATTGCCTCGGGCCACCTTTAGACTGATCCGTAAATAATATTTCCGCTCCTTCCAGAATGTTTTGTTTTTCGGCAGCAAAAGCGGCTACAGGTTGTGTTCTATTGATCACTGTGATAGCTTTGGGTACGGTTTTGGTATTGGTACCAGCGATATTGGCCACGGTGAGTGACACTAAATAACTTCCTGTTTTGGAGTATCTGACCGTCGGGTTCACTTCTGTACTAATACTAGGCACACCATTGGGAAAGGTCCATCTATGGTTGACTGTATTGGCACTACTTTGTGATGTGAAACTTACATTATCGTCTTTATATATGGTGTCCAAGCCTACGATGAAATCTGCAATAGGTCTTGCCACAGGATCTTGGATGTGCATGTATTGATTTTTAATAATGGTATCTGTTCCCAAATTATTGGTGACGATGAGCTTTACATCGAAGGCACCATCAGATGCGTAAACAACTTCAGGATTTTTTTCAGTCGAAGTGTTGGGAGTACCACCTTCAAAAGTCCATAGCCACGATGTCGGATTCTTTTTGGTGATATCTTTAAAAGTGATTTTGGTATTTTTGGCAGTAGTGGTCAAATCAGATGTAAAGTCCGCCATCGGTGTGCTCAAGGTATCCACCGCTCTGAAATATTGTCCCAACCATGTTCCATAACTACTTCCTTCGCCAAAACAGCCGGTCACCCAGGATTCTACGCGACCATCAAAAAACCTTCTGCAAGATGTGGTGTAATCGCCCCATCGTTCATTATCATCTGATAGGGCATTGACATAATTTTGACCTGTTTTCAGAGTAGTAGGCTCACTCCAGTTGAATTCCATACCAGAACCTGAACAAACTCGTTGCTGCTGTCCCGGGAAGATATCAGGTCCAGAATACAAGTAATTGACCAAAATTTCTTTGTCTGTACTTTGATCACCAAAAGCAGAAAATGAAGGGAAACCGTAATCTATATCATCCGTAGTCAGTACATCCACATGCAATTGAAGATTACTCACATCCATTCTACCATAAAACAAACCTACATCTCCTTTTGGGGTATTGACATGGCTACCCATGTGGATCGTGCCATCGAGATACATGGCTGACCATATTCGACTATCAAAAGTATTCAGTACATTGGTAGTATTTTTTTGCCGGCCATCAGGAGCGAGTTCGGTTAGATATCCTTTGGTCTGCAGTGAAGTCAATTTGGGATTATCATCCAAAGCACCATCCGTGTAATATAAATTGTACGTATCTCCACCATTTGGACTGTTGCTCACAAAATACATACCTGGTGTAGTGAGTTCATCCCATCCAGAGATAGCCGGTACTAGGTTAAAAGAAGGTTGGCCATCAGCATCTTTGAGATCGTTGTAATATTTCCATTGGAGTTCCTGCCCATTATAGCCATCGTTTTTATCTATTTGATACAGCACAGAATATTGCCAATCACCCGGTGTATCTCTCATTAAGCCAGCTATGTAAAAATCTTTTTTGGAAAGTCCTATATTGGGATAGTCAAACCATCGGTCATCACCAGACGGATTGCCATCGATTTTATAATAATGCCATTCTCCATTAGGATCTTCTGTTTTTGAAAACGCTATACACAAAAAGGTATTGGCAGGCTCTGAACCGTGTAAGCACATAAATATAAACCTGTTGGCCTCCACATCGTAAATCACTCTGGGATCATACATGCGCGTTCCCAAACTAAGTAGTGTAAAAAAATCCGGAAATCCTTTCGTATATGTAATATCACCAGCAGGATTGGTGAAAATCACATTACTGTTGATGGCGGAGACGATAAACCCATTTTTGGATATGGCCATGGAGTTGTCCATAGGTACACCTGTGCCTCTCATATTTCCTCTGAATGCATTGCCCAATGCAGGTGCATCTTCTGTGGTTGTTAGTTTGGAAGACGTTTCCTCATGAGATTCTTGTCGTCTGGCATTGGCAGCGATTTTGAAATCTTTAAACTGCTTTTGATCTACAGCGGCAGTATGGTTAAAAGCACCATAGTTTCTGATCGATATTCCCCAATCTGATGTTATGCCTTGGGCATTGATGGTTCCTGCACAAGGCGTTGTTTGAATAGATGATCCCTGATGTACAGCCATTTTTTGGTCAGCTGTTTGTGGAATGATCATATTATTTTGAGTATGACCTAAAGTAATTAATATAAAAAGTGACAAAACGGTCAAAATGCTTCTCATGTGTTTTGGTTTAAATGTTTAATTTGGACATAAAAGTAATCGATTGTCTTGAACTAAATGAAAGTTTTTATTTATTTTTGTTTTTACTCGGCTTGCCCGCAGGAAGAAACCACACTTTTATCATTCGATCACAAGATCAACGGCCTTCATTGCATTTCAGCAGTCAGGCCCGATCACTAGATCACCAGGCCACGCACACTCGAACACTCAATTTTCTCAGCAGGCCCCAAACCCCAAAGGGGAGCCACCCGACAACTCCATCACCGATCACTAGATCAACTGCCTTCATTGCATTTCAGCAGTCAGGCCAGATCACTAGATCACCAGGCCACGCACACTCGAACACTCAATTTTCTTGGCAGGCCCCAAACCCCAAAGGAGAGCCACAAGACAACTCCATCACCGATCACACCATCACCGATCACTAGATCAACTGCCTTCATTGTATTTCAGCAGTCAGGCCAGATCACTAGATCACCAGGCCACGCACACTCGAACACTCAATTTTCTTGGCAGGCCCCAAACCCCAAAGGAGAGCCACAAGACAACTCCATCACCGATCACACCATCACCGATCACTAGATCAACTGCCTTCATTGTATTTCAGCAGTCAGGCCAGATCACTAGATAATTCAATATCTCATCATCATTAACGCTACCAAACCTGCGGTTTCTGTGCGCAATCGGCTTTCTCCCAAAGATACAGGTTGGAACCCAAGCTGCTTTGCAAAATCTATTTCTTTATCTGTAAAATCGCCTTCGGGACCGATCAATACTAAGGCAGTTTCTGATTTATGGTGTATATCTTTGAGTATTACCGTAGGCCCGTCACAGTGAGCTATGAACTTTTGCTGATATTGGCTATGCATGTCAGACAGATGTTTCATAGTTACCACCTTTATTTCTGGTAAATACATGGACAAAGACTGTTTGGCTGCCGATAAAACGATTTTCTGAAGACGAGTGATATTATCTGACTTTTTTTCTGTTCGGTCGGTGATCAATATGTATATAGTTGTGATGCCAATTTCCACAGCTTTTTCAGCAAACCACTCAATTCTAGATGCATTTTTAGTAGGGGCTATTCCGATAGATACATCCGCAAACTTTTTAGGAGTATGGGTTTGATCTTGTACTTGGCACACCGTTTGGTTTTTGTCAGAAGAAATGATAATGGCATCGTATAAATTCCCTTTTCCGTCTGTAATATGGATGGAGTCTCCCGTCTTTTTCCTCAAAACTTTGGAGCAATGTTGGTGTTCTTCATCTCTTAGAATGATTTGATTGTTTTGAATTTCATGGGAGAAAAAGAGGAGCATAAAGTCAAAATTTTTGATAAAGTTAAATATAAACCATTATTCGAGGATAAAAATAGTGAGAAAAAAACTAATTTTGCCCGCTTTAACGACAACTTTATCAAAATTTCATTCGTTAGAAGTACTTATTATATACATTCATCGAAATTAAATTCCAAAAATGGATAAAATTAGTTTAGCATTACAAATGATACTTAGTCTATCAATTCTTGTAGTTTTACATGAATTTGGACATTATCTTCCTGCCAAGTGGTTTAAAACTAGGGTAGAAAAATTTTATCTTTTTTTTGATCCTTACTTTTCACTTTTCAAAAAGCAAATAGGTGAGACTGAATGGGGTATTGGTTGGATTCCATTTGGCGGTTATGTCAAAATTTCTGGAATGATTGATGAGAGCATGGATAAGGAACAAATGAAGCAAGCACCACAACCTTGGGAGTTTCGTTCCAAAAAAGCTTGGCAACGTTTAATCATCATGGTTGGCGGTGTAACGGTAAACTTTATCCTGGGTATCCTTATATTTGCAATGATGATGTTTTATTGGGGTGAGAGCTACATCAAAACAGAAGATGTAAAACAAGGCATGGTCGTCGATTCTATGGGTATGAAAATCGGCCTTCAGGATGGAGATAAGGTGCTGTATGCAGGAGATACCAAAATTGAAAAATTTAATTCAGGCTTAGTGGCCAATGAAATCATCATCAACCAGGCTAAGACGCTAAAGGTAGAAAGAAACGGACAAGAAGTTGTGCTCGATGTCCCTGCAAGTTTGGTCGGAGAAATGACTAAGTATGAAAATAGGGGGAAAGCACTTTTCCATCCGAGAACACCGCTAGATATTAAAAAAGTCAGTCCTGATGGTAATGCAGCTAAAGCTAACTTGCCCGCAGAAGCTAAAATGATTTATGTTAATGGTAAGCCTGCAACTTTTCAGCACGAATTTGTAAAAATACTACAAGAAAATAAAGGGAAAACATTGGATTTTACATACCTTGTAAATAATGATACTATCACAAAACCCATCTCGGTAAGCGACAAGGGTACTATAGGAATTGAATTAAATGGTCTACCTATTTCATACCAAAAATATGGCTTTTTTGAAGCCTTCCCGAAAGGATGGTCTATGGCAACAGGTTTCTTGGGTAGCCAATTGAAAGCTTTTGGACAAATATTTTCTGGTAAGATTAAGGCAAAAGATTCTTTAGGTTCTGTATTTTCTATCGCTACTATGTTTGATACAGGTTGGGATTGGAGAGTATTTTGGAATATCACTGCAAGCCTTTCCATATTGTTGGCCTTTTTCAATTTATTGCCTATACCTGCCTTGGATGGTGGCTATGTAGTCTTTTTAATTTGGGAAGTGATCACAGGTAAAGTACCTAGTGACAAATTTATGGAAGTTGTCAATTATGCCGGTTTTATCCTATTAATGGGTTTGATGATATTTGCTTTAGGATTAGACATTTCCCGTTGGTTTTAAATGGTGATGTAGATGAGTCAGACGGAATCCAATTATTTCAATTTATTTGGTTTACCCATAAAATTTCATATCAACCAAAGCCAGCTTAAAAAAGCATATTATACATTAAGTAGAGCTTTTCATCCGGATCATATTTCCGCTGATAGTCAAGACATGCAAGATGAGATCACCCAAAAATCTGGCGAGATAAATCAAGCATTTGCTATACTTTCAGACGATTCGAAACGGATGAAATATATCTTGTCATTACTCAAGGTCATGGAAAATCCAGAAAAGGAAACTTTGCCCCAAGATTTTCTGATGGATGTCATGGAGATTAATGAAACCATATTTGACCTTCAGATGGATTATGATGAACTGAAAAAAGAAAAAGCCATTCATGATGTAAATACGCTGATGACTCAAATTAAAAGCGAAGGAAATGAAGCTATGTATGATTTTGATAATGAGAAAGATATACAACAATCATTAGAAAAAATTAAAAATTATTATTTAAAATCAAAATATCTTTTGCGAATTAAGGAAAATATAGCTACTTTTGCGTCGCTTTAAAGAAAGTAATATTTTTATAATTGCCGAAGTGGTGGAATTGGTAGACACGCTGGACTCAAAATCCAGTGCTAGCAATAGTGTGCGGGTTCGAGTCCCGCCTTCGGTACTCAAAGCCTGATAGAGATTCTTTCTTTATCAGGCTTTTTTGTTGGTGGCTGGGTTGGATTTTTTTACTGCACATGGATAAAAAATATCATTATTTCGATCCACGTAGGGGTGAGAAATCTTTTTTAGATAGCCAATATATCTAGATATCATCAAAGTCGTTATTTTTCCAATAAAAACATCTCATGGTAAAAAGTGGCTATACTTACATAATGACAAATGTAAATAAAACTGTTCTTTATGTAGGTGTTACTAGTGATCTTGAGAAAAGTATAACACAACACAAAACTCATCACTTTAAAGGTTCTTTCAATAGTAGATACAATTTAGAAATTTGTATTTATTATGAAGAATTTCCTACCATTACGGAAGCAATAATAAGAGAGAAAGAGATTAAAAAATGGAATAGATCTAAAAAAGAGAATTTAATAAATAAAGTAAACCCTGATTGGGTCGAAATCAGTATTAATACAGTTAATCCCAAATCTTTATTTAGAGACGAAGTGACTAAGTTATTGCAAGACTTCAAAAATGAAAATGAATCAACAGATAATTAAATTAAAGATTACACTATCTTTTTTATCGTTGATCATTTTCCGTCCTTCTATTGTATCAAGATCCTACTATTTCTACTTTTTTAAATAAAAATTTCCTAAAAATATGATTTAAGAATAAGGAAAAAAATTTCCCAGTGAATTGGACTTAAGAATAAGGAAAAAAGGTTTCTCAGTCGTTACCACTCCTTCGAAATGACTTTTATTGAGTTTTGGTGGGGAATAAAGGAGTTCGGCAAAGCCGAACTCCTTTATTCCCCCTTCTTATACACGCAAAATCGTCATTTCGATCCACGTAGTGGTGAGAAATCTTCATCCCACCTTACTTCTACTTTTAGCTCCACAAAGTGGTAAGAAATCTTAATACCCACATACTTCTGCATTCAAAAACGTCATTTCGATCCACGTAGTGGTGAGAAATCTTTATCCCACCTTACTTCTACTTTTAGCTCCACAAAGTGGTGAGAAATCTTAATATCCACATACTTCTGCATGCAAAATAGCCATTTCGATCCACGTAGTGGTGAGAAATCTTTTTTCGAAATAACAATTCCACTTTGCATAAAAATCATTTAAACTTTATCCTTTCAAATACATTGTATATCTTTGTCGTTATTATTATACTTGTCAATTTTTTAAGCTTTATATATAAAGTCAAAACAAAACTAATTTCATGTCAAGAGAAGTAAAAATTGGATTGTTAACTTTTTTAGTGCTGGTCACGATGATTTGGGGATACACTTTTTTGAAGGGTAGAAACTTATTGTCTCCTGCTAATGAATTGTTTACAACTTATGAAGATGTTACAGACCTGAATGTCTCATCACCGATTATGGTCAATGGTTATAAAATAGGTACCGTTACAAAAATAAAACTCAATACTAAAGACGTCAAAAAAATGGATGTCTTTTATTTGATAGACAGTGACTACAAAATACCTAAAAATGCGGTGGCTAACTTGAAAAGTTTAGGTTTCGTGGCAGGAAAAGGTATATTCTTAGAGTTTGACAAAGAGTGTTCAGGCGCTGACTGTGCCGAAAGTGGTGATGAACTCAAAGGAAATTCATTTGGACTTTTAGGTTCTATGCTAGGTACAGATGACATTTCTCAATATAGCACCGAACTTACCAATTCCGCAAGAGCTATTATTGCTAACATAGGAAAAGAAGGTGAGCCAGGCTCTGTAAACGAAACCATCAGACAATTGGAAGTGATCTCTAAAAATATTGCAGCAATCACTGCCACTACTGATAAATTAATGTCCAACTCTGCTCAAAATCTGGAAAAGACCATTCAAAACATGGCATCTGTTTCGGGCGCATTAGCCAAAAGTAACCAAAGAATAGAAGGCATCATATCCAATTTGGATAAAATTACTGCCGACATTTCTAAGTCTAACTTGGGCAATACCATTACCAAAACCAATGAAACGCTTGATGTATCTAAAAGTGCAATTGCGGACTTAAAAACCACGCTGAGTACAACCAGTCAAACGATGACAGAATTAAATGCCGTGTTGTCTAAATTGAAGAATGGGGAAGGTTCTATGGGGAAGCTTATGAATGACAAGGATTTGTATACCAATCTAGAAGCCACCACCCACAATCTTAACATGTTACTCCAGGACTTGAGACTGAACCCAAAAAGATATGCACATTTTTCTGTGTTTGGAAAAAAACAAAAACAATACACATTGCCTGAGAGTGATCCTGCTGCTCCAAAGGAGGAAAAATAAACGATTAACACGCTTTAATTTAAAATTTTGTAGTCAAATCACTTTGTTAACTAAGGGTTTTTTACCTTTGCCGTATTAATCAACTGAGAACTTAGGCATTGGCAAAAAAATCAAATCCGTCTGTAGAAGAATCCGGTAAAACCACACCGTTGATGGCACAGTATTTTAAACTGAAAGCCAAACACCCTGATGCAATTCTACTGTACAGGGTAGGTGATTTCTATGAGACATTCGCTGAAGATGCCGTCAAAGTCTCTGATATACTCGGTATTGTGCTCACTAAAAGAAATAATGGTGGTGTAGATATCGAACTCGCAGGATTTCCATATCACTCGTTAGATGTTTATTTGCCCAAGTTAGTGAGAGCAGGCTATCGGGTTGCTATTTGCGAGCAATTAGAAAAACCTTCCAAAGAGAAAAAAATTGTTGATCGGGGTATCACCGATGTAGTTACTCCGGGTGTAACCATTGACGATACCATCTTGGACCGAAAAAGTAACAATTATCTGGCATCTATACATTTTACGACCAAAAACGAAATGGGTGTTGCTTTTTTGGATATTTCCACCGGTGAGTTTTTAGTGTCTGAAGGAAGTGTTTCTACTATTGAAAAGCTAATCGATGGTTTTTCGCCTTCTGAGATCATATTTTCCAAATCTTTTGGCAAAGATTACGCCAGGATATTTGGTGATCGATACTACTATTATGGTGTGGAAGAGTGGGTGTACATGCCCGATTATACCAGAGAAAAGTTATTAGATAAGTTTTCTGTCACCAATCTCAAAGGGTTTGGTATCGAGGAGATGCCTTTAGCGCAGGTAGCGGCAGGTGCTATTCTACACTATCTGGCATCTACACAAAATGATAAGACAGCACATATATCAGGCATTACTAGAATTCAATCCGAACATTATATTTGGCTAGATCGATTTACCGTACAGAATCTAGAACTGATCAGGTCATCACATGATTCAGGTATATCCTTGGCGCAGATCATGGATAAGACGGTGACTCCGATGGGAGCACGATTGCTTAGAAATTGGATCCTGTTGCCCTTACTTTCGATAGAAAAAATCAGGGATCGCTTGGATATGGTATCGTATTTTACGGAAAAGTACTATGATCAAGAGTCATTGTCTGTTTTACTCAAGCAAATGGGCGATATAGAGCGAATATCATCTCGACTAGCCATGGAAAAGATAGCTCCCAGAGAGTTTTTACAATTGCGAAAGTCATTGGAACTACTCCCGGATGTATTGTTGATACTCAAAAATAGTCAGAACGAAGCACTGATTTCATTGGCTGATAAACTTTTACTTTGCGAAAGACTCCGAGAAGACATACAGCAAACGATCTCGGAAGATCCGCCATCTATGATTTCTAAAGGTAATGTCATCCGAGATGGGTGTCATGCTGAGTTGGATGACCTGCGTAATGTGATCAGAAACAGCAAGGAATTGCTTTTGGAAATACAAGCCAAAGAAATAGAAAATACCGGTATCAATAGCCTGAAAATCGGGTTCAATAATGTATTTGGTTACTATCTCGAAGTGACCAACAAATACAAGGATCATGATCGAATTCCCGACTCTTGGGTCAGGAAACAAACCTTGGCCAATGCAGAAAGGTATATTTCTGAAGATCTGAAAGTCCTGGAAACCAAGATACTCACTGCAGAAGAAAAAATTGCGTTGCTCGAGGAGCGTATCTATCACGAATTAGTCATCAAAGCCGGTGGTTACTTAGGTGCACTCCAACAAAATGCACGGCATATCGCCATGTTGGATTGTATTCTTTCTTTTGCCTTTATCGCTATCAAGCATAATTATTGCCGGCCAGAAGTAGATGAATCCTACGTCATAGATATCAAAGATGCCCGTCATCCGGTCATAGAGCGTCAGTTGCCTGTAGGTCAGGCCTATGTACCCAACGACATCACATTGTCCAATGATGACACTCAAATCATGATGATCACCGGTCCCAATATGTCAGGAAAGTCAGCCGTACTGCGACAAACTGCTTTACTCTGCTTGATGGCTCAGATGGGAAGCTTTGTACCTGCTTCGTCCGCCAAGATCGGGGTAGTAGATAAGATCTTTACTAGAGTAGGCGCGAGTGACAATATCAGTAGTGGTGAGTCCACTTTTATGTTGGAAATGAATGAAACGGCCAGCATCATGAATAATATTTCCAAGCGAAGTTTGATTTTATTGGATGAAATCGGTCGTGGAACTTCCACTTACGATGGTATATCTATTGCTTGGTCATTGGCAGAATACCTCCATAATGGTAAGGTGCAACCCAAAACACTTTTTGCTACCCACTATCATGAACTGAATGAACTCGCAGAAAAGTATCCTAGAATCAAAAACTACAACGTAGCTACCAAAGAGATCGGTAATAAAGTCATATTCTTGCGAAAACTTACTGAAGGCGGATGTGAGCATAGTTTCGGAATTCATGTAGCTGCTATGGCTGGTATGCCTAGAGATATCATATCCAGAGCCATGGAAATTTTGGAAGACTTGGAACAAAAGTCCATTCAGGGCGAGAAGTCTGGTGCTGATTCCAGAAATGTAGCGAAAAATATCGTTCCCAATAACTTCCAGTTGAGCTTGTTTGAAGCTAGTGACCCTGTGGCAGGAGAGCTCAAACAAAGCATCAAAACACTGGACCTCAACACAATGACACCCATAGAGTGTATGCTCAAATTGCATGAGCTCAAGAAGTTAGTGGAGTAGGGCTAGAAAAGACGCTTGGTAAGTTGTCGATTGGTCGTCATACACTCATTAATGGTGAATATGTATGAAATATAGAAAATAATGTTCCTGAAATTTGTTTTATTACAATAGCAGATGTAAATTTGTTTGGCGCAAAACTTTTGAATCAAAGAAAAGTGCAATCCATTACATCCCTTTTTGGTGAGCAGGTCTGAGCAGGGCAATTACCTGATGCCATAGACATGAGCCATTGGCCAGCAGTTAGATACAATATAGAAATCTATCCTTCAGAAAATAATGAAAAAGTATTTTATGGCGTTCGGGTTGTGAAGATGTAATAAGGATTTAGGACACCAAAGGAAATGTAATATTTCTATTAATGTATTGGTTCTAAATATATTAACTCACTCTTTACCAAAAACAATAGCTTCTAAGTTGGCTTCTGAGTATTCCACAGATTTAAGTACTTTATTGTCTTCTTGTCTAAATACCAAGTATTCGCCTTCTCGCTCTGCTAGGTAAGATGCGGTGTTTTTTTCCTGAAGATAATATTCTTGTGTGGCTTTGGCGACTTCCAGAGATTTGCAGGTCTTGCTCATATTGGATCGTTGCACCTCGTCAAAAAGTTGTTTAAACTTACCCGCTAATCCGAACTCAAGGACGGCACCGGACAATACGTATTGCAAATCACTTAGTGCGTCTGCTACACCTACAATATCATTTTCAAGTATGGCCGTTTTTAGCTCGTCTAGCTCCTCCTGAAGAAGCGCTACTCGAAGTTGGCATCTCTTTTCATCAGGTATGATGGGTGTTGACAGAACGGGCATATTAAACATGTCATGAAAGGCAGCTACCGAAGTCAAAGCGGCAGGTTCGTCAAAAATCTGATATTTTTTAGCCATGGGTGCGTGTATTTATTTTTAGAAGCACAAAAGTAATGGATTCTTAAATGAATAGGTTACTTAATGACCTAAAACATTCAAACAAATGCATCCCTTAGTTAATGGTCTTCTAAGACTTCGATTTATTTACAAATCTATACATCAAGCCGGTTTCCATTTTCGTTAAAGAAGCATTATTTTCAAAACCATAGTTTCCAAAAAAGGTGAGATTCTTAATACCGGCTGAGAAACCCACAAATGGTTGATTGTATTTTACATATCCTATATCGAGGCACATCCATGAGGTAGGATTTATAAAATACTTAGTTCCTAAACTCGCTTGATAAGCATCAATTGGGCCATACTTCATATAGACGAAGGTTGGTAATATTTCAAATTTGGGATTTATTTTGTAATTTGCTAGCAAATAAAGGTTTGTCCTGATATTTTCTCTAACATCACTATTTAAAAAAGAAATAGTGGGACGATTAAAATGGAAAACACCATACCCTAAAGTCAATTTACTACTGTTTTTTAAGGTAATACTATACTGAGCACCGAGGTTGAAATCCCTGTTGATGATATCAGAAATGACTTCCCCGGTAGGTATGCTAGGATCAAATCCATTAGGTCCAATTTGAACCGGCCATCTCAGGTCTTTGTCGTTTACTTTTTTGATATTAACACCATCTTCTATACCTATACTGACTTGATGGGTCATGTTATGGCTCTCCATTTTTCGAGAAATAGATGCACTGATCAAATGCCCATTATTTTTAAATTTTGCTTCTCCTGATATATGGCTATAATATCGATATCCGGCAGAAAAAACATATTTATTTAACTTCAAAACAGGCGCGTCTACATTTAGCCCATATGTTTGGTAGGTAAATGTGGGTTTAGTGTTCTCAATGCTACTACCTTGAAAATAGGAGTTAATATTAAAAGATTCGGTATTTCCTGCCATGGCAGGATTGAGCAATGTGGTGTTAGATCGATAATGGTTTAACAATATTTCTTGTGCATGGATAGATAAACTCGGACATATGAACATGACAACTAAGGTCAAAAAATGTAATTTCATAATTTAAGCGATTTAAGATTATTCATTTGTAATATCTCCAGTTTTGACAAAATAGATATTAATGTTATTTTCCTTAATGTATTTTACAATGTCAGATAATATTTCAGAATTCGTACCGTCATAAGGGTTATCTTCCCATAAAAAACGATGTGTAGGTGCAGGCAACTTAGATGTGATACCCAAGAGAAGTTTGCGAAGTTCAGTCAAGTCACTTGCAGTTATACTTCTGCTGTCATTACAATCTGCTGCGGCAAGATTATATTTATTTTTAAATGGCTGAATACCTAAAATATGTCTTTGGATTCTGACTAAATCAAGTGTACTCACACCATCAAGATAGTCTAAAGTGTAATCGATTGAAAAAGATAAGTTTATGCACGCATCTGTACCAATGTTTACTTTACCATGCTCATCTGTTTTTAATGTTTTGTCGATATTGTTGCCTTTAACTGTGACATTAATATTTTTTAACGGAGATCCATTAGCGGAACGTACCGTGACTGTAAAAGGTGACACTTCGCATTGTGAAAATAGATGGCAAGTAATTCCCAAGATCAAACTTAAAATTAATAGAAGTCTCATGTTTAAGTGATTTTATAAGTTTTAAAATACAAAAATAACCAAAATTTTTAATTTTAAATTATAAAGCGTCAAAATATTAATACAACTATAAAATTTTATTTTTATGGAAAAAAAATCATTAAAAAATTGGGCCTAAAGCAGCATTAGGAGCAGATTTGTAGTTTAAGCGATTATTTTACTTATTTTACCACCTAAAACTGTTTTGCCTTTATGAAATCATCTTTACTTTTATTTTTACTTTTTACCTTTGTAAAGTTACGGTAGTATTATTTAGTTCATATGAATAGCCAACTTAATTCAATGATAACACCCTAGATACTCCGAAGATGCTCCCATCATACTCCGACGATACTCCCACCATACTCCGTAGATGGTATAACCACATTCCCATTGAGTTCCCACTGAGTTCCCACTGCATTCCCACTGAGTTCCCACTGAGTTCCCACTGAGTTCCGACGAGTTCCCACTGCATTCCGACGAGTTCCCACTGTATTTCCTCGATTCAGACCGAAATCGATAATGAAGATGTAACATGACATTAATAAAGTCTAACACGCTGGACTACCTTTTGAGTGAAGTAAAGCCTATCCAGCAGGCAGGATTTCATTTTAATAGTCGGTCACCTTTTGCATGTGAAGCTTGACCACTGATGAGTACATCGCCCACTCTGGCGTTAGCAACAAGAAAATTCGAAGATTAAGCGGCACACATTTCAATTCCGATCAAATTTAATTATTTTATCAACAACAGATGCAGCATATCTGGTATTTTAGATATAAATTGGTCTCAAGTGATGATTTTATTTATGTAAGATCACGATGGGTGCATGAGTTTATTCCTAACTTTCGCAGTGAAATTAATCATCCAAATATATCTATAGATAATTTTGTCTACTTACATTTTAACATTTCTGGGGGATTGAATTTTTTCTATACTTTGTTTTAGCGTTTAGTAACCCACAATTCTTCTTTATTTTGGTAGATAACAAGTATTTAGAGTATTCATATTATATTATTTTTTGCTATCTTTGCGTTTTATTTTAATTTAAGAAATAGAACCTCATATGTCTAAAAAATTCTTATTACTTTTTTTGTCTTTATTATCAGTAAGTTTTGCTTGGGCACAGTCCGGAGATGCTACACTCATGAAGGTAGGTAAAACTGATGTAAAAGTTTCAGAATTTAAATACATTTACGAAAAGAATAATGGCGCAGGAGCAGATTATTCTCAAAAA
This sequence comes from uncultured Aureispira sp., assembly GCA_964526715.1. Taxonomy (GTDB): domain Bacteria; phylum Bacteroidota; class Bacteroidia; order Chitinophagales; family Saprospiraceae; genus OLB9. Next base: position 59,068 of record CAZGMB010000010.1, on the reverse strand, counting down.
AGCTTGATGGAATATTTGGATTTGTACACTAAGTTTAAGCTTAAGGTCGAAAAAGCAAAACAACTCCAACTAGATACCATTTCCGCATTGCAGACGGAGTTAGCCGGATATCGAAAGCAGTTGGCAAGTTCTTACTTGATTGATAAAGAGGTCACTGAATTTTTGCTCAAGGAGTTGTATGCGCGGACTCAGGAAGATGTGGAATTTAGCCATATTTTTATACCTGTAAACGAATCAGCTACCAAACAACAAAGAGATGAAGCCAAGGCCAAGCTGAGAGAAGTTAAAGCGAAGTTGGTAGGAGGAACTGATTTTGCAGCTGCGGCAGCAGAGTATTCTCAAGACAAGACTACAGCATCCAAAGGTGGTAATATGGGATATTTTGCTGCAAAGTTACCTACCGGATTTTACAATCTAGAAACCGCCATCTACACCACGCCAAAAGGTTTAACATCTGACATTGTAGAGTCAAAAATCGGATATCACATCGTTAAAGTTACCAATAAAAGACCTGCAAGAGGTACTGTTGAAGTTTCGCACATTTTAGTTCCAGAAAGTAATAAAAAATTGGCTGACTCTTTGTATCAGGCTTTACTGCAAGGTGCCAATTTCGAAGATATAGCTAAAAAGCTTTCAATTGACAAAAATACCATGAAGAATGGAGGTAAATTAGCTCCATTTGGTATCAATACATATGATAAGGTATTTGAAGATGCCGCATTTTCACTTCAGAAAGATGGAGACATTTCTAAACCTGTACTCACCAAATCTGGTTGGCACATTATCAAACGTACTGCAAAGCCTGGCGCTGATTCATACGAATTGTTTGTCAGAAAAATGAAAGCACAAATCAATAAAGATCAAAGATTTGATGCCGCTAAAATAAAACTGGTAGATGATATCAAAAAAGCTGCTGGATTTAAAGAAGATAAAAATGAGTTAAATAGGTTTGCACTAGGACTTACGGAAGAGTTTTATTCTTACAAATGGTCACCTGATGAAAACGTAAGTTCTAAAATGTTATTTAGCTTAGGCGGAGACAAAATCTTTACGGTTAAAACTTTTGCTGATTTCTGTAAAAAGAACACAAAGACCAGACTAAAATACGACAAAAACAAGCCAGTAGCCGAAACAGTAGAAGAATTATATATAGAATATGTCAATGAATCGGCAATGGCATATGAAGAGCAGTCTTTAGAAGCTAAATATCCTGATTTCAGATCATTAATGAGAGAGTACGAAGAAGGTATTTTACTTTTTGAAGCTACCAAAATCAATGTTTGGGATAGAGCTAATCAAGATACTGTCGGGTTAAAAGCCTTTTACGAAACAGTTAAAGATAAATATATGTGGCCAGAAAAGGTCGTGACATCTGATGTCAAGATTTCTACAGCGGATAAAAAACTGGCAGAAAAGATATTTAAATTTTCAGCTAAAAATGATGTAGCAGCCTTAGACAAAAAATTTAACAAAAAGTCTAAGGTAGTAGCTTATACAGAAACAGAGTACGAAAAAGGGAGTAAAGAAGTTTCTGACCTGAAGTGGGAAAAAAATGCGCTGACTCCATTGATGGCAGATCCAAGCGGGACTACTTATTCGTTTAAAAAAGCGAAGGATTTAGTATCTTCTCGATTGAAAACACTTCAGGAAGCCAGAGGATACATAGTTGCAGATTATCAGGATTATTTGGAAAAACAATGGCTAGATAGTCTCAACAAAGAATTTAATGTAGTCATTTACCACGAGGTATTAAATGCGCTTAAAAAGTGATCCAAAGGCAATTCTCATTAGTTTTAGCTTGGTGTGCACTCATCATTATTACGTCTATAGGATGTAAGGATGGATTTCATTTTGGAAGCAATGATAAAGATCCTGTCATTGCTAGGGTAGGAGAGCGCAATCTGTTCAAATCACAACTTGATGATCTGGTCCATGATGGAACTTCACCACTAGATAGTGCAGCCATTGCAGATGGATATATTCAAAACTGGGTGAGAGAAAATCTGATGATTTTAGAAGCGGAAAAAAATATTGCTGCGGATATTAATCTCAATAAGTTAGTGGATGATTATCGGTCTTCACTTTTGGTTTACAATTACGAAAAAAAACTAGTAGAAGACCAATTGGATACTGTGGTTCTCGAAGTGGAAAAGAAGTCTTTTTACGAAAATAATAAATCATTATACAGACTATCGCATCCTGTTTTCAAAGGTATTATAGCTAAGGTACCCATCAAATTAAAGTCAGATATTGCAAATATTAAGAAAGCATTAAGCAAATCAGATTTGACAGAAGCCATGTTTATCATCAGAGAAAAGGCAACTTATAGACAGTTAGATACTGCTATGTATATTTCTATGGATGATTTGGAATCTCTGGTACCTGGTAGTTTGATAAAGAAAATAGACAAAACACAAGGCAAAAGTTATAATGTTCAGGAAAAGGATTCTGAATATTTTGTTAAAGTTATCAAATATTACGACGAAACTTCAATTGCTCCGTTTGACTTTATTGAAGGTAAGATAGTAAAGACTATACTTAGTGAAAGGAAAAATACGTTGCTGTTGAATTATAGAAAGCAAATCTATGATGTTGCTTTGAATAATAAAGAATTTGAAATATATAAAAACGAATAGAATCAAAATGATAAAATCACTGTGTTTTATTTTTACAATCGGTTTTACATTGTCTTTGGCTGCTCAGTCTCAATTGATTGATAAAGTTGTTGCGAAAGTAGGTAGTGAATACATACTCCTTTCTGAAATCGAAGAGGAATTTTCATATGCCAAATCCAGAAATCCAAATGTCAGTAATTCGATAAAGTGTGACATTTTGGATAACATTATTGCTCAAAAATTAGTCATTTATCACGCTAAAATAGATAGTGTTGAGATCACGGATGCAGAAGTGGACCAACAATTGGATTTTAGGTTTGAGTCCGTATTGAGACAAATGAATGGTGATGAAGCATTTTTTGAAGAATATTATGGCGCCACTATATCTGAGATGAAAGAAAGGTATAGAGATGACCAAAAGCATAAAATTCTTGCAGAGAAAATGCAATTTAATTTGATGTCTGAGATTGAGATCACACCTAAGGAAGTGGAGAAGTTTTATTATAGTGTGCCTGCGGATTCGCTGCCCTATTTTAAATCGGAAATGGAAATTTCTGAGATTATTTTATTGCCCAAAGTCAATGAGGAGTCCAAAAAGAAAGCTTTGGACAAAATCACGGAATTACGAAATGCCGTAGTTTCAAAAACCATGACTTTTGAAGATGCAGCTTCGAAAAACTCCATGGACCCTGGGTCAGCTTTGCGAGGTGGAGACTTGGGATTTGCAAAACGCGGAGTTTATGTACCTGAGTTTGAAGCAACCGTATTTTCATTAAATAAGGATGAAATATCTGAGGTTATAGAGACAGAGTTTGGTTTTCATTTCATGGAATTGATTGAGAGGAGAGGTAATTCGGTACGGGCAAGACACGTTTTGATCAAACCGGAGATCACACCAGCAGACATGGAACTGGCTAAATCTAAACTTGATTCAGTAAGGAATTTAATTTTGTCAGATTCTATGAGTTTCGAAACGGCTGTTAGAAAGTTTTCTATGAAAAATCTTCCATCGTATTCCAATAGCGGTAGAGTCAAAAATCAAAATACGAACAGTACTTTTTTTGCGGCTGATGACTTAGATCCCGATACTTATTTTGCTATCTTCGACCTGAAACCTAAAGAAATATCAAAACCTATTTTGATCACTTTGCCCGACGGTCAAAAAGCTTACAGGCTGGTACAACTCAATAGCATCACCAAACCTCACAAAGCAAATCTCAAAGAAGATTTTGATAAAATTGCCAACTTTGCTAAGGAAAGCAAAAAGAATGAGTACTTCTTGAAATGGTTGAAAAAGAAACGTGAAGAGACCTTTATTCAAGTGACTCCGATGTTTAACGATTGCAAACTGGGTGAGAAAAGCATGATGCCTTAAAAAATGTGGAGAATACCGGGCTCGAACCGGTGACCTCTACGCTGCCAGCGTAGCGCTCTAGCCAACTGAGCTAATTCCCCGTCTTTTCGGAAAGTGTGCAAAAGTAAGCAGATATTTATAATTTTACAAATCTATTTTAAAATTGTTATAAATTTTAATGTCTTTTGACCAAATCATTAAGGAACTAAAGTCAAAAAAATATCAATCTGTATATTTTTTACATGGTGACGAACCCTATTTCATAGATCAGATTTGTGATTATGTGGAAGCGAATGTATTGTCCGAAGGTGAAAAAGCATTTAATCAAATCATCCTTTATGGGAAAGATATCGATGCACGCGTGATCACGGATGAAGCCCGTCAATTTCCTATGATGTCCAATTTGAGAGTAATCATTATCAAAGAGGCGCAAGATATGAAAACACTTCCTGACCTGCTCCCATATTTGGAGAAACCATCAGCTACGTCTATGTTGGTCATCTGTTATAAGTACAAAAAACTGGACAAAAGAACAAAATTTGCGAAGATACTAGATGAAAAAGCAGTAGTATTCGAATCTAAAAAACTCTATGACAACCAAATCGCAGAGTGGGCTAAAAAATATATCCAAGAAAAAGGATTTTTAACAGACCAAGGATCTTGCGAGTTATTGGCTGAATACATCGGTGCTGACTTAAGTAAATTGACTAATGAGATCGATAAACTGTTGTTAAATATTCCCAAAGGTAAAAGCATCTCGGTGGATGACATCAGAGAACAAATTGGAGTAAGCAAAGATTTTGATGTTTTCGAATTTCAAAGAGTATTGGCAGAAAAGAACTTTGTCAAGGCAGCAATGATTGCTAGGTACTTTTCTCAGAATCCTTCTGCTAATCCTGCCATTGTAACTATCAGTAGTCTTTTTACTTATTTTAATAAAATCTACATCACCAAGTATCACGGAACGCAAAGTGATCAGGAACTCTCCAAAATCATAGGAGTTAATCCATTTTTTATGAAGGAATATAAAAAAGCAGCGGCCAACTACACTATCCCACAATTAAATAACATCATGAAGACGCTCAAAAAAGCCGACTTATATAGCAAAGGAGTGGGCAGCAGGACAAGTGATGAGTCCATTTATAAGGATATCATCATCGCGTGTATGGGATTCAATTGATGCAATAGTTTATAGATTATCTCATCTTAGGGCGCCTTCTTTTTCCTCCGGTCATCATCATCTGATTTGTTTTCATGCCCATACTTTGGGCTACCTTCATCTGCCCTCTGTTTTCGATGGCAGCTTCAAACTGTTTGAACTGCTCTTTGATTTGAGATTCGGTGATCTTTAGTTTTTTAGCCTGATAGAAGTAGTTTTTCGCTCCTGTCCAGTTGTTTTTCTGTGCTTGTATTCCAGCCATCTGAAGTAGAACCATGGCTTTTTCGTTATCAGATGGTAAATTTAAAGCCAATGCCTGATTGAAATACTCTTCTGCGACTGTATTGTCTTTTCTTTGTGCTGCAAGCGAACCCTTGAGTATGTAAAAGAAAGCACGGTTTGTAACGTACAACAATTTAGGGAAAAGAGTAAGATTTAATCGTTTTTCTGCTGCATCAAACTCTAGTTTTTGCATGAGCTCTGAAGATGATTGTATTGTTCCCAACAGGATATAACTGATTAAAAAAATGATACCTATGATTATGAATATCCAAGTATATCCTATGCCTAAGACAAAAGATAAAATAGTACCACCTATGATTCCTATGGCAATAATCGCAAACTTTAGATATATGTTTATTATGAACATCTTATTATGATTAATTTTAAAGAAGTGCGAAATTAAGCTGTTTTTTTATTTTTTTGGGTAGAAATTTACTTTATTTTATTAATCTAGATTATAATCATTCTTTGCCAAATAAAGTTTGTGATACCTGCCTAATAAAATAGTTGCTGTATCTACTTGTATTTAAAGTAAAATGTATTGCCTTTCATAAGGAAACCGTTTTTGTTTTCATAAGTCAAGCTTAAGATATTGAGAGAACTGCAACTTAGTCACCGTATGCGAGATGGTCTGATTCTGATATGAATCCTAATTAGTTAAATATATGTTAATAAATTATATGAAAAAACTCAATCTTGAATTAGTAAAGCTGAGTTTATATCTTTAATTTTGCACTTCAAAATTCCGAATTCCTTAATATTGTTTAATTCATTAGATTATGAGCTGGTTCAAGAGACTCAAGGAAGGTATACAAACAGCTACCAAAAATAAAAAGGAAACACCTGATGGTCTTTGGCACAAATGTACCAGATGCAACGAGTTGACGACAGTCAAAGATTTAAGAGAAAACTTATTTATTTGTCCTAAGTGCGATTATCACACTAGAATCAGTTCGACAGACTACTTTGACATGATTTTTGAAGGGAAATATACCCGACTCTTTGATGAAATTCAGTCTGTAGATATGTTGGAGTTTAAAGATATCAAAGCATACAAAGACAGATTAGCTGATGCCTACAAGAAGAGCGATATCAAGGATTCCATGTCAGTAGCCTCAGGTAAAATTCAAAAATATCCATTAGTGATTGCTTGTATGGATTTCGGTTTCATTGGTGGTTCCATGGGCTCTGTGGTTGGGGAAAAGATTTCGAGAGCGGTAGATTATTGCTTGGAGCACCGCATACCTTTGATGATTATTTCCAAATCAGGTGGGGCACGTATGATGGAGTCTGCATTTTCATTGATGCAAATGGCAAAATCATCGGCGAAACTTACCTTACTAGCTAGAAACGGGATACCATTCTTCTCTTTCATGACTGATCCTACCACGGGAGGCGTTACAGCATCGTACGCTATGTTAGGTGATATCAATTTTGCAGAGCCTGAAGCACTTATCGGATTTGCAGGTCCTCGCGTCATCAAAGAGACTATAAAAAGAGACCTTCCGGAAGGATTCCAAACATCTGAATATTTACTCGAGCATGGATTTTTAGATTTTATCGTGCACCGAAAAGATTTAAAGGCTAAGCTTGGAGATCTATTGTCTTATTTTGATACCAAAAAGGCTGAAAACGCAGTCGTAGAATAAATGACAGCCTTAAGTATAATTACCGTGGTATTTGTTGCATTGGTTGCAGGGATGCATCTCTATTTTCTATATATGGAAATGTTTGCTTGGACTACCTTGGGCAAAAAGACTTTTAGGATGCTAGACCCAAATTTATTCGAAAAGACTAAGATCTTAGCTGCAAATCAAGGGCTATATAATGGTTTTTTGGCTGTGGGTTTATTTTGGTCGTTGACAATCACCGATATACAATGGTCACAAAATGTTGCACTTTTTTTTCTGGGCTGTGTCGTAGTGGCTGGATTATTTGGGTGGGCCACAGTCCACTTTAAACTTTTTTTAGTTCAAGGAGTACCGGCTTTAATTCCATTTCTTCTCATTTTGTGGGAAAAATTTTCTTAAACGGGCAGTAATGCAATCGATTAATTAACATATCTAGCACTGCCCACCATAACACCCGCAAAACCCAACACTGCTGTTAAAACAGTATCTGTAACCACAAACCAAACGGGGAAGTAATAGGTGAATAAATAGATCATTACCGCAATAAAGATAATACTGATGGTAATCATACCTGTAGCTGTTCTATTTTGACCAGAAACTAAGCTACTAATCAATCCCGATATAAAAGCAGCTAAACCATGACTGATAGCGACTATTACGAATGCTTTGTTAGGTAATGAGGACATCCAAGATACCATGGCTGCCTGATCATCTCTATTAAGTTCCAAAGGAAAGGGATACAATCCATCTCTCAGCATTTGAGCTATGAAAATGATCAACACAGCAGTAACCAATGATGTGAAAATGCCAAAGATTTGCCTCATGGTTTAAATAGAAGTTGGTAAAGTCCGCAAAGGTAAACTTTTTCTAGACAATTATCATGAGGCAAAAATGAATAAGCAATCCTTTGATTATTTGCCAAATACCTTTTTCAGCAAATCACTTGTTCTTTGATTGGCGTCTGTTCTGATACCTTTTTCTTTTACAGCAATAAGACCAAACAACCCATCCAGTGCTTTATTATTGACATGGTCGTCGATATTGGGGTTCATCTTTTTTACTAATGGAATTTTATTGTAAGCGTCAACAACTGATTTCCAATAAGTACGAGCGTTGACTTCGTCTAAGCTAGCCTGTATGATGGGTAAGAATTCAGCATATAACGCTGGTCTTGTTCCTGTTTCAAGATAAACAGTTGCCGCATTTTCAGATCCGGTAAGGATTTTTTTAGCATCCTGAATGGTCATATTCTTGATCGCATTCACAAAGATCGGCGTTGCTTTTTTAGCTGCAATTTCAGCTGCTTTGTTCATTTGTTGAACCAGTTTAGTTTCTACATCCTGAAAACCAGGTACCATTTTTACTTTGTCTATCACTTTTTGGGCATCTGAAGGAATCAAAATTTTATAAGGACTTTCTAAATAACCTTTGTCAACTGACAATTGGTTTACAGCGGTTTCTATGCCATTGTTTAAAGCTTCCTTAAGTCCAAGTCCGATTTCTTTGTTCTCACCCGAAATGGTTGAAACGTCTGCTTTGGCTTTGTTCAATAAGTCTTTTAATTGCCCATAAGCAGCTATAGATGATAAAGTCATCAAAAAGGTCAATATTACTACTACTCTCATTTTATTATTATTTGAAGTATTAACTTGTTTATGTCTTTAAAAGTTTGATTTATGATGTTAAACTTTGTTTAAAAAAATAATTATTTAGAATCCATGTTAATTTCTGAATCAAATTAGATGCAAAATAAATAAAATAATTATTTTTATGCCTGTAAATTACATATTTAAAAAATCAAACTTATTAATGTTTATGGTACGTATCTCGTTATCAATACTTTTTGTTTTAAACTTCCTTTGGTCACATGGCCAGAACCTAGGTGAATCGAGTACCTTTATATCTCAAAATGAAAGGTTGTTCGGAACTAAAGAAGTGATTCACGTAAATTATTTACAAGCTTTGAGGCAAGCTCAAAATACAGCTGACAGATCAGATTTTTCAATTGAGCTGCCTTTGTTTGGTAAATTAATTAGTTTTCAGGCAATACCCAATGATGTCATAGATGAAGCGTCTAAGAGAGATTTTCCAGATATCAGGACTTATGATCTCAAAACATCGTCTGATGCTTCCTTGTATGGAGCTTTGACCTTGAGTAAAAATGGACTATATGCAACCATGATCAGCAACGGTAAAATGATAAGCATCTATCCTAATGATCCTAATGTCATCACGCACCATTGGATAGAATATGGTCCACAACCTGATTTGGTCAAAATGAAAAGCTTTTGTGGTCATGATCACACCATGGATGATCCCAGAGTCATGCCATCTCCTTTAAATAAAGGTGCAAGATCCAAGATTGCTATGGGTACTAAAAAATATGTATACCGATTGGCATTAGCCATCACTGGTGAATTTTATGTAAACAATGGTGGAACTGATAACGCTGTTCGTACTGTTGTAGTCAATACAGTCAATGCAATAAGTGCCATTTTTAATAATGAACTCTCATTTAGACTCCAATATTCAGCTGGTCGTACTGAATACTTCCGCGACCCATCCACTGACCCATTTATTCCTGATCAAATGGGTGGTGATAATAGACCCAATCAGGCGGGTACTGTGGTGGGTAATTTGTTCAATTCAGCAATATACGATGTAGGTCATGTTTTTCACCAACACAAAGATGGCGATGGATGGGGCAACGGAGGTATTGCTCAGCTAAGATCAGTATGTCGCAATACCGGGACACCTATTAGTAAGTCTAGAGGATGGAGTGGTGCATATGATAATGTTGGAAATGGGTGGATTAGTTTGGCTACACACGAATTTGGTCATCAGTTTGGTGCTAACCATACCTTTAATGGTATTGGTGGATCTTGTGATGATGCGATTGCAGAAACCAATTCTTATGAAATTGCTTCAGGTACCACCATCATGAGTTATAACGGAATCTGTGGACAAGGGCAAAATATTCCAAGTGGCGATGCGTTAGATAATTACTTTCATATTAAGAGTTTGGAAGAGATGTATGACTATGTCTACAATAATACAGGGGGCACTTGTGGCACACCAACAGATAATACTAATCTTCCTTCGTTAATAAATGATGCTCCTTGTGGTGATCAATTTAGAATACCTAAATCTACACCTTTTAAGTTGACAGCCAATGTTACGCAACAAAATTCTGAAAATAATACACTTACTTATTGTTGGGAGCAGATAGATGAAGATGGACCGGGGACTCCTACTAGTGGTAAGAAAGGTACAGCAGCGGGATCAGATCCAAGAGCTCCGTTGTTTAGAAGTTTTCCACCTACCAACACTCCAACACGTTACTTTCCTTCTTTGAGCCTTCTAATAAATGGGGGAACTAATGATTTTGAACCCCTGCCTTCAGTGGCCAGAATCTTAAACTTCAACTTATCAGTTAGGGATAATGTTGCAGAAGGAGGAACTGTAGCCAATGACGATTTGCGTATTACAGTAGAAAATTCAGGACCATTTGTTATGGTGCGACCTAATGGAGGAGAAACAATCAATGCAGGATCGCCAGAAAACATTACTTGGAATACCAATGGTTCCAATGCTTTGTGTCAAAAAGTAAGGATTAGGTTGTCTATAGATGGGGGAAAATCTTTTAATACTGTTTTAGCAGAAAATGTAGATTATGCAGCAGGCACTTTTGCATTAAATCTTCCTGCTTCTTTTAGTGCTACGACCAATGCTAGGTTGATGATAGAATGTATGGATAATGAATGTTATACATTTTTTGCATTATCAGCTCAAAACTTTGCAATTAATTCTACCTGTATCGCTCAACCGACGGTAATAAAACCTATTAGCTCCAAAACCCTTTTAGAAGGGGATCCGGGTTTAAATCTAGATTTGACCAATAATACAGGTGTTCCGATCACAAGTATCAGTGGCAATGTTAGAACCACAGATTTAGCGGGTAGGCTTATTTTTTTAAGAGGCACTACATGTACTAATGGTGGTAATTCTGTCAGAGGAGATTTACACTTTTTTACCGTTAATGTTACAGGAAGTTACACGATTTCACATGGTGGACCTTTTGGAGCGATCATGAATTTATATCAGAATGAGTTTAACGGTACTACATGTGATAATCATGTTTCGAGTTCCGGTGTAGAAAATGCATCTACAGGAAATGTTACTCCAAATTCTAGTATGACAGTTTCCTTGGTTGCTGGCAGACACTATTATTTATATATCAGTAGTTTTTCATTGGATTTTCCAGGTTTTCCTTTTGATTATAATATCACATTTACCCGACCATCAGGAGGCCTAGTTTACAATGGTGTACAAATTCCTACGGGTTATAAATACACTTATGTTGCTATAGATAAAAGAACTGATCTTGTCGCTGCGTTTAATGACAATTCAGATTTCACTACCATAAAAGCAGGAGAATTTTGTGTTTATGGAGTTTTATTCAAAGATGACAATAATATCAACACATGGATTGGTAAGTCATTCTCCAAAATTATTCAGGATGGATCATGTCTGATGAACAGTGCCGAATGTTATGATCTTAAAGTATTGCCCAACTGTAGATTTAATGATATTGTAGCTGTATCACAGACGGCTTGTGTTATTGGTTCCAATGAATTTACTCAGACCTTGACGTTAACTTATGAACGTGCTCCCACTACGGGCAAAATTAACGTGAACGGGCAGCTTTTTGATGTTACCACAAGTCCACAAACCGTTACGCTTACAGGTTTAGACTCCGATGGGACAGATAGGAGTGTTTCAGTTTTCTTTACTGATGAGATAGATTGCAAATTCCAAAAACAAAACGTTTTTAAAGCACCAGTAAACTGTTGTCCATTGACTTTCGATCTGGGTGATGATCAAAGCAAATGCGTAGGAGAAAGTGTATTGCTCAATGCAGGTGATAATGGGACCACATACAATTGGAAAAAGGACGGCGTTGTCATACCAGGTACTACAACTTCAAAAACATTGCCTGTCAATACTACAGGTACTTACGAAGTTGAAGTTATACACGCCTCCGGATGTAGAAAAACAGATAAGGTTGTCATTACTTTTAATCCTAATCCTACTATAAATTTCCCATCAAATCTTGAATTCTGTACTGGAGAGACTTTTGAACTTAAGCCTTCGATTTTAACGAATGCCACAAAATTTGAATGGTATAAAGATAATGTACTCATACCTGGCCAATCGGCATCAAGTATTCAGATTACCCAAGGTGGTAGCTATAGATTGGTAGCTTTAAGTAGTTTTGACTGCAGAAACCAAGCAGATGTAACAGTAAAACAAGTCAATGCACCTATAGTAGATTTAGGGGCAGATCAAAGAAAGTGTGAAGGAGAGAAAGCAGTGCTCAATGCAGGAAATGATGGAACCGTATTTGAGTGGTTTTTTAATAATACCAAAATCGCAGGAGCTGATGCATCTATATATGAAGCGGTACAATCTGGAAGTTATCGGGTTGTGGTCAAAAACAGCACAGGTTGCTCATCTAATGACGTGATCAAAGTAGACTTCTTTTCAAGCCCTAAAGTGGATGATTTTCCAGCACTGATAAACGTTTGCCAGGGACAAACAACCAATATTACAGCCACTGCTACTGGATTTAATCAGGTACAATGGTTTAGGGATAACAATCCGATATCTAATTCCAATTTTCTGACCATAACTGTAAATACATCTGGTCTTTACACTATAGAAGCATCCAATATTGCACAATGTAAAACCAGAAAATCTGTTCAGGTAGAAATCAGATCCTTACCGGTAGTTGACTTAGGCAATCCTACATTAGTTTCGTGCGTTGGGAATACAGTGGTGTTGGATGCAGGTACTGATGGATCCCAATTCAAATGGAAAAAAGATGGTTTGGATCTGCCAGAAACTACTAAAAATCTTACCGTAACACAAAACGGTAGATATAGTGTCGTAGTTACCAATCAGTTTGGATGTAATAATACAGATGAAATTGCAGTATCGTTTATACCTGGCCCAACGGTAACACTCAATGGCAATGCCACCATTTGCGAAGGTGAAACACATTTAATAACAGTGACATCGAGTGCGACTAACCCTGAAATCAAATGGTTTGATGAAAACGGTAACATTATACCAGGCCAAACAGGTACTAACTTATCTGTTACCAAAGCAGGTACTTATAGTGTCAGCGTTAAAGGAGGAACACCGGCGTGCGAAGTATTTAAAGAAGTAACCATCACAGTCAATCCTAGACCTGCACTGAATTTGGGCAACGATAGAACTCTTTGTGATGGAGATCCGGCACCTGTTCTAAATGCTGGTCCTAATCAAACATCTTACAGTTGGACACTTAATGGAGCGGCTTTAGCTACAACTCAAAACGTAACTGCGACACAATCTGGTTTGTACAGAGTTGTGGTTAGGAATTCATTCAATTGCGAAAGGGCAGAACAAGTTAGAATCACCTTTGAACCTAAACCAACCTTGACTTCAATAAATGATACCTACGATCTATGTGCAGGCAAGACGTTGTTGATTAATGCCACATCTAATGGTAATAAATTTGAATGGAAACGAAATAATACCATTATCAATAATCAAACAACTAATTCTTTGACCATCACCCAAGCAGGAAATTATGAGTTGACTGTTTCAAATGCGGCCAATTGTAAGGTTGCAAAAACGTTTACGGTGACATCGAGAACTAGCCCATCAGTTGATTTAGGTGCTGATTTTAGCCTATGTCCAGGAGAATCCAAGGTGCTAAATGCAGGTACTCATACAGAATATATCTGGAGTGATAATTCTAAAGCTGCTACATTTACAGTAGATGCGGGTCAACCTTCATTGTTGACAAAAGCGGATTTTAGAGTTACTGTAACCAATCAGTTTGGTTGTACGGATGCTGATACGGTAAGTGTAACCTTAAACCCGGTTGTAACCGCTACGATTTCTGCTGATAAACCAGGTGTTTGTAATGGTGAACCTGTCAAACTTACGGCTAATGGTGGACCTTTATATAAATGGACAGATGGTACAGGCAATGTCTTAGGTACACAAAACGAATCAACAGTTACCGTTAGTCCAACTATCACCACTACTTACAATGTGGAAATATCGGATGGTATATGTCCACAAAATAAAGCAAGTAAATCCATTGAAATCAAAGTTTTTGAACCTGTGAATGTTTCCGCAGGTTTGGATACTTGCGTTGTGATAGGTAGGACAATAAAACTCAAAGCAACGGGTGGTGTATCCTATCAGTGGGACAACGCTGATCTTATTGAAGGTAGTGCAAATATTGCAGAGCCTACAGTGAAACCTGTGGTGGAAACGGTATTTACAGTGACTATAACAGATGCAAATGGTTGTGTATTTACTGATGACGTCAAAGTATGTGTCAAAATAGACAGTTTCAAAGCTATCAATATGTTGACTCCTAATGGAGATGGTAAAAATGATGAGTTATATTTTGGCGATTTATCAGATTATCCTGACAATCAACTTAGAGTATTTAATAGATGGGGCAATTTGATATTCGAAGCAGAAGGATATCAGATATCAGGTAAGCTGTTTGATGGTACTAAAAACGGTGACAGATTACCCGCAGATACCTATTATTATGTATTGACTTATGGGGATCAGGTGATCAAAAGTGCATTAACTATTCTATGGGACTAATTTATAAAATCTGTTAAAACAAAAGTATAATGAAACATCTTAATATAATTTTTCTTTTTATTTTAATGCATATCTCTTTTTTGGGGTTGCAAGCTCAACAATTGGCTAATAGCTCACATTTTGGGGAAACCAGAGCAGCATGGAATCCAGCCTTTACAGCAGTAGGCAATGACATGATTATTGATGGTTTTTTTAGGACACAATGGCTAGGTTTTTCGGGTGCACCGATATCAGGATTTGCATCATTTCAGTATCCAATGCTCGATTATAATATGAGTGGTGGTGCTATTTTAAATTTTGACAAAACAGGTCCCGTAAGTAAAATGGGTGTCCAATTAAATTATGCATACAAATTGAAAGAGGTTTTGTCTAGATATGGACAAATGTCACTAGGGATTTCGGCTAATTTTCAGCAATACAATTTTAATGGGAATAATGCGATTATCAATGATTTTGATGATAATGTAATATTGAATAATAGAGTAAGTTCTTTTTTTCCATCCTTTGGAGCAGGTTTTTTTTATACTTCGAATGTGCGAGAGTATAAGGGAAATACTTTTTTTATTGGAGGTGCTATTAATCAATTATATACTACTGAAGTACTTGTAAATGAGTTTGATCAAGTCAGACAAAAACATATTCATTTCAATATTGGAGGTAGATTTTATAGTTATGATAGCTTTGTGGAGCCTATGATTACTGCAAATATGGTACAACCCGATATTATTGATGTGTTGTATAGTTTAAGATACGAAAAGGAAAATACTTTTTGGGCTGGTCTTGGATTTTCTGGCGCAGGTATGGCTGCTATGCAAGGTGGTGTCATTTTGGACAGATTTGGCAGTAGATATGCGAAGCTTAAAATTGGTATTTTGGCCAATTATGGCTTAACATCATCGCTTGCGCAAACTGGTGCGGGTACAGAGTTGTATGTGAGTTACAATTTTGACATGAAATAATATATGAAAGACAACATTCTGGAGTCTATCACAAATATTGTAAAGGCAAAACTGCTTTTTGCTGAGGCTGGGCACGATTGGTTGCATGTTTCTAGGGTAGTGTCATTGGCCAAACAAATTGCCGATACAGAACCTAATGCGGATACTCAAGTGGTAGTCTTGGCTGCATTATTGCATGACATTGCAGATGCCAAATTTCATAATGGTGATGAAAATATAGGACCCATGATGGCTGAATCATTGATGAGTGATCACAGTGTTGATAGGAATATCATACGTCATGTTTCAGATATCATTCGCAATATGTCTTACAAAGGTGGGTTTGCTAGGTCTGATTTTTCATCTTTAGAGTTAGATATAGTGCGTGATGCAGATCGTTTAGATGCTATTGGTGCAATAGGTATAGCTAGAGCCTTTACTTATGGCGGGTACAAAAATAGAAGACTTTACGATTTGGATGAGTTACCATCAGCTTTTGAGTCAAGAGAGTCTTACAAAAATCATCAGGGTTCTACTTTTAATCATTTTTATGAAAAACTGATAAAGTTAAAAGATACCTTTAAAACACCAAAGGCCCAACAATTGGCAAGTGCAAGGCATGATTTTATGATATCTTATATGAAACATTTTATTGAAGAAACAGGATTAGAAAGTCGTTTTTAAGGGGTAAGCTCATGGTAAAGTATGCTTCTGGAGACGACATCTCATAGATGAAATTTTTATTCACGTTATGTTTTAATTTTGTATCTTTACATTTTAAATTATTATTAAAGTAATATCTTATGGTTCAGCTTAATCCTATTTTATTTGGCTTACTTCCTGTTGTAATACTTTTGCTTTTATCGGCATTTTTTATTGTAAAGCAGCAAACATCAGTTATTGTGGAGCGATTCGGTAGATTTAATAGTATAAGGAATGCTGGATTGCATCTCAAAATACCATTTATAGATCGTATTGCTGGTAAAATAAATTTAAGGATTCAACAATTGGATGTGATTATTGAGACCAAAACTAAGGATAATGTTTTTGTTAAAATGAAAGTATCCGTCCAGTTTAAAGTGTTGCAAGAAAAAGTGTATGAAGCATTTTATAAGTTGGAATATCCTCATGACCAGATTACATCTTATGTTTTTGATGTGGTGAGAGCGGAAGTACCCAAGCTAATTTTAGATGATGTATTTGAAAGAAAAGATGATATTGCCATCGCTGTAAAACGCGAACTTAATGAAGCGATGACAACATATGGTTATGATATTATCAATACCTTGATTACAGATATAGATCCTGATATTCAGGTCAAAAATGCTATGAATCGTATTAATGCCGCAGATAGAGAAAAAACGGCTGCAGAGTATGAAGCAGAAGCCGGCCGAATCAGAATCGTGGCAAAAGCCAAAGCAGAAGCTGAAAGTAAAAGGTTGCAAGGACAAGGTATAGCAGATCAGAGAAGGGAAATAGCTCGTGGTCTGGTTGAAAGTGTGGATATTTTGAATCAGGTGGGTATTAATTCGCAAGAAGCATCAGCTTTAATTGTTGTGACCCAGCATTATGATACCCTTCAAGCTATTGGTGCTGATGCCAATTCTAATCTAATCTTATTACCCAATTCGCCACAAGCAGGTACAGATATGCTCAATAATATGGTAGCTTCTTTTTCTGCTAGTAATCAAGTAGGAGAGGCCATGAAAGCAGCGAATAGTAATGCCAAGAATAAAAAAGGTCCTTCCAAGGATGAATTTGGAAATAAAGAATAATAGTAATAGGTAACCCCAACCTAAAAAATATGGTTGCCCATGAACAGTCCATTTTATTGGATGTAGAAGATTTATCCGTAAAGTTTTCTTTTAAAAACCAAAATATCGTCATTTTAGATGGTATATCCTTTTGCTTAAGTGCAGGCGAAATATTAGGCATCACAGGTTATTCGGGAAGTGGTAAATCCATGACAGCATTATCTATCATGGGATTGTTGAGATATTTGGATCAAATTACGGTTTCAGGCCGAATTACTTTCGAAGGTAATAATATATTAGAAGCAAACGAAAATGATCTTTCTCTGCTTAGAGGAGCGCAAATGAGCATGGTAATTCAGCAGCCCATAGATGCTTTCGATCCGGTAAGAAGGATAGGCAAACAACTGGAAGATGCGGTTTATGTTCACCATCCAAAAATTTCAAAAGACGAACTGCAAACTATTATCTTATTGTCTTTAAATGAGGTAGGATTGGTGGATACCCAAAAGTGCTTGAAGGCTTATCCTCATGAACTATCAGGTGGCCAATTGCAAAGGATAGCAATAGCAATGGCATTAATCAATAAACCTAAATTATTGATAGCTGATGAACCTACATCGTCTCTGGATGGCAAGTTATCTGCAGAAATCAACGAGTTACTTTTTCAACTTGTTCGTACCAGAAATATGAGTATGATATATATAAGCCACCAAATATCTATGATGGAAGGTATTTGCCATAAAATTATAGTGATAGATAGTGGTAAAATTAAAGGAAATACCTCTGAGCCAGATCAAACATCCTTTAAAAATGACCATGTGGTAAAATATCTGAATCAGAAAATTACAAAAAGTGTTAGGGCATTTAACCAAAAGGAAAACTTTGAAAAATTTAAATTGGTAAATATTTCAAAGACTTATATTACCAATTCTTTTCTAGGGTTTAGGGAAAAAAAGTTTAGGGTTCTTGCAGGGATTAATCTTGCTGTTCAGGCAGGGGAAATGGTTGGTATATTAGGACCTTCTGGAAGCGGAAAAAGTACCCTGGCGAAGATCATCTCAGGCTTGGTTACACCTGATTCTGGAATGCTATATTTGAATGGCGAGTTGTATGATCAGTCTTTGCTGGAGTCAGATAAAACGTCTAGAAGAAAAATCCAAATGATCCTACAAAGTTCGTTTTCCAGTCTTCAGCCCAAAATGACTATCGAGCGCCAATGGAAAGAAGTATATAATCTTTATCATCAAAGTGAGGCGACTGGATTTGAGTCGGTGAAGCATGATTGGTTACGAGACACAGGATTGCCAGAAGATGTATTAACAAAATATCCATCGCAATTGTCAGGTGGTCAAATACAAAGAGCAGCGCTAGTCCGTTCCTTGTTGACCAAACCCGAATTGATTATTTTTGATGAATCTCTATCTGCTTTGGATGTAAAACATCAAAATTTGATGATTTCATTGATAACAACATTACAAGATAAACTCAAGTTTGGGGGCTTGTTTATTACACATGATCCTGTATTGGCCAAAGCTATTTGCCATCAGATATTCATGATTAAAAATGGTACCTTATCAAAAATGGATTAGCTTTTAAAATAAGACTCAGAAGTGATCACATAACCCGCAGCATCACTGTCTTTTACTGCATATGCAAAACCTGGGTTTACGCTATAAGCACCGTGTTCACCATATTTATTTAAAGCTAAAAATCCAACTTGAAAAGTTTTTGCTTTCTCAGGATTGATTTTTACCAATCGTTCCACTGCCGCTTTACAAGCTTCTGTTGGTGTTTTTCCCATGCGCATATACTCGACTACAAGATGCGTGCCGCAGATTCTGATGACTTCTTCGCCTTGACCAGAAGATGTAGCACCGCCAATTTCATTATCTACATACAAACCTCCACCGATAATTGGAGAATCCCCAACACGACCATGCATTTTGAAACCCATACCACTTGTAGTACAAGAGCCTGATAAGTTTCCACTACCATCTAAAGCCACAATACCCATAGTATCATGGTTAAATGCTCCGTTACTTAGTTTTTCTGGCGCTGACTCCTTTTTATAATTTTTTGATTGTGTCTGTTCTATATTTATGATGGGCTTATATTCTGATTTCTCAAGCCATTTATCATATTCTTTTTGAGCCAATTCAGAAAGTTTACCTTCTTCTTCCTTAAAGCCATTGGCAATAGCAAATTGTTTAGCTCCTTCACCTACTAACATAACATGCGGTGTAAGTTCCATCACTTTCCGAGCTACACTGATGGGATATTTAATGTTCTGCAGATAAGCTACGCTGCCGCAATTATATTTATCATCCATTATGCAAGCATCAAGGGTCACATAACCGTCACGATCAGGATTGCCACCTAAGCCCACGCAACAATTGATATCATCTTCAATGAAATTGGCTGCTTTTTCTACAGCATCTAAAGCAACTCCACCGTTCTTTAAAATTTTCCAACCTACCTCGTTTACCGGAATTCCACTATCCCATGTAGCCACCATGATAGGTTTTTTTATATTGGGTTTTGTAGTAGTATTACATGCGTTGGCAAAGGCTAGGACGGGAAGGATTGCAGCTGAGTTTTTCAAAAATTTTCTTCTTCGGTTATTCATGGTTAAGTTGTTAAAACTGGTTTTTGTGATTTAATTGCTTAGGTTTTACACATGTAACCATGCCAAAGTGATCGTAAGACACCCGTTCATATTACTAATGTAATACATTCATACTTCATTTTTATAAATGAATGACAGAATTATCATGCAAAACTATAAAATAAATTAATTTAACAAAAAATCATTTACAGATAATTTTCAATTTAGTAGGTAGTGATGTATTTGTACTACATTTAGAAGTGTAAAATACTTAAAACTTCATTATATTTGCGGCTCAAAAGTAAAAACATGTTCGAAAATTTAAGTGAAAAATTAGATTTAGCTTTCAAAAGTTTAAAAGGTGATGCTAAATTAACAGAACTCAATGTTGCTAACTCTATTAAAGAAATCAGAAGAGCCCTTGTAGCAGCTGACGTTAATTACAAGATTGCCAAAGAATTTACAGATAAAATCAAAGATAAAGCATTAGGTACCGAAAATGTATTGGCTTCTGTAAAACCCGGCGAACTTATGGTCAAGATCGTACAGGACGAGATGACTGAGTTGATGGGTGGACAAGCTGCAGGTATTAATACTAAAGGCAATCCCGGAGTTATACTCATTTCAGGTTTGCAAGGTTCGGGAAAAACTACCTTTACTGGAAAATTAGCCAAGTTTCTTAAAGATAAAAAATCAAAAAGACCATTATTAGTAGCCTGTGATGTGTATAGGCCTGCGGCTGTAGATCAACTTTCTGTTTTGGCAGAACAAGTAGGTGTGCACATTTACAAAGAGCCTGAAAATAAGAATCCAGTTCAGATTTCGTTGAATGCCATTAGCTATGCTAAAAGTCATAGTCACGACATAGTGATCATCGATACTGCAGGACGTTTGTCTGTGGATGAAGAGATGATGCAGGAAATCGAAAACATTAAAAAAGCAGTATCACCTTCTGAGATTTTGTTTGTAGTGGATTCTATGACAGGTCAAGATGCAGTCAATACAGCGGCTGTATTTAACGAAAGACTTGATTTTGATGGTGTTGTATTAACAAAGTTGGATGGAGACACCCGTGGTGGTGCCGCTTTGTCTATAAAATATTCTGTTGGCAAGCCCATCAAGTTTGTAAGTTCAGGAGAAAAGTTAGATACTCTTGATGTCTTCTATCCAGAAAGGATGGCCCAGCGTATTTTAGGCATGGGAGATATTGTCTCTTTCGTAGAAAAAGCCCAGGAGCAATTTGATGAAAAAGAAGCTGAAAGATTAGAAAAGAAAATCAGGAAAAATAAATTTGATTTTAACGACTTTTTGGGCCAGCTAAATCAAATCAAAAGAATGGGTGATGTAAAGTCTCTCATGAATATGATTCCAGGCATGTCAAAATTAACTAAAGATATAGATATTGATGATAAAGCTTTTTCAAAAGTAGAAGCCATCATTCAATCCATGACACCCAAAGAAAGAGCCAATCCTGACCTGCTTAATATGTCGAGAAAGAAAAGAATTGCCACAGGTAGCGGTAAAAATCTTCATGAAGTCAACATGTTTATCAAGCAATTTGATCAAATGCGTAAAATGATGCAAATGATGAGCAAGAGCAAAGGTATGGATCGATTCATGCAAGGCATGCCAAATATAAGTAGGAAATAGTGTTCTTAGCGAAATATAATTCTTTTTTATATAAGGTTTTTAAATTAAGGCATAAAATAAATATAATTTTTTTTTGGAAATAATAAAGTATTTCTATATTGTGCCTTTATTTAATATTTATTTCATTCACTAATTAACACCTTATTTTAAATGAAGAATTTTTTACTTACCTTAGTTCTTTTCCTAGGAGCATTTCATGTTTCTTTTGGGCAGTTGCCGAGTGGCTCTGTTGCTCCCAACTTTACATGTACTGACTTAGATGCCAATGTGCATAATCTTTATGCAGATTATCTCAGTCAGGGTATCAGTGTTGTCTTAGATGTATCAGCAACATGGTGTGGACCTTGTTGGAATTATCACAATTCAAATACGTTAAAAAACTTCTATAATACCTATGGTCCAAATGGTACTGGAGACGCAACTGTAATTTTTGCAGAAGGAGATCCTAGTACAAATTTAGCGTGCCTATATGGACCTTCTGGATGTGTAGGAGGTACTACAGGTAACTGGGTTGCTAATACACCATATCCGATTATTCATACAGAAGGACCTTCTATCAGAAGTTCATATCAGGTCAATGCTTATCCTACCATATTTATGATTTCTGCAGGAAATGGAAAATCATATACCACAGGTGGAGGAGGAATCCCTGCAGCAACGTTACAAAATTGGGTAATTGGATCATTTAAAATGGCAGCAACACCCACTATAACTGATGCTATATGTGGCGGTGACGGTTCTATTGTTTTAAACGTAACGGCAGGTTATGGCACTAAGACATTTGCATGGAGCAATGGTTCTACATCTCAAAACTTAACAGGCGTTGATCCAGGATCATATATTTGTACCATTACAGATGCGAATGGCTACAGCATTGAAACAGAACCTATTACTGTTGGTGGTTTACCTGGTGGTCCTATTACAGCAGTACAAGTGGGCGCTCAAAATCCTACTTGTTTTGGAGCAACAAACGGCAGTGTAACTATGTTAGCAGCTTTAGGTAACGGTGGATATTCTTATTTGTGGGATGATGGTCAAACAACGGCTACAAAAATAAACTGTGGTGCTGGCGAACATAATGTGACAGTTACGGACGCTTTAGGTTGTGCCTTCCAAACTTTAGCTACACTTGAACAACCAACAGCTTTAGCAACCAGTGTGGTGGCAAACGCAATACCATGTGGTCAATCTACAGGTACAGCTACACTAAACGCATCTGGAGGTACAGGACCTTATACTTATAATTTAGGAAGTGGTCCACAGAATACTGGAGTATTTACCAATTTGAATCCAGGTCCTTATACCTATACTATATTAGATAATCAAGGATGTAACCTTACAGGCAACTTTACTTTAAATGCCATTGTAGGGCCTACAGCACAAGCCGCTGCCCAGTCTATGTTGACTTGTACAACTACTCAAACTCAGGTTTTAGGTAATGGCTCTTCAGCAGGAAATAATGTTACTTACCTTTGGACCACTACCAATGGAAACATCGTTTCAGGCCAAAATGAACTCAATGCTGTAGTTAATGCGGCGGGTACTTATACATTACAAGTTACCAATACATCAAATAGCTGTACATCTGTAGCATCTACAACTGTTTCAGCTAATACAACGGTTCCTAGCGTAACGGTAAATAATGCTTCTTTGACTTGTACTACTACCACAGCACAACTTTGTGCTACCACGGACGCTACCAACATGGTAGTATGGGTGGTAAATGGCCAAAATAACGCTGGTACTTGTGTAGATGTCAATGCGGCTGGTAGTTATCAAGCCAATGTAACTGCACCAAATGGTTGTGTTTCTTCTGCAACATCTACTGTTACTGCGTCTGCTGAATTGCCACAAATTGCCATACAACCTGCGGCAAGTCTTACTTGTGCTACTACTCAAGTTACATTACAAGGTTCACTTACTGGTAATCCGGCTGATTTCGCAATCCTTTGGACTACTACTAATGGAAATATTGTTTCTGGCGCAAATACACTAAACCCAGTTGTGGATGGAGATGGTTCTTACAATATGGCGGTGACTTCCAATACCAATGGATGTATTTCTAATGCACAAGTAGTTGTTGATGAAATACCCAATACTTTGGCCGTTTCTTCAGTAAGTATCGTAAATGATGCCAACAATCAAAATATCGGTTCAGTGACTTTGATCCCTGGTGGCGGTACAGGAACATTAACTTTCCTTTGGTCCAATGGGGCAACCACACAAAATCTTACCGGTGTAGGAGCTGGAAATTACTCTTGTGTAATTACTGATGGAAATGGATGTACTAAATCTTTTGGTCCATTTACTATTGAAAATACATCTAATGTAGACGAGACTAAATTTGTTCATCAATTCAGTATTTCTCCTAACCCTGCTTCAAATCAGGTTAATCTTTCGGTTAACTTTGTAAAAGCTGATCATGTAAATGTTCAATTGGTCAACAACTTAGGAATGCAGGTATTGTCAAAAACATTCAACGGAGATATCAATGAAACTTTTGATGTTACCAACCTTACTTCTGGAGTTTATATGGTCCTTTTAAATGGGTCTGACTTTAGAATATCAAGAAGATTGGTAGTGGTGAAATAATTAAAATAAATAAACTCAGGATCTAAATTTAAGATTTCTGACTTTGTTAGCAAAAAGTAAAGAGGAGTGTTTGATTTCAGACATTCCTCTTTTTCATTAATTAAAGGATAATTTTATGACTATTTTCTTAATTGGTATGCCTGGTAGTGGAAAAACAACGATCGGAAAAATGCTTTCTGAAAAATTAGATTTGCCTTATTTTGACACGGACGAAATCATTAGCAGAATGGAAGGCAAGGCTATTCCTGAGATATTTGAAACATTAGGAGAAAGCTATTTTAGGCAACAAGAAGCCGATTTAATCAGCAATTGGAAATTGCATCACGCCGTGATATCTACTGGAGGTGGCTTGCCGTGTTATCATGATCTGATGAACATATTACTATCCAAAGGCCATGTGATTTGGCTTAAAGTAAGTGCAGCTACGCTGAGCGAAAGAATCTTATCAGAACCCAATCAACGTCCACTTTTTTTCAACAAAACAAAAGATGAATCAATCAAGACAATAAAAAAAATGCTTGCTGACAGAAAAGATTTCTATCAACAAGCAAATATTAAAGTTTTAAATGATGGTAATACCGAAGATGTAGTCAAAAAGATAATTGTAAAGTTGTATTCCATGTAAACTAATTCGCTAAGATTTTCTAGCGTATGTTCTAATTACTTATTTTTTTTGTCTGATGATTTACCCAGTACTTTGAGACCATCAGTACTTTGGAAATCCATACCTAGTTTGGCCAATTCTTCAAAGATAATATTTCCAGATAACATAAAATACATGTTCATATCATCATAATTGACCTGTGCGAAAACATGATTTAGAAAATTGCCGTTTTCTTTAGCGTACAACTTTACTTTCTGATCCTTATTTTTTATATCTACCAATAAATCATACTTATCTCGGGTGATGATCTCCTTAATTTTTAATTTGTCAGAACTGGAGATGTCTTCCTTGGATTTAAACATGACAATATCTACATTATCGACAGTGCTCTTAATTTTTTCTTTCGACTCATTAAACTTTTTAAGTACTTCGCCGGTGAAATTCATATTGACCACACCTTCATCATTTTTATATTTACGAAGGACCTGATCTATGTTTTTCTGTGCCCATATGGGATTACCTAAGACGAAAAAGATAAAAATAATGGATAAATTTACAATCTTCATTTTGCTTATTTTTTATTTACTTTTTCCAAATGTTCGGCACCGCCAATATCCAATTTCTTAGCTAGTTTCGCTATTTTATTAAGATCAATTGTTCCAACAAAACTCATCATAACAAATTCATTTTTTTCGCCAATAAGTAATAATAATTCAGATATTTTACCATTGGATTCTTTTGTTACAAAACGTATATTTGAGTCTTTTTCCTTTATAGTAAGTAACTCCTCATATTCCTTGATATTAAGTCTTTTATTAGCTTCTGTAAATATTTTAGAAGCGTTTACTTTAGTGGATAGTATTCTCAAACCTTTCAAGTCCTTTACTATAGATGTCAACTCTTTATCTTCGACATCTGATGTGGCCTTGCTGAGCATTTGGAAGGTTTTTGGAGCTACATATGTAACAGAAAAATTTTCATTTTCCTGATAATCTTTAAAAAATCGCTCAATGGCATCTGATTGAGCAGAAGCAGACAAACTTATGAACAAAGCTAACGCTAATGAAAAAATGTTTTTCATGATTTAAAAAATTTAAGGTTATAAGATGATTAAATGACTATTTAAAAATAGATACCTTTTCGATGGCACCCATATTTTTGGTTACGGTTTCTTGACTTTTCCTGAATTTCTTGGAGACTAAAGCCAAAGCTTCTTTAGTGACCCTCATAGCTTCTTCAGGATCTTCTATTTCTTGCACGTTTGAGTATTGGTTTTGTGTTGTTTCGGATTGCAAGTTTTTAAACATAAAAATTGAACCTAAAACTAAAACAGAGACCGCTGCAACTGCATAAAGTATCTTCCGTAATTGTAAACTTTTTACCTGGAAACCTTTTACAGGAGTTTCCACTTTGGAAGGAATGTATTCAATTTCAGACTGATCTTTGAAAAATTTAAATAATTCTGCAAAAGGCTCATGTTCTTCAGCTATTTGACCACTTGCAAAATATGCCTTTAACAATGCTTCATCTTGGATATCTGTTTCGCCATCCCAAAATTGCTCTAATACATTATCAATATCATATTGACGCTCAGAACTTATTTGGCTACTTTCTTTTGTCCAATCAAAATATTCTAAAAAAACTTGGTGATCTTCCGCAATATCTTGACCTTGGAAATATAATTTCAGTTCCCTTTCTTCTTCTAATGAAGTATCTCCTTCCCAATATTTTTCCAATAATAAATCGATATTATGCTTCATATCTTTTAATATTTCTTTTTAATAATGCTTCCTTAAGCGCTTTTCTCGCTCGATGAAGACTTACTTTTACAAAGTCTAGAGTATTGTCAGTCATATCAGCTATTTCTTGATAGCTATATCCTTCCACATCTCTAAGGTGAACGATTATCTTTTGTTTCTCTGGCAGCTGATTGACCAAAGCCATAATATTACCAAATCGTTCATCCAATTCTATTTGCTTATCAGGGGTCACATCGCTATCCTTTAAGTGATGGTAATCCGATATATCCTGAGCCGCTGTTTTTTTATTTCTGGTTTTGTCAATGGCCATATTCCGGGTCACGGTCATACACCAGGCTTCTTTGTTTTCTATTTCTTTATACTGGTCTATCCGATTCCATATTTTGATCATCAATTCCTGCATAATATCTTCTGCATCAAATGTATTGCCTACTATGTTTAAAGCAAATCTATATAATTTATCTTTAAACGGCAACTCCAAGACTTTCATTTTCTCTGTGCTCATGTACGTATGGATGACGGTATATTGATTTTAAATGTTACAAAAATCTTAAAATTTTTAATAAAAATCAATTTTATAGCTATAAAATATATGATAATCTTAATTTTACAACCATAATAGCCTAATCTTATTTATAATATATGGTTATGAGACATCATTTATTTATTTAAGCTTTATTTAAATTTCAAAAACGAAATCATTAACCAGCTAGATTCAACCGTTTATGAGTATAGCATGTTAAACAATGATTCGGACAAAGTTGTTATATTTTATTTTGTATGAAACGCAGTACCTTTATTAAAACCTTGGGCTTATCTTCTGTAGCTATGAGCATATATTCATTTAGTCACCTTCAATCTTTTTCGGAATGGTTTAAAAATTCTGAAAAAATGCCTGTTTTATTTTTGGGTCATGGCAGTCCTATGAATGCGATAGAAGAAAATGAATTTGTGAAAGGATTTAGACAGGTGGCCAAAGAAATTCCAAAGCCTAATGCTATTCTTTGTATTTCAGCGCATTGGTATACTAAAGGTACTAAAGTCACGGCCATGGAAATGCCCAGAACCATACATGACTTCGGAGGATTCCCTAAAGCATTATTTGATGTCCAATATCCAGCAAAGGGTAGTCCAGCTTTAGCTAAAGAGACGGTAGATTTGCTCATGCCCACGCCTGTAGAAGAAGATCATTCTTGGGGACTTGATCATGGCGCTTGGAGTGTCATCAAGCATTTATATCCTGCGGCTGATATTCCAGTGATTCAGATGTCTATAGACTATACCAAACCAGCACAATACCATTTTGAGCTAGCTAAAAACCTGGATAAACTTCGTCACAAAGGTGTTTTGATCATTGGGTCAGGAAATATTGTACATAATCTTGGGTTGGCTGACTTTCCCAATATAAATAAAATAGGGCATGGTTTTGACTGGGCTGTGGAAGCTCGGCAAAAGATAAACAGCTGGATTCAGGATGAAAATTTCAATCCAATCATTGAATACCAAAAACAAGGACAAGCCATAAATCTAGCCATACCAACGCCAGACCATTATTTACCATTGATTTATACCTTAGGACTCAAGGGTGCTAAGGACAATATTGAATTATTTAATGACCAATTGCTTGCTGGTTCATTGAGTATGACATCTGTCAAAATAGGGTAGTTTCCATTTTGGTATTTACTTCTTAGATAATCGTATAATTTTTAACTAACTTTGCACTCAAATTTTAATTATGGCATTTGAAGAAATAGATAATTTACCCATTTACTGGAATGATCACGAAGATATAGGTATGAAACTTTATGAAAGATTTGGAGATGATTTTGGTGAAGGAAAGATTTATCGTATTAGATTTACCGACCTGATAGAATGGGTTTTAGAAATTCCTAATTTTAAAGGTACAAGAGAAGATTGCAGCGAAAGTCATTTGGAGCTTATTCAAGCCAAATGGGTGTACGAATGGCGTGATAATCAATAATCATGGATCACGCTTTATTTGATCAGATCACCACATTAATTTTTGATGTAGATGGTGTATTCACCAACAGCGAAGTCATTGTCATGGAAAATGGTGACTTAGTGCGTACCATGAATACCAGAGATGGTCAAGCCGTAAAATTTGCTATTGAAGCAGGATACCATTTGGCTATCATTACCAAAGGTTTTTCTTCGGGTGTCAGGAAAAGGTTTGAACTCTTGGGTGTGCCACATATCTATGATAGATTGCAAGAAAAAACGGCTGCCTTTGATGACCTGATCGCCAAGCTGCAATTGCAAAAAGAAGAAATATTATACATGGGAGACGATATTCCTGATTTGCCATTATATCATAAAGTAGGTATTTCTGTTTGCCCTGCAGATGGGGCTGTCGAAAACTTACAGCAGGCCAAGTACATAACATCAAAAAATGGTGGACAAGGCTGCGTTCGTGAAGTAATAGAAAAAGTCATGCGGCAACAAGGCAAATGGAATTTTTGAAAACTATAAAGGCTTATCTATGGGTTTTAAGGCCTAAAAACTTAATAATTATAGGTCTAACCCAGTATTTACTTCAGTATTTTGTGATTGTGCCAAGAGTAGATTCCGTGGTTTTACATGGCGTTTTATTTCCACTTTTTGTCTTGACCACAATGATTATAGGTGCTTCCGGGTATTTGATAAATGATATCATGGATCAAAAAACAGATGCCATCAATAAGCCCACACTACAATTCGTAGGTAATCAAATCTCTGAATTTCAAGCATGGACTTTTTATCTGTTTATGATTATTACAGGTGCATTGATTTCTGTTTTCATTGCTCACCAATCAGATAATTGGGCTTATATTGGTCTCTATCCTGTGGCTACTTGGTCTATGTATCTATATAGCAGATTTTTAAAATCCACTATACTTTGGGGGAATATTTTCGTCAGCGCTTTTATCGCCTTTGTTTGGGGTATATTGTTTTTGGCACAAAACACACATTACTCTTTAAATAACGTTTTTTTAATAGAAATCTGTTTTGTTTACATGTCATTTGCTTTCTTAGTCAATTTAATTAGGGAAATTATTAAGGATATGGAAGACATGGATGGAGATCTTCAAGCGCAAATAAAAACCCTTCCCATTGTGGTGGGAATGCCTGTTACCAAAATGATCGTTAAAGTTATTACCATGGGTTTAATATCAGGTCTTTTACTGTGGCTGTTTATTTCTGACTATACGACGGCGTTACCAAGTAAAGCACTTTTAGGATTATTTGTTATTGCACCCTTAGGCACTTTGAT
Organism: uncultured Aureispira sp.; assembly: GCA_964526715.1. GTDB lineage: Bacteria > Bacteroidota > Bacteroidia > Chitinophagales > Saprospiraceae > OLB9. The sequence continues at coordinate 29,173 of CAZGMB010000010.1, read as the reverse complement.
CGTCAAATTGGATAAGGCGAGGAACAAATTTGATTATGGTAATATGAGTAGTTTGCTCAAATGGGTCATGTTGGCTGGTTTGGTCAGTATTTTTGTGATAAGTAAAAATATTTAATAGAATGTACAAAGGCGATTTCAAGATAATTTTAGGTTCTAAATCTCCCAGAAGAAGTCAACTACTGAAAGATGCTGGTTTTGACATAGAAATCAGGGTACAAGACGTGGATGAAAGTTTTGATCCCCAAATGCCAGTGTTAGCAGTTGCTGAAGACCTGGCCAAAAGGAAAGCCAATGTTTTGATTCATTCTTTAGCTCCAAATGAACTATTAGTGACTGCTGATAGCGTCGTGATTCTCAATGAAGTGATTTATAATAAGCCTGCAGATTTTGATGAAGGGTTTAAAATGCTTTCGGATCTTTCAGGTAGTACACATACGGTCGCTACGGGTGTTTGTTTGACTTCACAAAACAAAATGAGTTCATTTACATCCATTACCTTAGTGACCTTTGATGATCTTACCGCAGAAGAAATCGAATACTATTTAAATACCCATAAACCCTATGATAAAGCAGGTGCTTATGGTATTCAAGATTGGATTGGATTATGCAAAGTTACAGGAATTCAAGGCAGTTATTCTAATGTCATGGGGCTTCCTATTCGAGATGTTTATCAAGCGATATTGAATTTTTAGGTTTTTTAGAATCGGATTTTAGAGCATTATATTCATTTTAAGTAACTTTTTTTAAAACCTATATTCACTACATAATGTTTACCTTTGTACTTTAAAATAAAATAGAATTTTGTACCCTAGATTGGCAAAAGCTTATCTTCCCACCAAATGGGGAGAATTTGATATTTTTTCTTACGCTACGAGTAGTGAAGATAATCAACCTCATATTGCAATGGTCAGCCGCCGTATCGATTTGAAAAATGCTGTACCTGTCCGCATACACTCAGAATGTCTTACGGGTGACTTGTTTGGTTCGCTCAGATGTGATTGTGGAGAGCAGTTTGAGCAGTCTATGACATACATCGCCTTGCATGGTGGTGTGATGATCTATCTTAGACAAGAAGGCAGAGGTATTGGACTGACCAATAAACTCTCAGCATACAACTTACAAGATAAAGGTTTGGACACTATAGAAGCCAATATACATTTGGGATTTGAACCTGACGAGCGGGATTTTGAAGTAGCTGTTTTTATACTTAAGGATTTGGGAATTGATCAAATTGATCTATTGACCAATAATCCCGATAAAGTAGCTGCCATCGAACAATCAGATGTTACTTTAAGAAGAAGAATTCCGATCATCATACCGTCAAAATCTCAGAATGAAGCCTATCTTCAGGTTAAAAAAGATATTATGGGACATTTATTGACCTAAAACGATCGTATGAATATTGAAACTTTAACCAGTTATTGTTTAGCAAAAAAAGGCGTTCAGGAATCTTTTCCTTTTGGTGGAGATACTTTGGTATTCAAGGTAATGGACAAAATGTTTGCCCTGACTGGATTGGAAAATAGCCCATGTACCGTCAATCTTAAATGTGATCCTGAAAAAGCGGCAGAACTCAGAGAAAACTATGAGGATATTCAACCTGGATATCATATGAACAAAAAACATTGGAATACGGTCAATATCGAAGGAAGTCTTAGTGACGCTTTGATCAAAGAACTCATAGATCATTCTTATGACTTAGTAGTATCATCACTGCCCAAGGCACTAAAAGAAGAGTTGAATGGTTGATCATCGCCATTTTGACATTGCCATTGTAGGACAAGGCATAGCAGGAACCTTGATGGCTCATTTTTTAGAGTCTTATGAAAAGCGTGTTTTGGTGATCGATAATGGTTTTCAGGGATCATCGTCTATGGTAGCTGCCGGCATAGTTAATCCTGTGACGGGCCGCAATTTTGTGAGAAGTTGGAGAATACATGAATTTCTGCCCTTTGCGGTAGCTACATATGATGCACTCAGCACCAAACTTGGAGTGGAATGTTATCAAAAATCAAACATCATCAGAGCTTTGGACACCATCGAAGATGAAAATAATTGGTTGGCTAGGACACAGGATGAATTAGTGGGACTGTATATGTGCGAAATGGCAGACACCTCTGATTTTGAAGGTAAAATCAATAAACCCATGGCTTTTGGTGAATTGAGACATACATTTAGGGTATATTTTGAAAAAGTGATCAAAGCTTATAAAGCTTACCTCCAAGATAAATCATCTTATGTAGAAGATCGTTTTGATTACTCCAAGTTGGTCATATTAGATCAAGGTTTTACTTATGAAGATTATACTTTCTCAGAGTTGGTCTTTTGTGAAGGATACCAGGCTATACATAATCCATTTTTCCCCAAAATAGGTATGGCGCCTTCTAAAGGAGAAGTATTATTAGTAAAAATACCCAATGCCCATTTTAGAAAGATGTATAAAGATAAGGTCTTTTTCGTCCATCAATATGATGATATCTATTGGGTGGGTTCAGGCTATGATTGGGATATTTCGAGTGAAGCACCTACTGAAAAAGCATTTAAAACATTATCAGATGAAGTAGCCAGGGTACTGAAAATTCCTTATGAAATTATGGAACACAAAGCTGCTATCAGGCCTACCATGCATGGCAGAAGACCCGTTTTTAGAGTACATCAGGAGAATCCTAACATGTATCTATTCAATGGCTTAGGTACCAAAGGTGGCAGTATCGGTCCTTTTGCTGCGGCACAATTTGCAAGATATATTGTTCATAAAGATCCTCAGGATTTAGTATTGTCGTGATGGATTTTCCAATTATTGATTTTCACACCCATAGTCAAAGGGAACAAAATGAGATCATTGAGGTTTTATCTTTGCATCCTGGCAAAATCAAAGACAAAAAATACTATACCATAGGTTATCATCCTTGGTGGACATTAGATAAACTTTCCTTAGACGAATTGAATGTATTGAAAAGTGCTTTTTTGGATGATCCGTTTTGTCTAGGTTTGGGAGAATTTGGTTTGGACAACTTAAAAGGTGCTGCTATCGATTTGCAAGAAGATATTTTTATCCAACAATTGACCATAGCCAATGAAGTCAATGCTCCTGTCGTTATCCATTGTGTAAGGGCTTTTGATAGATTGCTTCGTATCAAACACTCTATTGGGAAGACAGATTGGGTAGTTCATGGTTTTGTAAGGAATAAAACTTTGGCCAAACAAATATTGGACCAGGGTATCTATCTTTCGCTAGCTCCACATGAACAAATGAACCCTGTTTTTGAAGAAATGCTGAAATATGTACCCTTGGATAGGATTTTTATAGAGACGGATAGTGAAACGAGTTTAAATATTTCTCAAAGGTATTGTATTTTTGCGGCGCTTAGAAATCTTTCTGTAGAGGAGATTCAAAAGCAATTGTATACAAATTTTTATCATTTTTATTCTTCAAAATGGAAATACCACATTGGTTAGAGCGCACAGGACTGCTTATCGGCAGCGAAAATATTCAGAAACTCAAAGAAGCTAAGGTCTTGTTGGTAGGCCTGGGAGGTGTAGGTAGTTATGCTGGCGAATTTTTGGTAAGGGCAGGTGTAGGTAATATCACCATCATAGACGGAGATGTAGTAGACCCGACCAATATCAATAGGCAAATGCAAGCTTTACAATCCACCATAGGTATGTCTAAGGCAGAATTGCTCCAAAAACGTTTTCTGGATATCAACCCTGATCTAAATCTGACTGCTTATGAAAAATTTATGGAGCCCGAGGATATGGAAAAGCTGATACAAGACCATCAGTTTGATTATGTATTGGACTGTATAGATAGTGTGACTCCAAAACTCACACTATTGAAAATGGCCAAGCGTACCAAATCCAAGGTCATCAGCTCGATGGGTGCCGGTGGCAAACTTGATCCATCCAAGATCAGGGTAGGGGATATCGCTACGACCAAGGAATGTAAGTTTGCACAAAGTGTGCGCAAAAGACTCAAGAGAGAAGGTATCCGAAAAGGTATTATCGCGGTGTACTCAGAAGAAATCCAACCTAAGTCAGCCCTCAAACTCACCGATGGCAAAAACTATAAAAAATCATTTTATGGCACGATATCATATATGCCGGCCCTGTTTGGTCTCACTATAGCGTCAGAGGCCATACTTCGTATTATTAAGGTGAAGGGGATACAGATATAGTAGAGGGATTTGCTTCAAATATAGACTGATTATATTTTGATACATTTCATGGCTTTCGTGAAATGATTAGGACCATATGTGACTATAACTATATACACTGCTGGAGGTAAGCTGCTGATATCTATTTCCTGTGAAGATATTTCATCAGCTTCTATATGTTTCATAAGTTTACCGTCTGGATGGATGATATCTATCTTGTGAATGTCTGAACCTTGTACAGTCACTCTGTCTGTAGTTGGATTGGGGTATAATTCAAATTCCCTTAAATCTTTTTCTACATTTTCAGTATAACTTGTACAACCCAAACGAATTTGATTGATTGATCTACAACCTGGAGCATTGTCAGCATCCAATTCTATTGGGCGACCAGTTTCTATATGATTACATATGCTCTTAATTGAGCATAATCCCAATCTTTTGTTTAATGATATTGCAACACTATTGAAATATTTTACATTGCTAAATTCTTCAATACTGTTAAGTTTCTTGTTTAGATAAATGGACAAGCCACTCTTTGGAGCACCACTTTGCCCTAAAGTATCAACATTAGCAAATGCTCCATACAGTTTTTGCAATGTCGGATTTTTTGAAATGGATATATTTAAGGTACTTTTTAGATTTTTAAAACAATTTAATTCTTTTAAATTTTCATTATTAGTAATATTTACAAATCTTGAGCTTTTGATATTGTTTAAAGCGGTAAAATATTCCAATGTTTTATTGCTTGATATCTCTACATCTAGGGCTATAGAATCTGAAAACTCTCCTACTGTCAAAGATTGTAAGAATGGATTGTTGCTGATATTTACTTGGTCAAAACAATGTGTTTTATTGGAACAATTAATGTAACTAAGTTTATTGTTATCTGATATGAATAAACTATTGCACCTGAAATATCCATCATCTGAATTTGATAAATTATTCTTATTGTTGGCACCATAGAAATAAATTAAGTTTTGATTTCCATAGATTATGATATCATTTATTTCTAAATCATCACTAAATTGAACCGTATCCATTCCTACATTAGATATTAAACTAAAATTGTATAATTGCTTAAGCTTTGACAAATTACTTATTTTCTTTAGATTTTGTGTGTTGCCAAATATTTCTAAATTACCTAATGTTTCAATGGCTTCTATAAAATCAAGACTCTTTAATACAGGACAATCTTTGATGCTTAAAGAACGTATATCTATTAAGTATTTAAACTTTGCAATGTACTGCAATGAGTAATTGCTGTCTAACTCCAAAGTATATAATAATTTCAAATTTTCTAAACCTACAAGACTATCTATGCTTGTATTTTTTATTATAACATTGCCTTTAATGGTATGGATGTTGTTAAATGCCTTTAAATTATCTATATTTGCACCAGTAATTAGAATTTCACGTTGTTTGATGACACTGTCAGGAAACACTATCAGTATGGAATCAATTTGTGTTTGCCTTTTGAGTATTAGGCAATCTTTAATCTGTCCGAAAGATTCAGTAATTAAAGATAGACAAATCAATAATGTTGGAATATTTTTTAGTAACATAAGGATTTTTGTATTGTTTTTTTTTAAAACTATAATGGTTTTAAATCTTTGAATTAAATTTTGATAAATTTATTATAATGACCATTTACTTTCAATAAATAAATACCAGCTTCTAAATTGCTGACATCTATGCCTTCATTGGTATAGATTGAATTAAGAATATTTTGTCCTGTATGTATATGAGATATACTAATGCTTGATCCTATGTCTATATCCCCAATGTATAAAATATCAGAAGTCGGATTGGGATACAATTTGGGCTTTATCAGACTAAAATCATACTGGCTTGTAGGAGAACATTCCATAGGATGTCTCGGAAATAACTCCCACGTATGCGAAAATTTGGCGACTAGCAATTCTTCTGGTTTTTTTGGGTCTGAGGGTAAAGTGATGTATTTACTGGTATACTTTATATCTGAGATATTATCTTCATCTGGGTAGTTGATCAGGTGGAAATGACTTTCACTACCATAACCATGCATCCAGATACGTCCATCAGGAAAGTAATTGAGTACTGAAAAATTGTCAAAACTATTAAGCTCTGCCCATGATGTGGGCTTCCTGTTGTATTTTATGATAGTGTCTAGCTTTACTAAGAGTGGTGTGTTGGACAGCAGGTCTTTTCTGACAAGCGAAAATCGCTCTGATATATATAGATATCGGTCATTTTTAGAAAAAATGGCATCCATCTTGGCCCCATATCCATCTGAAGGTCTAGGAAACGAGTCTAAAGATATACAGCGCGTCACCTTTCCTTGACATCGGTCAAAACCCATCAACTCAATGTATTGAGTATAAGCTTTTGCTGGAAAATCTGGCACATCAAAATATCTAAAATTTAACCTAACTATTTTATCTCCTGAATAATTGAAACGCGAACATCCTAAACCAAACCATATGTGCTTCGTATTGTTATCACTAAAATAATGTTGCCCTCGGACACTCACCGTACTATCAGAAACTAGTATAGAGTATGCTTTTTCATTGTGTTGGCAAGGTGCTAATATCCAAAAATCTTTTGCATTAGCATGTTGGACCACCATCAAACTTCTATGGATTAGAAAGTCTTTTACTAAAGGTATATCCCTTTCTTCAGGTAAGATGTAAAGAGAGCCATCTTTTTGCATCCTAATTTTAGCCATGTATAAGTGCTCAGCAGTATAAATAAATTCTACTTCACCAAATTCTTGTAGGTAGGGTAAGTGAAAGTTATCTACGTCGTATTTCCACACAAAATCCTGATAAAAAAGCAACCATAATGAATCATTAGAAGTGGGAAGAACCACAGCACTTTGCATAGTCTCTGTTTTAAATTTGCTGATACGTGATGTGATCATCTCCCACGATTTGGTCCATCCAAGGCTGTCTCCATTGGGTATAGTATCGCCTTCGACACCCCAAACAAACCGCCCATTAGTATATCCCACCATATTGTTATTCTTATCTGTAATGGTTAGTACTTGTTCAAAATTACTTTTGATATCTTCGTTGATCTTGATGTCAAACTTTCCTAATGCATCGTCATACCTGAGGTTAACAGCACTTTTATGAGGATGTGGTTTGTAAATGTAATTTAGGCCTTGCGCATACAATAATATTTCTGACCTGCTTAAAAATGTCAGGATCAAGCATACATATAATTTTATTCTCATTTTTATTATTTTCTTTACGTTATTAAAGATTTATAAAAGAGGCATCCCCATTAAATGTGATGAGGATGCCTTTATAACAATGATTAATCTATTTTGATAAACTTTAAAGTATGCTGGGTATCTACATCATTTATTTTTATGAAATAAATACCATTTTCAATATTAGAAACATCAATTTCTTTTGTGTTTAATTTTGCTTCGTTAAACATTGTTTTACCTGCTAAATTGATAATTTCTACATCTTTACCGAGAGCATTTTCTATCATTAATATGTTAGTCACAGGATTAGGGTACACCTTGGGTGAATCATTTTCTTCTGCTTTGACTTGTCTAAGTTCATTACAAGCTCCTTCGATGTAATCAATTTCAAGATGCTTGCATAATGCGCCTGCTAACTTTTGGCTTGGCGAATCATACTCATCACAATTTTCTGCAAGCGCTTTGATTTGTAATTTTCTTGCTTGTGATGCGTAAAAATCTCTATTGTATTCAAGATACCAAATCAAAGCATTTTTATAATTATCAATGAAGGATTCTGTTGATTGAATAGTATGAATTTCGTTCAAAATTTGTGCGATTTTTTCAAAACGTATGGACTTTGTTTGTTCACTTGAAACATTATCAGTTTCAACCCAACCAGATAGTGCAAATATATCTGATGCGATGCCTGTTAAGTTGGTCATTTGATTTTTCAGACTATTAACAGAAGTTGTGCTATGATTAGTATTAATATTACGCATAACATCATGAACATCAGGAAGACTTTTGTACGTCTCAGGCATTTGGCTATTGACTAAATTCCTAAAAGCAATGTCTTCCATTAATTTAGGGCAAAGCTTAAGTAATTTTTTTATAAGTGACAAGTTTTTAGTACATACACCTTTATTTAAATTAGACTCTTGTCTGCACTTTAAAAGTTGATTGATTAAATTCTTTAAGTATATTATGTTTTTTGGCGAACAAAATCCTTCATCACTACCAAAGTTGGGTGGTATGCCTTGAGTACAAGTTGTACTGGTGGTTCCAGTATTATCCATTATTTCATCAGGGCTGTGTGTAGGAAATTCTTGTGGAGTGTTAGCTACAAAAAAAGTGCCTTCACCATAATTTGCTCCTCCTCTCAATTGAGTGCCTGAAGAAAATTTATTGCCATGGTTTACTTGATCATTAAACGAACAATTCATGAATATTTCATCGTTGAGGATAAAATTTTCTCTTATTTCAGTAAATGGAGATCCAGTAAAATCCATTCCAAATTCGGCTGTATTACAATTATATTTCGTGATTGAACTCCGATCTTCGAAATAGCCTAGAGCATTATTTCCTGTGACGATAGCATTAGTCATATCAGATAAACTAATACTCCCAAATATTTTATTTTCTATAAATCTTATGTCATCATGAAATCTTACTGTATTAGAACCTAAGTCATTTTTAAATATTTCAGCGTTTGATGACATATAAAAATTGGTTGCTGGTCCTCCTGTTGTTGAACTGTTTCTGTTCAATATAATGTTTGTTCCCATATGAGAGTTTATTAAGCGTGTAACTTGAGATAAAGTACAACCTTCTACAATAACATTACCAGAATTTGATACTTCAATACCATTTTGCGCAAAACTAAATGTACATTTCTCTACAATAAATTCTGATGTAGAATTAGTAATATAGATACCTGTTCTTCCAGAAGTTATTGTTGCGCTTTCAATGAAAGAAGGTCCGCAATTTTCACAAATTACGTTTGCGTTACCACCTTTTTTGTAAGTAGAATTATTGCCCCCTAAAATACGAGCACCATTTATTAACAAAACATTGTAGGACGTAGGACCAACATTAGCTTCAAGCGTACTTGAGCCATTATCAAAAAAGAAACCTCCATTTGTTACTTTTATTGGACTTCTTAAAAATGTTGCGCCAAATGAAGCTATTTTACCGTTATTTACACCTTCTACTAATCCCACATCAGTAAGGGTAGTGTTGGAGCCAAAAGAAAAGTTACCATTATTTTCGGCTTTCATCCTTACGCCGCTAATATTACAACCTGAAAATAAGATATAGGTAAGTTGTCCGCCCGAACCAACGATGTCGATTTGTGACCCAGCATTTCCACTTATTGTGCAATTGGAAAACGAATTTCCTGAAGGGTTGCTACTCCCATTTTTGAGAAGTTTTGAGTTTGATAAAATGTGAATATTACATTGGAAACTTCTTTCTGTATCAAGATTGAAATTTCCTGAAACACAAAAATTTGTAACTACTGCTCCTCCACCACCATTTGTGGGAAATAGATTTGAATTTAAAGCAGAAGATAGAGTTGGGATACCAACATTTGATCCCACTTGGATGTAAGAACTAGGACATTGAGCATTTATAATTTTTGAATTCAAAAATACGGTAAAAAGTAAAATACTAGTCTTGAAGTACTTTAATTTTTTAATATGAAAGAAAGAAAGAAAGAAAGAAAGAAAGAAAACCTTGTTGTTCTCATGGTAATAAAATTTAAAAAGTTAAAGAATAATTTTCATCTTTCATGGTAGTAAGTTCAGATTCTGGATATGAATTTTAAATGCCGGAAACTGTAGTGCTTTACCCATCAAGAAATGATGATTTTTTTAATGTCAGAACAAAGTTAAATGTAGATTTTGAACTAAACAAGTTTTCTGTAATTTTATTTTATTCTTAATTAAGCAGTATTGTCTTGCTTTTATAGTGATTTTGGAATATAATTGCGTACTAAGTATCGAAATTCGCCTAGGTTAAATTATTGTTTGGATACTTTGATGTTTTCTCTGAAATTATTTTGTTTTATGATTTTTTTATTTATTTGAATTAAATGGTTTTTGTTGATACTATCAAAACCTTCCCGAAATCCCAATCATTGGAAATACTTCAAAGCCATAATCTCCTTTCTTAAGTGTGCGTGCACCCACAGCTCCGCCACTTATAAATATGGATTTGTATAATTTGACATCAATGATAAAATTCATGCCCAACTGATAATTATTACGAGAGATAAAGTCTGCTTCAGTATTACTCGAATCATCCAAAGGGTTTGATGAATAATTGCTATATCCTAAGGTAAAGTCTATATTTAAAGAAACTCTATTATTAAAATTAGTTGTATTATATATAATGAAAACATTATTGAATCCACACATGCACCTTTGCACATCAATTTTGCATTTTCGATGAGCAAAAACTTTTACACAGGTATCTATTACCAGCGGATGTCACAGTGTTTTTATGATATTAATACTACCGTGAGCACTCATGATGTCTTTCATAAAGGCGGGTTTCTACTGCGGTATAGGCAAATATGAATACAGGACTGTAATCATGCTGTTTTTACCAAAGTATGGGTTTTGAGCGTATGATAATCCCATTGACACCAAAGATATTAATAAAGTTATTAGATATTTCATACTTAATAATTTATAAAAATGTAATTGATACATGGCGTAGCTATGGTAATACCGCGATGTAGGTGCGAACTATACTTAAACTAAGTACTACTTTTTGGTAGCATTCAATTCGCAATTATCGGGTAGTGTAAGTGGTGGAACTTTGGTGCCTAGATAATTTACAGTGTCTTTGGATATCAAAACCAAAGCCATTTTACCGGATAATTTTTTATTGTCTGCCGTGATAGCAAATTTAGATTTGATCCCTAAATCTACTTTTACGATTTGACTCACAGGCAGATTTTTGATGATATTTTTAATGTCCGCTTGGAAGTCAGGTATCAAAGTATCTACTTTTATCGTATCTTTACTGATGATACTTCCAAAAAAGTTAATATTGGTAGACGATGTAGAGATTATAAATTCCACCTTTTTTTGATTTGGTGTGGCTTTTAGTTCCATCGTTGCATCTGTAAAAATATCAGAAGATTGATCACATAATACTTTGATGTCATAAGGACCTACAAATCTTTTTTGATACGTACAACTTCCGTCACTTTCTTTAGCATTTGCATTATAATTGTCTGCCGTAATGTCTGTGCAACCTTTGATGATTTCTTCTACTTCGGGTTCTTTTTTACAAGCTATAAATATCAGCGTAGCTACTACAAAATAAAGGCTTAAGTATTTGATGGATCGATTCATATCTTTTGATTTAGGTGACAAAGTTATATTTTAATTTTTATTTTCTAGCATGTTTACATAATTTAAGTCTCCTAGCCTGAAACGAAAGCCGATTTTACTCGCTTTTTCGATTTGATGTTCTATTTTACAGAAGATAGGCAGACTGTTGGGATTAAATTTTTTAAAATTTACCTGTTTTCCTGCGGTCATCCAAGTAGGTCTGAAATCCAGATATGGTTCCAACAAAACGGTTTGATACATTGTAGTGTCTTTACTTGTGCAAGCTTGCCCAAAATGTTCTCCTGTACAACAGACAAGAAACAATATGGTTAATATGGTATTACAGATGGTTTTCATGTGGTGTCTGGTTGTATTTTTGTTTTTTACTACCTTTATACATTTCAAACTTACAAAAAACAGAAGGAATACTGCCGTTGAGCAATTTTTTTCGTGCTGAAGGTCTTAGTCCTAAATTTTTCATAGCTTCCAAATGCCCTGAAAGTATCCAAGCCGTACTATTGGTAAATGCGCTTTTGAGTTTATCTCCTATATTTTTATAAAAGTCATTGACATCTTCTTCTTTGAGCCGTTCATCATAAGGCGGATTAAATATCAATAGAGTGTTTTCCATATCATCTTGATAAAAATAATCTTCTTGTTCGATGCTGATAAAGTGTTCAAAACCCGCATTAATGATATTGGCTTTGGATATGGTTACTGCTTTATTGCTGATATCAAAACCTTTGAGCACGGGCATTTCTGTGGTAGAGGTTTCTTCTTTCACTTCATCACAAACCATTTCCCAAACGGGTAGGTCAAAAGATTTCCACTTTTTAAATCCAAAATTCCTATCCGTGGATTGGCTGGGCTTATTTGCCGCAATACCTGCTGCTTCGCATAAAATAGTGCCTGAACCACACATAGGATCAATAAGATCACTTTTTTTATCCCAGCCCGAAAGCAATACCAGGCCTGCTGCCAATACTTCATTGAGCGGTGCGTCCACTTGTTGTCTACGGTAGCCTCTCATGTGCAGAGATGATCCACTACTGTCTAAGCTTATCGTAGCTATTTGATCTCTGATGTGTATATTGATTTTAAGATCAGGGTCTTTGGGGTCAACATTGGGTCTACTGCCGTACTTATCCCGAAAACGATCCACAATGGCATCTTTGGTCTTTAAGGCAATAAAATTGGTATGTCTGAATACAGGCGAATTGAGTACTGCATCTACGGCAAAAGTATCGTCTAAGCCTATAAGTTCTTCCCACTTGATTTTTTTGACCGCTTCGTACAGATCATTTTCATTTTGTATGATGAATTCCTGCATGAATACCAAAATCTTGATGGCGGTTCTAAGTTTAAGATTGGCTTTGTATAAAAGTTTCTTATCACCAGTAAATATGACGGCTCGATTTACCTGTTCAATATTTTCTCCTCCCAATTGGGCGATTTCATCCGCTAGTACGCCTTCTAGTCCCTCTAGTGTTTTGGCTATTAACTTCACTTATTCAGGTTTTTTATGATTGATTAAAGAAATTAACTTGCTAAAGTATTGACTCAAAGAACAAATAACTTAGGGCGAAAAGGATAATATTTATTAATGGATTTTGAAAACATTAATCATATTGAATTTGGCAAATTAATTTATTTTCACTTAAAAAGAGATTGTAATACTTTTTACAAACTCATATTTGCAATGACAAATTAGCCACCGCATTCTTTCCTGAGTTCTACCATTAATGTCTGCCACAAGTCTTTGACTTCATCTACTTCATCACTATCACAGAAGTCGGTTATTTCTAGTATGGTTTCATTGGTGACATTAGATTTGTACATTCTATATTCTAAATATTCTTCAGGATCATCCGCATCTTCCCATACGAATCTCACTCTTTCGTCTTCAATATCGTCGATAAGTGTAGCCGTTTCACTACTGCCTTGCCAGTAAAAAGTATATTCATCATTGGTGATATCCACTTCATCACAATACCATCTCACCAGACAAGCAGTCGTGGTGACAAAATTGTAGATAATCGTTGGAGATGCTCTGAAAATAAATTCTAAGTTTATCTTTTCTCTTTTTGATGCCATCAAGCTTTATTTTGGACTGTTAAATTGGTTAAGTATTTTCCTAAATCGATTGTCTCGGAAAAATGTTGCAATAAAAAATAAAATTTCCAAACCGCAAAGTAATTGAACTTTTTTTCTAAAATAATCATTTAAATGACCGTAGCCTGTAAATGTGTTTAGAATATGGGTTGGAATCCTGATCTTAAACAAAAAACTTTTATCAATAGTTTCAGTTTATATTAAAGAAAGTTGTGGAATGTTTATTTAAAACACTTTTTGTCTGCTCAAGTAGGAGATTATTTCCAAAATTAAATTGTAACCCCAAATGGTTATAGGAAATTTTTGACAAGTAAAATCATATTTGATCATCAGGATGCGTCAGAGAAATATTTAAAACTTAAAATTTTATGAAAAAATGAGTTTTTTATTTCAATTTTGAAGTGTAGGTATAATTTTTTTTAATTATTGTACCATGTATTTGGATGTTCAGACCAAAAAATGTATTACCTTTGTGGCCTTTTTCAAGTATTTTAAGAATGTTCAGCATAAAATAATAAAATGAGACAGTTAAAAATAACTAAATCCATTACTAACAGAGAGAGTCAGTCTCTCGAAAAATATTTGCAGGAAATAGGAAAGGTGGATTTGCTGACACCAGAAGAAGAAGTGGATCTTGCTCAAAAGATCAAAGAAGGTGACCAGGAAGCTTTGGAGCGACTTACTAAGGCCAACCTGAGATTTGTGGTATCTGTAGCAAAACAATACCAAAACCAAGGATTGTCATTAAGTGACTTGATCAACGAAGGTAATCTAGGTTTGATCAAAGCTGCTCAGCGATTTGATGAAACCAGAGGTTTTAAATTTATATCCTATGCCGTTTGGTGGATCAGACAATCTATACTCCAAGCATTGGCGGAGCAATCGAGAATCGTAAGATTACCACTCAATAAAGTAGGCTCTCTAAATAAAATCAATCGTGCTTTTTCGGAGTTGGAGCAAGAGTTTGAAAGAGAACCATCACCAGAAGAATTGGCTGAATTGCTTGAAATCCCTACGGAAGAAGTAGAAACAACCTTGGGTGTAGCTTCTAGGCACGTATCTATGGATGCCCCTTTTATAGATGGTGAAGATAATTCACTATTGGACGTATTAGAAAACAATAGTACTCCGGATACAGACGCTGCTTTGGAATATAAAGATAGTCTCCGCAAAGAAATAGAAAGATCATTAAATACATTGACAGATCGTCAAGCAGATGTGATCAAGTTGTACTTTGGTATTGGTATCGAACACCCTATGTCTTTGGAAGATATTGGTGATAAATTCGGTCTTACCAGAGAGCGCGTTCGTCAGATCAAAGATAAAGCCATCAATAAATTAAGATCAGTAAACAGAAGTAAATTATTGAAAAATTATTTGGGTACGTAATACCTAGTTTAAACCTAATAAAAAAGCCTGTAATTAATATCGTTAACTACAGGCTTTTTTATTTATGGTGCTAAGTAAATATTGACAAAGGATTTTGATGATGTAGATTTAGTAATGTGTATTCCCAAAGTTCAACTTTTGAGATTTTTTCATGGCAAGAAAAAGATATATTTAAAGCTTTATAATTCTAAAATTGGTGTAATTTTGCAAAATTATCAATGCTTAAAATGGCAAAAAGTAAGGCAAGAGAAATAACTGTAAAAACAATAAAGCGGTTGTACGCCTTATCAGGCAATAAATGCGCTTTTCCAGATTGCAATGTAAATCTGCTGAGTTCAGAAAGTGAAGTGAATTTTTCTAATATTTGCCATATTGAGGCAGCTGAATCAGGTGGACAAAGATATAATCCTAATTCAAATATTGATTATCGTAGAAGTTATGAAAATTTAATTCTTTTGTGTGCAAATCATCATTTGGAAACGAATGATGTTGTAAAATATACAGTGTCAATTCTTCAAGAAATGAAGAAAAATCACGAAGCGAAATTTATTAAGGAAGTATCAGAAAGCAATATTCTTATAAAATATCCATCTGCTTTAAATGCTATTGTTGGATTTGTAGGAAATCGAATATTTGATGATACAATTACAGAAGAGCCGATCAATGCACCTGACACAGCAGATAAAATTTTGTATAACAATGTTATTCTTTTCAAACCGGTAATTGAAGAATATGCAGTTTATCAAGGTAAATTAAATAGACTTTACGAAGAAATTGAGAAACAGGGCTCAACAAAAAAAGAATTTGTTCTTCAGAATATTAAATCTATTTATCTTAGAGAGAAAGGTAAGTACAAAGATTTAGACGAGATAAGAGCAAACGCAGATGTTATTTTTGAGAATGTTGAAAAAGAACTTTGGAAAATTATAGAGAACTCTAGTAATCCTATCTCAGATTTACCAATTGAAGCTATCAAAATTGGATTATTAGTAATTATGGTTGACGCTTTTATGCGTTGTAACATTTTAGAAGAGTCACCAAAATTATGATAGTAAATAAAAACACAAACCCTGAACGAGATTTATATTATTTGGGAGGGAAAGTAATTGAAGTTCTCAATTCATATACTATAAATGAAATTGATTATTTTGATTTGTTTGTCTCAGTAAACAAATCAAACAAAGTATCTTTGAACCTATATTCTTTAGTTTTAGATTGGTTATTCATTTTAGGTGTTATTAAAAAAGGTAATAAAGGATTAATTATAAAATGTTTTTAAAGCAAGTTATCATACAAAATAAAAACACTATAATTAGAGATATTCACTTTCACAATGGAATAAATTTAATCGTAGATGAAACACCTATGGGTAGTTCTCAACAAGCCACAGGAAACAATGTTGGCAAGACAACTGTTTTAAGATTGGTTGATTATTGTTTTGGAGCCGATGGGAAAAACATTTATCAAGACACTGAATTTAAGAATCAGCCGAATACAAGAATTGAAAATTTTTTAAAAGACAATGAAATAATTGTTACTGTTGTTTTAGTTGATATAATAGATGGGATTGAAAAACATCGATTAACTATTAGGAAGAATTTCCTTGCTCGAAATAAAAAGCTACAAGAATTAAATGGAAAAAACTTTATCGATAATAAAGAATTTGACAAGGCTTTAAAAAAAGAAATTTTCAATTCAGATGTTGAAAAACCAACATTTCGGCAAATAATCTCTAAAAATATTAGAGATGAAAAAAATAAAATGGCAAACATTGTCAAATTATTACATACTACAACCAGACCTGAAGAATATGAGGCATTGTTTTTATTTTGGCTTGGATTAGATACCGATAGTCACAATCAAAAGGAATTATTGTCAAAAGAAAAAACAAGAGAAGAAAGTTTTCAAAAAAGATTAAAGAAAGACGGAGAACTTTCTTTAATAGAGCAGCAATTAATTCTAGTGAATTCAAAAATTGAAGAATTAAATCAAAGAAAAAATAAATTTAATCTCAATGAAAACTATGCTCCTGACGTTGATAAATTAAATGAAATAAAATCTAAATTAAATAGAAGTGCGACAGAATTAAGTAGGTTGGAAATCAGAAAAGATTTGATTAATGAAAGTAAGGAAGATTTAGAACAAGAATATACACAAATTGACACTAGCCAGATTAAATCTCTTTATGAAAAAGCAAAATCTCTAATTACAAACATTCAAGTTACTTTTGAAGATACTGTCAAGTTTCACAATGATTTAATTTCTGAAAAATTAGAATTTATCACAAAAGAACTTCCAGAAATAGAACAACAAATCAGAAAATTGAAATCTGAAATTATTGTTCTTCGCAAGGAAGAAGATACTATAACAGCCAGATTGAATAAATCCACTTTAGTAGAAGATTTCGAAAAAACAATTTTGGATTTAAATGAGCAATTTGAGCGAAAGGGAAACTTAGAAGAGCAAAAAAGATTGTGGATTTATTCAATAGAAAAGTTGGCAAGTATTGATCAGGATTTGAATGAGATTAATCAAGGTATTTCATCAAAAGACAGTCAAATCCAAAATAGAATAACTGAATTTAATAAATATTTTTCTGTAATGTCGAACAGACTCTATGGCGAAACTTACTTATTAAGTTCTCAAAAGAATGAAAAAGGATACGAACTAATCGTAACAAATCTTGAAGGAAATCCAAGCACTGGAAAAAAGAAAGGCCAAATAGCCGCATTTGATTTTGCTTATATTGAATTTGCAGATAAGTTAGATATTGAGTGTTTACATTTTATTATGCATGACCAATTAGAAACTATTCACGACAACCAACTAAATACAATTGTGGAAGTTGCAAATAGCATCAATGGTCAATATATTGTGCCAATTTTGAGAGACAAAATACCTTCCAATATTGACATTAGTGGATTTGAAGTTTTATCTTTATCTCAAGATATAAAACTCTTTAAAATTTAAACCAATCCGCAATACTTAATACAGTAAAGTTGGAAACAATGAGAATAGACTTTACAGTACAGAATTCGGGATTGAATTATTTCAAAGATGGTAAAAGTAAAGAATACATTATCAAAGTAATTAATTAGTTATCCAAAGAACTACAGGCTTTTTTATTTATGGTGCTAATCGGCAGATTTCCCATCCGCCATCTTCGTGCTCGGAGTACAGTATTCTATCATGCAGTCGATTGGGTCTGCCTTGCCAAAATTCAATCTCTACAGGTACCAATCTGTATCCACCCCAATGATCGGGTAGGGGTATTTTTTCTACGTCTTTAAATTTGTCTACCATCATGGCCAAATTAGTATCTAATACATCACGACTTTGGATGACATCGCTTTGTGGCGACACCCATGCTCCAATTTGGCTTTCCCGTGGTCTAGAGTGAAAATATATTTCGGATTCTTCACGACTGACTTTACTGATGGGGCCTGAGATTCTGACTTGGCGCTCCAGTTCCAACCATAAAAAATTCATACAACCCACAGGAAATTGTTTTATGTTTCTGGCTTTGTCACTATGGTAATTTGTATAAAATACAAAGCCACCTTGATCTACACCTTTGAGCAGCAGTACTCTGGCTGAAGGAGTACCATTTTCTCCTACAGTGGCCAAAGTAAAAGCATTAGGTTCCATCACTGCGGCAGCCATAGCTTCCTGAAACCAAACGTCAAATTGTGCTAATGGATCAGGTAGAATACCGTCTTCAGAAAGCTGATGCTTTTTATATTCTTGTCTCAGATTTGCGTATGAGCTCATAATGATTTATTTTTTGACGATTAATTAAAAATGGTGATGAAGAAATTGGTTTTATGACACATCAAATAATATGATGGTTTCCATAAAACCAATTTCTTTCGTGATAAATATCTATAGTTATTTATAAGTACCATTCCAGACGGGCCTTCCAGTGATCCATCTGACGAAATACATGATTCCTACAAATATAAAGAAAAACGGACCAGTAAAACCAAGTAATGCGATGAATTTAGTACCATAAAACTTGATCATAGGTCTTCTTAATCTTTCAGACATGATATACATACTTGGTATCATCAATAGGGTCAAGAAGAAAGAAAGAATCAAACCAAAAATGATCGTCCAAGCTAAAGGTCCCCAAAAGACTACACTATCACCACCTAAGAAAATCTTTGGATCTAAGTGCGTAAATAAAGACTCAAAATTGATGTTAAAGCCCACAGCCAAAGGTAACAAACCTAAAATAGTGGCCACCGCAGTCAAGAGTACCGGAATGATACGGATTTTTCCTGCTTGTATAGTAGCCTCTCTGATTTTCATACCTCTGTCTCTCAGTTCTTCGGTAAATTCTATCAAAAGGATACCATTTTTAATAACTATACCAGCTAGACCTATCACACCGACCAAAACCATGATGGTAGGCATGGTCATACCTGTGATGGCAAAACCTAAAAACACACCGATGATGGAGAAAAAGATCTCCGTAAGTACGATGAATGGTTTACTCAATGAATTGAATTGCATTACCAAAATTAAGAAAATGAGACCCAAAGCCAAAATGAAGGCCATTCCCAAAAAGGAGTTAGTCTCTTGTTGTTGCTCACTTTCGCCACTTTGTTTGATGCTGACTCCTTCAGGTACATTGTATTTTGCCTTGAAATCATTGATCCTACCAGCCAATGCAGCATTGATTGTAGCCACAGCAGATAGATCGGTTACCGCAGATTGTAACTGTATTGTCCTTTTGAGATTTTTACGTTTTATACCACCTGATGAGCTGGTAAAGTCAAAATTAGCTACCGTACTGATTGGAATTTGTTTGATCCTTCCAGTATTAAAATCTCTGAAAGTAATACGCATGTTCATCAAGCTTTGAAGGTTGTTTCTTTTGAGTTCGTTGTATCTCAACTGAATTTCAAATTCGTCTTCGCCTGATTTAAGTTTACTGACTTTTCTACCAAACAATGCGGTCCTGATCGCACTTCCCACTTGGGCAGTACTGACACCTTCTATCGCGGCTCTTTCTTTGTTTACATTGATGGTTACTTCCGGACTATTGAGGTCAATATCCATGGCCAAATTTTCGACGCCATCTACTTTGTTTACATCTAAATAATTGTAAAGTTCAGTAGCTACTTTGGCATTATCTTCAAAGTTGTCGCCAAAGATCTCTATGTTTACCGGTGGTTCGGTAGGAGGTCCTGAGCCTTCTTGTTCTACAGTAACTTGAGCACCCGGTATATTTTTCACTACTGCACGGATGGAGTCCAAATATGGCAATGTGGGAATATCGGGTCTCTTGGCAAATTCTACAAATGATACTTGTATTCTTCCTAGGTTGGTCTGTGTACTTCTGTTGTTATCCATAGGATTATTGGCATTCACAGCCACATTGGACAGGATACTTTCCACAATTGACCCTTCTTCTGTAGGTCTAAGTGTTTTTAAGGCATCAAATACTTTGACTTCTAATTGTTTTAATACCTTATCTGTTTCCTGAGCATTAGTACCTATAGGCATTTTGAGATAAACATAGATCATATTGGGCTGACCGCTCGGGAAAAATGGAAAGTCAGGCTTTCTTGCAATCAATAACATCAAAGATATACCAAATAAAACAAAAGTACTGATAAAGGCAACGATAGGGCGTCTGCCACGAAGCAACCACCTTAAAAATTGTTCATATTGGTTCATCAAGTTAGGCAATATTTTTTCTTGGAAATAATATATCACATCCTGAACAAGATAAATATGAATAATAGTCAATACCGAAAATAATAATAGAAAGTTACCTTTTCCTGGGCTGCCTGTAAGGTGGAAAAGTATACCTAATCCCACACACAACCAAAACCACCACTTTTTAAAGATGGATGATTTAGGTGGGTCCAACTCTTTACCTTCAGGTTTCATGAAGCTGACCGCAAAAACCGGGTTCATGATAAATGCCACGATCAGCGATGCGAATAAGGTAAATATCAACATCACGGGCAAATAGATCATAAATTTTCCAATGATTCCTTTCCAAAATATCAAGGGAAAGAATGGCGCAATAATCGTTAGGGTTCCGGCCAATACAGGTATGAATACTTCTCCTGCTGCTGCTTTAGCTGCTTTTAAGATGGGAATTCTTCCATTTTCATAGAGTCGGTGTGTATTTTCTACCACAACAATGGCATCATCTACTATGATTCCCAACCCAAACAACAAGGCAAAAAGTACAATGAAATTTAAGGTAATGTCAGACCCAACAATCAGCTCTGCAAAAGGCAAAAACAAAAAGGCCACAAATACACTTAACGGTACACTGAGTGCCACAAAAAAGGCATTGGTGACACCCATAAAAAACATCAAAATCAACAAGACCAATAAAAATCCTATGATGATCGTGTTTACCAATTCTTCAAAAGATGTTGCCGCTTGTTTACTTTGGTCTCCTGTCACTACCACTTTGAGATCCTTGGGCAATTCATCCACTTGCATTTCAGCTACTAACTCTTTGATTTTAGTCGCACAATTGATCAGGTTTTCTCCGGGTCTTTTTACGATGTTTAAAGTAACTACGTTTTTACCGTTCAATCTAGCATAACTTTCGGTTTGTTTGACCGTATCTTTGATTTCTGCGATTTCGCGGAGGTACACCGAGCCACCTGTTGGTGTTTTAAGGATGATATTATTGAGTGCAGTACTATTTTGTATTTGGCCTTTGATTCTTAGGGTTCTATCCATAGTTCCCACACTGATCTTACCGCCACTTATGTCCATATTTTCATAAGCCACGGCATTGGCTATATCATCAAAACTGATCAAAGCTTGCTCCATTTTTAATGGATCGACGTTTATTTGAATCTCTCTTTCAGGGGCACCCACGATTTCCGCACGGGTTACTTCAGAAAGGGTTTCAAATCTGTCTTGCATTTTTTCTGCGTAAGCTTTCAAAGCCAACCCGTCATAATCACCACTGATGTTTACAAACATGATCGGCATGTCTGAAAAGGCAAACTCCTGTACATTAGGTAATTGGGTAAGATCTTGTGGCAAGTCTGTTTGTGCCTTATCTACGGCATCTTTAACTTTTTGCTTAGCAATTTCGGGTTTTATATCGGTGTCAAACTCTACGATGATCAAACTGAAGTCTGTCTGTGAAGTAGAGTTGATTTTATTAACTTTGGCACCAGAAATACCCTTGATTTGTTTTTCAATCGGTCTAGTGACTAAGTTTTCAATATCACTAGGTGAGTTTCCAACGTACACGGTAGTCACAGAAATAGTAGGGACTACGATATCAGGAAACTGCTCTTTGGGTAAAGTAAGAAAAATGTACATCCCAAATCCTGTCACCATCAAAGTGATGATGTACATGGTGGTTCTGTTGTCCACTGACCAGCTTGATGGCCAAAATTCCTTAAACTTCTGTTGTATTTTATTTAAATGATTGGACACTGTTTTGAAATTTTATGGTGATCGATGACTTTTATTGATTGTTTTCTATTAACTGACCTTCGTATAGATTCTGATGACCCTGTATGATGATTTGATCACCTGCAGTTAATCCCGACAAAACTTCTACATTGTCATCATAAAGCTGACCTATGACTACTGATTTTTTAGTAGCAATCTTTTTTCCATCTTTAGTTTGGAGTGCGTATACATATTTTCCTTTTTCATCAGATTGGATAATATTTACAGGTACTACCATGGCTTTCGTGTTGGAGTGGTTCAATATTTTAGTATAAGCCGACATATTGGGTTTTAGCCCTGTTGAGTTTGGTATGTTACATTCCGCTGTAAATCCACGTGACGCTGCATTGATTGATTGTGATATTCTAGCGATGGTTGTCTCAAACTTTTTGGAGATGGAAGGCACTTCTACCATAACCTTAGCACCCGGTTTGATGATACCGGTGTAGTTTTCAGGGATTTCAATATTGATCAATAAGTTGGCATTGTTTACGATTTGTATTTGTGGCCCTGTGGCGCCCATACCAGTGAAAAGTTCTCCCACTCTGACATTGACGATATCTGCAATACCACTTTGGTCAGCATATACCAAGTAGGTTTTTAATTGTTCTTCTTGAAGCTTGATTTGGTTTTCAAGAGTTTCTACATTGTTCTTGGCAGACAATAATTGTACTTCGGTACCTATGTTTTGTTCCCAAAGGTTTTTGGTACGCTCATAAATAGTTTTGGCCAGTCCCAATTGAGTTTTAGTGGTTTCTATCCCTTGTCTCAGTACTTGATCGTCCAATTTGATGATTAATTGACCTTTTTTTACTTGTTGGCCTGCTTTGATATACAATTGTTTTACATATCCACCCATACCATTTCTGGGCGCTACGTAAGAAATATTGTTACTACTCACTACACCTTGTAAGTCAATGAAATGACTAAATCCTTCTGGAGAAAGCGTAGAAGTCACGACTAACTTGGGTTTGATAGCACGACTTGGGTCAAGCGCTATGATTTCGTCTTCAGTCGTTTTGATTTTGGCAGAGAGGGTGGCCATTTCAGCTTTTAAGCTCTCGAGTTCTTTCAACTTTGCATCAATTCCAGTGGTTGTTTCCGTTTGTGAACCACAACTCATCAAAGAAAGTATGATAATAAGTACACTAAATTTTGCATTCATGATATGGATGATTTTGTTTTGATTGATTTATAATTTACCTATGGATTTTAAATAATTGACTTTGGCCACATATGCATCATACAATGCTTGGAAGTAACTTCCATTGGCTCTTTGTAACTCGGTGTCTGTTTGGATGACTTCAAAGCTAGAACCCAGACCTGACTGATATTTTTTGGTAGTGCTATTCATCACCGTTTGTGCCAATTCCATATTTCTTTTTTGGACTTCTAGGTTTAGTAATGCGTTGCTCAAGCTATTTTTGGCAATACTGTTTTCTAAATCTATATATCGCGTCAACTGTATGGCATTGTTCTCGATTTTTTGAAGTTTTAGTTTTGCTTGTTGTATTTTATTTTTTTTCTGTCCACCATCATAGATTGGTTGCTTCACAGACAATCCCAACAATCCAGTATTGAACGCAAACCAAGGTCCTGAACCGTTGACGTCATAGATATCATTTTTTTGACCACTTCTTTGAAATTGATAAAAAGCGGCTACTGTAGGTAAGTAAGCCATTTTAAATCTTTTGATATCTAATTCCTGTAGCTTTTTGGCCACACCTAGCAATCTATATTCACTTCTATCTTCATACCGTATGTTTTGGTCGAGTTTGACTACTTCGGCCTGAAGCGCTTGTACATCCAATACATCAGTAAGTACTAATGAATCCTTTTGGGAGACACCCAAGGCATTTTTCAATACAGCAAAGTTGATAGTAATACCATGATTGATTTGATTTTGGGCAGTTTTGGTATTGTTGAGTGTCACGCTTAGTTTATCGATATCCAGTTTTTCTGCAAATCCATTTTTATACATTTGGTTCATCTCAAAACTCAGTTTTTCTAGCCTTTGCATGGTGGCATCTAGTACTGTTTTTTGATTTTGGGCAATTAATACAGAGTAATAAGCCTTTTGAACCGATTCTTTTACCTTTTCTACGGCTACTTCCGTATTGGCTCGAGCCAAATCTAAAACCGATTGTCTTGCTTTGAGTGCTACAAAGACATCAGGTTGGAACAATAGTTGCTGAACTCCGATGCCATATTGGTAATTTAACGGGGCCACAAAGGATACCGCCTGAATTCCAAAAGTAGCATTACCGGTGTTAATGGGATTACCACTATTGTCTCTGACACCTTCCTTTTCTAACACTTGATAAATAGAAAAATCAGAAGTGGGAAAAGGAATTTGTGGTACGTTGGTATAATACGTCAACTGACCGTCTGCTGAAATCTGGGGTAAAGCTGTGCCTTTGATTTCATTATTTTGGGCTTGTTGAATTTCTTCGTCCAGCTTTAAGTTTTGAATATCAATGGCATTTTTCAGAGCGATACTTACCGCATCATTCAATGAAAGTTTGGTGATTTGTTGGCTATACACACTTGATGTGAGCAAGGCCCAAACAATGATTAAATATGATCTCATAAATTGAAAAAGGTTTTATGTTTTTGTTGAAATAATTGAAATCCTTCTACTGATAATACTCCATGTAAGTGATATGAAATCATTTCTTTAAATAAGGTGACTCTATCAAATACATTGATGGGAAAATGATCTATGTCCACGATACAGTTTGATTTGGCCACATATAGCTTTGATACGATGTTGGCATCAAAATTTTTTCTGTACAAGCCTTCTTTTTGTCCGCGAATCAGATTGTTGCGTATGGTGTTTTCTATAAATAAAAAATGCTGATTTTCTATCTTATGCCACAATTCAGGGTGATACTTTTTTAAATCAAAAACCAAAGAAGGAGTCATATCACATAAAAAGGAGAGTACGTGCTGACTGATATTTACCATTTCGTCGATGGCATCTTTGGAAGTTTCTTTGATCTTTAAAATTTCTTTTTCATCAGACTCCACATGTCGAGTGACGATGTCAGATATCAACGATTCTTTATTGGCTACAAAGGTATAAATCGTT
The DNA here is from genome assembly GCA_964526715.1 of uncultured Aureispira sp. Classification (GTDB taxonomy): domain Bacteria; phylum Bacteroidota; class Bacteroidia; order Chitinophagales; family Saprospiraceae; genus OLB9. The sequence goes on along the minus strand of CAZGMB010000010.1, from coordinate 3,676 downwards.
TTTTTGGATATCCCAAGTTTTTTGGAAATATCATCCATAGAGACACTTTTTATTCCATATTTCAGAAATAACTCGAACGCTGCGGTAAATAAAGTATCTTTAATATTCATCATGCAAAAGTAAACTTAGGAAACTTAATTTGGTTTAAAAGTTTCCTGAGTTTTTTAATCGTTAACTTTTTGTTCACAACATAAGAAGCTATGTGAAAACTTTTTATTCATTTTTTGATTTTAACTTAACAATATTTTTACTTTTGCATTATGATCACGATACCACAACAAGAATTATTTGATAGGGTTAATCACGCTTTGGATGAAATTCGTCCACACTTGGCGGTAGATGGTGGCAATATAGAATTGGTAGAAATCACAGATGACCTTATCGTCAGGATAAAATGGATAGGAAATTGCGAACATTGCAGTATGTCTGCTATGACGATGAAGGCCGGAGTAGAGCAAGCTATTAAGTCTAGATTGCCTGAAATTCAGAGTGTAGAAGCTATAAATGGTTATTTTGCGGCATGAACAAAGCATCCTTGATACAAGAAATCTATGACAAGAAAAGTTTATTGTGTGTAGGTTTAGATACGGATTTAAGCAAGATACCACCACATTTACTAGACTACGAAGACCCTATTTTTGAATTTAACAAAGCAGTCATTGACGCCACCAAAGACTTATGTGTGGCCTATAAACCCAATCTGGCATTTTATGAATCTCTCGGACCTCGTGGTTGGATATCCCTAGAGAAGACCATGAAGTATATTCCCAAAAATATATTCACTATTGCTGATGCCAAACGTGGAGACATAGGCAATACCAGTAAAATGTATGCCAAAACCTTTTTTGAATATTTTGATTTTGATGCGGTCACAGTGGCACCGTACATGGGCATAGACTCTGTAGAACCCTTTTTAGAATTTGAAGACAAATGGGTCATTCTTTTAGGGCTGACTTCCAATGTGGGTAGTGCAGACTTTCAAAAGCTTGCTCTAAGTAACGGCAATACTTTGTATCAAGAAGTCATTAAGAAATCACAGCAATGGGGCAAACCTGAAAATCTCATGTATGTCATTGGCGCCACGCACCCTGAGTTATTAAAAGAAATCAGAGAAATAGCAACCGATTATTTTTTTCTAGTACCTGGAGTAGGTGCACAAGGCGGCGATTTGAACGCTGTAATGAACCACGGAGCCAATACAGAAATGGGTTTATTAATCAACTCTTCCCGAGAAATCATCTACGCCGGTAATGGATGGGACTATCAGGAAAAAATAAAAGCTAAAGCACAAGAAATGCAAACCCAAATGTCTAGATATTTTTAAGGATATGTGTTTTTAGTAATGTGATTTAGATTCATCTGTAAAGTGTGATTCTAAAGTGTGATTTCGACTCCGCTCAATCACCAGAAGTAGATTCCGTTGTAAAATGTGTTTTCGACTCCGCTCAATCACCAACTAAACCAACTCCACCAACCAACTCCACCATCTAAACCAACTCCACCATCTAAACCAACTCCACCAACTAAACCAACTAAACCAACTCCACCAACTAAACCAACTCCACCAACTAAACCAACTCAACCATCTATACATCTCAACCAACTAAACCAACTCCACCAACTAAACCAACTCCACCATCTAAACCATCTCAACCAACTACACATCTCAACCAACTAAACCAACTCCACCAACTAAACCTTCTAAACCATCTCCACCATCTCCACCATCTAAACCATCTCAACCAACTACATATCTCAACCAACTAAACCATCTCCACCAACCAACTCCACCAACTAAACCAACTAAACCATCTCAACCATCTACACATCTCATCCAACTACACATCTACACCAACTAAACCAACTAAACCAACTCAACCATCTCAAAATCAACCTATCCTAGGCAACAAATCCAATTCAAACTTCTGCATTTTCATAAATGCTTGGATAGCGATAGGACCTTTTTCAGGGTCTGCTACTAATTTCGAGAGATAATCAGGAATGACTTGCCATGAAACTCCAAATTTGTCGGCAAGCCAGCCGCAACGATCATATCGGCCTTCATGGCCTAATTGCTCCCAAAAGTGATCGATTTCGTCTTGATTGTTACACTCGACTACGAAAGAATTTCCAGGAGTAAAGTCATCTTCGCTTGGCATAATGTTGCTCATGGCATTAAATACGACACCATTAATTTTAAATTGGGCAAAAAGAAGGCTTTCAGCGGGCATGTTAGCTTCGGGTGCAAAAGGAGCTTCTACCAATATAGTAGATGGGGCAAATATGGAGGTATAGTACTGAATGGCAGACTTGACATCATTCTTTTTATGATTGGCAAAAAGTAGGGTAGGGACGATCTTTTGACTATGGTTTATATAATCTATGTCCAATTGCCAGTTTACTCCATATTTATCCATGACCCATGCATATTTTTCAGACCAGGCATACTTACCCAATGGCATGATTTGATGTCCACCTTCTGATAAAAGGTTATACATTCTTTCGATTTCAGCAACATGTCCACAATAGACATAATAGGATACAGCAGGATTTACACTATAGGTAGGTCCACCATTCATAGCCATAAACTTACTGCCCGAAAGCTCAAAGGTGGAAACGAATCCATTCCTTTCTAACAACCTGCTTTGGTGGAACACTTTAATATAAAAATCTGCCGCTTCGTGGGCTTCGGTATGGAACCACAAACATGGATAGATACTTTGTGGTTTGATGTTTTCGGCTGTAGTTTTTAGGGCTGACATGGCTTTGGGCCATAAATCCATAAACATATCGTAGTAATCATCGGTGACATCCATATCTAATGAAAATATAGTTTCCTCATTACTCAATGAAGTCAACGTATAATTTTCGTAAGCCGGTGCCCAACTTTTGATTTCATCGCTTGTGGTATCATCTACTCCATGGTAAATATAACCCAAATGTTTGATCGAAATAAAACTGGGATAATTCGACTCAGCGATTTCAGAAACCATTCCGTCAACATTGCCTTCTTTATTATAGGCTAAAAACCTTATGGTGTCTCCGGTATTCCAGCCGCCTTTAAAAAATGAAGTAGATGTAAATACCCTTGTCCAATGATTGTAATATTCTGCACCTGTGATGGCTTTCCATACTTGTTCTCTGGAAGCGTTTATGGTGATATTGAGATTGATCTTGCGCATAGGTGCTATTTTTTAGAGCTTATTTGGTGTAATATATATAATCAATTTTATATGGTCAAATTTATTGATTTCGAGGTAAGGAAATTTCTTCACGAGTAAACCTTCTCAACCATCTACACACGATACACCAACTCAACCTACTCAACCATCTACACCAACTCAACCATATAAATGAATGCGAAGTTAATCATTTATTAAATATGGTGTGAAAAAATCTTCCGACTCCTTTTTGAATATTTTAGATAGGATCTTTAGAAATCTATAAGGATATATTTATTGATTTCAATAAATTTTGAATCAAGTTACGCGATCACGAAATCAAGTTACGTGATCACGAAATCAAGTTACGCGATCACGAAATCAAATTACGCGATCACGAAATCAAGTTACGCGATCACGAAATCAAGTTACGTGATCGCGAAATCAAGTTACGTGATCACGAAATCAAGTTACGTGATCACGAAATCAAGTTACGTGATCACGAAATCAAGTTA